>MFNH01000040.1:166803-187065 GCA_001781995.1 Candidatus Levybacteria bacterium RBG_16_35_11 | reverse complement strand
AGCAAAAACAAATTCATACGCCACTTTCCACGAAAGAGGAAGGGAAAGAGCTAGTAGAACATGTTATTCCTAAAAAAGGGGTTATTGTTACTTTTGGTGGTTCGCTTAAGTTAGTAGATGTTAGTGGTTATTTTGAATAACTCTTTATTCATAAAAAGTTCCCACATAGTAGTTCGGCTACCTCACTATAAATCAACTAGAGTCATTTAACTATTGACAATTTGTACATAATTCTGTAATATTTATTTATGACACACACATTACCTATTACTAAAGCAAGGGAGGATTTAACTACTCTGGTTGAAAATGCAAATAAAAAACTAGAAGAATATATTATTACTGTAAATGGCTTACCTGCCGCAGTTCTTATTTCTGCTGCTGAATATCAATCTTGGAAAGAAACGAATGAAATTTTGACTGATCCAGGATTATTACATGCAATAAAAGAAGGAGAAAAGGATATAAAAAACGGTAAATTTGTAACATTTGAACAACTCAAAAAAAAGCTAAATCTCCATGTATAGACTGCGAATTTCCTCAAGAGCCGAAAACGAAATTAAAAAGATATCACGCTCTCATCAAAAAGCAATCATTTCGGCATTAGCAGAAATAAAAGAAGAGCCTTTTTTAGGCAAGCCATTGACGAGGGAACTTACTGGAAGATTTTCTTTTCGGGTAAGTGTGTATAGGATAATATATAAAGTTAGTAAAAAAGATAGAACAATCGATATTCTTACGATAGGACACAGATCAACAATTTATAAATAGTTAGGAATTAAGAAATACTTTCCATTTGCTTTGCTTCAGCTTTGGCTTAGCCTCAGTCTCTACTTGAATTTAGTAAATATTTCCTTATAATACCTCTATGTCTCCTTTTCATGTTTTTGAAAATGGTCCGAAAGAGGTAGATAAAAGAATGGATGTAACTATAACGGCAGAAGGGAATAATGATTTTTGTGCACAATTAAATCCTCTTAAGAACGACAGAATGAAAGTAAAAATGACAAGTTTTGATGCGTATGGCATAACAGAAAGCGGAAAAATTTTAGACGGGGAAGGTATTGTAAAAGCCGAAAGTTTTCTAATATATGACGGAATTAATCCCAAGTGCCAAAAAATTGTGGTTTATAGCAAAGAAAAACTAAAAACAAGAGAAGAATGGTTTAGGGAATGGGACAAATTAATGTCGCAAGCTTAAGAGGAGATAGTTTTTTCTTAAATATCGTTTCTGGATACTCTCACCGAAAAGTTCGAAATTAGAACATGCTATAATAGCAAAGCTATCGGGGGGGGGTGATTATAAATGAAGCAACCTAAAAGTAAAAATACTCCGTTAAAGATGGGAACAAAGGCTCCTAATTTTAGGTTAAAGGTTACTCCAGATCAGACGGTTTCTTTATCTGATCTTTTGGGGAAGCCGGTTGTTATATCTTTTTATCCTGCGGATTTTAGTCCTGTCTGTGTGAGTCAAATAACGCTTTATAATAAAATGCTACCCAAGTTTAAAAAGTATAATGCTCAGTTTTTAGGAATTTCAGTTGACAATGTTTGGACTCATTTAGCCTTTGCAAAAGATGAGAACTTACACTTTCCCCTTCTTTCGGATTTTAATCCTAAAGGAGAAGTTTCAAGACTTTACAATTCATATAACGAAAAAGAAGGGGTTTCTGAGCGGGCAATATACGTAGTAGACAAAGACGGAAAAATTGCCTGGGGATATATTTCACCTATTGGCATAAATCCAGGAGCAGATGGTGTTTTGGAAGCATTGGAAAAACTTCAAAGCGCTCGTTAAGCTAATACTATTGCAATCTCAGGGTCTGCCTCCTTAGTTCATTTTTTGACTTCATAAAGAAGTAACCGATTATCAAAATGGTTAGAATAGGGGTTATTTCATTTGGTATTTCAAAACCTAAACTTTCCAAAACCATAACCGACCCTAAAAAAAGAATAGAATACATTGCCCCGTTTTTTAGATATTTATATTTTTTGACTCTTTCGATATTGCTTATTGTCATCTGCCGCAAAACTATCGCACCTAAACTGTTACCAAAAAATATTAAAGGAACAGAAAAGGTAAATGCAAATGCGCCTATTACACCATCAATAGAAAAACTTGCATCAATTACTTCAAGATATAAGAATTTACTTAAGTCTGATTTATGAGAAGTTGCTAAGCTGGTTTCCATTTTTTCGGCATATTGTCTGAATCCGTGAACAATAAAGAAAATTGTAGATCCCAATACAAAACCAAGGGCAACAGGCTGACTGTAATTAAACGCGTAGTAAACAAGAAAAGCCAAAATAATAGAAACAACAGTATAAAACCATCCGCCTTGAGCATGAAAAAAACGCTCCCCTCTTAAGCCATAGCTTTTTGGTTCTAAAAAAAGCCAATTGAAAAAAAGAAAGATTAAAAAAGTTCCTCCTAAAGCAAGAGGAAGTCCGGCCGCCTCCTTAATAGTTGCAGCAATTTTAGGATCATTGTTAAAAGTTGAAGTTATTGCCCCTATTGGACCAAGGCTTGGAATAGTTGTGTAAACGATTATAAAAGGCAAAAGCCCGCGGACAGCAAAAACAGCAATAATAATTCCCCAGGTAAGAAAAAACCTTCGGAATCTTTGTCCCATTGTAGATAAAACTTCGGCATTTATAATTGCGTTATCTACACTTGAAACAATTTCAAAAAGAGAAAGACCGATTATAACTAAGAAAGCAGATAATAATGTCATGCTAAAATTATATCAAAAGAGGTTGACCATATTTTGAGCTTTTGCTATAATCTATAGGTGGATTGGATAATTAATGTACCCCGGCGAATAAAACGGTTTTTAAAAAAACTCCCAAACAAAAAACATCACCTGGATTTTTTAATTGCAATCCTGTCGGTGCCTGTTTTGACACTGGTAATTTATACTAACGTTACCAACATTCAGAAAAACAAAGAGTCCCCTACTCCAACACCTGTTCAGACGGTTGAAAAACCGATAATTATAGAAAAAATGATTGATTCAGGAAAAAATCCAGAGGTAATTCCTACATCGTCTCCTAATTGCCAAAAACAGATTGGACCAGTAAGTATAAGTTTTCCATCTGAGGGAGAGGTAGTTAAAGATAATCCAGTTTGTATAATTATAAAATATGATGACCCTAAGTTCTGTTCAGTTGTCTGGTCATACAGAATAAACAATGGAAGCTGGTCTGAATACAACAGCAATTCAGTTTGTCTTTATGACATGCCTAAAGGAAACGTTAAGTTTGATCTCAGAGTTCAAAGCACCGCATCCCAGGATCAAACTACGCTTACCAGAAATTTTGAATACGAAGGAACGTCAAACGCAACTTCCTCCGCAACTTTTCGATAACTACCACTTAAGGCTTGGTTTTGATAAAATATAAGAGAACACGGGGTGTAGTTCATCGGAAGAACGCTCGGTTTGGGACCGAGAAGTAGGAGGTTCAATTCCTCTCGCCCCGACATTTCAAATGCGCGGGATTAGTTGAGCGGTTCAACATTTGCTTTCCAAGCAAAAAAGACGGGTTCGACTCCCGTATCCCGCTCCAATTACCAACTTCCTCCTCCTCCGCCGCCTCCCCCGCCACCGGAAGAGCCGCCACCGGAAAAACCACTTGAGGAAGAAGGCGCAACCGTTGAGAAATTTGAGTACATAGAGGAGAACATGCTGTTTGAAACAGAATAAAAAGCTAAATTGCCTGCATACCAAGTTGGTTTATAATTTGGCATAATTATTTTAAGTTGCTCCATAAATTGACTGATGTATCCAAGGGCAATCGCATATGGAATCATGTCTTCAACAATTGCTAGCTGTTTTGCCTGCCATTTGTAATTTCTGTCCATACTTTTTAAGAAAAGCTTAAGACCATCTATTCTAAAGTCTAAATCATCCCCTTTCTGGGTTCTTCCCATAACTTTTTGGGAAATGGTAATAAGAACAATACCAAGGAAAAGATTAAAACCAAAAAAGATTGACAAACCGCCTAACACCGCAAGAAGCGCTTTCATATTTGATGGGTTCTTACTATAAAAACCCTTTTTTACTAATGAATTAAAAACCTCTTTTTGAATATTTCCGAAAGTTATATAAAAATCATTATTTAAAGAACTTAACTTGATTTCGTCTCCATCTTCAAAAAGTCTATCAAGAAGTATTTTCTCAAAATTAGAAACCTTACCGTCGTTATGGTCTTTTAATTTAGATAGAACATATTCGCTTTTCTTAAGCTTTAGAATTCCTTTCTTTTCAGTTAGCTCAATAATTTTAAGATATTTTCTTATTGCCAAATCAAAGATCGTAGCTACAACGTCGTCCTTATCAAGTCTTGCCGTATCAATTGTTCCTGCTTCTGCCGGCAATATTCTTTGTTTATTTTCATCTTTGGGAATATCAAAATTAACTGTAACCTCTCCAAATCTTGATTTTCTTTTATGCTTAAAATACCAAACTATAATAAAAATCGGTAGGAATAAGTAATAAGCAAATGCAACGATTGCAAATATCGGTAAAAGAAAAGTAAGTATTCTTGTATCAAATTTTGTTTGAGTTGGTGTTTTATATAATTTACTTTCAGGAAAAGTTCCTTGTGGAAAACCAATAACAATAGTTAATCCTTCATTCGAAAGCAAAGACGATATTGTAGAAAATTCGGAAAAGCCAGTTGAAACGCTGCAGCTTGATTCTTTACTTCCCTTCTCTCCTGTAAAACAAGCACCATTTGTAAAAGTTAAGGGAAAACTTGAAGAAACTTGGGCAGTTGCTCTGTTTATGGGAATTTGCCACTTATCTCCCGTTACATTCCAGTAAAGTTCATCATGATCTTTATAATTTCCGATCCCGTTTTGAACTTGATAAGTTATTTCGTATTTATGAAGCCCAGTAATTGTTGCATTTGGATTTCCAATTTTTACCGTTGCCTGATCTTGAGTGAATGAGGTTGTATACGGTTCTTTTTTTAAATCTCTTTTTATATCTAAAAAATTTACCGTAATTGTCTGAGTATAATCTCCTATTTGTCTGTTTAAATCTATGTCTCTGAAAATTCCGTGCCTATCATTGGCTCCAAAGTCATAGTCAATAACTTCAGTTACCGTAAATAAGCCGCTTTTTTCCAATCTGATTTTACTATTAAATGAGGAAATGGATTCTGCGAAAGCTTTTGGGCTAAAGGTTAGAAAAAGAAAAATAAAGAATATAATAATAATAGTTTTCTTTTTCATATAAAGACTTCTTAATTTTAGCACAATGATTGTAAAATACCTTTGTTTTTTGCTAAAATAAGGCTGAGCGGGTGTAGCTCAACGGACAGAGCAATTCCCTTCTAAGGAATAGGTTGAAGGTTCGACTCCTTTCACCCGTGCAAAATTAATTATTGATTATGGTGGATGTAGCTCAACAGTAGAGCACTAGGTTGTGGACCTAGAGGTCGCGGGGGCAGCACCCGTCTTCCACCCAGTTATTTTTTAGCTTCTGCGGGGTTGTAGAATTTTCGGCCTTTTAACTTCTCTGGAAGAAACGATAAACTTTTTATTGGACCGACATATTTTTCCGACCATTTATAGTCTTTTCCGTAGCCTAGGTTTTTCATTAGTCTTGTCGGAGCGTTTCGAAGATGAAGCGGAACTGCTTCGTTAGGAAGCTCATAAACCGCATTTTTTGCTTTTCCCATTGCATTTGGGACTGCCCGTGACTTTGGCGCTTGACTAAGATAAATGACAACGTAGGAAAGAATAAGCTGAGCCTCCGGCATTCCTATTTTATGAACTGCGTCAAATGCCTCATTAGCCTGAATTAGTGCTCCCCTGTCAGCCATTCCAATATCCTCTGCCGCAAAAATAATCATTCGTCTTGCAATAAATTTCGGATCTTCGCCGTTTTCCAACATCCGCATTAAGTAATATAATGCGGCATCGGTATCCGATCCCCGCATAGATTTAATAAAAGCAGAGATTATATTGTAATGCTCTTCGGCCTTTTTATCGTAAATTCCTGCGGATCTTGTCTGAAAAACTTCTTTTATAATTTCATCTGTTATTACTTTTGCTTTGTAATCTTCAACCGCAATTTCCAAGGCGTTTAACATTATGCGCGCATCCCCGCCCGATAATCTTAATAAAAGTTCTTTTGCGTCGTCTTTTAATTGCTTTTTATGTTTTCCAAGTCCTCTTGCCTTATCTTTTAGGGCTATCTTTAAAATCTGCTCAAGTTCTTTAATTGTTAAGCTTTTTAAAACTAGAACTTTTGAGCGAGATAAAAGAGCGCTTATTACTTCAAAAGAGGGATTTTCGGTTGTGGCGCCAATTAAAATAATTAATCCTTGTTCAACATTTGGAAGCAGTGCATCTTGCTGGGCCTTATTCCATCTGTGAATCTCATCAATAAATAGAATTGTCTGTTTTCCCTCTTTCTGATTTATCTTTGCCTTTTCAACAACTTTTTTGAAATCTTCTTTTCCTGCGGATACGGCAGACATGGAATAAAAATCAGCTTTTAATTCTGTTGCGATTATTTGAGCAAGAGTAGTTTTTCCCGATCCCGGAGGTCCCCAGAAAATTATGGAAAAGGGATTTTTTGCGACAATCATTCGCCTTATAATTCCGCTTTTTCCAACTAAGTGATCCTGGCCGACAAACTCATTAATATCTCTGGGCCGAAGCCTTGCAGCCAAATTCATGTTTCTATTGTATCACTGTCGGGCAACAAGTTGACCATAAATGTCGCATTTTGTTCTATTTACTTTCGTATTATTTTCCATTATCCTAATATTATGACTGCCCGAATCATATTCCACATTGATTTTGATTCTTTCTTTGCAAGCTGCGAACAGCAATATAGGAAAGATCTTCGAAAAAAGCCAATCGGAGTAACTGCAGCAAACAGCCGCACTTGCATTATTGCCTCAAGCAGGGAGGCAAAGCGTTTGGGAATAAAAACTGGCTCAAGGTCGTTTGAAGCAATTAAACTTTGCCCAAATTTAGTCTTGGTTCCGGCAGATTTTAATAAATATTTTGAAGTATCCAAGAAATTCTTAAATATCTGTAAAGATTATTCTCCATATACCGAGCTTTTTTCTATTGACGAAGTTTTTATGGATGTAACCAGAACTGCAGTTTTATTTGGCGGTCCATACAAGACAGTCGAAGTTATAAAAAAAAGAATTAAGGAAGAAATAGGAGAATACATTACCGCTTCATTTGGTATTTCACATAATAAACTTTTAGCAAAGCTTGCGTCGGGGATGGATAAGCCAAACGGAATATTTGAAATAAAACCAGAAGATGTTCTAAGTGTCTATGAAAAAGTAAAGCTTACAGATATCTGCGGAATTGGTGAACGAATTAAGAAAAGATTAAATGAAATAGGAATTTTTAACTTAATCCAACTGAGGAATTGCTCGGCTCAAATGCTAGTTGAAGAATTTGGAAATGTTGAAGGACAGTTTCTAAAAAGTGTAGGATTGGCAATAGACAATAGTGAGGTAATTCCCTACACAGAACCAAATGAAGTAAAATCAGTCGGAAGAAGTTATTGTTTACCCAAGAACGAATATGACAAAAGAGTTGTTTTACAAAACATTTATGAACTTTGCGAAGAAATAGGAATTAAACTGCGTCGCCTTAATAAAAAGGGACGAACAATTGGCCTAGGACTAAACGGAGATAAACATATCCATTTTAGAAAAACTTTCAAAGAATATGTTGACACAGGTTCAGATATCTATAATCTGGCGCTTCCATTGTTTAAAGATGATTTTGCAACTCAAAAATATGTTAGGCAAATTCATATCTGGGTTTCTAATTTAGAAGATTGCTCAAATATTCCCCTTTCATTGCTTGACTATTCAAACAAACAGGAAAAAGTTACAAAAGTAATTGATAAAATAAATGACAAATTCGGCGACCACACAATTAGAAACGGATTTTTACTTTATTCAGATAAATTAACAACGGTTCCAAATGGATATATGGCGGATAAATTTGAGAGAATGAAATTAAGCAAGGTAGATTATTAGTTTTGTTATAATTCATTTATGGAAATAAAGGCGATTGTTTTTGATTTGGGGAATGTTGTTTTAACAAACGATCACTGCTACCATACTTTGGAGGAATTAAAAGAGTTCTCCGATCACCTTAATATTACTTTGGACAACATGGAAACTGCTTTTAATTTTCCATGGAAAGATTATTCAACCGGAAAAATCAGTGAAGAAGAATTTTGGAAAAGGTATCTGTTTACAGCTCGGGCGAATAGCATAGACATTGACTATGCTAAAAATTTTTATCGAAGAAATCAAAAAGAAAATGAAAACATGCTCTCTCTTTTAAGGAAGCTTGCTAAGAATTACATACTTGCTGCGCTAACCACGATTCCCAAAGAATGGCTAAAATTTAAAAAGGAGAAATTCAATCTTGATAAATATTTCAAAACTATCGTTGCATCAGGGGAGGTTGGATTAAGAAAACCAGATCCACTTGTCTACAAAATGATTTTAGACAAATTGAAAATTCCAGCAAATCACATTCTATTTATTGACGATAGAGAAGATCTACTGCTTCCCGCAAAAGATTTAGGAATAAAAACGATTCTTTTTAGAGGTCAGAAAGATTTGGAAGAAAAATTAAAAGAACTTGAAATTTCTTTCTAAGGTTTCTAGTTTTCTAATTTGAGGAAAATTGTTTTTTAAAGGAATCAGACCGAACAGATTCTTTAAGAAGCTCGTATGTTGTAACGAAAAAGAATCTAGGGTCAGTTCTCTTATCTGGTCCAAACAACTTGTCAAGTAACTCTTTTAAGTAGGGCTCAGAATCGTAAAAGTCCGAAAAATCTTGCTCTTGAACGTCACCCAGCTCACCGCAAATCTCAATGAAATCGTCAAGAGGTCCTTTTATTGCTGCATCAAGATTTTCTAGCGTTGTTCCGATTTTATCCACCATATTCCTTGGCCGCATCTTAACAGTTACATCAGTTACTGTTGGAGGTTGTAATTTTTTTCTCTCTGCCTCTTTTCTCATGATTTCAAAACAAAAAGCTGCTCCATTTAACTTTGATTCTATGCTGGAATCAGGAAGTAATGGAAGTCCCTGAGATTTAATGTGTATTGAGGTAACTAATTCAAAAAGAGCAGGAGATTGGGTCATCAGTTGTTCTACTAACTTTTTTCTGTAATCGATTCCACCAATCCTATTTTCAAGGTAAATCTGTTTTGCTGTTTCCTCGGATACCGGAAAAAGGGTAACTGGATTTTCAAATCCCTGATTTTCCCTTTCGTTACTATTCATGACTGGGGATTTTACAATATTTGATAAACTTTATCAAGAAAAGTGTCTAGGATTTTTTGTTTGAGATATATTCTGCTTCTTCAAGTATCTCTTTCGTTTTATTTTCAGGAAGAGCTAGTATTCGCAGAGCGTCAGGTTTTATATCCTTACAAAGGACGCAGTGGTTTTGTAAAAGTTGCTGTTTTTGAGATACGGAGAGTGAATCTAGTTGGGTGATAGGGTGAATATTCCATTTTTCAATTAACTCTCTTAAACTCTCCCCTTCCGGATAACTCCAAGAAAGAAGCTTAATACCTACGCAATTTGCAAAAGCTATTGCATCCTCAGTCATTTTAGTATTTGTTACAAGAAGGGCATCGGTTAATTCATTCCCTTCTCTTAAATCATCAAATCTTGCTTTTGTATAAAGTGGAACATGAACGTCTGTTCTTGTTCCCGGAAGATTGTGGAATTTTGCCTCAACCATAATTTTTTTACCTTCTTTTTCTGCGACAACATCAATCTCATGAGTTATGCATTTGCCCTGTAAAACAACTCTTACCTTTGTTTTAAAACCTTCCGCCTCAAGTACTTCTGCAATAAAATCTTCAAAAGGATAACCGGTTGGTCCAAGCTGCATAATCGCCTGTTTTAAACTGTATTTAGATCCACCCATTGGTTGTGGTGACCTTCCCAAAAATTGTCTTATTTGGCCGTAGATTTCCGAAGTTTTGATATTTTCATATAGCCCTGCTTTAATTTGCTCAACAACGTCGTTCTCTATTTGGGTATCTATACCTGCTCTTCTTATAGATGCTCTTAATTTTTCTTCCGAAAACGGCTCTGTTTTCCCGTTTGCTTTAACAACATTTATCTCCATACTTTTAAAGTATCATTTCAAAGAAGTTTTCTCAAATAACACAAAAAGACCATCCTTAATAATGGTCTTATATTTTGGATCTCTTTCAAACTGTTGTGCCATTTCCTTTTGCGCAGGTAAGGATGGCTGGGCATACCAATCATTTAACAAAAAAACGACAAAATCAGCACTTTGTGTTCCAACAGGAATGGTGTAGATATTTTCCCGCTGCGAAAGATGAGATCCTAAATTATTGCTGGCAGCTACACTTGCACTTTGTGGAATTTTTCGCAAGGAGTCATTAATAATTTTTTCATTAGGAACGGATTGCGTGAACATATCAATATTTGCATGCCTTGCTCCTGGAAATGGGCTGTATAGATAGAAAGATAAGATACTCATAATTCCTAAATAAAAAGCGATAAAAAAAGTAATTTTTTTTATCTTCCTTCTTAGAAATGCTATGCCGTAGATTGCTGAGATAAAGATAAAAGGCGTTATTGTTGCTGAGTATTGATAATAAATTTGACGAAGCTGAGGATTATTGCTTAAAAGACTAATTGTAAAATCAGGGAGAGCAAGAATTAAAAAAAGAGGCGATGCAAAAGATAGGAACCCAAGTGGAAAAAAGAGGATATTTAAATACATAAGTCTACTTTTTTCAAAAATCAAAGATAAGGCTTGAGACGGAGAAAATATTATATTTCTTATTATTTCAGAGGGTGAATCGCCAAAGTCCGAATAGTAAGAAAGAGCAAAATGATCCCCTCCCCTTAAAGACGGAATTGCATACCAAACAAGATAATAAAAGACTCCGACAGAAACGACAAAAAATAGAAGGCCAAATATTTTTGCAAAAAGCCGTTTTTTACCCCTACTCTCTCTAAGAAAGATTAAAAGTCCAAATAGGCCAGTGATTAACCAAACCTGTTCTTTACAAAAAGCTGCTAAGATAGCAAAAATCGTAAATAGCAAATATTTTCTTTTAAGCACAAAATAAAAGGAGGCAAGAAGAAATGTAGTTGCTAGTGTAACCGGATGGAAATCATAAAGGTTTGTATAAGCAACTGCTGGATTAATTAGATAGGAAAATGAAAGAAGCAGGGCAAGGACTTTATTGTTAAGAATTTTTCTGGCAATTAAAAAAACAAATGCTGAGCCAAGAGATAATATAATTGTTTGAAGGATAAGAAGGGTTCTTGGATCAGACCAGATTAAATATAAAGGGGAAATTATTGCCAATATGAAATCTGCATGATAAGAAAGTCGCGACACTAAGTTAGTTGAATTTGGATCGGTAAACAAAAAAAACCTACCGTTTATTGTGTTAAAGACAACCTGATCCATATTACCCAAATCAAACCTACCAGTAAAGAATTTCTGATGTCGCAAAAAAGATGCAAGGGTAAAATAGTGAAAGTAAAAGAGAACAAATAGTGACAATAAAAGTTCATGTTTGTATTTCTTAACAATGGATTCGATGTGGTCAATAACCTTAGATTTTTTCCTGTTCCAGATAGTAATGAACAAAATAAACAAGAGCTCAGATATAATTAAAATTAGTCTACTAAAAATTGAAATTATCCCAGAGACACTTAAGCTTAGGATTTTAGATAGGCCAAGCGTCATTACCCCTTCCCTTACCCCAAGCCCCATAGGGGTTATAAACGAAAGATATCCGATAAGCCATGAAAAAACAAAAAAGGACGAAAGAACGACAATTTGCCTTGGATCTAACGTAAAAATAGAATCTGCGGTAAAATATGTTCCCAAACCAAAAGAGACAAAAGAGAGTACATATAAAGATAAAAACAACGCATTCTTATAATATGAAAATTTTTGTTTAAAAATAAAAAACAATGATAATATTGCCGTAATTAGATAAGGAAGGAAAATATAGAGGTCATTATTTAAAGATAAAAATGAATTAAAAATAAAAGAGAGAGATAAAAGTGAAACAATTAGTGATGAAATAACAAATAATTCAATTTCTATAAGTATCGATTTTCCTATGATTTTTTTATCAATGCCCTTCTCGCTAAATGATAAAGTTCTTGCGATAAATGACCAAATATTGCCTGGCGTATAACGCTTGAGTTCGGACATTCCCCACATATATGAAGATTCTTTCAAAGACAGCTTAATTCCCTGGCTTTCTAATAGTTTGTTCCAAACAATTGAGCGAATGAAAAAAAACATGATAAGAAAAAAAATGCCATAAGACAGTGAAATATAGTTTAGGCTAGTTATTTGTGGTAAAACGGCAATTGATTTTTCTCCTATTATTTTAAAAATGAAAAAAAGAGCGATTAATGAAATCGGCCAGCCTAAAAAGTATTTTAAGGACCTTACCAACCTATTATTCATACCTTAAAGCCTCAATCGGTGACAGTTTTGATGCTCTAATTGCAGGCGCCATTCCAAAAATTATCCCGATCATAACCGAAAACCCAAAAGCCAGAAAAACAGACCAATATGTGACGGTGGAAAATAGAAAAATTGCAACTATAAATGAGGCTCCCATACCAAAGATTATTCCAATTATACCTCCGGTCACTGAAAGAATTACCGCTTCCAAAAGAAATTGTTTTAAGATGTCTTTCCTTTTTGCTCCCAAGGCTTTTCTTAGTCCTATTTCCCTGGTTCTTTCAGTAACAGAGACAAGCATGATGTTTGCAACGCCGATTCCGCCAACCAGAAGAGATATTGCAGCAATTCCGCCTAAGGCGATGGTAAGAATATTTGTAATACTTGAGACTGTTGCAAGACTTGACTCAGCTGTTTGAACAGTGAATTCATCCTCGGTTAACCTCTTAAGAAGAACTTCCTCTGTCTGTTTTTTGACAATAGGAACAAGTTCAGGAGAGTTGGCAGACATGTAAATTCCGGTAACATTAGAAACACCAAACTGTTTTTTTGCAGCTCCAATCGGGATTCCAACGAAATTATCCTGGTCGATTCCAAATATAGCTCCTCTTTCTTGAGCAGTGGCAATTACTGTATAGCGATTGCTTCCGATTGAAATAACTTTTCCAATGGGGTCCTCGTTTGGAAAAAGCCTTTCAACGACAGTTGAGCCAATTACGGCAAGTTTTGCTCCTGCTTTTTCCTGCCCTTCTGTAAAAAATCTGCCTCTGTCAAGTTTAATTTCTTTTATTACTTTTGGGTAATTTGCGGTTGTTCCTGCGACTTGTGCTTGTTTATCTGTTTTGCTCTTATATTTTATAGTTGATGATTGCAAAACAAGCGGTGCGACTTCCGCAAGGTTTCTTAGTCTTAATTGAAGATTTTTAGCATCATTTTCTACTAACTTATTTACTACAATTCCTCCGGGTCCGCGCCCTTCATTTGTTCCTGGAATTACAAATATCAGGTTTGAACCCAAGCTTGAAACTTGTTTGGTTATATACGACTGAAGTCCTGTTCCAATTGAGACAAGCATAATTATTGCAAATACTCCTATAACAATACCAAGAGTAGTTAGAAAGCTCCTTAACTTGTTGGCAAAAAGAGACCTAAAAGATAGTTTTACTAAATCGTCATTTCTCATGGTTTGTTTCAATTAACCCTTCAGCAAGTAACATTGTTTTTTTTGCGAAAGCTGCTATGTCTTTTTCGTGGGTTATTAGAATAATTGTTTTACCTTCACTGTTTAGTTTTTTCAAAATTGCCATGACATCTTCACCGGATTTTGTGTCTAAATTCCCGGTTGGCTCATCTGCTAGAATAATTGAAGGATCGTTCATTAAGGCACGGGCAATTGCCACTCTTTGCTGTTGTCCTCCTGAAAGTTGGCTTGGTCTTTTCTTAATATCATCTTCAAGGCCAAGTTTTTTTAACATATCAAGCGCTTTTTTCCTTCTATCGTGCGGTGAAACTGCGGCATAAAGCGCCGGGAGAATAACATTGTCCAAAGCAGAAGCTCTGTTTAAGAGATTAAATTGTTGAAAAACAAAACCTATCTCTTTGTTTCTAATAAAGGCTTTTTCGTTCTCGCTTTTTTTGGAAACGTCTTTTCCATTAAGATAATACTTACCATACGTTGGAACGTCCAAAAGACCGATTAAGTTCATCAGTGTTGATTTTCCAGACCCGGATCTTCCCCTAATTGCAATAAAATCTCCTCTTTTTATCTCAAGGTTGATTCCTTTTAAAACACAGGTTTTTACGTCTTCAGAAACGTAGTCCTTTTTGATGTTTTCAAGCTTAATTATTAAATCTGCCGCCATTTTTTTTAAAATATACCGAAGGCTTTTTTATTTCCGTTTTTCGGCAGTAGGGTTGGATCAATTACAACCTGATCATTAATATTTAAACCTTTTGATATTACCGCATTTAGATCGTTTTCTTCCTCGATTTTTACCTTAACCTTTTTGTAGTTACCTTCCTTTTTAAGGTAAACGTAATTGTTGTCAACAATACTTGAGATAGGAATACTAATTACATCAAATTTTTCATCCGTTATAATTTCGGCATTTCCCTCCATTCCAATCCTAAACGGTTTGTCGATATTTGAAAGACTACAAGTTACTGTATAGGCATTTCCACCGGTTGCGGTTGTATGGGTTGCAAAGTCAATCGAGGAAATCTTCTCTTTAAAAGAATCTTCTGAAAATGCATTTAAAGTAATACTGGCTTTTTGTCCCTCTTTGACATCCGCAATCTCTGCTTCATCAACGTCCATCTCAAAAACTAAAGTTTGTGGATCAACTATTGTAAAAGTGGTTGTTGCCGAAACATTTACCCCAGCCGATTTAACGTCTGCTCTTGTAACAATTCCTGAAATAGGGGTTGTTACTACTAAATTTTGTTTTGCAAGATCAAATAACTCAACCGAGTTTATAGCTTTATCAAGATCGTATTGGTTATTTTGAAGAATTCTTTTCATTTCGTCATTTAGTGCTTGAGTAGGCGTTCGGTTTTGATTATCTTCTTGTGTTTGCTCAAATTCATTTCTTTGCTTGGAGTAGTCAATTAATTCGGCTTGAAGGTTTTTTAGAGCAGTTTGTTGGTCTAAGACCCCAATAGTTTGTCCTGCGAAAACATTGTCTCCTTTTTTTGCTCCAAGGTAGACCAACTTTCCTCCGGCAAGAAAAGTTAAATTAACGGAACTTTCAGCATTTACAGTCCCATCAACAGAAATCGATTTAACAAAATGTTCAGACTTTACCGTGTAAGTTTCTATCTTTGGACCAGACTTTGGTCTTAAGAAAAAAAAGAGAGCAATAATAATTACAATCGCAATAATCGAAATAATTTTATGTTTTCTTACAAACGATAAAATTTTTCTGGCAGAGTTTTTAAAAATACGCATAAAAAAAAGGATAAATCCCTATTTCCTATTATATCCCAGAATTCAATTTTTCACAAGGCTAGGACAGGTTGAATAAGATCAGCGTGTTTGCTAAAATGAACTTGTGCCCCCGTAGCTCAACGGATAGAGTACTGGTCTTCGGAACCAGCAGTGGAGGTTCGATTCCTCTCGGGGGCGCATTAAAGAGTGGGCCGCTAGCTCAACCGGCAGAGCAATTCCCTCTTAAGGAATAGGTTCGGGGTTCGACTCCCCGGCGGCTCGCAGGATCACTGATTGTTGACTTTAAGCTCAATTCTTTATAAAATCCGGCTAATGGGGCAAACAGCTAGTGAAACCGAACAAGTATTAACTAGAAGAAATGAGGGATTGATTAATAAAAGAGGCGAAAGAGTTTTCCCCTTCAATTATTATCGACCTTTGACGCATTTCTTGCTTGGTAATTTGGAGCAAGGAGAACGTGTTACAATAACACCCAGTGGGCACATTGAAGCGTTGCCTAGGGCGCAAGAAACCTCTGAAGTTTAAAAGACCTTCTGTGAATTCGTGTTAGTCCGAATTTCTTTATAGCCATTTGATGCTCTTTTGTTCCGTAGCCTTTATTTCTACCTAATCCATAGCGTGGATATCTCTTTGATAAGGCTTTCATAAGCCTATCCCGGTGATCTTTGGCGATTATTGATGCTGCGGCAATTGACATACTTTTTTGGTCCCCTTTTACAATTGCTTTTTCATGCTTCAAACCAACACCCCTTATGTATCTTACATGGAATCCATCGACTAAAACATAAGGTTTTTCCCTGTCCAATAATTTAACTATCGAGCTTAAAGATTTTCGAAAGGCCATATTTGTTGCCTTCCCAATACCATATTTATTTATCACTGCAACTGATTTTGTAGAAATTTCCCAAAATATTGCCTGGTCTTTAATCTGCTTTGCTAGGGTTTTCCTTTTTAGCGACCTCAACCGTTTTGAGTCGTCAATTTCCAAAAACAAATCCTGAGAGCATTTTTTCGGGTCAAAAATAACCGCTGCGGTAACTACTGGTCCGGCAAAGGCTCCTCTTCCAACTTCATCAATGCCGATAATGTAGTTAAAACCTTTTTTCCAGAGAATTTCTTCTTCCCTAAAAGTTGGTTTTTGTGGTTTATTCTTCAATTTCCTCGCCTGCCTCTATCTCTAAGTTTCTAGGAGCTTCAAGTTGGGGACCGACAACTCCTTGAATTTCCCCAAACATCTGCGACATGCTCTTATCTAGTCTTTGGATTTCAACCTCTCTTTTTTTCCAAATCCTTTCCATTGCCCTTTTTTCAGAATCCAAATCAATTTTTAGTGTCTTAACCGATTCAAAATGAGCTTCAATTTTATGTCTGAAGGCCTCACTTGTAATATAGTCGTAGATTTCCTGTAAATGTTCGTCCTTATGAGATGCAGATGATTTGGCAATTGCAAGTTGTAAAAGACTATCTCTTAAAACGTTTGCCAAAACAAGCGCATATTCAAATGAACAAATCCAAACTCCTGCCTCACGTCCGAAATAGCTTATCGTATCAGGTAATGTGTCGGTAATTAGAATAGAAACGCTTCCATTTACTTTTCGGCAATCCTCTCTCAATTTTGGTAGCCATCCCTTGCTGAATGCCTTGGTTCTTTTTATTTCCCAAACAAATAATCCTGCCTCTTGCCCATGCTTATTTTTAACTTTTTGCCAAATATCTGCGCCCTCTATTCCTTTTGGAATCGGTAAGAACTCATCATATGGAAAAGTTTCTTTTAACTGATCCTCAAGGTTTAGTTCCATTACCTCGCCTTGAAGCTGTTGGGATCCTTGCCTTGTTTTCCTCTGGGCATCCTCCAAAGCCTTTTGGGTATCAGCAAGTTTTTTCTCAAGCTCAAGCTCTCTTAATTTTGCCTTTTCTGAGGCGGTTTTGCCAACCTCCTCCCTCATTTTTTCCAGCTCTTCATTCATCTTTTTTTGGTTTTCAAGTTCTTTTTTTTCGGAGGATTCCTTAATTTCCCTAAAATTCTTATTCATTTCAAGCAGATTCTCTTGAAGCTCCTTGTTTCGTCTTTTTGCTTCCTCAAGCTCGTTCTTGGAGTCTTTCATTTTAAATTCCAAGTCTTCTTTAAGTCTTTTCTCAATTTCTTTTTTTAGTTTCTCAACCTCTAGTTTGCTTTTCTCCTTCTCTTCAATCCGGACTGCTTCTTCAACTTGGTGTTTTATTGCCTCCGATATCTCAACTTGTTTTCCGCAATGGGGGCACTTGATTTTGTTCATGGAATCAATAATACGCTCGTTTTTTAGCTATTGCAAGTTTATAAAAATTGACATCATATATACCGATTGGTAGGATAAAAATATGAAGTCCCTTCTTAGAAATACTTTTTTAAATGCACTTTCATTATTTCTACTAACCCAGCTAATTTCAGGAATTAATATTTCCGGCGGATTTATTGCTTTTGTTCTTGCCGGATTTTGCCTTACTATTTTATTTTGGATTCTAAAGCCGGTTTTAAATTTAATTTCACTGCCACTTAACGCACTCACTCTTGGTTTTTTCTCTGTGGTTACAAATGCAATACTTTTTTATTTGTTAACAGTTTTTATTCCAAATGTAAGCATCTTTGCTTTCACTTTTCCAGGATTCAGCTTTGCCGGTTTTATTGTCCCTAAAATATTTATCAATACTTTCTTTGCCTTTATAGTTATAGCCTGTTTACAGTCGCTACTGTTTACTTTTTTTAAATGGGTTTTTAAAAAATAAATTTACTGCAAAAGTGGAAACTTGCAATCAAAGCCTGCGAGAAGATATAATGCATAAATGATTCTAAACATTATTGAAGTTATAATCGCCGCGCTTTTAATAGGGGCGATATTAATACAGTCCCAGGGTGCAGGACTGGGCAGTAGTTTTGGAGGCGGAGGAGAATTTTACAGAAGTAAACGAAGTGTTGAAAAATTACTTGTATATGCGACTATTTTTCTTGCTTCTGTTTTTGCCATTTTCTCTATCTTGCTTCTAGTTACCCGCTAGCTTATGATTTTGTTAAAAAGACGAAGGCTTGTAATCTGGTTGGTTAGGGCCTACTTAAAAAAATGGGGAAAAACAATTTTGCTTTTTTTCTTCTTAGGTTTAATTGCTTTCTTTTTACTTAGAGTGTTTTTGTCTTATATTTCAACTAAACTCCCCTTTGTTCAAAAGGAAACAATTGGCATCGTAGGAGTTTATACCTCGGACAATCTTCCTGAACAAATCGGCTCTAAGGTTGGTCGAGGTTTAACAAAAATAGGAGAAGATGGTTTACCAAAACCCGATCTTAGCGGAGGTTGGGAAATAAAAGATAACGGTAAAACATATATATTCAGAATTAAGAAGGGATTAACTTTTAGTGATGGCAGTGAGTTAAACTCAAATTCCATTCACTATAACTTTTTGAACGTAAAAGAAGAGAGGCCGGATAAATACACAATCGTATTTAAATTAAAAGACAATTACGCTCCTTTCCTTGTAACAGTTTCAAAGCCGGTTTTCAAAAATAATTCAATCGGATCGGGGGAATATGAAATCCGAGACATAAAACTAAACGGTGATTTTATCCAATCTGTTGATTTGGTATCTGCAAAAAATTCATACGATATTATTTCCTATCAAATTTATCCAAGTGAACAGGCATTGAAAAATGCATATGTCCTAGGAGAGGTAAAGGAAGCTTTTGGACTTACAAGTTTGGATTACAAAGAGACAACGCTAGATAAGTTTAAAAATACTAAAGTTGATAAAGTTTTAAATAAATACCTCTTGGTAGCGATTTTTTACAACAACCAAGATCCGGTTTTGTCGGAAAAAAGATTAAGGCAGGCATTAACTTATGCAATTCCAAATAAATTTGTAGGTGGAGAAACTAATAGAGCTCCTTATTCTGATTCAACATGGATAAATCAAGAAGCGGCATCAACTTATCTTCAAGATCTCGAACATTCAAAATTGCTTCTTTCGGAATCAGAATCAGCAACGAAAAGCGCAACAACAAAACTAACAATTACAACACTTGCCAAATATGAAAATGTCGCAAATGAAGTCAAAAAATCATGGCAAAAAATTGGAATAGATGCAAGTATAAAAACAACGGAATCATTGCCTGATAAATTCCAGATCTTTCTTGGTGATTTTAGGGTTTCAAAAGATCCTGATCAATATACACTTTGGCATTCCGCTCAGGAAAATAATATTACAAGATATAAAAATTTAAGAATAGATAAGCTTTTAGAAGATGGGAGAAAAACGGCAGATTTTAACGAAAGACAAAAAATTTATTACGATTTTCAAAAATATCTTCTGGATGACTCCCCCGCATCCTTTCTCTATCTTCCCTATACTTATCAAGTAAGACGAAAATAGATTTAAGCACCACCCATTTTCATAGAGCTTATATTTTTGATATAGCTTGCGGTCCCTGATATAATTCCAATCCATATGCCAGAACAAATCTCAAAATTTAGACCTGATTACCTGACTGAATTAAAAGAAATTCCGACACCAAGGCGTGTTTGGCTAGGTGGAGCTTTTGAAGTAGGAGGGGGGATATATTTTTCTGTGAGGAACGATCGTAATCGGATTTCAATTCAGCTTGAATTATCAGATAATGATCCAACAGTTCCTGAGAAATTATATGAAGAATTTGGTGGTTATTTAAGAAAAAGACCAATGGGTATAGAAACTTTTAAATGGTCTATCTCTGGCTCAAGGGCTTGCCAGATTGCTTTAGCAATTGGGCCTTTTGCTCCTTCTAGACAAAAGATAGCGGATTTGACTGAC
>MFNH01000040.1:142605-166777 GCA_001781995.1 Candidatus Levybacteria bacterium RBG_16_35_11 | reverse complement strand
ACAAGTGGAAGTGGTGACTCAATTCAGAAAAGAGGATAGGTTTAGCGGACTCTCCGTCGAAAGCTACCTAAGGCTTTTAGAAATTCCAGAATTTATCGCAGGAGTTATTGATGCAAGGGGAGCTCTTCGCACCAGCGTTCCCCTACATCATTCACAAACCAGACTAAATGTTCAAACAGAAAATGAGGCATTGATAGACGCTTTAGCTAAGAAATTTGGCGGCGGAAAATACGTAAATAAAGAAGCAGGAATTGCTGTGATCGGAGGGAAAGAATATGAAATTAAAAAAGATACACTAACTTGGATTTTGGGGGAAAAGGAAACAATTAATCTTTGTCACCTTCTTACCACTTATCTTATAGGAAGTAAAATAAAAAGACATAAGGGTTTAAACCCTTAATTTTCTAAAATCTCGGGTTTATCTAAATAGAGCCTTGGACCTTAATTTGCGGTGGTAGGTAATTGCGAAGCGGTGGGCTTCATCCCTTATCCTCATTATCAAATAAAGTCCAGGATTATTTCTGGGTAACTTTAATTCCCTAAGGCTAGGAGTTATTATTGTCTCCTCTCTTTTGGCAAGCCCAATAACAGAGATATCAATGTTTTCTTCTTTTAAAACTTTCATTGCGGCCGAAACCTGCCCTTTTCCGCCATCGACAATAATTAAATCAGGTTTTTGCCACTCTTTATACTTGAGTCTTCTTTTTATAATTTCCTCCATTGCCAAAACATCGTTGGGTTTCCCTTTAACCTCTGATCTTACTCTAAACCTTCTATAGCCGCTTTTTTGCGGCTCCCCATTTTCGAAAACTACCATGGATCCCGTTACAAGATTCCCATGGATATTTGAAACATCAAAACATTCAATTCTTTCTAATTTCTCAATTGGGATTCCATAATCATTTAAGGTCTTTTGTAGCAAAACTCTTTCTCTTTCCCTAATATCGGATATCAAATTTACATTAAATTCATACTCTTGTGGTTTATATACGGGGCTTGTTACGTATTTTATTGCTTCAATTCTTTTCTGGATTAAACTTGCCTTTTCGTAATTTTCTTCTTTGCTTTCAAGATTTCTCTCTTTTTCTAAATCTAAAATAACATTTTTAGTTTGACCATTAAGAAATTTAATAATCCTTCTTATGTTTTTCCTGTATTCCCCATCTCCCAGCGCTTCACAACAAGGGCAAAGCCCGATGTGATAATAAAGACAAGTTTTTTTCGGGTGGTTTTTTACTGATTCATAGGGAAAAATTCTTCTAATTGTCTTAAGAACCATTTTCATTGCTCCGGCGTTTGGGTATGGGCCAAAATAAATAGATTTATTGTTCTCCATTCTTCTTGCCGTTAAAATCTTTGGAAATTTTTCTTTAATTGTAATTCTAATTAGAGGATATGATTTCCCGTCTGTTAACTTTATATTAAACTTTGGCTGATATTTCTTTATAAAATTTGCTTCTAAAAGAAGAGATTCAATTTCGGAATTTACAATAACAGTTTTAATTTTTTTAATTTGCGAAACTAAAAGACTGGTTTT
Source organism: Candidatus Levybacteria bacterium RBG_16_35_11 (assembly GCA_001781995.1). Taxonomy (GTDB): domain Bacteria; phylum Patescibacteriota; class Microgenomatia; order Levybacterales; family UBA12049; genus MFNH01. Next base: position 165,240 of record MFNH01000040.1, on the reverse strand, counting down.
TATGCCTAAGTTTTTTTGGATAAAATAGGATCTAACTCTTTTTTTTAGATTTCTTGCCTTACCAACGTAAATTACTTTACTTTCTCTATCTTGAAATAGATAGACTCCTGGATCTTCGGGCAAGGACTGATATGATGATGATAAGGGTAACAAGTAAAACACCTCCTAAAAACCATACATTTAGGTAAGTTGGGGAAATTGTAACTATTTTTTCAAATGTATCATTACCGATTTGTATTTTAACTATCTTCTCTTTGCCTGTCAAAGAGAATTCATTGTTAAATACTATCGGTAAAGAGGCAAAGCCAAAAGGGGGAATTTTAGAGATTGTAAAAAAGCTTTTTTTAAACTTAAGCTCATCTGAATATATTCGCATTTGATTCTCATTTAAGATGGAGTTTCCCTCATTAATTATTTTTATCTCTCCCCTAGTTTCTAAGAAAGACAATAAAGGGTTTTTTAAATTTACTTCTATCTTAGTTTTTGAAGTGGGCTCAAAATTTTTACTTAAAAAAACATCGACATCTTTTTGTTTACTTCCTTTTATTTTGTATCCCCCGGCGGGAACAGGATATTGACTATCTATTCCATGAATTGAAAAGGCAATATGGTCAAAATCAAATGTGTTAAAATAGTCAACTCCGCCGGTTGTGTTTCCCCAGGTCGGATCTACCATAATCCAGGATTTTTTTTCAAAATCATAATACTCCGGCCAGGCATGGAGAATGTCATCAGATAAAGATAGCGGTCTTGCTTGACTGTTGTTTGTAAAAGCAAAGCCGTCCAATTCCCTTGCCGGTATTCCATTTGCCCTCGCAAGAGCAATAAATAGATCCGTGAATTCAAGACAAACCGTTGATGTTGGATTAGCTAAAACAACAGAGGCCCCTAGCCTTGGTTTTTTCGAAGACGCCCTACTAAAGTCGTAATTAAGGGTCCCTACCACAAATTGATAAATTTCTAAAGGTGTCTTAAGAGATTCTGCCTTTTCTTTAATGTTGAATGAATTTGTTTCCCAATATTTCTTGCTCTTTGTGTATTCGATTCGATCTTTTTCACTTAAATTTTCTTCTCTACCCATTAACCTGACTTTTGCCTTAGCATTGACATCTATGTTTAAAGTTTGTGACGGGGAAAGAATATACTGAGCAAGCCAATTCCCATCTTTATCAATCTTAACGTTGCTTGGAGCCGGATTTATGTAATTGATTAGAATATCTTGGTAGTTTGTGTTTGGAGGCAGCGCTATTTCAGTTCTAATTGGGAAAAGATTTGGGTTTTTTAGATGGTATTTAAGATTAAGCTCATAGGTTTGGCTTTCACCGAAAGCCAGTGATATTCCGCTTTTTCCAAGCTCATCTTTATTGAATGTGATTTGATTACCTGTTAAAATTTTCCCGGGGATGTTAGGTTTTATAAATGCCGGTTTACCCAAAAAAGTAGGATAAGTAACTGTTGAATTAAAAGAGGAAAAATCACTTGTTTGTGAAATTCCGGGAATGTTTACGTCCCAAACGTTTCCATAACTTTGTGCAACCTCACTTGTGTCAAATTCTATACTAAAATTTTGCTTGTTTCCCACTCCTGTAACCGGTTTATTAAAATTAAAAGACATGTTTGTGCCTTTATCAGTTGTAGAAAGTTGGACATTTACCTTACCATTTGAATCGGACGCACTAACGTTATTTACGTGTTTAAAACCAACAATAATCTCGTAGGATGGAGAATAATATTTTGAGGATAAATTTGTTAGAGCTACGTTTATTTTAACGCGGGTGTTTGCATCGGGCAAAACCTGATAAGTAACGTTATAATCGGTGGAAAAATTCGAATCAGCAAATATACCTTTTGCGCAAAAAACAAAAAAGATTATTAGGAAAAGAGGAAATAAAAAAAACTTTACCTTTCTCATTTCTCCAAAACCTTCCTTAGGAACTGTCCGGTATATGATCTTGATACCTTAGAAATTTCTGCTGGCGTGCCAAAGGCAACAACTTCTCCTCCCATATCTCCTCCCTCAGGTCCTAAATCTATTATATAATCTGCGTTTTTTATAACATCAAGATTATGTTCTATTACTATTACAGTGTTTCCTTGGTCGACTAGTCTTCGCAATACCAGAAGTAATTTTTCCAAATCTGCAAAATGCAAACCTGTTGTCGGCTCATCAAGTAAATACAGAGAGCTTGAGCCTTTCTTAGATAATTCGGTTGCCAGCTTTACTCTTTGTGCCTCTCCACCTGACAGTGTTGGAGCCTGCTGGCCTAGTTTTATATAAGAGAGACCAACATCATTTAAAGTTTGTAATTTATGAGAAAGCCCGGGAATAAAAGCAAAGAACTCTAAGGCCTTAGAAACACTCATTTGTAAAACATCCGCAATATTTTTTCCATTGTAGGTTACTTCTAAGGCTTCTTGGTTATAGGAGAGCCCGTTACAGACTTCGCAGGTTACATAGATATCTGGTAAAAATTGCATTTCGATTTTAATTCTCCCTTCTCCCTGGCAGGCTTCGCACCTTCCGCCTCTAACATTAAATGAGAATCTTCCCGGTCCATATCCTTTCATTTTTGCCTCTTTGGTTTTAGCAAACAAGTCTCTGATATAGGTAAATGCTCCGCTGTAGGTAGCAGGATTGCTTCTTGGAGTCCTCCCTATTGGCGATTGATCGATTAGATACACATTTTTTATATTTTCAAATCCAGATATTTCCTTATGAATGCCTGGCTTTTGACGATGAAATGGATTTTCTATTTGCATTAATGAGTGATACAAAATATCGTTTATCAAAGTTGACTTTCCCGAACCGGAAACGCCGGTTACTACAATAAACTTATTTAGCGGAAAATTAACACTAATATTTTTTAAATTATGCTGTGATGCTCCTATAATTTTAAGCACTTTGTTGCTTTTTGATTCAACATGCGGGTAGATTTTTATTTTCTTTTCCTTTGATAAATATTTACCGGTTAAAGAATTTTTGTCTTTCATTATTTGATCAATTGTTCCAATAGATATTATATTTCCTCCGGACTCCCCAGCCCCGGGTCCAAAATCAACAATCAAATCACTTTGTCTCATTGTTTCCTCATCATGTTCAACAACCAAAACAGTGTTTCCTAAATCTCGAAGTTTTTTTAAGGTGTCGATTAATTTTTTATTATCTTTTTGGTGAAGACCTATCGATGGTTCATCTAAAACATACAAAACTCCGGTTAAGCCGCTGCCAATTTGTGAGGCTAATCTTATCCTTTGTCCCTCTCCTCCCGCAAGTGTTTGGGCGCCTCTAGATAATGTTAAATAGTTTAGCCCAACGTCTAAAAGAAAAGTTAGTCTTTGTTTTATTTCCTTTAGTATGACTTTTCCGATCTCAGATTCCCTGCTCGATATTTTTGAATTTAATGTAGAAATAAAACCATAAGAATTCTCAACTGACATGTCACATACTTCTACAATTGATTTTTTATCGACTGTAATTGAGAGTGATTCTTTTTTTAACCTTGCCCCTAAACATTGAGGACATATCTCATAACGCATAAAACGCTCTATCTGACTTTTTACAAAGACGGATTCACTGCTCTCATATTTTTCTTTTAATTCGTCAATGATTCCCTTAAATGTTTCATAAATACCGGTTTGTCTTCCCCATCTGTTTTTTCCTTCTACATAATATTCCTTATCTCCTGTTCCATTAAGTAACAATTCTTTTTTATCTAAGGCCATATTTGAAAGCCTTTCTGTTAACGGAATGTTATTCTCCTTTGCAAAAACCTTGAAGGTTCTAGTGAACCAGGTATCGTGCTCGTCAATATTTGAAAAAGGCAAAATTCCTCCTTCATTAATCGATAAATTATTGTTAAACACTAAATTTTTATCGATAGTTAAAATTGTTCCAAGTCCATTACACTTTGGGCATGCTCCGTGTGGGGTGTTAAAGGAAAAAATTCTCGGTTCGATTTCAGGAAGAAAAATATTGCATACGGGGCAGGCGAATTTTTCGGAAAAAAATTGGTCTTCAGTTTTTTTCGGTTTTTCTGGAATATCGAATCCTGCATCCTTTATTAAAGACACAATTAGCTCACCGCTTCCTAGTTTTAACCCTTGCTCAACATCACTTGAAATTCTTTCTCTTTCCGTCTTTTTAGATAAAACAAGCTGATCTATTACAAGCTCGATTGTATGCCTATTTGTTTTTATTAATACAAAGTTATCGCTTAAGGAGAATATCTCACCGTCTATTCGGACTTTTTTGTAACCTCTTTTTTTAAGGTCTAAAAAAAGCTCTGTATATTCTCCCTTTCTGCCCTTAACTATCGGAGCAAGGATTAGAATTTTTACTCTTCCAGATTGCCCAAGCTTACTTAGCGCTAAAACGGAATCTGTTACTTGTTCCTTGCTCATATGGGCAATTTCCCTACCGCAATTGGGACAGTGAGGATGGCCTATTCGTGCAAATAAGAGCCTTAGGTAATCATATATTTCAGTAACTGTTCCAACAGTTGATCTGGGATTATGCGAAGTTGATTTCTGATCAATTGAGATAGCAGGAGATAGCCCTTCGATGAGATCTACGTCAGGTTTTCTCATTATTCCCAAAAATTGCCTTGCATATGAGGATAGACTTTCAACATATCTTCTTTGTCCTTCGGCATAAATTGTGTCAAAAGCAAGCGACGATTTGCCTGATCCTGAAAGCCCTGTAAAAACAACCAATTTATTTTTTGGAATCTCCAAATCAATGTTTTTTAAATTGTGCTCTCTTGCTCCTTTGATTTTTATTTTGTCCATATTTGTTAATTAAAATCGAAATTTTATTATACACGCTTAAAACTGATCAGGCAATTGTTTCATAGGTTTTGGAAAAAATGATAAGGTGTAATATAATTACGTTAATGGACGATTTATCGTTATCTATTAACAACCCTGAGTATAAGATATATAAAAGCAAGATCGAAGGGCTTTTGGTTTTTGAAAGGCAACTTTTTCAAGATGAACGGGGTTATTATCAGGAACTGGCAAGAGTTCCAGTAATTGAAAAAGTGTTAGGCCGGTCTTTAGATATAAAGCAATGGGCAATATCTTACAGCGTTCCTGGAACACTTAGAGGGATTCACGCGGAAGAACAAGATAAAATTATCACTCCACTTTCAGGGAAAATTTTCATTGCAATTGCAGACATTCGCCCAGACTCACCTACTTTTGGAGAATATCAATCACTCAATTTTGATTTGACACAGCCTATCATACAAAAAAAATCCCTAATTATTTCAAACGGACTTGGGAATTCCTTCCTCGTCTTAGGCGATCAACCAGTCTTATATCTTTATGCCGTTACCGAAATGTTTTCTGGTTCTGAAGAAAAACGAGCAATTAGATGGAATGATCCAAATTTAAATATAAAATGGCCAGAAGAACCAAAAATAATGTCAGAAGACGACAAAAGCAAACACCCATATCTTCGCGATCTCTATCCTGAAAAATTTAAATAATATATAATCCAATTTTATGGCTGTTAGAAAGTTAATTGAGCAACCTAATCCAATTCTAAAGGCAAAAAACAAATTTATCCAAGATTTTTCTTTAACTAAATTAAAAAAATTGATCAAAGATCTTTCGGAAACAGTAAAAAAAGAAAAACTGGTAGGTATTGCTGCTCCTCAAATAGGAGAAAACTATATGGTCTTCGTAACTTACCCAAAAAGAACCAGATATCGTAATTTCGGTCGAGAAGATTTACTTAGAGTATTTATTAATCCGAAATTTAAATATTTGTCAAAAGAAAAAGTAATTATTTATGAAGGATGTGGTAGTGTTAGAGAAAATAAAGGTCACAGATTTGGGCCTGTAATGAGATCAAAAGAAGTTGAAGTAGAAGCTTTTAATGAAAAAGGCAAAAAATTCTCCCTACGAGCGGATGGAATTTTAGCAAGAATAATGCAGCATGAAATGGATCATCTTCAAGGGATAGAGTTTTTGGAGAGAATGGATAGAAAAGCAAAATTAGTTTCGGAAACTTATTACAAAAAGAGAATTAGAAATTCTAAAAAGCAAAAAGCAGCATCTAAGATAAACATATTGAGATACAAAAGAATTAACGTGGTGGTGGAAGCGGTGCCAGTCGCCTACTAAGATCAAAAGGTATCTCTCTAAGTGAACCAACCCTGACTAATCCTTTGATAGATCTTCCTCCAGAGTGATTGTTTAGTAAATAGGAGACAGCACTTGAACCATTAGCATCTGCATTTAAATTAGCAACTTCTATTGCATTCCTTGGATCATTTTCTATTGAGATTATATCTATTCCCTTAGATAAAGATTCACGTAAATAATCAATTTTTTTCCTATAACCAAAACCAAAACATAGTACATCATCAGGATTAAGGCCCATCGAAATAAGATCATTAAAAGTGAGTTCCCTATGTTCCGGCGGTCTTTCGGAAAGAACTTCAAATCGTAGATCTCTTCCATTTCCGGCTAATAAAATGATAATTTCCTTTGATCCATCAACTGAGCCTTCTACGATAGGTTGAAGAGGATATAGACTTTTTGCAGTTCTGTCAAAGATCGTTTCTCCAAGCTTACTTTTCCCAGTAAATAAAAGGCGACTTGTTGCTTCAGCGACGCGTGTAACATGAGGAGACGATTTTCGAAATACCCCATCAAAGTCGGGTGCAAATAGAACTTCAGAACTCTCTAGTACTTCCTTCATAGCTAGGGTGAATTACAAATATATCATCAATAAATATGGAATTCAACTCTTAAGTCAAATAATCTTTAATGATAATAATTTAATTTTATGGAAGATCTTAATACTACAAAACTTCTTTCAACCTTTGAAATTGTCCTTCAATATTCTGCTGAGTTTGATCGTAAACAAGTTCTCTTTTAAAGTGGACAAAACCGTAAATATTTTTTGCAACAAAATCCATGCATGTTTCTAAGCTCAATCCATCAGATAACTGTTTAGCTACCAAATACCTTACTATATCAATATAGCTTGAGTCAGAGGGGATACTGTCGATAAAATCTACTCTCCCGGATCTTATTTGAATCTCTGCTGTTGAATTTATTGCTTCTACTGTAAGATTAGCCTCTCGATCCGCAAGCATGGTGTATAAATCTCTTACGCTTTCGTCGCTGGGTTCATAAGTATAATATTTAAAAGGCGATAAGTCTTGGGCAAGCATTTGAAATGTTCCTCTTTTATATCTTCTAACTCCCGACTTCACGACTTCATATAACTCTGGTTTAATTGCTCCGGTATTAAATTCTATTAGAACAGGTTTTGCAACTCCCTCTTTTACCTTTTTTTCAAACTCTTCATCAAGAGCAGTTTTGGCAATAAAACGCGATGTCGCCACTCCCTGAGCAGTTCTTAGATTAGATGTTACCCAGAGCAATTTTCCAGCATAATCTCTGTTATGAGGATTAAGCTCGTATCCAATAAATTGGCGTAAATCCACGCTTGATTTTGTGTTGTATTCTTGATTGGGCGCGGTTCTAACAGCTCCCCTATATAAGATCATTTGGAGAATTATAACATTAAAAACAAAAAAGTACCCCGTAGGGGATTCGAACCCCTGATTACCTGGCTGAAAACCAGGTGTCCTAGGCCGCTAGACGAACGGGGCGTCTAAAAAAGTGGCGCACCCTAAGGTACGCCACAATATTATATCTAAAAAGGGCAGTTATGGCAATTTTACTGCTTGAACTTTTTTCGAATCTCATCAAGAGAATCTTTTGCAGCAGATTGTCCGCCCAGTCCAAAAGCTATTCCGCCGGCTAAAGCCAGCATTCCTACAAATCCTGTAAAAAGTGTTTTTACAAGATCAGCGGCAACTCCTAATTGAGTTAGAACAGCCAGTATAACGAAAACTATAATTGCCCACCTTGCAACAGTTGCGATAGTTGCTCCGGTTCTGGGATCAACTCTTTTTGCTGAAACCAAAACTACATCGTGGATTAACCTTGCTATTACAAAGCCAACCAACGCAATAACCGCAGCAACAAACACATTGGGAAGATAAAGCAAAAATTCGTTTAGGATTGTCGTTATTCTTGGCAATCCCCAAACATCGGCAGTCGGAACCAAGAACACTATTATTACAAACCACCTGACAAGTTCTGCTAGAATATTTGTCCAGGTATGCTCATCTTTAAGCTCCGGCACTCCGTATTTTTTCAAAAATGCATCTATTTTTAGCGCTTTGAAAACTGCAACGATTAGCTGTTTTATGATAGATGCAACGATAATACCAATGAGGATAATTATGAGGCCGGCTATAAATTTTGGAATCCAAGCTCCGACTCCCGCAAGGGCCTGGTTAATGGACATCACCAAGGTGTTTCCAATGTTCGTCATTGTCTCACCCCCTTTCAATCCGTTAGGTCCTTTTCTCCAGTTTATATTGTTACTGATTGTCTTGTCAAGGTTTAGCTTGATTGGTATAATTAAACGCATGGGCCGTTAGCTCAGTGGTAGAGCAGAAGCCTTTTAAGCTTTTGGTCAGAGGTTCGAATCCTCTACGGCTCACACCCGCTTTTAGCCTCAATTTTAACCCTATAGTTGACTTTATTCACTCTTTCTGATATATTCTCCCAAAATATGGCAAAAGGACCAGATCAAGAAGGGAGAGGAACACAAGGTATTGATCATAAAGAAGGAGAAACTACTAATTCTCTTTACGCTATAGTGTCCGACAATGTAGAAAAAACTGGAACAGTTAGCTATATGTTCATTATTCGGGCAGGAATGCCAAGAGATGAGTTGGATGATGTTCTGTTTAAATATGGCGATAAATTTGGCTGGCTGGACACCATCCATCCGACAGAAGAGGATCAAAGACTTGGTCACATTTATGTTTTTAACCCAGAATATGAAGATGGTTTTGAAGCATCTATTCCAATTTACCCTGAAGACCACTACCTCAATTGGGAGCATGCTGCTAAAACAACCCCACAATGTATTCTTTTAACTGACATAGAAGGATTTGAACAGCTGGAAGCTGCATGTAAAAAAGTGAACATAAATCTTGGTTCGTATCGCTATCACGGAACTCTTAAAACCTCATAACGTTATTTGACAACTCTTTAAAAACACTAAACAAAGACATACTGTTTCAAAGACTGGTAAATATTATAATACTCCTCTAAAAGTGGTTCGAAGTTTGGGATATCGGGCTCACCACACTTGATTTTGAAGATGTAAATTAGTTGATTAGCGCGAAGGCAGGATGAACATAAAAAGGGATTTAAAAGTTTATGCCTAGATCAATAGGGGTTATGAATAGGATTGTTGCATTAAAAAAATAAATCACCTTGGTAAGACTGTCGGTTATAATTAAACCCCTTAAACGGTTCTCTGACTGCAACTGCGGGACTGGTTAAAGTTTCACGGAGCGATTTTTTTTCATCTCTATAACCAATTTCGCAGGTCCAGTTAGGAAATCCCAAGTGCGGAAAAAAAGACAAATTTGAGTCTGTAATCTTTTCTCTTCGAAGCGTGCTTTCTAGTTCGGTTATTTTTTCGCCAGTTTTCGGATCGATTTTTTGGGTCTCTCGAAGTACTTCGACCGCCTCACGATTTACTACCCTTAGAATTCTGGGACGTTTTATAATAATTGAGTCGCCTACGACTTCACAATCAGAATGTACTGTAATTCTCGCGTTTGCTTGTAACCTTTTGACGCTTTCAAGCATTCCGTTTCTTCTGGTTTCTATAATAATTGACATTGCTGGATATTACTGCTAAAAAAACCAATTGTCAACAAGCTAGAAATCTAAGCGAAGGACGTGGTTAGAAATGCAGTTGACAAGGTTCGCAAATAGGTGATACGATTTTCATAGCTTCTCATAAAACATGGGGCTTGAAACACTTAACCGTCCAAAAAGAGTAGCGGAAAGTTCAAGGATAATAATCCACGATGAAGGGTTTCGTATTCCAACCTCCCCGGAAGAAGCTCAAGAAAATTCCGACGGAATTATACAATCTAAATGGAATTATGAAGCTGATGGCGGGACCTTTCACACAAGCGAGGCAATTGCGGATCTAGCAAGCGAAAGAAAACTTAACGGGAGACAGTGGAACTTAACATTGACCCCTGTTGAATGGGGATACGATGCAGACGATGGTTTTTCTTACCCAACCGAAATAGAAGCAAGGGCGGCAAGTTATATATATTTATCCAAACTTAAACCTCAAGAACCCGGAGTATTAGCTTATGAGGCTATACTAAAAACCTAAGAACATCGATAATCCCAAGATTGCGTGGATTACCGCAAGCGTAAGAGAGGCTGCTGCCATTCTCGGGTGCCATTTAAAAGGTAAAAGAGGTCTTCCTGTAAAATATCTATAACCCAAAAGAGCAGTAAAAGAAAAAGAAATAAATGTAATAGCCCCTAGATATAATATAAACGGATATCCGAAAACTGATGATAAAGCAATACTTCTTACCATTACTCTGTTACAGTAATTGAACCCTTCATGCGGGGATGAACACTGCAATAATAATTATACGTTCCAACACTATTAAAAGTAAATGAATAACTTTCTCCCTCAGAGAATAACTCACTCTTAAACATGTCTCCATTTGGTTCACTAACTACATCATGGTCAACACTGTCCTGATTTGTCCAGGATACGGTTGTTCCCTTTTTAACAGACAATGTTGCAGGATTATAAGCAAAGTTTTGCATCATTACGGATTGATTTTCCCTTGCGTTAGTCGGTTGGGCTGTTGGTCCCTGGGTTACTTGGGGAGCTTCCGTGGGTTGGTTAATTGCGGGCGTTGATTCTCTTCCTGAGGTAAATAAAAAATACCCAGCTGCTAAAACAACTACTATAACGATGATTATCCAACTAAATTTACTCATATAATTATTATATTAAACAGAAGGATTATAATAATATTGTAAAAGTACGATGTTATTTTTGTAAAGTATTTCTTACTTCCATTTTTACCTTTTTTGATATATATTTGCTAAAGATATGCTCCTAAAGAAGAAATTTCTTATCTTAACCGCAGTATTTATTTTTTCCGTAGCTCTTAGAATCTGGAATTTAAATGAGATGGGTCGAACATGGGATGAGATAACTTACGTAAAACTTGGATACAATACCATTCAATTAATAAAAAGCGGTAATTACTGGAAAGAAATTACCAATACAAGAAACGAACTAACATACCATTTTTATTATGAGCTTCCAGATCCTCCTCCTCTAGAGAGATATCTCTACGGTCTAGCCGCTCAATTTGACGTTGAAAGAATAAGCGATGGCGAACCGGTTTTCTTTTACGATCTTACATATAGCCGTTTGGTTTCAGTTTTCTTTTCATCATTTGCAATAATTACAACGTTACTTATTGGTTGGGAGTTTATATCCCCCTTTGTAGGGATCAGTTCATCGCTTCTCCTATCTACTCTCCCTATTTTTTTGGGATATTCGCAAATAGCAACTTTAGAAAGCATGATAGTTTTTTTCTTTACCGCATCTGTTTATTCATTTCTAAAAACGCTAAGAAAGAAAACGGTTAAAAGAGTTCTTCTTACCGGCCTTTTGTTTGGACTTGCACTGTCTGTTAAATACACAAACATTTTATTATTGCCGTTGTTCATTTGGGTTTATTTAATTTGGAACTTTCATAGAAATAAAAAGGAAAAATTCTGGAGCCTATTCCCTTTCTTATTGGCGATAACCGGAGCTGCTCTAGTTGTGTTTTTTATGCTTTGGCCGTTTCTTTGGTTTCATTTGAAAGAGATCTATGAATTTGAGAATAATTTCCGAGTTTTAAGTACACGTAAATCAATACCTGAGTTTTTTTTCGGTAAATTAATATTGGTTCCTAATTTTTACTACATTATCTATTTTGCAATTACAACGCCTCTTGCAATTCTATTTGTTTTCTATTATGGGTGTCTTATGATTGCAGGAACAAAATTTTCCTATTTTAAACTCCGTCGTTTATTTACTGCTGCCTACTGTAAATCGATAAATTTCAAAAATTCAGTTTTAAACTTTTTCCTGCTTACGCTGTTAAAAGACAGAAGAGTTCTAGATTATAGAAAGGAAAATAACTGGGTTTTACCCTCTCTAGTTGTTTGGTTTATAATCCCCTTTTTACTATCGTTTTACAATTTTAGACAACACGGTGTTAGATATATAATTGAAATTTATATTCCTCTTTCGCTAATTACAGGAATTGGTATTGAAGCATTATCTAAAAACATAAGCATAAAAAAATACTCAATTCTTTTTTTGCTAATATTGTATTTAATTATCGCAGACCTTAAAATTTCGCCCTATTATCTTGACTATTTTAATCTAATTGCGGGAGGAACAAAAGGAGTATATGAATCAAAAATGTATCAAATGGGATGGTGGGGGCAAGGGCTTAGAGAAGCGGGGCTTTACCTTGAAAAAAACGCGAAAAGAGGTTCTTCTGTCGGTGTTGCAGCCGTTCCTTTTGAATCATTTCCTCCTTCAGAAAATTTAAAAATATTTAAATATGAAAACGATAAAAAATATGACTATGTTGTTGTAAGTTTTTTTAATGTTGTAAGAGAAGGATTTAATGATTCAAGCATAAAAATAGCTTATTCTCCGGTCTACAACGTTTTAGCAGACGGGGCATCCCTGGTTACTGTTTATAAAGCAAAGTAAATAGTTTATAATACCTTTTAAAAATGAAAATACCCTTAACTGAACCATACATAGCTGGTAATGAAATAAAATATGTTAATGACTGTATAAGATCAACATGGATATCGGGAGGAAAATACGTAAAAATATTCGAAGAAAAATTTTCAAAATTTTGTAAAACAAAATATGCTACATCTGTAACAAGCGGAACGGCGGCTCTCCATGTCGCTCTTTATGCATTATCTTTAGGAACTAAAGATGAGGTAATAATTCCGGATCTAACATACGTCGCTTCTTCCAATGCAGTAACCTACACAGGAGCTAAACCGGTTTTTGTTGATGTTAATAAGGAAACCGGAACAATAGATCCTGAAAAAATTGAAGAGAAAATATCGAAAAGAACAAAAGCTATCATCGCTGTTCATCTTTACGGACACCCTTGCGACATGGACATAATTAATGAAATTGCACGTCAACATAAGCTGATTGTAATTGAAGATGCGTGTGAGGCGCATGGTGCTCTATATAAAAGTAGGCCTACTGGATCATTGTCAAGGGCAGGTTGTTTTAGTTTCTTTGGTAATAAGACAATTACAACTGGAGAGGGAGGGATGATAGTTTCAAACGACAAAAAACTGATAGAAAAGATCAACTATCTTAAGTTCCATTCAATGACAAAGAAGAATTACTACTACCATGATTCGATCGGATTTAATTACCGCTTGACAAACTTACAGTCCGCATTTGGCTTAGCCCAGCTTGAGAAAGTCCAAGAAGTTTTAAAAAAAAAGAGAAAAAATGCCGAAATTTATAACCTTCTTCTTAAAGACATAGACGAGGTAAGGTTGCCTGTTGAAAAAAATTGGGCAAAGAGTTCGTATTGGCTGTATTCAATAGTGCTTAGGAAGAAAGGTTTGAGAAATAAATTGATAAAAGCACTTAGGAAAAAAAATATTGATACAAGGCCTTTTTTTATTCCGATGCATGCCCTTCCTATGTTTAGGCAAAAAGGAGATTTTAGAAATTCCTCGTTTCTTTCAGAAAATGGAATGAATCTTCCATCAAGTCCCCTGCTAGAAGAGAATCAGATAGAGTTTATTTGTGAACAAATCAAGAAAATTATCAAAAATGATTAGGAACGTATCTTCGTTAGATGTTAAAAAGATTTCCCACTTACATTACACTGAGCTAAAAGGAGAATTTCTACCAAGCTTAGGGAGGAATTTTTTAGAAAAGCTTTATAAGGGCTTGATTAAGGAAAAAGGGACTTTTATTTTAGCTCTTGAAGAAAAAAATGCGCTAAAAGGCTTTCTTGTCGGATCATTTGATTTTAAACAATCTTTCAAAAAAATTATAAGGGACAATTTCTTCAATTTTTCAAAAGAGATTGTTAAGCAGGTTTTTAAAAACCCGACTTTACTAAAAAACATAATTGAAACTCTGCTCTATACCAAAAAGGGAATATCTGGATCGCCATCCGCAGAGCTTGTGGTTATTTGCATCGAAAGTCAATCTCAAAGACAAGGAATGGGCAATCAACTGGTAAAAGAACTTGAAAAAATTTTTAAAAATCAAGGGGTTAAAAAATACAAGGTATCCGTTAACAGCGTAAAGTCCCCAGCTAATCTTTTCTATAAAGCATTAGGGTTTAAAAAAAACAAACAAATTAGTATTTACGGTAAAAGATTTAATATTTTGATAAAAAATCTATGAAAACAGCTGTTATCTTACCAACCTATAACGAAAGAGGCAATATAGTTAGATTAGTTACGGAAATAATAAAAAACATTAATAAAACCAGGCATGATTATGAGATTATCGTAGTTGATGACAATAGCTCTGATAAAACAGCCGAAATTTGCAAAAAATATTTTGTAAAAAACAAAAAAGTTAAAGTTTTTGTTAGAAAAAAAGAAAAGGGATTGGCAACAGCGATTTTGTTCGGAATTAAAAAATCCTCTAAAGACATTGATTATATTATTGTTATGGATACAGATTTTAGTCATAATCCAAAAATCGTTCCCGTAATGTTAAAGAGAATAAAAAACTCAGATATGGTGATTGGATCCAGGTATATCAAGGGAGGTGGGATGGCAAATAAAAAAAGATATGTTTTTAGCAAATTTTATAACCAGTTCTTAAGAATTCTTTTAGGAGTCAATGTAACCGATTTTCTTAGCGGATATTTCTGCATAAGAAAAGAGTTTATATTAAAAATAAAACCTGAAATTACAGCTAAAAATATTTTCTCCGGATATGGAGATTATTTTATCAGACTCATTTTCCTTATCAATAAACTTAATGGAAGATTCTCCGAGGTTCCTTCATTTTATCATGAGAGAACATATGGCACAAGCAAATCAAACCTTATTAAAATGATATTCTCCTACACCAATACTGCTTTTTCCATAAAAGTTAAAAGTTAAATTTGCCCCTCTTTTTCAAATATGACAGCAAAATTAGGATAAACAAAGTGATTAAAGAGATATATCCCCCAATTCTAAAAGAAAAAGGTTCATAAACAAACTCTATTTTATGATGTCCGGAAGAAACGGGAATGACTCTTAATATTCCATCTCCTTTGAAAATTTTAACCTCCCTATCGTTGTCAAACGCTTTCCAACCGGAGTAATAAGGTTCACTTAAAACAAGAAAGCCCTCATTTGAATTAAAGGGCCGAAGTTGTATCTTATCAGGATTTTTTTTCAGGACCCTAATTTCTACGTAAAGTTGATCTGATTTATAATTTCCGCCGTAACCCTGGATGGTTGTTGACTTTTTTGGGTTAAAATTAGGATTCTCGATTATCTTTAGTGACTCGTCCTCATTCTTCACTTTTATTGCCGATCCGACTAGATAAGCTCTAGGGAGAAAATCTTTTATCTTGTAGAGTTTGATTTGTCCGTCAATTTTGATTTCCAGTCCGTTGTCTTTTAGGTCTTTTTCTGAAATCACGTACTTAACATTTAGAAGTCTTAACGGCATAATATTTTTAACATTAGATATGTCAATATAGCCGTCAAACTCGGATTCCGAATGGTCACCGACTGCCCAAAGAAATTGCCTGTAGCTGCTTGTTATTTCCGGACCTAATCCCGTAATGCTTTCTAGTTCCGCAATAGTGAGATATTTAGAAAGCAGTCCCGATTGGTCAAACACTCTATAATTCGCATTATCTTTTTTAATCTCTTCTATGACCGGAACCTTTTTATAGATTAGATTGGGATTTTTAGTTTGATAATAGTCAATCCAATAAAACCAAAGATTTAAAGTTATTATAAAAATTAAAAATAACTTGGAAGCGAAAAGATATTTTTTTTCGCTTTTTAAATATACAAAAACTCCAAATCCTAAAATAATCAGAGAAAAGACAAAAAAATCGAGGATAAAATTGTTAAAAACGAGAACTTTGCTAATATTAACCGCATATGTATCTCTTAGCACTATTTTCGAAAATAAATCTACTTTATTAGGGAGATAATTTACCACAATAGAAAATATGAGGAAAATTCCGCCAAGAAAAAAAAATACTAACTGATTGATATTTCTATTCGTGCGGTCCTTCAGTAGTGCGTCAAGCCCTAATCCCGACATGATAGCTACGCTGAAACCATAAACAAAAAGAAACCTTGCCGGAACCCGGAAAGAGTTAAAAAATGGGACGTATTTAAAGAAAAAAGGGAAAACTGGTGCAAAACTTCCTAGGGCAAAAAGAATGGAAAAGACAGAAAGAACAAGGAATATTGAAAAATAAAGACCTCTTTTTTTAAAGAGCATGTAAATAATTAAAATTAAAGGAATAACCCCAAGATATCCGCAAAATCCCCAGAAGTCCCCTCTTCCCCAGTAGCTATTATTAAGCGGGGTGCCAAAAAACTGTGGGAAAATAAAGGAAAGAGTTTGTTTTAAAGGTAACGAAAAATCAGAGGCAAACTGGTAGTTTACGCCTCCCAATCTTTTAGAGAATAGAGAAAATTCAAGAGCAGGCACTAATTCTACGGCTAGAAATAAAATACCGGTTATTATCGTTAACAGTGGCGCAAGGTACATTCGGAAGTTCTTTCTAATGTCCTTACTCAATAATAGTCTGAGGATGAAAAAGATTAGTGTAGATAAAAAACCGTAAAGTGCAATTTGAATATTGCCTGCTGCCAGCATAAAAGCAAGTGGAATACCGGCTAAGAGCGCAAAAAATAAACGTTTGGTTTGGATTGACCTTTCAGTTAAATATAATAAAAGAGGGAAAAATGTAATTGAATTTGAAATATAAACATGGGCTGGAAGAATAGTGATAATAAATGGCCCGCCAAACATTACCAGAATAGAGGAAATTAACGAAGAAAACCTCGAGATTTTTATTAGCCTGGCAAAAAGATAGGTGAAAAAACCGGTCAGAAAAGTATTGATAAAAAAATTAAAGCCAAATGAGAAATAAACTGGAAAAATAAAATAAAACACATTAATTGGAGAAAACATCGCAGATTGGGGGTCGCCAATATAAGAAACCCCGGAAAATTTTAGAGGATTCCAGAGTTGAAATGTATGGGAATTGAAGAAAGCTGAAATAAAGTAGGCTTTCTGGCCATAGTATTCCTCAATAAGATCATAGGCAGGATAAATAATTTGGTCAGGGCTTAGGAAAAGCTTGTAAAAGAAGGCTAAAGAGAGAAAAAAGATAATTAAGATCTCTTTATTGGCTTTTTTAAAAAGGAACGCCAACTTCTTTCTCATTAGTTAATTGGAATTATAACACTCTCTAAAATATAGTGAAAATTGAAGCTGTTTTTGTTAGAATATAAAAGTATGCAAAAAATCTCCCTAGTTTTTTTATTTTTAATTTTCTTTTTATCTTTTCCGGAAAAGATTTTTGCTGTTGATCCTTTATCTGTTCAAAATAACAAGTTCGGAGTCCACATTCTTTTTCCCTCTGAATTAAAAGACGCTGCAAAACTAGTGAACTCAAACGGTGGTGACTGGGGATATGTCACCATTCCAATTCAAGCAAACGACAAAGACCTTAATAAATGGCAAGTATTTATGGATGATGCAAAAATGCTTCATTTGATCCCAATAATTAGACTTGCAACGAATGGAGATTATTTTAATACCAAGGTTTGGGAAAAGCCGGAAGATGAAAATATTCTAGATTTTGCCAATTTCCTCAACTCTTTGGATTGGCCGACAAAAAACAGATATGTTGTTATTTTTAACGAAGTAAATCGAGCAAATGAATGGGGAGGCTCAGCAAATCCCAAAGAATACGCAAAAATTCTTCAATATGCAGTTACAACCTTTAAGTCTAAAAGTGATGAATTTTTTATTCTTTCAGCAGGATTAGATAATGCTGCGGGAACGACAAAAGATTCAATAAACGAGTATGATTTTATGCACCAGATGAATGAGTCTGTTCCCGGCATATTTGATCAAATAGATGGAATCGCAAGTCACTCATACCCAAACCCTGGATTCTCTCAGCCCCCTACGCAGATATCTTCTAACAGCATCCATAGTTTTAAAAGCGAAAAACAGCTAGCAGATAGTCTTTCAAACAATAAGAGTCTGCCCGTATTTATAACTGAAACAGGTTGGTCTTCTTCTGTTTTACCAGATTCTGTTATTGCGCCATATTTTAAAATAGCTTTTGAAGCGGTCTGGTCAAATCAAAGCGTAATTGCGGTAACACCCTTCCTACTTACTGCGGGCTCCGAGCCATTTAAGCAATTTTCCTTAACAGATACTTCAGGAGGGGAATTTTTAAGGTATAAAACTCTTGTTGATTATCCGAAAGTAAAAGGTCAACCAGTCCTAAACCATATGAAAAATATTTTGGGAAGCCAAATAGCAAAAGTGCCTATCCCTGTAAGGGACTTTGAAAACGAACGTAAAATGGACCCAAGATTTAAGAGAACTGCGATGCAAACTATGTACGAATGGTTACTAAAGATTTAGAAATGTGCTATAATTAGCCTCCATTCTTAGGTTTATGCAAATTATAGATTTTAATGATCTTTCAAACTTAGTTTTCTACAGTAAGACTTACGGCAAAACAAATGTGCAACAAATGGTAAATATAATTAAGGAGTTTATCGATGAAAGTCCGTCAAGTAATTATAAGCTGGTAATTGGAACGGATTCGCATGAAAAAAAATGCATAGACAGAAAAGAAGCACGGGAAATATCTTTAGTTACAGCTGTAGTTCTTCACCGCAAGGGGTTTGGTGGTAAATATTTCTGGATTAAGCAAAAACCTAAAAAGATAAATTCTTTGCGAGAAAAGATTAAGGATGAAACAAATGCATCACTTCTATTTGCATTATCTTTCTTGCCTCATCTTGAAAAAACCTTAAACGGACAATCGCCAAAATTAGAGATTCACTTGGATGTGGGAAATAATGGTGAAACAAGAGATATGATTGGAGAAGTTGTAGGAATGATTACCGGAAACGGTTTCGAGGCGAAGACCAAACCTGATTCCTACGCTGCTTCCAAAGTGGCCGACAAACACACATAACTACAAAATATGGAATGGGAAGAAGCAAAAGAAGTAAAATCGGAAGTCAAAAAAATTGTAAAGACGTTAGAACTTACGCATATAAAACCTTCCAGGATCTTCTGTTTTAGGACGAGAGGTTCAACCTCCAGATCTTATGCCAGAATCTGGTCGTTTCCAAAAATTTTTCAAAGGGCGTTAAATGTTGATTCTGCCTATGTTATTGAGGTTCTTTCCAAGCATTACGATAAGCTTAACCAAGATCAAAAGACGATGGTTATTATTCATGAGCTTATGCATATACCTAAGAACTTTTCAGGAGCACTGCTTCCTCATAGAGGAAGAAATAGGCATCTTGAAAAAGACGCAAGAAGACTATTTTCCGAATATAAAAAATTCTCAGAATTCAAGAAATTCTCAGAATTCAAGAAAAAAAGTTTATGATTACAGTAATCCACGGAGATGACCTTCCTTCTTCAAGGACATTTTACTTAGATAGGAAGAATAAATGCAAAGAGCCAAATGAGTTTTCGGGTGAAAAAATTACAATTACCGATCTTTTGCAACTAAGCTATGGTGGATCGCTTTTTAGTTTGGAAAAAACCGTATTTATTGAAAACTTACTTTCAAATAAAAAATCTTCATCCGCAAAGGAAGTCATTGGATATATAAAAGATAATCATAAAGGCTTTAATTTTTTTCTCTGGGAAAGCGGTGAGCTTTCAAAAGCGACTCTTTCTCAGTTACCAGGCGTAGTGTCAAATTTATTTAAAATTCCTCAAAACCTTTTTTTATTCCTAGACAATATAATTCCTAATAGCAAAAAAAATATTATTTATTTTCATAAAGCGTTGGATGGAACAAATCAGGAACTAATTTTATTCATGCTAATACGACAATTTAGGTTAATGCTTGCAATACTTTCAAAATCTACGATAGACGAGATAAAAAGGTTAGCGTTTTGGCAAAAAGATAAAATAAAAAAACAGGCAAGACTGTTTGGGGAGGAAGCATTAATTAAGTCTATAAAAAGGCTTCATAGAATAGATTATGAGCAAAAATCCGGACAAACCGGCCTAAATTTAGTCCAAACAATTGACATTTTTTTACTGTCGATATAATAATAAAACGATGAATATAAATCCTCAAATATTTAAATCTTATGATATTCGTGGAGTCTACCCTACAGATCTAAATGAGGAAACAATAAAAGATATTACTAAAGCGATTTACACCTTTTTTAGGAAAGACAAACCACAGGGTGAATTGTCGGTAGTTGTAGGTCATGATATGCGTTTATCTTCCCCACGGCTATTTGAAGTTTCCGTAAATACCTTGAGGGAAATGGGAGCAAAAGTAATAGATATAGGTTTGGTTTCTACCCCCACTTTTTATTTTGCTGTTTTTCATTACGGTTATGATTGCGGCTTTCAAATAACTGCTTCCCATAATCCAAAAGAATGGAACGGGATGAAAATAGTCAAAAATACAGACAAAGGACTTGTGAAAATCGGGAAAACTACCGGAATGGAGGATATAAGAAATATTGTTTTGAGTAAATCTTTCATAAAACCTACTGGAGTTGGCTCAATTGAAAAAAAAACTGGGATTCTTGACGATGAAGTAACAAATTCCTTAAAAATTTCCCAAAACCCAACGATTAAATCATTTAAAATTGTTGCAGATGCCGCAAATGCGATGGGCGCACAGTATATTGAAGCAATTTTTCAACATATCCCTGGAAATTTAGTTAAAATGAATTTTGAACTGGACGGATCATTCCCTTCTCATCAGCCCGATCCTCTTCAACCGGAAAATTTAGTAGGTTTGCAAAAAAAAGTAATTGATGAAAAAGCTGATCTTGGTCTTGCTCCTGATGGAGATGGCGACAGACTGTTTTTTATAGATGAAAAAGGACAGACAGTTCCACCTACAATTATCACCTCAATGATTTCAACAGAACTCCTTAAAAATTATCCTGGCGAAACGATTTTAGTTGACATACGTTATTTATTAACGCCTAAAAAAATAATCGAGGAGAATAAAGGAAAAATGGTTATCACAAAGGTTGGACATGCATATATAACAGAAGCAATGTACAATACAGGAGGAATTTTCGCAGGTGAATCTTCAAGTCATTTCTTTTTCAGGGATACTGGTAATGCAGAGTCCCAGATGGCAACGATACTTGCCGTCTTAAGTATTTTATCTAAGATAGGAAAACCGTTTTCGGATGCAACTGAGATATATAGAAGAAGTTTTGAGTCAGGAGAGTTTAACTTTAAAGTAGCAGACTCTCTGAAAATAATGAATGAGCTAAAAGAAAAGTATAAAGATGGAATGCTTAATGAACTTGACGGAATTGCAATAAGCTATTCTAATTGGAGATTTTCTGTTAGACCATCAAATACAGAACCACTGTTAAGATTGAATGTGGAAGCATTAGAAAAACCTGTCATGGAACAAAAAAGAGACGAGTTGGTAAAATTAATAAAGGAACTGTCATGATTGATTTAAAAAATATTGATCCATCAAAATTCGATAATACCCCATATGTTCTGAACGATACAACAAAACCTTGGGGTCACGAAATAATATTCACAAAAAAAGAAGATCCATACACTGGTAAAATTCTTTGCGTTAATTCCGGGAAACAATTCAGTCTGCAAATTCATGACGAAAAAGAAGAAAGCCAGATGTTGGTCTCAGGAGAAGCAATCTTAATAATTGACAATAATAAAGGTGAGCAAGAAGAAATAAAAATGGTTCCTTTTAAGGGATATAAAATAAGACCTGGGCAGAGACATAGAATAAGGGCTGTAACTGACTGCGCTATTTATGAAGTGTCTACTCCAGAAGTTGGAACTACTCTTCGATTGGAAGATGACTATCATCGCCCGGATCAAACTGATAAATTACGTTGGGAAGAGAGGAAAGGTCTGAAATGATAAATTTGGAAGATTTGGAAGAAATTAAAAAAATAGATCCAAGAAACGTTTATAGATCAACTCTTGAACTAGCTGATCAATGCGAGCAAATTTGGAATGATAAAGACACTTTAGTAGTTCCTCAAAATTACAAAAAAGTAACTAATATAATTTTTTGCGCAATGGGCGGCTCTGCTCTAGGCGGACGAGTTATTTATTCCTTATTTAAAGATTCAATAAAAATTCCTGTCGAGGTAATAAATGGCAATAGTTTGCCCGTATATGCAGATGAAAATTCATTAGTAATTGTTGTAAGCTACTCTGGATCAACTGAAGAAACTATCTCAGGGTTAAATGATGCAATCTCAAGGAAAGCAAAGGTAATTGGGTTAACCACCGGCGGAAAACTAGCGGAAATTTTGAAAAGCAATAATTTCCCCTACCTAATTATCAATCCAAAACATAACAAATGCCAGGTTCCAAGAGTAGCAACAGGTTATATGGTGTTCGGAGCCATGGGAATCTTAGCGAAAACGGGACTACTGAATGTGACCAATGAGGACGTTAAAAAAGAAATA
>MFNH01000040.1:119562-142586 GCA_001781995.1 Candidatus Levybacteria bacterium RBG_16_35_11 | reverse complement strand
CGACAAAATAATGATGCAATTCAAAAAGAAGCAAGGGAGATTGCAAAGGATTTAGTAGATTCATGTCCGATTGTATTTTCCAGTCAGATATTTGAAGGAAACGCTCATATAATGAGAAATCAATTTAATGAAACAGCTAAAACTTTTTCATCATACTCCCCTATTCCGGAATTAAACCATCATTTAATGGAAGGACTTACTTTTCCCAAAAATAAAAAATTAACAGTCTTGTTTTTAACTTCTTCAATTGACAGTGATAATGTGAAGAAAAGAATTGAATTGACTAAAGATGTTGTAAAAAAGAATGAAATAAAAGAGATTACTTACGAAGCCCATGGAGAAGATAAAATATCCCAAGCTTTGGATTTTCTTGCCTTTGGAGGCTTTGTAACCCTTTATCTGGGTCTTTTGTACGGTGTTGATCCAAGCACTAATCCTTGGGTTGATTACTTCAAAGAACAACTGACTAAGTGATTACTGCTTGATAATTTATCCGCATATTTGGATAATAATAGTATGCTGCCCAAAAGGATTAAGTTAGTTGCGTGGTTTAAAGAAGTTGGTAAGGAAGATGTTTCACTTGTCGGAGGTAAAGGTGCAAATTTAGGTGAGATAATAAATTCAGGTCTCCCTGTCCCCAACGGTTTTATTATAACTTCAACTGCCTACTATAATTTCATTAAAGAAAACAAGCTAGCCCTAAAGATAAAACATTTGCTAAGTACTGTAAACTTCGAAAAACAAGAGTCTTTGGATCAAGTCTCTAAACACATTAAGCAGACAATAATAAAAGGGACAATTTCCCAAGAACTGGTAAGCCAAGTATATTCAGCTTATAGGCAATTGAGCGGATCATTAAAAGATATCTTAGTTGCGGTTCGCTCCTCTGCAACTGCAGAAGACTTGGCAGGGGCATCTTTTGCGGGGCAACAGGAAACATTTCTAAACGTTAAGGGAGAAGCAGCGCTTCTTGAAAAAATAAAAGAAGGGTGGGCTTCCTTATTTGAACCCCGCGCTATATTTTACAGACACGAGCAACATTATGATCATCTAAAAATAGGCATAGCCCTGGTGGTTGAAAAGATGATTGAATCTGATAAATCAGGGATTATGTTTACTATTGACCCTGTTACAAATGACAAAACAAAGATTGTAATTGAGGCGATTTATGGGCTTGGGGAGATGATTGTCCAAGGAGAAGTAACCCCCGATCATTACGAAGTGTCAAAAGATGAGCTTAAGATCCTAAATAAAGACATCTCCCTTCAAACTAAAGCTTTAAAAAGAGAATCAGGTGAGAATAAAGAAGTAAAAATCTCCAAAAACATGGGGAAAAAACAAAAGATAACCGACAAAGAAATCATTACTTTGGCTAAGCTAGGAAAGAAGCTTGAGAATCACTATTATTTTCCACAAGACTCTGAATGGGCAATTGAGGGCGGAAAAATCTACATTGTTCAAACAAGAGCTGTAACAACTACGGGAAGTGATAAGCAAAAGGAAAATGGCAAGATGCAAATGGCAAATGGCAAATTATTGTTGCAGGGTGACCCAGCTTCGCCTGGGATTGCAACAGGCCCGGCAAAAGTAATACACAAAGCCTCCGAAATTAATAAGGTATTACCAGGTGATGTTTTGGTTGCGCCACAAACCAATCCTGACTTTGTTCCCGCTATGAAAAAGGCAGCTGCAATCGTGACTGACAGTGGTGGAAGAACAAGTCATGCTGCGATTGTATCAAGGGAACTAGGGATTCCGGCAGTGGTTGGAACCGGTAGGGCTACAAAAGATATTAAAAACGGGATGGTAATAACAGTAGATGGTTTAAAAGGGGAAATTTACAAGGGTGGGGTAGTAAAGTCAAACATAGCTACAGATAAGATCGTTAGTTATATAAAGACAGCAACTAAAATCTATACCAATTTGGCTGAGCCTGAGCTTGCTGACAGAATTGCCCAAAAAAATGTTGATGGCGTAGGCTTACTAAGAGCAGAGTTTATGATGGCAGGTATTGGTGTACATCCTAAAAAAATGATTAAAGATGGTAGGAAAAAAGAATATGTAACTAGGCTTGCAGAAGGAATAGAAAAATTTTGCAGTGCTTTTAATCCCCGCCCAGTCGTATACAGAACATCTGATTTCAAAACAAACGAGTATAGGTCGTTAACTGGTGGTCGCGATTTTGAGCCTATTGAACCAAATCCAATGCTAGGATACAGGGGCGCTTACAGATATATTAATGATCCTTCGGTTTTTAAACTTGAGCTTGAGGCAATAAAGCTTTTAAGGGAGAAAAAAGGATATAAGAATCTTTGGGTTATGTTGCCTTTTGTTCGGACGGTCGAGGAACTTTCGAAAGTAAAAAAAATAATCACATCATCAGGTTTGCAACGCTCCCCTACTTTTAAATTATGGATGATGGTAGAAATTCCATCTAACGTAATACTTCTTCCGAAATTTATTGAATGCGGAATAGACGGAGTTTCGGTCGGTTCAAATGATTTAACAATGCTAATCTTAGGAACAGATCGTGACAATGATGAGGTTGCTCCTGAATTTGACGAAAGAAATGAAGCTGTTTTGTGGGCTTTCGAGCATATCATAAAAACTTGCCATAAGTATAAAATAACCGCGTCGGTTTGCGGTCAGTCGGTGTCGTCTTATCCGGACCTTGTTGAAAAACTTGTCAATTTTGGCGTAACAAGTGTTTCTGTATCCCCCGATGCAATTGATTCTACTTGCGAAACAATCGCAGAAGCGGAAAACAAAATAATTTCTTAATATGTCAAAGATAAAACAGGTTTTTGCCCGAGAAATATTAAACTCGAAAGGATTCCCGTCAATAGAGACTACAGTTGTTCTAAATGATGGGAAAACAGGAGTTGCCTCTTGTCCTTCTGGCACATCAGTTGGAAACTATGAAGCTTGTGAATTGCACGATAATGACAAATCGCGTTTTGAAGGAAAAGGAGTCCTAAAAGCTGTTGACAATGTCCAGAATTTAATTGGACCTAATCTTGTTGGAATTGACGTAATAAAGCAGCAGGTAATAGATAAAATTATGATAGATTTAGACGGAACACAAAATAAAAGCAGACTTGGAGCAAACGCAATTCTTTCAGTATCTATAGCAGTTGCAAAAGCGGCCGCAAAAGTTTCTGTGTTGCCACTTTTCCTTTATCTTCGAGAATACATAAAAAAAGAAAACTTAAATCTTAAAATACCAACGCCGGCATTTAATATTTTAAATGGTGGACAACACGCAGGCCTAAATGTTGATTTTCAGGAATTTTTAGTAATTCCTGCATCATCCTTTTCCTATGATGAATCCTTAATGATTGCCAACTCAACTTATGTTGCACTGAAAAAAATCTTAAAAGACAGGGGGCTTTCTACTCTGGTTGGAGACGAAGGGGGGTTTGGACCAGCGCTAGAGAACAACAATGAGGGACTTGCGCTCATTTCTAAATCAATCGAACAGATTAACTTACGCCTTGGGTTTGATATTTTTTTAGGTTTGGATGCAGCAGCTAATAATATTTATACAGATGGCAAATATCACGTAAAGGATAAAAACACAAGCTTACAGGCTATGGAATTAATAGCCTTTTACCAGGAGCTTAATAGTAACTACAAAATAATATACCTAGAGGATCCGATAGTTGATAGCGACTGGGATAGTTGGTCGGAAATAATTTTAAAAATGGGAAACCAGACAATAATTATAGGAGATGATTTAATTGCAACAAATCCATATAGACTTCAGATGGCGCTAGATAAAAAAGCTGTCACTGGAATAATTATAAAACCAAATCAGATAGGAACAGTGATCGAAGCTATAGCAGTGGTTGAAGTTGCAAGAGCAGCAGGCCTTAAAATTATAATTTCGCATAGGAGCGGAGAAACAAATGACGATTTTATTGCCGATTTCGCTGTTGCAATGTCAGCAGATTATGTAAAATTCGGAGCCCCTGCAAGAGGTGAAAGGGTTGCGAAATACAATCGTCTTTCGCAAATTGAAAAACAGCTAAAAAATCTTTAGTTAAGATTAAAAAGCATCACTATCTCTCCTTTTACCCCTTTTTTAGAATAGAATTCCACAAGAGTAGAAATTTTATCTTTTTTGATTTCTTCAAAAATCTTAGTAAGCTCCCTTGCAATTACCACTTCAATATTTCCAAAAAAATTTTGCATTTCAACGAGTGATTTTATCAAATCATGAGGAGCAACAAAAATAATAAATGTCGTTTTTATCACATTGTTTGTATCTTTTATTTTCTTAAACATGCTGGCCCTGTGTCCTTCTTTTTTTGGGAGAAACCCTAAGAAAGTAAATTTATCAGTAGGAAGGCCCGAGGACACTAATGCGCTAATTAGAGATGAAGGACCTGGCACAGAGATTACTTTAATTCCCTGCGCTATGCATTCCCTTACTAGTTTATACCCTGGGTCAGATATTGTCGGTGTTCCGGCATCTGAGACTAAAGCAACATTGACCCCCTGCTTTAACGCATGAATGATTTCCGGGATTCTTTTCTTCTCAATCTGGTCATAGTAAGACAAGAGGTTATTTTTTTTATTTGCAAAGTTGTATCTTTTAGTAAGTTCTTTCAAGAGTATTCCTGTTTTTCTTGTATCCTCAGAAACTATCAGATCAACAAAGCGCAATGTTTCAATTGCCCGAACTGTTATATCTTGTAAATTGCCGATTGGTGTTGCTACAATGTATAAATTACCCATGCTTGAGTCTTTATCAGTTTTTATTATACATCTAATCCAGTCAACCGGTTATTTAGGAATATTCTTGCTAATGCTTCTTTCAGGCGTATTTATCCCAATTCCCACAGAAATTACGATGCCCTTTTCCGGTTTTTTGGCCAGCGCTGGGACATTTTCATTGGTTTTGGTTATTCTAATCGGGGTCTTAGGTGATTTGGTCGGTTCAGTAATCGGCTATTACATCGGATACTTACTTGAAGAAAGTGTGCTTGTAAATTTAATAAAAAAATATGGGAAATATATATTGGTGACCGAGCATGAATTTTACAAAGCCAGAAAGTGGTTTGATAAATATGGATCGAGAGTTGTTTTTATTGGTAAGTTAATCCCGGGGGTTAGGACATACATTGCTCTTCCAGCAGGTATTTCTGAGATGAGTATCTGGAAATTTTCAAGCTTTGTTGTATTGGGAACACTGGTTTGGAGTTCATTTCTGGCCTTTGCTGGTTTTTACTTAGGTAAGAATTGGTCGACTTTGGGCACTTACTTTAGGAGATTTGAAATAGTAATCATAATTTTCCTAATTGTCCTTGTTCTTGTTTATCTTAACCATAAACTAAAGATAATTAAATTTAAGAAGAGTTAAAATTTTCGGACAAGTCCTACTGCTTTTCCTTGTATAGTAAGGGAGCTAGGATAGATAGGGTCCATGTTTGAGTTTGCAGGCTTCAGAACAACTCTTCCATTTTCTTTATAATATTTCTTAAGAGTTGCCAAGTTATCATCAACAATTGCAACTACTATATCGCCATCTAAAATGTCGTTGTCTTTCTCAATTACAACATAATCCCCATCTAGTATGCCATCTTCTATGAGCGAAGCCCCTTTAACTTGCAGGACATACGCTGTTTTT
Organism: Candidatus Levybacteria bacterium RBG_16_35_11; assembly: GCA_001781995.1. Classification (GTDB taxonomy): domain Bacteria; phylum Patescibacteriota; class Microgenomatia; order Levybacterales; family UBA12049; genus MFNH01. Next base: position 136,954 of record MFNH01000040.1, on the reverse strand, counting down.
TTACCAGATAGAAGCGATGCAGAAATAAAGAATGAGGCATTTGGATCATGATATGGTTCTAAAGGCTTGCCTGCTGCGATATAACCCATTAGAGGAAGTTCGATTGCGGGATGACTGCCCATTAAGCCTAATTTTACCTTCTCATCTACTATCCTTAATGTTCTTGTATTTCCTTCAACTTTTTGAACATACCCTTTTTCAACAAGTGATTTTATAAGAGTGTGGACAGTGGAGTTACTTCTGTGTCCTGTCGCCTTTGCTATTTCCGATAAAATTGGTGAATAACCATACTGCCTCTGAAATTGGGCAATGTATTCCAAAACTTCTCTCTCTTTTTTATAAAGAACACCGGGCATGTTTAAGGTTATTAGGGTTAAAGATCTAAATTTCTTAGCCTTTTGCCCTATGTATATTTTATACGAAAAAAAATCAAACTTTGTCAATAACTCTCTTTGATTCAAACAACATCAATTTTAGAGGATGAGGAGAAGTTTCCCCCTTTCGAGATTTATATAAAATGGTTATTGACAATAAGAATAAATCTTCTATTATTATGCCAATGAGTAACTCGGAGGTTAAGCCAGAGATGGTCCGTGATCAATACTTGGCGATTTTGGATGACATTATATCTTTATTTACGGGGAAGAGAGTTTTGCAGGAAGGAATGTTCGATTACAAAAGAGTTATTCATCCTCGTGGAGGCAAGCCTCTGATAGTAAGTGACCCTCGTCACAAAGAGCAAATCTCAATGAAATCCAGAGATATTTTCGTTAGAATGGGCCATGAAAAGCAAGTTTTTGAACGTTACAGGGCAAAAAGACCGCCGAAAGGATATAGCGTAAAGTTTGTTTAAAAAGATCTGCTTAATTAATTTAGCCTCAGAAATGCTATAATGAAAGGTCTATGAAATTTCAATTAAAGTCAAATTTTAGACCTACAGGAGACCAGCCTGTTGCAATTGATAAATTGATAAAATCAATTAAAAATAATAATCGTCATCAGGTGTTGTTAGGTGTAACAGGAAGCGGTAAAACATTTACAATGGCAAATGTAATTGCCAATTTAAACCTTCCAACACTTGTTATTTCCCATAATAAAACACTAGCTGCTCAGCTTTATCAGGAATTCAAAGAATTTTTTCCAAATAATGCCGTCTGCTATTTTGTTTCATATTATGATTACTACCAACCAGAAGCTTATGTTCCTCAAACAGACACTTACATAGAGAAAGAAGTTGAAATTAATGAAGAAATCGATAAATTGCGTCTTTCTTCAACCGCTAATCTTTTAAGTAGGAAAGACGTAATAGTAATCGCATCGGTTTCCTGCATTTACAACATAGGCAACCCGCTGGAATTTGGGAAATTTGTTATGGAAATTCGTCCTGGTGTCAAAATAGACAGAAAAGGAATACTTTCAAGATTTACAGATCTTCAGTACGAAAGAAATGACTACGGATTTAGAAGGGGCACTTTTCGAGTTAGAGGTGAAGACGTCGATCTTTTTCCAGCATATTCCGATCTTGGTTTGAGATTCGAGACAACCGAGAAGGAAATTAAAAAAATCTACGAAATCAATCCTCTGACTGGAAATATAAAAAATTTGTTAAATTCTACCGTAATTTATCCAGCAAAACATTTTATGACCAATCCAAAGTCTTATAAAAGTGTTTTTAAAGAAATTAGAAAAGACTTAGTGAATCGAGTTGAAGAGCTTAAAAAGCAAAATAATATACTTGAGGCTCACAGGCTTCATCAGCGGACAAACTATGATTTGGAAATGATAAAAGAAATTGGTTACGTTAACGGTATTGAGAATTATTCAAGATACTTCGACGGAAGAAAACCCGGTGATCCCCCATATACCTTGCTAGACTACTTCAAGACTTGCTCAAAAAACTTCTTAACTTTTATTGATGAGTCCCACATGACTATTCCTCAAATCAAAGGCATGTATAGGGGCGACAGATCACGAAAAGAAACATTAATAGAACATGGCTTCAGGCTTCCTTCGGCGCTTGACAATAGGCCTTTAAAATATGAAGAATTTGCAAAAAGAGTGAATCAGATAACATTTGTTAGCGCTACACCCGATGAATATGAGCTTTCATTGGCAATAGAGCAAAAAGCCATAACTGAGCAATTGATCCGCCCAACTGGATTAGTTGATCCGAAAGTCTCCATAAAACCAAGCAAGGGCCAAATTTCCGACTTAATGAAAGAAATAAATAAAAGAGTTTCTAAAAATCAGAGGATACTAATTACTACACTTACTAAAAGAATGGCAGAAGATTTATCAAGCTATCTATCGGAGCAAGGTGTAAAAGTTTCCTATTTACATTCGGATATACAAACGCTAAAGAGACAAGACGTCCTTGATAAATTAAGACTGGCAGAATTTGATGTCCTTGTCGGAATTAATCTTTTAAGAGAAGGCCTTGATCTTCCAGAAGTATCATTAGTTGTTATATTAGACGCTGATAAAGAAGGTTTTTTACGTAGTAAGACCTCTTTAATTCAAACTATGGGAAGAGCTGCAAGGCATATAGACGCAGAGGTAATTATGTATGCTGACATTGTAACCAATTCCATGAAGGAAGCGGTAAGGGAAGTGGAAAGGAGAAGAAAAGCACAAACTAGATACAATAAGAGGCATAATATTACGCCGCAGGGAATAAGTAAGGCAATTAGAGCAAAATTAGTTGAACAAGAAGAGCAAGAAGACAAAACTATCGATTTTTTACTAACGCTAAGTAAAAAAGAAGTCATATTACCAGATGAAAAAGAGAAATTGATAAAGAAACTGCGGGTGGAAATGAAAAATGCAGCGAAAGACTTGGATTTTGAAACAGCCGCAATGTTAAGAGATGAGATAAGACATCTACAGAACCCAGATGTCCCTACAAAAACCCTCATGTAATGTTTTATATGTGGTTTATTTTACTTTGACTTTCGGAGGTAGCTTAACTTCGCTCTTCTCACTTTATTTTTTAAGTGTCCTGTTACATCTATTTTTTGTATATTTGGACTATTAAAAGGAAATATTCGTTCTGCCGCAATATCTTCAACCATTTTTCTAACAGTGAAGGTTTTATTGCCGCCTCGTCCCCTAATATTTAAAACTACTCCTTGAAATATCTGAATTCTGGTTTTTTCTTTTCCTCCGCCTTTTGAAGAGGTATCTATCTCCTTTATTTTTTGGTGAACCCTAACAATATCACCCGGAACAAAATTTATTTGATTAACCATGGCTGATATTATAAAACAATTATAGAATTTCCTCAATAAGAATTATTTTTACAAGCCTCAATAAATGCCAGGAATATCGGATGGGGCTTAAGCGGTCTGCTTTTGTATTCAGGATGTCCTTGAGTTCCAATGTAAAACGGATGCTTATTAAGCTCTATAATTTCAGCTAAATTTTCCTCCACCGATCTTGCGCTTACTTTTAGTCCTGCCTTTTCGAAATCCTTGACGTATTTGTCGTTGAATTCATATCTATGCCTGTGTCTTTCACTAGTTAGCCCGGGCTTATTGTGGATGAATCCGCCATATTTCTTGTAAATTTCAAAAGCTCTTGTCCCCTTTTTAACTATTGCTTTCCATGCCCCCAATCTCATTGTTCCCCCGTAAGCTCTCTTTTTCATATGAGCTTTTTGAGAGGGAATTAAATGAATAACTGGATTCTTCGTTTTCTTATCGTTTTCCTTTGTGTTTGCGTCTTTTAAACCTAAAACGTCCCTTGCGAATTCCACAACCGCTAGCTGCATTCCATAACAAAGGCCTAAATAAGGGATGTTATTTTTTCTTGCGTATCTTGCGGCAGCTATCATCCCCTCTGCTCCCCGCTCTCCCCAACCAATAGGAACAATAATCCCATCCGTCTTTCCGATTAGTTTTTCCAACCCCTCTATTTCAACTTTCTCAGCATCTATCCATCTGGTTTTTGCCTTAACTAGTTGATTCCATGAAGCATGGTCAATTGCGTCAAACAATGCCGCATATGAATCCCTGATTTCGTACTCACCTGTACCAAAATACTTACCAACAATAGTAATATCAATTTCTTTTTTTGCTTTTTTTACATTATCAATAAACTTTTCCCAGCTTGAGAGCATCGGTTTTCTAATTTTTAAGTTTAATTTTTTTAAGATATTTTTATCCATATCTTGCTTATGTAAAACTAAGGGAATTTCATAGACCGTAGAGACATCTGGGTTGGAAATTACATCTTCTTTATGTAAGTTGCAAAAAAGAGCAAGTCTATCTTTTCTTCTTTCGTCCAAGAATTTATCTGATCTTGCAACAATTATGTCTGGCTGAATTCCCATGGAATTAAGCATTTTTACAGATAACTGCGTAGGTTTAGTCTTAGGTTCGCCCAAATGAGAAGGTGTAGGAACATAACTTACGTGAATATGAATTACATCGCCTGGCTTTTTTAGAGTTAGCATTCTTGAAGCTTCGTAATAAAGGGCATTTTGGTATTCCCCCGCAGTTCCTCCAAGCTCAATAATAACTACTTCTGCGTCACTTTTTCTGCCGACCTCGTTTATTCTTCTAATAATCTCGTTAGTAATATATGGGATTGCTTCAACATCCTCTCCTTCATATTCAAAATGTCTTTCTCTTTCTATAACAGTTTGGTAAATTTTTCCCATGGTAATAAAATTGTCTCTTCCCATGTCTTCATCCATGAATTTTTCATAACTGCCTATGTCCATGTCTGCCTCGGTGCCGTCTTCACACAAAAAGGGATCACCATGCTCAATAGGATTTATTGTACCGGCATCAAGGTTTAGATAATTTTCAAATTTAATCGGAGCAACTTTATAACCCGCTGATTTAAGAAGAAATGCAATCGAAGCAACTGTTAATCCTTTTCCGATCCCGGAGATTACGCCTCCTGAAACAAAAATATACTTTAAATTATCAGATTTAGATTTTCGTGGGGGCATGATTTATCTTATCAAAAAGCACTAATGGAGTCAATGAAATTGAGCGATGGAAGGGAATCGGACCCTCAACCTTCTCCTTGGGAAGGAGACGTTCTACCATTGAACTACCATCGCATTAGCTTCATTTTTATCACCTCTTATAGATATTTGTTAAACTGTTGTTATAAATGAAATTTTTAAGAGCTATTTCACTAATTTTCTTTTTTCTGACGCTTCTAATCCTATTAAGGGTTTTACTTTATGACAGCTACCCGGATTTTAGTGTTTTTTATTACACACCGCAAATTTCTTTATCCGGCGGAAATCCTTACCTAAATAATAAACTAATTTTTACTCCAAGCGCTTATCCACCCTTTTCATTTATGTTTCAAATTCCTTTGCTTATTATACCTTTTATTATTGCATCTAAAATTTGGATTATTTTCTCATTGGGCGCTCTTTTTGCTTCAATTATTTTACTATTTAAAACCGCAGAACTAAAATTAAACAGTTCGTTATTTTATTTCTTTTCCGGACTCTCGTTTATATTTTTCCCTGTTAAGTTTACTCTGGGTATGGGGCAAACAAATCTTTTTGTTTTGCTTTTTCTATCGCTGGCTATTTATTTTTCTAAAAAGAAAGAGGTTTGGTCGGGGTTTTTTCTTGGGTTATCCTTTTTAATTAAACTTTTTCCGCTTTTAGTATTCCCGTATTTTTTATTTAAAAGCAGAAAAGTTTTTTTATTTTCCTTAACTATGATTTTTGCGGCAATTATATTGTCCTTGATTGTTATCCCGCTGCCGCTTAATCAGTATTTTTATCAGAAAGTTTTACCGACAATGTATTCTTCATGGCCTGCAGAATATTATAATCAGTCAATTGGCGGATTTCTAGTAAGACTGTCTCTGCCTTTGACTGAGAGGACAATTATTAAATATATCTTTGTCATTTTGGTTACTGCTACTTCTTTAATTATTGCTTTTTTCCGGAGAAATTCAATAGAAAAAACCGATCTTTTGCTTGGATATTTAATTTTAGCAAGTCTCATTATCAACGGCTTTTCTTGGCAGCATCATTTTACCTGGACATTGATTCCGTTGTTTTTTACTTTGACTTATTTAATTAAGGATAAGCTAAATTTTTGGTACTACGCTTTATTTTTCTACTGCTACTTACTAATCGCAATTAATATTATCTCTCCAAATTCTGTACCTTTACTTGCGCAATCCCACGTTTTTTATGGAACATTTACTCTCTGGGTTTTGGATTCGCTACTGATTTTAAAAACTAGCGGGGAATCTTTAAAACATTCCCGGAAAAAATCAGATCAGGATTAGTTAAATTGTTTTTCTTAGCAATATCCACCCACTTAAACCCATCACCGTATGCCCGAACTGCAATTTCCCAAAGATAATCTCCTTTTTGAACCTTGTAGGTATCCGATTTAATAGCATTTGCTGCATTGTCGTTTAATTGATCAGTTTTGACAATTTTGGGTTTTACATTTGGCACAGATAATTTAGTTCCAGAAAATATGATGTCCGGATTTTTTATATTATTAGTTTTGGCTAAATCTACCCAGTTGTATCCAGATCCGTATATTTTCTCTGAGATTTTCCATAAATCATCACCTGATTTAACTTCATAGCTTTTGGGCAATGCTTTCATTCCTGTCTCCTCAGTATCTACCGAACTTGTGGTTTGAACATTATAGTTTTTATTTCGGACAATAGTAAAAACCAAAACAAAAGCAACTACGACCACCACAATTCCTAAGAGCAAGCTTATGTATGATTCTCCCCATCTTATACCTAACCTAGAACCATTCTTTTTTTGAAGTTTTTCTTTCCTAACTCTTGGCATTTTTCCTCCTATTCTGGGGCAGAGATGTATTTATGAATTTGCGGGCTCGACCGGATTCGAACCGGCGATCTTCTCCGTGACAGGGAGACGTGATAGGCCTCTTCACTACGAGCCCAAGTTAGCCTTAATTTCAATTTGTATCCTAACAAATAATCTAATACTAGTCAATGCTCCGGTGAGAAATAATGAGAGGTAAGCTTGTATTAATTTTCAGTGTTAGATATACTCATTTTGCCATGTTGAATAAGGATATCGCCGACCTTTTAGGAAACGTAGCAGCTGCCTACACAATAAAAGATGAGAATAAGTTCCGGTTTCAAATAATTGCATATCAAAAAGCAGCAAGCTCTATCGAAAATTCATCCACTCAAATAAGCAATCTCATCAAAGAAAATAAACTGGGGACATTGCCAGGTGTAGGACCCTCAATAAGAGAGCATCTCAAGGAATTAGTAAAAAAGGGCAAGGTAAGGCATTTTGAATGGGTTTTTAAAGGGATTCCAGATTCAGTTTTCCCATTATTAAAAATCCCGTCTCTTGGGCCTAAAACAGCGTATAAGCTTGTTAAATCTTTCAACTTAAAAAATCCCGTCACGGTAATTACCGATATAAAACTTATTGCAATGGAAGGGAAGATTTCTAAGCTTGCTGGATTTGGTGAAAAATCGGAAAAAGACATTCTACAGGTAATAAATGAGTATGAAAAGGGCAAAAACAAGGCTAAAAGGATGACTTTGCCTTTTGCGTTTCAGATAGCCGAAAACATAATTACCCATATGAGAAAGTCAAAAGATGTAATACGCGTTGAGGCTTTAGGTAGTTTAAGAAGAATGGTTCCTACAGTCGGTGATATAGATATTGCAGCTTCAACTAAACATCCAAGAAATGTTATAAATCATTTTACTAATTATCCTTACGTAGAAAGAGTCTTGGAAAAGGGCGACGTAAGCTCATCAATTCTCGTATCAGGAGGACATCAGGTAGACTTGATGATCCAACCTGAAAACAGCTTCGGATCGCTGCTACAGCACTTTACGGGCAGCAAGAGCCACAATATTCACCTTAGGGAATATGCGCTAAAAAAAGGACTGTCTCTTTCTGAATACGGCATAAAAAAAGTCCCTGACAAAGAAAGTCAAATAAAAAAATATGATTCTGAAGATAAATTCTATAAAGATCTTGGTTTAGCCTGGATTCCCCCTGAATTGAGAGAAGATACAGGGGAAATAGAACAGGCAGCTAAGGGAAAGTTACCAATCTTAGTTGATTTAAATGACATAAAAGGAGATCTCCATGTCCACTCAAATTTTCCAATTGAACCAAGTCACGACCTTGGAAAAAGCTCAATGGAGGAAATATTAGAAAAAGGAAAAACTATTGGCTACGAATATATTGGATTTGCAGAACACAATCCCAGCTTTTCCAAACATTCATCTAGTGAAATGTACAAAATTATAGAAAATAAGAGAAAAAAAATTGAACAATTAAATTCAGGTAAAAAATATATTCGTTCATTTAATTTACTCGAAGTTGACATAAATACACGAGGCGTACTTCCAATCGACGATAGAGTCCTCAACTTGCTAGACTTTGCAATCGTTTCTATTCATACGTCTTTTGGACTTAATAAAAAAGAAATGACTAACAGGATTTTAAAAGGCCTATTTCATAAAAAGGTAAAAATACTTGGTCATCCAACCGGAAGAATGATCAACGAGCGCGACGAATATGAACTTGATTGGGAAAAGATACTTAATTTTTGCTACAAAAATAAAATTGCCTTAGAAATAAACAGTTGGCCAAACAGACTTGACATAGACGACTTGATTATTAGAAAAGCTGTCGATAAAAACGTCAAGTTAGCTATAAACACGGACAGTCATGCAGCCTACCAAATGGCAAATATGAAATTCGGGATAGCTTTGGCAAAAAGAGGCTGGGCAAAAAAAAGTGACATTATAAACACATTTTCATATAATGAACTGAGTGAGTGGTTTAATTCGTAAAGGAGGTGAGTAAAAATGACTATAGTTTTCATTATTATAATAGCAGCAATTCTTCTTTATGTATGGTTTGTCTATAATAGTTTGGTTACAGCAAAAATACGGGTATCTGAGGCCTTTTCCCAAATAGATGTTCAGCTTAAGAGAAGGACAGATTTAATTCCCAACTTAATAGAAACAGTAAAAGGCTACGCTAAGCATGAAAGAGAATTGTTTGAAAAAGTAACAGAGCAAAGATCTGCGTTAATAACAGCAAAAGGTGCAAAAGAAAAAGCAGATGTTAACAATCAGCTTTCTCAAACCCTAAAATCAATATTTGCTGTGGCTGAAAATTATCCTGACCTAAAAGCTAGTCAGAATTTTTTGGAGCTTCAGGAAGAATTGTCGGATACGGAAAATAAAATTGCTTATTCAAGGCAGTTTTACAACAGTAATGTCATGGACTATAATACAAAGCTACAGGTATTCCCAACCGTTACTTTTGCAAAGCTCCTAAGATTTCAACCAGCTGAGTTTTTTGGAACTGCGGAAAAAGATAAAGAGCCGGTTAAGGTAAAATTCTAATTATGGAGATATATCAGACAATATCGGCAAATAAAATAAAAACGTGGTTGATAATGTTTTTATTTGTAATTTTTATTACTACGATTGTTTATGTTTTTGGCAAAGCTTTGGGATATGGCTGGCCAATGGTTGGTTTTGCGTTAATCTTGGCTGGAGTAACCAGTTTTAGTAGCTATTATTATTCGGACAAACTCGTGCTGGCAACAGTTAAAGCCAAAGCTATAGAAAAAAAAGATAATCCCGAATTATTTAGGATTGTAGAAAACCTTGCGATAGGAGACGGGCTACCCAAACCCAAGATTTACATAATAAATGATCCATCCCCAAATGCTTTTGCTACCGGTCGCGATCCCAATCATGCAGTTGTGTGCGCAACTACTGGGTTACTGGAAAAACTCAATAGAATAGAACTTGAGGGGGTAATCTCACACGAACTATCCCATGTAAAAAACTACGACACAAGACTTATGGCAATTGTAACAATATTAGTTGGTTTCGTTGTAATTGCTGCTAACTTTTTTACCAGAAGCCTTTGGTTTAGTGGGGGAAGAAGAGATAGGGAAGGAGGAGGAAATATACAGCTTATATTTTTACTAATAGGGATCGTATTTGCAATACTTTCTCCTATCATTGCTACTTTAATTCAGCTAGCCGTTTCAAGAAAAAGGGAGTATTTAGCCGATGCCTCCGGAGCTTTATTAACAAGATACCCAGATGGATTGGCAAGCGCTTTGGAGAAAATATCGGCCGACAGACGACCTGTCGCATCCGCCAGCAATGCGAATGCTCATCTTTTTATAGTGAACCCTTTTAGAGGAAAGGATGCAAAAGCGTGGTTCTCATCTCTTTTTGACACCCATCCTCCGGTTGCAGAAAGAATTAAAATCCTTCGCTCAATGTAATGAATAAGTTACCAATAGTAATAGGCAAGTCTATTACATTTATATGTAGGTCTTTAAATCTCGGACAAGGCTCAACATGGCCTGGGCACATTGCCTTATTGCTTAACCCGAATTTTATAAAAGACACGCTGAAAAAAACCGAAACAAAAATTATTCTGGTTGCGGGGACTAACGGTAAAACTACTACTGGAAAATTAATTAAATCAATCCTTCAAGAAAGCGGGAAAAGAGTTTTTCTAAATCAATCTGGCGCGAATCTATTAAACGGGATTGCATCCGCAATCATATCGGCATCTGAATTATCCGGACGATTAAAAAGAGGCTACGCTATTTTCGAAGTTGACGAGAATACGTTGCCTTTAATTTTGAATCAAATAACCCCAGACTATTTAATCGCGCTTAATCTCTTTAGGGATCAATTGGATAGATATGGGGAAATAGATAAAATTGCAAGAACCTGGAAAAAAAGTTTTGATAATTTGACTTCCTCATCGACTCTTGTATTAAATGCAGATGATCCTTTAATTTCTTTTCTTTCTGAAAGTACTTCTGCTAAGGTTGTTTTTTTTGGATTAAACAACGACCAATTTGTAACAAATGATGAGCAAAACGCTGCAGACTCAATATACTGCCTATATTGTGGCAGTAAGCTTTCCTACCGTAAAATATTTTTTTCTCACCTTGGAGACTGGAGCTGCACAAATTGCGGTCATAAAAGGCCAGTTCTGAATATTTCCGAATCTGGCAAAAGCTTCCTAAGCGGAACCTACAATGTTTACAATGTGCTTGCGTCAACGTTATTGTCTCAGGTAATCGGAATAAAAAAAACTGATGTAGAAAAGTCAATTGCCGCTTTTAAGCCTGCTTTCGGAAGACAGGAGATCATTAGAAAAGGTGATAAAGAAGTTCAAATATTTTTATCAAAAAATCCAACGAGCTTTAACGAGTCTTTGAAGACAATTCAGCAATTAGGAGGTAAAAACCTACTAATTGTTCTAAACGACAGAATTCCAGATGGAAAAGACATTTCATGGATTTGGGATACTAATATAGAGTTTCTTTCCAAAGGTATAAAAAATATAAGCGTGTCTGGCGACAGAGCACACGAGATGGCATTAAGAATGAAATATGCTGGTTTAGAAAATTTTCTTGTTGAACCTAATTTGGAAAAAGCAATCGAAAAAACACTGATTTCTGCAACTGGAAGCTTGTATATTTTGCCAACCTATTCAGCAATGCTTGAGGCAAGGAAAATCCTAACAGGAAGGAAAATATTATGATAAAAAAGAAATCAATTACCATTGCCTGGCTTTATCCAGACTTAATGAATACCTATGGAGATCGAGGCAATATCATTTGTCTTAAAAAAAGATGTGAATGGAGAAAAATCAGATGTGAAGTCAAAGAGTTAAACGTTGGATTTGACCTATCCGAACTTAAAAAAGCGGACTTTATTTTCATGGGCGGTGCGCAAGACAGGCAGCAAAAAATTGTCAGTGCCGACCTATTTAAAAAGGCAAAAGAATTAAAAAAGCTAATTGATGCCGGAAAACCCGGGCTTTACATTTGCGGCGCATATCAGCTCTTAGGGGAATACTATAAAGAAGCTGACGGAACAACTATAAAAGGACTAGGAATTGTAGATTTGTATACGGAAAATCCAGGAATGAATACGAAAAGATTTATTGGAAATGTTGCCATAAGATCTTCAATAACTGAAGAGATTTTAATTGGATTTGAAAATCACGGCGGAAGGACGTATCTGGGAAAAAGTGTAAATCCTTTTGGAAAAGTCATTGCAGGTTACGGAAATAACGGAAAAGACAAAACAGAAGGCATAATTTACAAAAATATCTTTGGAAGTTATTTACACGGACCAATTCTCCCTAAAAATCCTCAGTTCACAGATTATTTAATAAGGCTTTCTTTAGAAGAAAAGTATGGAACAAAATTTAAATTGGAACCTCTTAATGATAACATTGAAAATTTGGCAAGAGTAGAAATTGCCAGAAGGTTAAAGGTTAAAGTATAATTAATTCCAAATGAAAATTAATATCCAGCACATTGCAAAACTGGCTAATTTAGAGCTAAAAAGGGATGAACTCAAAAACTTAGAAACTCAATTATCTTCAATTCTAGGATATATAGAAAAACTTAAAGAGATCGATACAAAAGACGTTCAGGAGACGAGTCAGGTAACCAACTTGGAAAATATTACAAGAAATGATATTGCTACTCCTTCACTTTCTCAGGATGAAGCCCTTTCAAACGCTAAATCAAAAGATAATGGACTGTTTAAAGTAAAAGCAATTTTTGAGGAAGAATGAAATTAAATGAACTTTCCATAAAACAGGCAGTTGAGGGATTAAAATCCAAGAAATTCTCATCTGTAGATCTTTTAAAAGCATGTCTTGGGCAAATTAAAGCTAAAGATAAGTCTTTAAACGCCTTCATTACGGTTACAGAGAAAGAAGCGTTAGGACAAGCAAAAAGATCCGACAATCTAATTTCTCAGAAAGCTGATCTTCCTTTATTGGGCATCCCGATTTCTTTAAAAGACCTTTATTTAACGAAGGGAATTAAAACAACAGCCGCTTCAAATGTTTTAAAAGATTATATTCCGCAGTACGACGCTACTGTTGTATCTAAGCTAAAAAATGCGGGAGCAGTTTTAATTGGCAAGGTAAACTGCGATGCGTGGGCACACGGCTCAAGTGGTGAAAATTCAGATTTTGGTCCTACCAAAAACCCATGGAATGAAGAATATGTTCCAGGAGGATCAAGCAGCGGATCTGCTGTTTCAGTCGCCGCAAACATGTGTATCGCTGCTACGGGAACAGACACGGGAGGATCTATAAGGCACCCCGCAAGTTTTTGTAATGTTGTTGGTTTAAAACCTACTTATGGACGGGTAAGTAGATACGGAATTGTTGCGATGGCATCGTCTTTAGATTCAATAGGCCATTTCACAAAAACAGTTGAAGACAGCGCTATCTTCTTAAATGTTACTGCGGGAAAAGATCAAATGGATTCAACAACACCAGACACCAAAGTTGATAACTATCTGGAAGATTTAAATAGAGGCGTTAAGGATTTAAGAATTGGAATTCCAAAAGAGTATTTCATGGAAGGCTTAGATCCAAGGATTAAAGAGAGAATAGAAAAAGCAATAAAGCTATATGAGAAAAACGGTGCAAAAATTGTTGATATTTCACTGCCTCATTCAAAATATGCAATTGCCTGTTATTACATAATTCAACCCTCAGAGGTGTCTTCAAATTTAGCCAGGTACGATGGCATTAGATATGGAAACACTAGACCTCACTTTGGAGACGAAGCAAAAAGAAGAATAATGCTTGGGACATTTACTTTGTCAGCTGGTTATTATGACGCTTATTACAAAAAAGCAATGAAGGTCCGAACCTTAATAATGCAAGACTTTGATAAGGCATTTGCGAAAGTCGACGTAATTTTAACTCCCGTATCCCCCACTTTACCTTGGAAAATAGAGGAGAAGGTTAATGATCCTTTAGGAATGTACCTATCTGACATTTTTACCGTTACTGCAAATCTTGCCGGAATTCCCGGGCTAGCTATCCCGGCAGGTTTCATAAACGGTCTTCCTATTGGATTTCAGATTCTCGGACCTAGGTTTTCCGAAAAAACGTTATTTAGAGTAGGTAATTTTTTTGAAAGGAATTATAAGAGTGGATTATAAACCCGTAATTGGATTAGAAGCTCATATTGAACTTAAAACAAAGTCAAAAATGTTCTGCAACTGCTCCGCCGACTATTTTGGTAAAGCACCAAATTCCCATACTTGTCCTGTTTGTCTAGGTTTACCTGGCGCTTTACCTGTATCTAATCAAAAAGCAATTGAATGGTGCCTAATGATCGGTTTGGCCCTAAATTGTAAAGTTAGAAATTTTTCAAAATTTGACAGGAAAAACTATTTTTATCCGGATCTACCCAAAGGTTATCAAATTTCTCAATATGATATCCCCTTTTCTGAAGCAGGCGAAATTAAATTAAAAAACAATAAGACAATTAGAATTACCCGCGTTCACATGGAAGAGGATACGGGAAAGCTTCTTCATTTAAACGAAGACTCCACATTAATTGACTTTAACCGATCGGGTGTTCCCCTTGTCGAAATAGTAACAGAACCCGATTTTGAATCATCCGAAGATGTTAATGAGTTTTTAAAAAAACTTCAGCTAATGGTTAGATATTTAGGAGTTTCCAACGCAGACATGGAAAAAGGAGAGATGAGGCTGGAGCCAAACATTTCCTTAAAGTTTAGCACAAGTAATCAGCTTCCAAGTTATAAAGTAGAAATAAAAAACATAAATTCTTTTAGATTCGCAGAAAAAGCTATAAATTATGAATTAAAACGTCAAGCTGAGCTTCTTAAATCAGGGGAGACACCGGCTCAGGAAACAAGGGGCTGGGACGAAAAAAAACAAAAAACGGTAAGCCAGCGTCAAAAAGAAGAAGCCCATGACTATCGCTACTTTCCCGAGCCAGATATTCCACCTTTCACATTCGATGAAAAGTACATAAGAGAATTATCCGCGCAAATTCCAGAACTTCCAGACGCTAAAATCCAAAGGTTTCAAAAACAATACTCTCTCCCCTACTATGACGCAGAAATTTTAACACGCGAAAAAGAACTTGCAAATTCTTACGAAGAGGTAGCAAAAATAGGCAATACTAAAGGAATAAATCCTAAGCAAATTGCAAATTACATTATTAATAAAAAAGTCGATCCAATTAATTTTGAACCGGCAAAAATTATTGATGAAATTTTAAAAGGAAAAACTGAAGAAATCAATGAATCGGAGCTTGATAACATTTTAGATAAGGTTATAATGGATAATACTAAAGCGGTTGAAGATTTTAAAGCAGGAAAAGAGCAAGCGTTAATGTTTCTGATAGGCCAAGTTATTAAAATGGCTGGAAGAAAACTAGATTCTAACTTAATAAGAGAAGAGATAAAAGAGAAAATAAAATGAGTGAGCAAACGACTGAAGTTACAACAACAAAAGGACCTCCAGGAGGAAAAGAAAGAAGAAGTCAGGAAAGATTTTTAGATGAAGAAACGTTCAGGGGATATAAGGCTTGGTCTAAATCTTTACGAGACCGGGTGCAAAATGGTGCTTTAGAGAAAGAAGATGCGGACGTTCTCTTAGCAACTGCATTAATGCGAAGAGATAAAAGATTAGAAAGAGACCGCATGACAAGGCTTTATCGTCAGGAATTATTGCGTCCAAAAATAGACGAAATGATTAAAATCGGAAAACCTTTCGGAATCTTAATAACAGATTTGGATAGATTCGGAGAGATCAACAAACTGTATGGGCAGAATGCAGGAGATGATGTAATTGTTCAAGCTGCGATGAGAGTTACAGAAGGTTTAAGGGAGGAATCTAAGGGTCGTTTGGAAGATTTCCCTTTCCCTTATAGAAGCGGTGGAGATGAAAACGCAGTAATTCTCCCGGGAATTGACAGCTTGTCAAAGTTAAAGGTAGTCACAGATAAAATAAGCGATGCAATAAAATACGCCCCTTTTCCTATTCCGCATAAAAGAGGCGTCGAATTAAATTTAACAATTAGTATTGGCGGGACTCTCTGGAGCGGTGAAGACACGGAAGAACTTTTAGAGAAGGCGTCTCAAAATTTAAAAGATGCAAAGCAACAAAGAGACACAACGGTTTTAAGATAAATGGCAGATTTTGTACACCTTCATAACCACAGTGAGTTTTCACTACTTGACGGGCTTGCAAAAACTAAAGCCATGGCCCAGCGTGCAAAAGAGCTTAATATGAAAGCTGTCGCGATAACCGACCATGGCAATATGTATGGCACCATTTATTTTTACAATGCTTGCTTAGAAGCTGGAATAAAGCCAATTATTGGCTGCGAAATTTATATAAGTAAAAGGACTAGACACGACAAAGAAGTGGGAATCGATGCTGACAATAATCACCTGGTATTACTTGCCAAAAGCAATAGAGGATACAAAAATCTTTTAAAGATAATCTCAATTGCCAATTTAGAAGGATACTATTACAAGCCAAGATCTGATATTGAGCTATTACGAGAATATCATGAGGATTTAATCTGCCTAAGCGGATGCGTAAATGGATTTATTTCTGACGCTCTTCTTCATAATCAGGAAGAAACGGCTTTAAAGCGTGCTGAAACATTAAGTGAAATATTCGGCCCGGAAAACTTTTATATTGAGTTGCAAAAACATACAAATAACAAAGACGTGGATATTGCAAATGAAAAGTTAATCGAATTGTCTCAAAAATTAGGACTTCCTCTTGTAGCTACAAACGACACTCATTATGTTTATCCGCAAGATGCCCAGGCACAAGAAACACTATTGTGTATTCAAACCCAAACCACCTTAAATGATAAAAATAGAAAAATTACAATGATAGATTCTCCGGATTATTACTTGCGTAGCTCAGAGGAAATGGCTGGGCTTTTTATACAAACGCCAGAAGCCATACAAAATACTATAAAAATTTCCGACCAATGTAACGTAGAAATAGAGCTTGGTAAATGGATTATGCCTAAATTTGATGTTCCCGGCAATAAGATACCTTCGGAATATATTCAAGAAAAAGTTAAACAGGGCCTTAAAATAAGATACAAAAACCTTACAAGCGAGATTAAAGAAAGAGCAGAATATGAATTGTCGGTTATTTTAAAGAAAGGGTATGAGACCTACATTCTTATCGTTGCAGACTTTGTGAATTGGGCTAAGTCCAAAGGAATAACGGTTGGACCGGGAAGAGGTTCAAATGCCGGTTCAATTGTTTCATACTCACTGGGAATATCTGACATCGATCCTCTATTTTTTAAGCTTCCTTTTGAGCGTTTTTTAAATCCAATGAGACCTTCTCCCCCCGATATAGATCTTGACTTTGCAGACAACAGAAGAGACGAGGTTATTGACTATGTAACTGCGAAATATGGAAAAAATAAAGTTGCTCAAATCATCACCTTTGGACGGATGGAGGCAAGAGGTTCGGTAAGAGATACTGGAAGGGCAATGGGTATGCCTTATAGCGGTCCCGATAGAATTGCAAAAATGATTCCCATGGGTTGGC
>MFNH01000040.1:118728-119544 GCA_001781995.1 Candidatus Levybacteria bacterium RBG_16_35_11 | reverse complement strand
TTGACCGAGCACTGGAGCAAAGCCCCGAGTTAAAAATAGCCTATGTTACGGAACCTGAAACAAGAAATCTTTTAGATTTGGCAAGAAAAATTGAAGGCGTAGTCCGGCATGCGTCTGTTCATGCTGCGGGAGTTGTTATTGCGGACAAAGATCTTACTGAATACGTTCCGCTGCAAAGAGAGCCAAATGGCGAAAAAATTATAACAGAGTTCGACATGTACACTGTGGGGGAAGAAGGAGTCGGTCTTCTAAAAATAGATTTCTTAGGTCTTAGGAATTTAACAATTATCCAAGAAGCTTTAAAGTTTATAAAAAAAGACAAAAACGTAGAGGTAGATTTTGCAAAAATCTCCTACGAAGATCCTAAAACTTTCGAGCTTCTCGCATCAGGGGAGACAACAGGAATATTCCAACTTGAATCGCCAGGTATGCGCAGATACATTAAAGAACTAAAGCCCACGACTATTTTCGACTTGCAGGCTATGGTTGCTTTGTACCGTCCAGGCCCCATGGCGAATATTCCTGAATTTATCAGAAGGAAACATAATCCCTCCCTAATCAACTATCCAGACGAAAGACTAAAAGATGCACTAAAAGAATCTTATGGAATAATTACTTATCAAGACGATTTATTACTTACTGCAATTAACGTAGCAGGTTATTCTTGGCTAGAAGCAGATAAGCTAAGAAAAGCCGTGGGTAAGAAAATTTCCTCAGAAATGAAAAAACAACACGATAAATTTATCCAGGGGTGCGTGGATAATGGAATGCCGGCCAATAGCGCTGAAAAATTATGGATACTTTTTGAACCATTTG
>MFNH01000040.1:72740-118715 GCA_001781995.1 Candidatus Levybacteria bacterium RBG_16_35_11 | reverse complement strand
GCTATGCAACTATTGCGTTTAGAACGGCTTACTTAAAAGCGCACTTCCCTGTTGAGTTTATGACGGCTCTCTTAACCGCGGAGTCTCGAGGCTCATCCGGTCCTGCAAAAAACGAGAAAATTTCTCAGGCAATAGCAGAATGCAAAAGGCTTAATGTGTCCGTGTTATCCCCAGATATAAATAAATCAGATGCAGAGTTTGCAATTGAAGGAAACGATAAAATAAGGTTTGGCTTGTCTGCTATAAAAAACGTCGGCACTGCTGCTATAAAGACAATTTTAGATGCCAGGAAAAAAGAACCGTTTAAAAGCCTTGAAGACTTTTGCGTTAAAGTCGACCTTGGCGCGGTAAATAAAAAAACAGTTGAAAGTCTAATAAAAGCAGGCGCTATGGATATTTTTGGCAATAGAGCAGCCCTATTAATTGAGTATCCTGAGGTTATGGAAAAAGGCAATAAAAAGAAAAAGCAAAGTAGGGAAGGTCAAACTAGTTTATTTTCGGAAGAAGACGACCCATCCCCTATTATAAGAAGTCAGGTGGAAGATTTCTCAAACGATGAAAAATTATCTTTTGAAAAAGAATATTTAGGGTTTTACCTAACATCTCATCCTCAAATGGGCAACCTTATGTCAATAAAAAAGAGAATCAGCCATGAAATTTCTGATCTTGAGGAGGAAGACGAGGGAACAAAAGTTATTATTGGAGGGCTAATCGAAGCAATGAGAAAAGTTTTCACAAAAAACAATAGCGAGATGGCTTTTATAACCTTAGGCGATGAGAAAGGCTTATTAGTTGAGTGCGTCGTCTTTCCAAGAATATATGAACAATCAAAGCTTGCATTGCTTAAAGATTCTGTTATTCTTGTAGACGGAAAAATAGACAGCAAGAATGATAAACCCATTATTATTGCCGAAAAAATAGTAAAATTTGAGAATTCTTCTTCTTGACTTGAATTCCGTTTAACCGTAAAATATAACTGGAAAATAAATGGCTATTCCAATTGCAGCAGAGCCTATATTTAATATTGGCTCTTTTTCGATTACAAACACTCTTTTAGACACATTGCTAATAGATGTGTTGCTTTTTGCCCTCATTATTTTTATCTCACGTGGTGTAAAGTATATTCCGGGCACTCTTCAAAACATTGTTGAAATTGCAGTAGAAACCTACTATAACCTTATTGAATCTATCACTCCTAAGAGAGTGAAAGAAATCTTTCCCATTGCAATGACTTTTTTTCTATTTATCCTTCTAATAAATTGGAGCGGACTGCTGCCTGGAGTTGGAACAATTGGTATTTTCGAGACACATGGTAATGAAAAAACACTTGTCCCTCTTATTAGAGCGGCATCCAGTGATCTTAATTTAACTTTGGCGCTTGGGATAATCTCCGTTTTTGCAACACATGTAATGAGTATAAAATTTACAGGAATAAAAGACTACCTAAGTAGATATTTTTCTTTAAATCCCATAAATTTATTTGTGGGACTTTTAGAGATAGTTTTGGAATTTGCAAAAATAGTCTCGTTTTCATTTCGTCTATTTGGCAACATTTTCGCAGGTGAAGTTGTCATATTTACGGTTGCTGGTATGTTTGCCTTCTTTTTTCCGCTTCCCTTTATGGTTTTGGAAATAATAGTAGGAGCTGTTCAGGCATTAGTTTTCTCAATGTTGACTATGGCATTTATGGTAATATTTACAACACCACATCACCAGGATAAACATACTGCAGGGCAAAAATTAGCTGCTGCCGTATAGACTGATATAATTAAAATGATTGGGGGTGATTTATAATGACGATAACTGTCGCAGCTGGAGGACTAATTATAGCCATTGGAGGGTTAGGTCCTGCTTTAGCCGTAGGATTAATTGGAGCAAAGGCAATGGAGGCAATTGGAAGAAATCCTGAGGTATCCGGCAAAATCTTACCTCTAATGCTTTTGGGAATGGCGTTTGCCGAAGCAATTGCAATTTATTCATTAATCCTAGCCTTTATTAAATAATCAAGTTTGTTTTTACAAAATAAGTCATTATGAACTTACTAGAAAGATTTGGGATTGAGCCATTATTATTGGTAGCCCAAATAGTAAATTTTGGAATAATATTATTTGCCTTGCAAAGGTTTGTCTATAAACCGGTGCTTAGTATGCTTAAAAAAAGAAAAGACACAATCGAAGAGAGCTTAAAACAGGCCAATGAGACTAAAAAGCTTTTAGAAGAAGCCGAAGAAAAACAGGATAAAATCATAAGAAAAGCACAAGAACATGCGGCCAAAATATTAAACGATGTAAAAAGCCAGTCTAAAGAAGTGGCACTTGAGCTTGAGGAAAAAGCAAAAAAGCAAGCTGAGCGAATTTTAGAGGATTCAAGAATCCAGATAATTCAGGAAACCAGAGAGGCCGAGAAAAAATTAGCAAAGGGAATAAGCGAAATGTCGCTGTCTTTGCTTGAAAAATCGCTAAAAGGCTTATTTACAAAAAACGAAGAAGACGAAATTATAGAAAGAGCTTTAAAAAATATAAAAAGGAGTAATTAGTGACAAGAAAACAATTTAAACTATTGGCTCAAGGAAGCTATACTAGGGGTAAACTAGATGTTAAGAAAGTTAAGCAAATCGCAAAGCTTTTGAAACCGAGTCAGCTGAGGCAATATGTAAAAGAATTAAAAAAAATTGAAGAAAAAAAAGTTATCAGGGTTGTTGTCCCAAACAAAGAGATGATAAGTAAGAATAATATTTTACTGATAAAATCGGCATATCCTAAAAAAACCGTATTAATAGAAGAAGACCCGAAATTGATTTTGGGTATAAAATTAATAGATAATGATTTAATATACGATTTAAATTTAAGAAATAATTTAGAAAACATTAACGAATTTATAATCGACAGATATGATAAGTAGCGAAGAAATTATTAAGGAACTTCAGGAAGGACTTGACTCTTTCAGCCTTAGTCCAAAAATACAAAATGTAGGAAAAGTAGAAAAAAATAACGATGGGGTTATTGTTGCTTCCGGTTTATCGCAAGTCGGAATGGGTGAATTGGTAGTATTTGAAGACAAAACTGAGGGTTTTGTGCTAAACCTTGATGAGGATTACGTTTCCATAATCCTCCTTGGAAAAGGAGACAATATAAAAGAGGGGGAAATAGTCAAAAGAACAGGAAGACTTTTGTCAATTAATGCATCTGAGGATTTGTTACAAAGGATAATAAATCCTCTAGGAGAGTCCTTGGACGGTAAACCAAAAATTAAAAAAGGCAAGGACATGCCTCTTGAAAAAATCGCTCCTGGAGTAATCCTGAGGGAGCCAGTAAACGAACCTGTAAAAACAGGGATAAAAGCAATAGATTCAATGATTCCTATCGGAAGAGGTCAAAGAGAGCTAATTATTGGCGACCGGGGGCTTGGTAAAACAGCAATAGCGATTGACACGATAATAAATCAAGCAATTCAGAAAAAATTAAAACCTCTAATTTGTATCTATGTTGCAATCGGTCAAAAGCAAAGTAGAGTTGCTCAAATCATAGACAAATTGAAAGAGACAGATGCTTTAAAGTTTTCAATTGTCGTATCCGCAAACGCATCAGATCCCGCCGCATTGCAATATCTTGCACCGTATGCGGGCGTTGCAATTGGAGAATATTTCTTAGAAAAAGGTCAGGATGTTTTAATTGTTTATGATGATTTAACAAAGCATGCATGGGCATATCGACAAATTTCCCTTGTTTTAAAGAGGCCCGCAGGAAGGGAAGCGTATCCTGGGGATATTTTCTATCTTCACAGTAGACTGCTTGAACGTGCAGTAAAGCTAAATAAAAAAAATGGCGGAGGGTCAATTACGGCGTTACCGATTATTGAAACTCAAGCTAATGATGTTTCGGCATATATTCCCACAAATGTTATCTCTATCACCGATGGACAAATATATCTTCAAGAGAATTTATTTCATGCAGGTATAAGACCCGCAATCAATGTTGGTCTTTCCGTTTCAAGAGTTGGAGGATCAGCTCAAACAGGAGCTATGAAATCAATTTCAGGAATCATGAGGCTTGAATTGTCGCAATATAATGATCTTGCTGCATTTGCTCAATTTGGGTCGGAACTTGATCCAGCAACAGCCGCACAGCTTGAGCGAGGTAAGAGAACAGTTGAAATCTTAAAGCAATCGCAATATCAACCACTCCCCGAAGATTTGGAATACTTAAGTATCTGGGCTGTCTCAAACGGAGCGCTTGATGATGTTCCCGTTGAGGAGGTTTTGAAATTTGAAAAAGAATACCATGATTACATGAGGAGAAACCATAAAAAGATCATGGATTCCCTATCAACCGGAAACAAACCAAATGACCAATTATTAAGAGAGCTTAATCAGGCGACTGAGGAGTTTAAAAAAACATTTAAATATTAACTATGGCAAACATGCTACTTATCAAAAGGAGAATTACAACCGCCCAGAATGTCTCAAAAACGACTAAGGCGCTACAGATGATCTCAACATCCAAGTTAAAAAGATCCCAAGAAGCTGCATTATCTTCAAGGGAATATGTTAATAAACTCACTGACCTTGTTAGAGGTCTCATACCAAAGGTAGGAAACGATCGTAAAAATCTATATTTGATACCTAAGAGTTCTCAAAACCGAGAATTATTTATTGTTATTTCCCCTGATAAGGGACTTTGTGGTGGACTTATTTCAAATTTATTAAGAACGGTCTATGCCGTTGACAAGGAAAAACCGTACTATATGGTTATTGGGAAGAAGATTGAAAAAAGCATAGCAAAAATTGGTGAAATAATAGCTTCTTTTCCGTTTGGCACAACTCTTCCAAGTTTCGATGTGGTCTTCCCTATTGCCAAAATTATTGATGACTACTATTTAACTGGAAAAGTCTCCAAGGTTTCGGTAGTTTTTACACATTTTAATAATGTTTTTATGCAAACCCCCACGGTTAATACAATTTTACCCATAAAAGTCGAAAGCGAAGAAAAAACACTTATAAAATTTTGCCTTTTTGAACCAGATATTGACAGAATGCTTCCCGATCTTCTAAAACATTATTTGGAAATGGTTCTTTACCAAAACATTTTAGAAAATTTTGCTTCGGAACAGGGAGCACGAATGATTTCAATGAAAAACGCCACAGATAACGCGGAAGATATTATAAACTACCTAAAACTTGACTATAACAAGTTAAGACAGGAAAAAATAACAAATGAAATCCTAGACATAAGTAGTGGGTTATTCACGCAGTGATATGACAAATGCAAAGACAAAAAACGAGGGAATAGTAATAAGGATTCAAGGTCCTGTAATAGACGTTAGGTTTTTCGGCCAACCTCCTGTTGTGAATGAGGCGTTGGTAATTGATTTTGAAGGTAAAAAAGAACTTATTCTTGAGGTCGCATTTCTACTTGGCGACAACGAAGTTAGAACGCTTGCTCTTGGTCCAACCGACGGGCTTACAAGGGGAATAAAAGTTAAAAGAACCCATTCTCCAATAAAAGTCCCTGTTGGCCCTAAAACACTAGGAAGGCTCTTTAATGTTTTAGGAGCTCCCATTGATGGTGGAAAAGAAATTAAAAAAGGCGAAAAAGATGTAAACTTTGAGCCAATCCATAAAGAAGCCCCAACCCTCATGCAACAAGAAACAAAACCTCATGTCTTAGAAACTGGTTTAAAAGTCATAGACCTTATTGCCCCTTTTACAAAAGGAGGAAAAATTGCCGTATTTGGAGGTGCAGGAGTCGGAAAAACCGTTATCATCCAAGAGCTGATCAGAAATATTGCCAAAGAACATAAAGGGCATTCAGTTTTTGCAGGAGTCGGAGAAAGAACAAGGGAAGGAAATGATTTGTGGCTTGAAATGAAAGGTTCAGGCGTTATGGAAAACACCGTTATGGTATTTGGTCAGATGAATGAACCTCCTGCCAACAGAATGCGAGTTGCTTTAACGGCCCTTACAATGGCTGAATATTTTAGAGATGCAAAAAATGAAGATGTATTGCTTTTTATAGACAACGTATTTAGATTTGCACAGGCAGGATCAGAAGTATCAGCCCTTCTAGGAAGAATGCCCTCAGCTGTTGGATATCAGCCTACGCTCTCAACGGAAATGGGAGATCTGCAGGAAAGAATTACATCTACCAAAAAAGGATCTATTACGTCGGTTCAGGCAGTATATGTTCCTGCAGATGATTATACTGATCCTGCACCCGTAACAATTTTTTCGCATCTGGATGCCACAATTGCCCTGGAGAGATCAATAGCCGGACAGGGAATATATCCCGCTGTCGAACCCCTCGCTTCAAGTTCAAGAATTCTTGATCCTAATTTTGTCGGCGAAGAGCACTATCAAGTCGCAAGAGGAGTTCAAAAAGTACTACAGAGATACAAGGAGCTTCAGGACATTATTGCAATTTTGGGAATAGATGAGCTTTCAGATGAGGATAAGCTTATTGTATCCCGCGCCAGAAAGATTCAAAGATTTTTAAGCCAGCCAATGTTTGTCGCAGAGATTTTTACGGGCCAGGAAGGAAAATATGTTCCAATTGAGGAGACTGTTAAAGGATTTAAAGAGATATTGGAAGGCAAACATGACAAGCTTCCAGAGAGTGCGTTTTTTATGGTTGGAAAGATAGAGGAAGCGGTAGCAAAAGGAAAATGACATGGCGTTTCAATTTGAAATAGTAACCCCAGAAAAAATTGTCTTTAAGGATGAAGTTGACGAAATCCTTGTTAATACCGAGCAGGGTCAAATTGGCGTGTTGCAAAATCATGTCAGCCTCTTAACAAGACTTGTTCCTGGTGAGCTGACAATAAAAAAAGGTCCTCGCACACAGCATTTAGCGGTCAGCGGAGGTTTTTTAGAAGTCGGCGACAATAAAGCTACCATTTTAGCTGATTACGCACTTAGAGCCGAAGATATTGAAGTTGCCAAAGCCCAAGAGGCACAGAAAAGAGCCGAGAGAGCAATGAAAGAAAAAGCATCGGAGCATGATCTTAGAATTGCCGAGGCAGAACTTCAAAAAGCAATTTTAGAACTAAATGTAGCAAGAAAAAGAAGAACTATCCCCAAATAGATGTCATAAATTCCTCGCTTTAGCCATTTTCAAACTCTTTCCTTGCTCTTGCTTCCTAAATCTCCTAAAATAGATGTGCTGCCGACTTAGCTCAGCTGGCAGAGCGGCGCTTTCGTAAAGCGTAGGTCGTCGGTTCGAATCCGACAGTCGGCTCAAAACCATGAAAAAAACAAGACGCTCAAGAAGATTGGAAAAGAAAACCAAAAGAAACATTATTCTAACTCTTTTAGGAATAGCTGTTGTTTTTATTTTCATTGTAAAACTGGGTATTCCGCTTATGGCAAATTTCGCATTATTTGTTTCCGGATTTAGAACAGGTCCCGAAACAAAAGCTAAAGATAATTTATTCATCCAGCCCCCTATCTTAAATTCAATCCCTTTTGCAACTAATAGTGCCCAGTTGGAAATTTCAGGTAAGGCAATTAAAAACGGCACATTACAACTTTTTATAAATGACCAACTTGTCAATAGTGAAATAGTTAACGAAGATGGAAACTTTAAATTTATTCAAACATTAGATTCAGGAGAAAATCAAATAAAAACAAAGGTAGAGATTAACGGAAGGAAAAGTGATTTTTCAGACATTTTTACAGTAGTCTATAAGAGCTCTGCGCCTTCAATAACTATTGACGTTCCAGCCGATGGCGAGGAGTTTTCAAAAGAACAAAAAACCGCTAATGTAGCTGGTAAAGTAGACTCAGGAACAACTGTAACTGTAAACGGATTTTGGGCTATCGTCGACGAGAGCAATACCTACTCTTACAGTCTTCCTTTAAAAAACGGAGAAAACGAAATAATCGTAGTTGCAACGGATCAAGCTGGTAATAAAGCCGAAAAAACAATTAAAGTCAAGTATTCAGAGTAATTCCAATTAAAGACCATAGCCAAAGCATAATGAAAGGATAAAACAACCCGTTTATAAAGAAGGTTCCAACAATTACCCCAGATAGTGATGATATCGCAATAACTGCTAGCTTACCTTTCCTTTTCTTTAAAAGATTCCTAAAAATAGAGTACAAAAGAAATAGATAAGCTCCTAATCCAACTATTCCTGTTGTTTCGGCTACGAAAAGAAAGCTATTGTCGGTTCCTCCGCCGGCATGAGTTGTTTCCCAATTTGGCCCGCCAATAATTCCGCTCTTATATTGGGCGTATCTTAAATTATTAAAACCAACTCCGAAAACGGGGTATTTGCTAAACAAGGTTAACCCATCTTTAATTGATCTCACCCTTGCCTGTACAGAAGTCGTCCTTAAAAAATTCGTGCCTTCTGTTTTATATGTTCTTGCAAATTTAAGCTCTAAAATTGGATTTGCAGAAGATAGGAGAAAAACGCTAATGATGCATCCTGCAATAAATACAATGGCAATTTTCATTCTTTTTTCAAGAATTAAAAATGTTATTATGGATACGATAAGCGTAATCAACGCGCTTCTTGAATAAGTAAGTAAAAGAGCAACAAAAATGAGAAATTGTAAAGTAAAAAATACAATTTTGAAACGTCCCTTTTTAAAAAATCTTAAAAAATAAAAGTTGAGAATAAACACTAAAGATATTATTATTCCGCAGAAATTTGGGTCTAGGAAACTTGAGAATAAACGGTAAAGATGTTCATCCCAACCATATTTATAGAGACTTTGAAGACTTGGGAATAAAAAGTACTGAAAATAACCAATTATTACAACAATTAGTCCCCCACCGCTCATAAAATAGGGGACAAGATTTTTTACTCTTTTTGACGAATTTATAAGAACAAAAAAAACAGAAAGGTATAAAAGCCACCTAACAATATATAAAAAAGCAACGGTCAGTAAATTGAGAGGGATTCCAGACATGTTTATTATAAACGAGAGGAATAAAATTCCTATAAAAATAGCAATTGGCAGTGAAAGGCTATTTTTTATTCCCTTTTTCTTACTCGTAATTAACCAAAACAAAAATATTATAAATGTAAAAACATCAAGCAATGATAAATTAGCGGATTTAATAAATGTAAACCCTAATAATTCCCCTATCGGAAAAATTAGAATATAAAGAATAGCAAACAGGAATACTAATATACCCACCAAATGCCTCCTAATGAATAAAGATTAACTTTTGTCAAAGGGTTTGAATAAACCAATCGCCAATATTTAAACTGATCAGGGATTTCAGAGTTCTGCGTGAGAATGTAATTAAAACTATCACCTTTTTTTACAAAGCTGCTGTCGATGAAAGGGAAATTTATGTAATAAAGGTTATGAAAACCAAAAAGCAAAGCTTTGTCACTTGAGTTTATTTTTTTGCCTAAAAAACCGTCTGTGTCGTAAAAATCCCCAAATGAGAAATTAAGGTTTTTTGCTAAAAACTCTGCTTTAGTTTCACTTTCAAATAAATATGGTATGTATTTATAGTTTGCGGCCAAGCGATAACCTATTGAAATAAACGACAATATTATTGCAGCAAAAAATACTGTTTTTTGAATAGTGCTTTTATCAAGCTTCGAAAAAACAATGGTTATTCCAATAGACAGTGCAGGAAGATAGGGTAGAAAGAATCTGGCTTTATCCCCTATCGGCAGAAAAATTACCAAAACGAAGGCAGAAAGACAGTAAGTAATAATTATCTTTGCGGAAAAACTGATTTTTTTAAAGAAAATTACTATTAAGGGTAATGATATTAAATAAATAGGCGATATTGGATCAGGAGATGAGGTTAATAGTATAAAAGAATCTTTTAAAGACTTTAGGAAGTTTAATTGTGTGTTTAAGGGCAATATCTTGGAAAAAAGTGGAAAAATAGGGTTACCGGTATTAAGGAATGACAAAACAAAATATGGAAGAGGAATAATTATTGAAAGGGCAATAAATGTAAAAAGTTTTTTCAGTTTATCAGCAATTCCTTTTTTCCTTAAGACATACAACAGGAAAAAAACGTAAATAAATAAAGATATGAATCCTGTGAGTTTCGTTGAGATGGAAAGTCCAACAAAAATCCCTGACTCAATTAGCCAGTTTATTTTTTTCGTTTCTACCCATTCCAAGAAAGCCCAAAATGCGATTATTTCAAAAAATGTCCTTACTAAGTCTACATAACCAGATATTGAAAGCCAACCAACAACTAAGTTGGAATAAAAAATGAGAACAGCCAAAAGAGAATATTTATAATCTAAATATTTTCTGGAAATTTTGTAGGTAGCATACGCTGAAAAAATCCCAAATAAGAAATGGATCAATTTTGCCAAAATTTCGTCTGATGAAGATAACGCAGGAATATATAAAGTTTCAGCTAATTTTGGCAGATCTGAATAGTATAGTAATCCACCAGGAATATGAAATATGGCATGGTTTTGAAGGAATATTTTTGGTAATGTCAAATGGTACCAGAGGGCATCAAAAGAAATTTCCGGGCCTAAAACTCCTATCAGATTTACAGTCGCCTGAAAAATAATAAGTATAAAAATAGTCAGATTTAACTTTGGGCGCAATGCTTTTTTAATTTCTCTCTTAAATTCCGTTTTTTTGAATAGCTTAAGTAGTAAGACTATTAAGGTCAAGAGAAAAATTATGGAAATCGCTAAAACATTTTCTCTATGTAGCTGTGTTGAAATGCCAAGAGCTAATATCCCAAATGAATAAATTCCAACTAAAAAAGCAAAGGAAAACATAGTTTATCCAAAACAAATTCCCCCTCTGCAAAGTAGGGAATAAATATAATAAACGAGAATAGCAATCGACCAGACTAAGAAAATAATTTCTATTTTTGATTGTTTCTTTTTGACAACCATAGCTTACCTCTTACGAGGAATGAGTGCATACTCATTGCATTCGCCATTATAAGTCCCGGTATCCCGTCTAAGAAGCCTAATCTAATAAAATAATTCATAATAAATTTACCAGCCGGGTAAAAAATAATCTGATACAAAGAAGATTCTAAGTTTTTATTCCTCAGTTCCTCAGCCCTTATACTTGTATAAAAATTTATTTCCCTAAATAATGTCGTAATGTTCTGATGTGGGTAGTGAATTAGAGGGTTTTTAAGCTCCTTTACATTTCCATTAATCTTCCATGCCTCATGAACTTTTCCTTGCCACTCACCTGATTCTCTTTTTGCCAGTCTTAATAATTTTACCTTTCCCATTTCGCCATGGTTTAGAGTTCTTCCCCATAATATGTCTTTTCTATTGAAAATAAAGCCATTGGTGTTTTTACTCTCACTTAGTCGATATTCTATTTCTTTTTTTAGTTTTTCTGAAACCCTTTCGTCCGCGTCTATAAACAATACCCAGTCAGTCTTACATTTAGCTAGAGCAAAGTTTCTCTGTTTTGAAAAATCCCGTCCAAGTGTATGTTTAAAAACCTCTGCTCCGTTAATTCTTGCAACATCAGCTGTTCGATCGTCTGAAAAATCATCAATGACTATTATTTGCTTAACCCATTTTAAAGTCTCCAGGCAATCCACAATGTTTTTTTCTTCGTTTTTGGTAATTATCACCGCTGTTACGTCGCTCATATTCTTATTCTACATTATTCACTCACTTGCTTATAAATATAAAAATAATTGCTTTTAAAAAGAACATTTTTAGAGTTGGACACAGCCTTCTCTCTTTCAACATCATCCTTTGCGTAGATAACATATTTTAAGGACGAATTGTAGTCAATCTTCCCACCATTAATTAAGATTAAATACTTAAAATTGTCAATTCCCGACTCGTATTTAGACAAAAACCCTCCGCCTTTAACATTAAAGTTTCTTTTTTGGGAATCACTAACGATTTTTTTTGATAAGTCATTGAAAATTAAGTATGTAGGACCAAAGCCATAATTATTCGGTGGCATCCTAACCGACTTATTCGTCCAAATAAAATAATCTGATTTAACTATGTTGAAAACATTAACAAAAAGAATCACCAAGAAAACCAAAATGACTAGCGGTTTATTAAATTTAGAATAAAAATCAAGACAAAAACCTATTAAAAGGCAGACAGCGGGAAAAATAAGTGGAAAATACGCCATACCCGGAGCTGCGTGAATCAAAAAACCAAATAACGGAACAAAGAACCAAAGGGCTATAAGGAAAATTTTGCTTTCTATAATTTCCCGACGTTTCATAAATAATGAAACTAGTAAAAGTATTAATATGAAATAAAAAAATGTTAGCGAAAAGGGAAAGATTATTTGTGCCAGCTGATCCCTTACTGTTGTTAAGGCTATGGGGAAATTGTGTGTCGTGCTATTTCCGGAAATTGTAAGCCCCAAAAAAAGCCTGACCCTGTTTATTATCCATAAGGGAAGACCAACGGTCTGAATAAACCTATGTGAAAAGTCATAAATTATAAATGGTAAAAGACCAATAATAAGCCCGAAAGTGGAGAGATAAACTTTTGCTTTAGAAATTTTTATTTTTTTAAACAAAATGTAAATTAAAAGCAATACTAGAAGCACGGAATTTGACAGCTCTAGTTGAATCAACAACCCTAAAATAAAAAACAAGAAGAAAAGATTTAAATAGTTCTTTTTGCTTCCCAATATAATGAAGAATAAACAGGCAAAGAAAGGTATCGCACTTGTATGATAAGGCATCCTACTCATTACCAGAATTAACGGCGAGGTTGCATAAAAAGCAGATGCAAAAAGAGCTGATCTTTCATTTATCCATTTTTTACTTATGTAAAATATTAATAGAATGGTTAAGCTATCCAAGGCGGAAAAGAATACGGCAGGAGATATAGGATGAAATTTTCCAAAATATAACGAGAGTGCTATAAGATAGGTACCAAGAGGACCCTGTTTTAGCCAAACAACAGACGAGGGAACACCCAGGAGTGGAATTGAATGATTAACCAATAGATCCCTTGCGGAAAGATAAAACCACCCCTGATCAGCAATGAAAATCATCAACTGATCTAATTTGTAGAATCGCAAGAAAACTCCCAAAATGAATATGAAAAATAGTAAAAATTTTTCCTTAGTGGTCTCTGTAAGAAAAGAAACGGCCAGAGCGTTTAAAAATCCGTAATTTTTCTTGAAATAGTAAAACTTGCTTCTTGCAAATATTTTTTTAATGTCTTCTCTTTTTTTTGTGCTCCTTTCCCATAAGTGAACAACCTTAGAGGATGCGATAATTTTTATTTCAAATCCCAAATCCTTAATCCGATTGCATAAATCGAATTCCTCAAAATAAAGAAAAAACTTTTCGTCAAATCCACTGACTCTTTCAAATAAATCCTTCTTAATCATCAAAGCAGTTCCAGGAACTACGTCTACATTTTTATCTTTGCTCTTGTCCCAATTTTTTTGCCAATATTTTTTAGAAATCGGGTTATTGGGGAAAATTTTGTTTATAAATGATAGTCCAAAAATTGCCCTTACTGGAGTAAGTTCAAGAGTTCCTTGAAGGGGATACACTCCCCTATTTTTGTCTAATAGTAGGGGAGAGGCAACTCCTGTTTTTTTGTCATTTTTTATTGATCTTATAAGATTGTCAATTGCGTTTCTTTCAACTAGGGTATCGGGATTAAGAAAAAAAAGATACTCTCCCCTAGCATTTTTTGTTCCAAGATTATTTCCCGTTCCAAAACCGCTATTAACGGGATTTCCTATATACCTTACATTTTTGAATCTTTTTTTTAAACTATTCTCGATTGTTTTCTTTTCATCGTTATCAACAACAATAATTTCGTAGCTAACTTTCGGTTTTGATTTAATTATCGAGCGAATGCAGTTAAAAAGTTCTTTTTTTACTTTATAGTTAACGATAATTATTGATAACTTAGGATGTTTCATAGCCAATGGTTATTCTCAGATTAAGCTCTGTATTGCAGATATTTTATTTTTTATTTGCCTCGTTAAGAATATACTTCAATTTATTACAAATATACTTTATATCTTTAATTTTAAGTCCCTCATGTGTGGGAAGGGTTATGCTTCTTAAAAATATTTTCTCTGAGACGGGATATTTTCTATTCGATGTAAATTTTTTGTAGTTAGGGAGCATATGGATAGGGTAAGGAATATATCTCGCATCAATCCCATATTTTATAAATTTTTTAATTACCTCGTCTCTGCCTCTTTTAACATCGTCTCTAAGCCTAACATTAAACATCCAGTAAACATTAAAAGCATAGTCTCTCTCACTTGGCAGAATTAAAGAATTTACATTTTTCAATTCTTCCATATATCTTTTGGCAATTGTCCTGCGTGCGTTTATGTGAGTTTTTATTTTTTCCAATTGAGCTAAGCCAATCGCTGCCTCGATATTTGTCATCCTGTAATTGTAGCCAATAACGGGAAACCAATATTTTCTGCTTGGATCTGTTCCCTGATTTTTATACAGACTTACTTTTTCTGCAAGCTCTTTGTTGTCTGTAATCACCATTCCGCCCTCTCCTGTTGTGATTAATTTGCTGCCAAAAAAACTAAATACACCGACATCTCCGATAGTCCCCGTTTTTCTCCCTTTATAGAGCGCTCCTATCCCCTGGGCATTATCTTCAACAACAAATAAATTAAACTTTTTTGCAATTTTGAGTATGGGATCCATATCTACCGGATGCCCAAAGAAGTGAACAACTATTATACCTTTTGTTTTAGACGTAACGCTCTTTTCAATTAAGCTTGAGTCTATACACCAAGTTTCTATGTCAACGTCAACTAAAACGGGCCTTGCCCCACAGTATATAATCGCATTTGTAGTGGCCGCATAAGTAAGAGAAGGAGCAATAATTTCATCGCCTTTCTTAACGCCTAGAGCAAGCAAAGACGCATGTAGAGCTGCAGTTCCACTGTTGCAGCTAACTGCAAATTTCGTTTCGTGAAAACGAGCAAATTTTTTTTCAAACCTTCCAACATATTTACCGACTGAGGAAATCCAATTGGCCTCAAGACAATCGAGTACATATTTTTTTTCTCTACCAATTAACGATGGTCTTGCATTTTGGATAAATTTCCCCATAACCGTTTCCTTTCTAAGGATGGTTCCTTATCGAAAAATAATGCCATACTGATAGTGTGGCGAAACTTTCCATGAGAATACCAATTATACATAAATATCCCTTCTGTCTGAAAGCCAATTTTTTTGTATAGTTTAATAGCGCCAAGATTATCGCTGTAAACAGTGAGCCATATTTTTTTAAATTTATTATTTTTTGCCCAATCAATCGTTTTTTTACTAAGGACATCACCATACCCTTTACCTTGATAAGACTCGCCTATTACTATTCCGAATTGACAAATATTTTTGTCTGTACTTTTTGGAGAAAATTTTAAAAAACTGTAACCTACCATTTTACCCATATAGAAGGCTCCAAAAATTTTCTGGAACTTATCTTTAGGAAGAGCTTTGGAAAGCCGAAGCGCCACACTTTTTCTATTTGCCCTGGGATAAATACTGAAATTATACAATGCAGTGTCGCTTAAGGAAATAAAAAAAGAATAAATTTGGCTTGACGATGGTTTTTTAATTACTAACGACATATTCAGATGCCTTTAAAAACTGCTTTGCCATATTTTTGGTTGAGAAGATCTTAATTCTGTCTGCACCTTTTATCGATAATTCTTTTCTTAGCTTTCTATTCTTTATCGCATAATAAATTTTACTACTTATTTTTTCTATATTATCATGGCTGGTGTATATTCCTGCATTTCCGATAACTTCAGGCATTGATGAAGTTTTAACCGCTAACACGGGACATCCGTAAATCATCGCCTCCAACATTGAGTAGCAACCAAAACCTTCATAATTACTGAGGCTAACAAAAAGATCAGCGTTCTTAAAAAGATATTCTAAGTCTTCATCTGGAACAAATTCATAATGTAAAATTCTTTTTGCGCTTAACTCCTTATTTGTTCTTGCTATAAGTTTCTTCACGTTTTCTTGGCCATGTTCTTGATTTTTTCCTATAATAACAAGCTGATAATTATTTATTTTCTCCCCTATTTTCTTAAAAGCTTTAATAAGAGCAGGTGTGTTTCTTCTCGGATAAAGATTGCCGACGGATATTATAAACGGTTTTTTTATATCATATTTTTTATTTATTAAACTTGCCTGATAAGCGCTGTTCGATACGCCGGTACTCGTAAAATGCCTGCTAATGCCGGGGCGGATGACAAAAATTTTTTTCTCAGGAATATTATAATGTTTTTTTATTTCTCGTTTGCAGAAAATTGAGTTTGTGACGACAAGCGAGGCTTTTCTAGCAGACTCTCTTATTCTATTTCTTGTCTCGGATAACCAATCTCTGGGAAACGAGTCAGGATATGCTTCAAAAGAAATATCATGAATGCACACAATGCTTCTTACAGGAAGCCAGCGAGGAAGAACATAAGACGGCGAGAAGAACAAATCTACTTTATTAATTAAAAGCTCTTTCGGTAAGCAATAAGAATACCATAATGGCTTTTTTGTCCAGAAAAAAAGCGAAGGTTTCCTAAGTGCTTTCGTTGAAATGCCTGAGTTTCCGAAACTAATCGATGGAATTGAATTTTTAAAATAAAGCCTGTATTCATTTTTAGGAGAAATTTTAGGCAAATTTTCTAGTAGACTCATTAGATAGGTGTAAAGACCTGTTCTGTTATTATCCTCCAAGCAAGTTGCATCAATACCAATTATCATTAGGCTATTATACCAACGGGAAATATCACTGTAAACTTTGTTCAACTAAATATTTTTGTGATTTAAAAATGCGATACAATAAAAAGGCGAAAATTGGATATTCAATCAGTATAGAAATAATTTGCGAATAGGCGGCCCCTATAATACCAAAGGTAAAAGTTAACGGAATAACTGTAGCAACAAGAATAAAAAGTCTAACAGACAAAACCATTGTCAAATATTTTTGTTTTTGAGCCGCTAGAAAGACTACAGCTGCAGGCGAGAGAATAGACTTTAAAATTCCAAATATTGCTAAAACTTTAAGCACTGGTACTGTGATTAGCCATTGAGAACCAAGAACTATTTTTACTAATTGTTCTGAAAAAATAAAAATAACAAGACCTAAGAATATCGTACAAATTGATGAAATAATGGTGGTTTTAGCGAAAGCTAAAAATAATCTTTTTTTATCTTCTTCAATTTTTGAATAAACCGGAAATGTAACTTTACTTATAACATCCGATATTTCTGTTATTGGCAATGTTGCGATCCGGTATGCCATCTGATAGGCACCTAAAGAAGCAGATCCTAAAATTTTTCCAACGGTAATATTGTCTCCGTTTTCTCCGAAATAATTAAATATACTATACCCAGTAACCCATTTACCTTTATGTAATATTTCTTTGAAATACTTCTTATTGAGCTTAAACTTAGGAATCGGTCTGATAAAAACGAAAGAAAGTATTACTTCTAAAAGTGCAGATGCAATCAAACCGATAGGAAGACTGTAAACAGAATGAGTTACTAAGGCAAATAAAACGGCAGCTATGGCGTCTGTAAAATAAAGCGATGCTCTAAATAAGAATTCATATTTAAATTTTAGTTCTTTTTGAAAAATTATCTCGGCCGGGTTAATGAATCCAGATATTAAAGGAGCGAGGCTAATAATTAAAATAATTCCCAATACAGATGGAGTTTTAAAAAAATAGGCAATAAACGGAGAAGCAATTATAATCCCAAGAAAAATAATTAACCCTCTAATTATCGAGATAACCCATGCCGAATCAAGAACCTCTTTTACTTCTTTTTTTGATTGAACAAGAATAACATTAATTCCGGTCTCGGTAATAATTTGCAGGAAAGCCAAAAGCAGTGCGGCAATTCCATAGAGACCAAAATCAGAAGGAGAAAGAATTCTGGCTAAAATAGCAATTTTAATAAAAGCGAAACTCCTGATTAAGGTTTGCAAGCCAGTCATCCAGGATATACCTTTAAAAGCTGTTCTTTTATAGCCCATTATTTTTTATAAATGCTAATATCAGTAACGGGAAATAGTCCTGAAAAAAGTATATTGTTAAAATCGGAAAAAAAGAAATTTAAATTGGGAATGAATTCATTCTGCAATTTATACCCTTCTTTACTTAAACGTTCTAAAAGTTTAATTTCGTCTTTGTTGTTAATTAAATTCTTATTGTAATTAGTATTTGTTAGTAGAATGATATCGGGTAGTTCTTTAGTTTTGTAATCTACTAATTTATACCTGTAATAGCCTGTTTGTTTTTGACCAAAGTAATAGTCTTTTAATAGAAAATCAGGTATTCCTTGATAAATTGGGACAGGTTGAAGACCAATTGTTAAGCCTTTATTTATATTTTTAGTTATCCATTCAGAAGAAACCTGTTTCGTGTCTAGTTGCGTTTTAAACAATACATATGGGACAGATTGAATGACTTGAACGGCAACTAAAAACGTGATCAGAGCGTAAGCAGGAATTTTTTTTATTCTTTTGATTTCTTGTAAAAAAAATGTGATCGACAGAATAAGAAAAGGTAAAAGCACCAAGGACCTGTTCCCCCTTAGCTCTAGTCTTAATGCCAAAAGACTTAATGAGAAAAAAAATAAAGAAACAAGTATGAAAATAGCTGTTTTGTTCCTAGAATTAAGTAACTTTTTATAAATTAAGAAGAAGATTGAGACTAAAGAAAAGAGGTAAAGCACAATGCCAAATATCAAAGGGTAATGGGTAAAAAGAATATAAATATACCAAGGCGCACCAAGTATGAAATCATTACTGGCAGTCGGAGATGTTACTAAATTATCATAAAAGTAAACAAAATAATCGCCTTTTTTCAAAAAAAGCAAGTCTGGGATGCCTAATGTAGTAAAAGTTACAAAAAATATCGCAATCCCCAAAATGAGACCTGTAATGTTCTTTCTAATCCCTTTGCTGAAAAGAAAGTATGAAAAAATTAGAATAGGAAAAATAGGAACAGCGCTAGCCTTCGCAGACAAAGCAAGGCCGGAAAAAAATGAAGCGAAAAGAAAGTTTTTTAAAATTGGTCTCTTGTGGTAATTCAACATTGCCCAAACAGCCAGCAATATCCAAAAAATAAGCGCAATATCATACTTGAAGTAATTGCTCAAGGAAAGCCAAATCGGCGAAAAAGTGAATAGCAAAACAGGAATTAAGGGAGAAATATTAAAGTTATCCTTAATCGTTTTCCACAGAACAATTATTGACGTTACTCCAAACAGCAAGGTATTTAGTCTTAAAACTTCAAATATTCTTTCCTGCATTACTAGGTTTTGCAGTGATGAACTAATGGAAAAAGGGTCGATATATCTAATAAGGATAAAGGGGACAAGAAAAATTCCTCCTAGAAAAAACTGGAGAACAGGGCCATGAGCAGCCCCTTCCATATTATTTGTCCCGTATTTAAAAAGATCTCTTACCGCCTGCATCTGGTGCCATTCATCCATGTGGTAATTAAAAGGGTGGTTTACGTTGGGAATTCCCCAATCTATAACTAGAAGCATCAAAAATGAATAAAAAAGCAGAATAGGCCACAAATAGATATTTTCCCAAAAGATCCTTTTCATCTTGTCTTATGCTCAATTCTACCAATTTTTATCTTAATTTGGAAACGACGTCCTCCCCGACGACGAAGCGACGGGACATTAGTAGACTCAAAAATGACGATAAGAGAAGATACGATCTACCAAAATGCAGAATTATCTGGATTTTTATAGATTTTTATATCTCCATAAAAATTATTTATCTTCACTTGTTTAATAACTCTATTTTCATAAAAAAGAGGAATATTGTCTAGATTTACAATGCATGATTTATCCTTATGACAACCATTAAAAGAAATTCGGGTTTGCTTATTATCATCTGTGGTAATTATGAACGAACTTTGAGTGTATGTTTCTACGGGCACAACTACAAGAAGCTCGTCGCTTGAACTAATCCTATTTTTTGAGAGAAAATCATTTAAGGAATTTATATCTTTAGCGGAGTATGTAAGGTTCACTTGATTAAGCTTCGATTCTTTATAATATCCTTCCGAAAAGGGAATGGCTTCTAAATTAACCGAAAGAAGAAAATTTTTAAATGAATTGTCTAAATTTGAATTGAAAAAATCGCTGGAGCTATCTTTTTTTAAGATTAAAAAATCTCCCAATTTTCTAACAGGATAGTAATTATTTACAATAAAACGTGTAAGCATTGGCGTTCTTATGAGGTTGGGGACAGAATCCTGAATTGCTTTAATTTTTGTATTTATTACAACATACTCAATCTTATCTTCGTTGATATCCTCGATTGTTGCGTTTTGGCTTATTTTAGAAGAACCTTCATAAACCGAAAAATAATATGTCGGTTTTTGATTTAGTAAGGAATAGATTACAGGGTCGCCCGGATATGAAAATACTCTGCTAATTCTAAGTTTTTGGAGTTCTTTTTTTAAGCTTAAGAGCTCATCATCTTTTAAAATCTGACCTATGTTTTCTTCTACGCAGGCCTGTGGACTCAACGTTTTCACTCTTGAATTAGAAAGATTTACATTCGAAAAAGAGCCCCCGAAAACTAAAAAAATCAATAAAATTACAAAAAAGCCTGTTATTCTCGGTTCATATTTTTTAAAAAAATAAATAAAGTCGACTAAAAGAAGATACAGCAAAATTAAACCAAAAAAGGAAATTAATCTGTCGGTTGAGCGAATGACGTTTTTTTGCTCAACTATAACCAGGATAAATATAATGCAAATCTGAAGAAATAAGCCTCTAGTTTCATGCGGAACAAGCTTCGATAACTTTAAAATAATTACTACTACTGTTACAAGAAGAATCCCTACGGTAAAAATGTTTTCGAAAGATATTAGACCGGGTGTAAAAGGTATTTTTGCTATGAAAAAGTATTCGGATAATCTAAGGAAATTTTGCACAAATGAGGATAAAAGATTCTTACTGATTAAATAAATAAGAAACGGAAGAAATCCAAAAAATACGCCGAGTAACGCAACAAAAACATTTTTTAAGATTACCTTATAATAAATTTGCTCTTTGAGAATATTTAAGGCGGAGACCACCAACGGGTAAGTAAAAAGAACAAGAATAATCGATAAAAAAAGGTAAATTCCACTATCATTAAGTAAACCAAATAATAACCCCGAGAAAAAAGAATAAAGTAATATCTTTTTCCATTTTATGAATTTGATTTTGTAATCTATGGAAAAAGTAAACATTGAAATTAGAGCGGAAGGCAAACCATATCTTATTAATTGTTCTGTGCCGATAAACTTATCAATAAAAACCACAAACATAAAAAACAATACGTAGACAATTAGTCTTTTTTTAAACAGTTTTCTAAATAATTCAAAAAAAAGCAAAAGCGCAATAATAAATAATAGATAATAAATAATTTGAGCAATGTAACTAGTGCTTATAAAATAAGGCAATATTCCATACGGATAAAAGACATCCTTAAATGGCAAAAGTCCAATCATTGCAGAGTAATCCCAAGTAAAAAGAGCCTGGTTGTCGAAACTTAGCGATTTATAGAGATTGCAGTTTGTAATGAATAAATTTATATGGAAAACTAAAAGAACAATAAAAATTAGTAATGCTTCTATTTTTTTATATAAAAACCTTTTTATTTTTTCCATATTTTTTTCCTTAGAATAAGTACAAGATAAGCAAAAACTGGACAAAGAAGAATGTAAAAAAACAAAATGCTGTCAAAATAAAGAGGATAGCCGTAATAATGGGCATATCCTACAATTTTTTGTTGTGTTATTTCAGGAGGAGGAAAAAAATTCCTAGCAAACTTAAAAAATACCAATAAAGCTAAAAAGACGAATAAATAAAGAATGTATTCCGGAAGAATTTTGATTGCTTTTTCCACCCTCATAACGTATATTATATTGAATCAAATTTAATTAGCAACAAGGTTAATGAATAAGGGAAAAAAGCTTGGTGAATTTAAAACAACAAGTTATTGCAGGTTTTGTAAAAGTAAAAATATTCATAAATTTATTGTTTTGGGAAATCAACCCTTAGCAGGGGGTTTTCTTAAAAAGGGAGATTTTAAAAATGAAAAATTTTATCCATTAGGTTTGTATTTTTGCCGCAATTGTTATCTTATCCAAACAACAGTTGTTGTAAATAAAGACAAACTTTTTAAAAGTTACTTTTACAAGACATCTGCAATCAAAACGCTGCTTTCTCATTTTAAAAAAAACGCAACCTTATTATCTAAATTTTTCAAAAAACCACAAGAGAATTTTGTTCTTGAAATTGGCTGTAACGACGGAAATTTTTTAAATGAAATGTCAAAGAGAAAATTTAAAGTACTAGGAATAGACCCCGCAGAAAATATTATAAAACCTTTAATCGCAAAAAAACTGCCAATTATTAATAACTATTTTTCAAAAAAAGAAGCAAAGGAAATCTTAAAGATAAACGGAAAAGCTGGCTTAATCGTTAGCACAAACACTCTTGCACACATCGAAAACATGCATGATGTCTTTAACGGAATAAACCTTTTACTAGATGACGAGGGATTCTTGTATTTTGAGAATCATTATTTGGGAAACTTGCTTAAAGAAACTCAATACGACATGATTTATCATGAACATCTTTATTATTATTCATTATTGTCGCTATCTAACTTCCTAAAGAAACATAGCTTGGAAATTTTTAATATAAGAAAAATTCCAATTCACGGAGGATCAATTGGACTTTTCGTGCAAAAAAAGAAAGGACCTTTTAAGATTTCCAAAAGAGTCAAAGACACAATTGCTTGGGAAAAAAGACACAAATTAGACAGCTTGAAAACCTTTGAAATGTTTTCAAAACAAGTAGAAAAGAAAAAAAAAGAATTATTAGACCTACTGTCTTCCTTAAGAAAGAAAAATAAGACAATAGTAGGCTACGGAGCATCCGGCAGGGGAACGGTAATAAGTAACTATGCTGGCTTAGATAATAAGCTTCTCGATTATGTAGTTGATGACTCAAAAATAAAGCAGGGTTTTTATACTCCTGGAACTCATTTAAAAATAGTTCCCTCGACTTTAAATAATAAAAATAGACCAGATTACACCCTGTTGTTTGCCTGGTCATTCTACAAAGAAATAAAAAACAGGAATAAAAAATATAAAAAAAATGGTGGTAAATTCATTACCCCTTTACCAAAGGTAAGAATAATCTAGTAGATGAAAAACGAGAAAAAAATATTAGTAATTGGAGCAAAAGGAATGCTTGGTCAAGCAGTTTATAAATATTTGAGGCAAATTTACCCAAACACTTTTGGAACAGACAGAAGTGATAGAAAATATTATCATTTATCCGCACCTACGCTACAGAAAGACTTTAAAAAAATAATCAAAGATTTAAAAACGATTGATTTTATTATAAATTGCATAGGGCTACTCCCCTCTTCAAAAGATAAAAGGGGAATGTCTTTGGTTAATTCAAAATTTCCGAAAAAATTAGTATCTCTTACGTCAAAACACGGGATAAAAGTTATTCATATCTCAACTGACGCGGTTTTTTCGTCAGCTAGTAGCGTTGTTTATGAAAATTCTAAGCCTAAACCTGATTCTTTTTACGGAAAAACAAAACTCAAAGGGGAGGTAAAAAGTACTAATGTATTAAATATTAGAACTTCTATCCTTGGGCTCGATCCCCTAAGTCATAAAGGATTATTGGAATGGGCAAAGTCGGAAGATAAAATAAACGGATATGTAAATCATATCTGGTCGGGATGCACTACTCTTCAATTTGCCAAACTCTGCGAGTATTTAATTAAAGGTGATAATTTTGAAAAGATCAGGAAAAAATCTTATGTAATCCATTATGCTCCTCTTGGACCAATATCAAAATTCGATCTAATAAAAATCTTCCTGAATGTTTCGAAAATAAATAAAAAAATTAGCAAAACTCAATCACTATATCCAATAGACAGAAGACTTAAATCGATTTATAATATTCCTCCAGGAAAGAAAGATCTAAATTTGGAGATTTTGGAGCTAATTAAATTTTTTAAATGAAAAAAAAGAAATTAGTATTTGTTTTAGGATTAAGACCCGATTTAATAAGAGCTGTTCTAATTCTTAGATTTTTAGAAAAGGCAAAAGACATAGAAACTATTTTTGTCTGGTCAGGACAGAATTATTCGGATAACTTGAAGGCTATTTTTTTCAGAGAGTTAAATGTTCGAAAAGCAGATTACGAATTGGGATGCAGGGGAGAAACAGACGCCGAAGTTTCGGGGCAACTGATTATGAAGCTATATCCCCTGTTGGAAAAGATTAAACCTGACACTATTGTTTTTTTAGGAGATACAAATACAACAGCAGGCTGCCTTGCTGCTGGCCAGTTAAATATTCCAATTATACACATCGAAGGATGTTGGCATTCTTATGACTGGAGAATGCCCGAGGAAAAATACAGGACGATGATCGATCATTTATCTGATGTTATCTACACCTACGAAGAGGAATATAAGCAAAGAGGAATTGCAGAGGGACTAAATCCCAAAAACATTGTTGTAGTTAGGAATCCGATCGTTGACATTTTAAACGAATTTTATTTCAAACAAAAGAAAAAGTTTGAAAAAAAAACCACAAAAGAATTTTTTAAAAACAGGGGAATCATAGATGGGAACTATTATTTGATGACCTGTCATAGACGAGAAAATGTTCACATAGATAAATCTTTTGATGCAATAATAAATCTACTTAAAAATGCTAAATATCCTGTTTATTTTGTTGCAAGCTACAGAACCCAAAAAATAATTAAAGAAAGAAAACTAAATTTGCCTAAAAATGTAATTATAGTCGACCCAATCGGTTATGAAGAAATCTTGATTCTTTTAACACATAGCAAAGCGGTAATTACTGATTCGGGAACACTTAATGAAGAAGCATGTGTATTAAACATTCCCTGCATCAACGTCAGAAAGTCGACAGAAAGACCTCAGGTCTACGATGTTAAAGGATGTGTAAAATTTGACCCTGATCAACCCTTGAAATATACTCCGGAGATTGTATTTAAGAAACTTGAGAAAATAACGGGAACAAGATGGAAGCACACATTAGGAGACGGGAAGGCATCTGAGAGAATTGCAAAAGATATTATTAGAAGATTAAGAACAAATAAATTGAGAGGGCATTTACCAAAGGATAATCATTTACCAATAACAAGGTCTTTTATGGAAGATGGGATTAAAATTTAAAAAAGAATCAATCGCCATTATTATCCCCATGTTCAATGAGGAAGTTTCAGCTGAAAAATGTGTGGATAGAGTTATTGCGGAAATAAAAAAGGTAAAGAAACACACAAGGTTAATTGTCGTAAATGACGGAAGCAAAGATAAAACATTAGATATTTTAAAAAGAAAAAAGAAATTTCATAAATCTAGACTTAAGATTATAAGCTACGAAAAAAATAGAGGTTATGGATATGCATTAAGCACGGGAATAAAATGGGCAATAAAAGATGGGTTTGAATACTACATAACTATGGATTCGGATCTTACTAATGATCCTAAATATATTCATGATTTTGTTTCGGCTATGTCAGATAATGTTGATTGCGTTAAGGCATCCAGAT
Source organism: Candidatus Levybacteria bacterium RBG_16_35_11 (assembly GCA_001781995.1). Taxonomy (GTDB): domain Bacteria; phylum Patescibacteriota; class Microgenomatia; order Levybacterales; family UBA12049; genus MFNH01. Next base: position 93,171 of record MFNH01000040.1, on the reverse strand, counting down.
ATATAGATAATGGAAAAGTAGTAAACGTCCCCCTTTTTAGACGCGTTATTTCTATTGTTGGAAATGGTATGGCTGGTTTATTTTTCAACTTAGGAATCAGTGATTATACAAACGGATTCAAAATGGTTAGGCTAAGTAAGCTAAAAGGGGTAAGGTTTAAGGAAAATAATTTTTCAATAATACTTGAGGAAATTTACCATCTTAAAAAGAAAAACTCAAAATTTACAGAGATTCCAAACATCCTCACTGCAAGAAAAGACTCTAAATCACACTTTAAATATACGCCGAGGATTTTTTACGATTACTTCAAGTATTTAATTTTATCTCTTTTTGCCTAGTTTTTTTAATTCTTCTTTTATTTCCGGTAACTTAAGAAGCATTTTCACTGTTTGTTTAACGTTAAGCTGTATAGTTGAGGCAGAAGTAAACGCCTTTACTCTGTGTAAATCAGCTCTTGTTCCCCTATAGAAGTATTTATTGTAATCCAGTCCCTGGCTTTCCGGGGGTATTTCAAAATATCCTCTTTTTTCGACAGATCTTATTAATTCTTCTTCTGTAACCAGAGTTTCATGAACTTTTTCTCCTGCCCTTATCCCAACTTCGAAAAACCCTTTTTCAAAATTAAATATCTGACAAATTGCTTTAGCCAATGTCTCTAAAGTGCAAGCGGGAGATTTTTTAACATAAATGTAGCCTGCTTTTCCTTTTATTAATGCGTATAAAACTAAAGAGACAGCATCGTCAAGGGGCAGTAAAAACCTTGTCATTTTAAAATCGGTAACAGGTAATCTTTTATTTTTCTTTATCAAATCGACAAAATACGGAATAACCGATCCCCTTGTGTAAAGCACGTTTCCATATCTAACTCCGCATAATACAGTTTTTATTTCTTTGTCTCCATCGTAGCTTTTTGATTCTGCTATCATTACTTTTTCCATCATTGCCTTGGAAATTCCAATTGCATTTATCGGATAAACTGCTTTATCTGTTCCAAGAACAACTACTCTTGACACTTTATTCTCAATCGCCGCCTCAAGTACATTGTGTGTTCCAATTATGTTGGTTTTAACTGCTTCCATGGGAAAAAATTCGCAGGTTGGAACTTGTTTTAGAGCTGCTGCGTGAAAAATATAATCTGCTCCCCTGCAAGCTTTCTTAATAGTTTCTTTATCCCTAACGTCACCAATTACAAATCTAAGTTTCGGATTATCAAATTCATTTCGCATGTCAAACTGCTTTTTTTCATCACGGGAGAAAATTATTATTTTTAAAGGTCTTAGTTTAAGAAGTCTTCCTACAACCGAATTTCCAAAAGACCCTGTCCCGCCGGTTATTAAAATTGTCTTTCCTTTAAGTTTGCGAGTTATAGATGTGTCCATAGGCGATTCATTTTCCCACAAGCTATTTTTAAAGTCAATTATCCTTGAAGCTTTTTATAAATCCTATACTTGTTCCGAAAAAAACGGCAATGTCGGAAGTAATTTGCAGAAGCGGTAAATAAATAAAAGCCAAACTTTTTTTAACATATTTGTAGTTTTTAAAAATTGACCAAATCATATATAGAAATGTTAAAAATATTAGTAAGTAGAAAATGGATGAATCTCTTAAAGACAAAACAATTAAAGCCAAAAGTAAAAAAAACCTAAGAAATAGAAATGGCGTTCCCCTTCTAAAATAGTGGGCCTTACCGTCTCCTAACGCATAAGCGTAGAATTGAAAAAAAGCTTCTAATATATTTTTTCTTTGCGGCCAATTAACAACTGCCCCACTATTTACAGAAAATTTAAAACCGTATTCTTTAAGTTTGCTTGCGAATACCAGATCTTCGCAGGTATTAAGATTTTCAGGATATCCCCCAACTTTTTTCCATGCTGTTTTTTTAAAACTAATTGATCTTGAGGAAGGCAAAAAATCTTCACTCAACTCATCTCTCATTACACAGGTGTATGTGGACAAAGACTTTTGAAAGGTATTTTCGAAAAGAGGTTCGTAAAAACCAGCTACCACATCAATTTTTGAATTTTTAAAAGGTTTAATAATTTCCTCAAACCAATTCTTGCTCAATATGCATCCTACATCTGTTACAGCAATAATTTCATTTTTTGCCTTCTTAATTCCTTCGTTTCTACCAATCGACCTATTCCCTCTTTTTATAAAAAGCTTAATATTTAATTTTTTGTTTCCTTTAATAAATTTCCTTATTATTTCTTGGGTTTTATCTTTTGAGTCGGCATCTACGATTATTATTTCCGAAGGTTTAATAGTTTGGGGTCTTATTGAGTTTAAGAAATCCCCTATTGAATCTTCTTCATTGTAGACAGTTGTCACCAAAGATGCTTTAATTCTTGAATTTGCCACTATTTGCGATTATTATATCACTATCAAAGCCTTATGTTACCTTCCTACCACATGATTATAGTGAACCTTATTCTTTCTTTACTGCTTTTGATTTCAGTTCTTTTCTACCGTTATATTTATCCTAAGAAAAAAATTAACATCTTTTATCTTTTAATTTTAATCTCCCTTCTACCTATAGTAAGTATTTTTAGAAGCGGGTCATATCAAAGCGGCGATTTAAATTACCATACGATGCGAACAATTTCTTACTTTAATGTTTTATTTACAGAATATTCTCTCCCTAGATGGACGTCCGAATTTTACGGCGGATTTGGAGATCCTTATGCAATGTTTGCTTATCAACTTCCATATTTCTTTGGATCAATGATTCATCTTTTAGGCTTTTCCTTCTTAAATAGTATGAAAATAGTTTTTGCCTTATCGTTCATCGCTTCGGGAATAGGAATGTATTTATGGGCAAAAGAAGAACTAAAAAATAGAACATTTGCTTTTGTTTCCGCAACTTTTTATCTGTTTGCCCCCTATCATTTGGTAGATATGCATTTTCGGGCAACTATTGCTGAAAGTCTTTCTTTTGTTTTCCCCCCTCTTCTTTTATATTTAACAAAAAAGTTTATGGATGAAGGGAAATTAAAATATTTATTTTTCCTGACCCTAGCTTTTTTTCTTCTTATCTTAACCCATCAGGTAGTTGCGGTTTCGCTTTTACCAATTCTTATTCTTTATGCAGTTTTTCTTTCCTATCAAAAGGGTAAGTTTAGGATATCAAATATCTTAAACTACCTTGTTTTTCTAATTTTTGCACTTTGGCTTTCGGCTTTTTACTGGTTCCCTATCTTAGTCGAATCTAAATATATTCAACCTTCCACCGTAATTTTCCCATCCTCTTTTTGGCAAATACTTTATTCCCCATACAGATTGGGTTTTCTCTTTCAAGGACATAAAGGAGAACTTTCTTTGATAATCGGTTATACGCAGATTTTAGTTGTTTTTCTTTCTCTCATATTTCTTTTTAGAAAAAAGCTTGACGGAAAAATTAAAAATTTATTAATTTTTTCCCTAGTAATTTTTTTCTTTTTAGTATTTATGATTCTTCCCGTTTCTTCTCCAGTCTGGTTTACTGTTCCATTTATAAAAAGTTTTCAATTTTCCATACGACTTCTGGTGCTGGTTTCACTTTTTACCGCAATTTTGGCTGGGATAGTTACAAAAATTGTAAATAAAAAGACATTCACAATTATTCTAGTCGGAATAACAATTGGATATACAATGTTGAATTGGGGAAATAGAGCAATGATTAAAATAGACGATAAGATACTTGAAGGAATTATGAATACCCCTCCTAGTCACGCCACTTTTGCCGGAGTAGAGGCGTCTGCACCGAATTGGGTTGATCCTTCTAAAATTCCATTTGACGCAAAACATTTGGAAATTATAAAAGGAGATGCGTTAATAAAGGAACTCAAAAGAACACCATATCATCATAACTATAATTTATTAGTTAAAAACTCCACAGAATTTATGGAAAAAACAATCTATTTCCCGGGCTGGACACTAAAAGTTAATGGAAAAGTTGAAAATATAAATTATAAAAATAAAAAATTCCCAGGAATAATTACTTTTAAACTGCCAGAGGGCAAATACAACATTGAACTTTCTTTCGAGGATACTCCAGACAGGACGTATTCTTATCATGCTAGTTTATTAGGATTCCTAGCGTTTATTTCTTATCTTATCATTCTTCAGAAGATTAAAATAAAAAGATTAAGAAGAAATTCCCCAAAGAGATAGATAGTTTTCAACCATTTTATCCCAGGTTTGTTTTATAGCCCACTTGTAACCATCTTCTATCTTTTCTTTTGATATTCCCTTTAGTAAATCATGTGCTATTTCTTCAGCATTTTTTTCTATAAAGATAAAATCTTTAAATGGTGTCATTTTTAAATAGTCTTTTTTTATTTTATTGTTATAAACGGCAAAAACAGGTTTTTTCAACACCAATGTTTCTAAAATCCCCAAATATCTGGAAACAAAAACATAGTCGGCATTTTTTGTATATTTATCAACGTTTTTTACGAAACCATGAAATTTGGCATTTATTTTATTCTCTTTACAAAAATTTTTTGCCTCATTTAAAAGCGAGCCGTCTCCTAAAATATCCATAGAATATTTAAATCTTTTCGGCAGCAGCATTAAAGCTCTTAAGTATTCCATAATTCCGGTTTCATCTTCTAGTCTTCCCGCAAATAATATTTTCTTTACTTTCCCGGGCATTTTGAATGAGACATTCTTTTCTGGCTCAATTGCCCCGTAACTTACCGTTGTTGCGTTAGTCCCATACCATTTTTTGTAAAAATTACCAATGCAAATATTTCCCTTTGTAAAGATTTCAGCTAATTTGTGGCTAAAAATAGCCTTATCTCCCGGAATTTTATTTCCTTCGTAGCCATGAAAAGTAACATATACCGGTTTGTGAGGATAGATTAGTCTAAAAGGTAAATACCAGAAGAGAACATCATGACAGTGAACTATATCGGCTTTTTTAAAAATGTCTTTTTTGCCCCATAGCTGTTTCCAAACCCTGAACTTTTTAAACCAGTTTTCGATTCCGGCTTCAATCCTTTCAATCTTAATTCCGAGGATTTTTCCCGTCTGCCTAGCACTCGAAACCCCTGATTGATTACCGTTACTAGAGGCTTGATTTTTCGGAGTTTCCGTTACAACTATAAGCTCGTGCCCTCTTGCCACTAACCTCTTCCCCACCTCTAAGGTATGCTTTTCCACCCCGCCTATTTCCGGCCAAAACCTCCTCGTTAAAAACACAATCTTCATGATTTCTTATTTTTAGCAACGATTAAAATATTTGACTCACCAAATAATAGAATTAGTGCCTTATCTAACATAGTAGTTATGTCAGATAAATAAGATTTTAGAAACTTTATCAATTTGCCTGCATTTCTATTTAAAAAAAGGAAATTTCTCAGCAATCCTTCGATCTTTCTTACTTCAACAATTGTAAGACCAGCATTTTTAAGTAAGGAAGATAGGTCATTTATCGAATACCTTCTTAAATGGCCAACCCCCCTGTCAAAATCTGAAGCAAATCCCCATTTATAAAGTGGGGCATTTTTAGATGGGACTGATATTATTGCAATTCCGTTATTTTTTAGCATCTTCTTAATTTGCTTAATAGCTAATTCATCTTCTTTCAAATGTTCTAAAACCTCAGAGCAAATAATTATATCGAATTTCTGTTTTATAAAATTTCTTGGAAAATCTACCACCTTGAATAGCGTATTGTTTTGTAATCCAAGTAATCTGCTACTTTCCTTACATTTTTTAATAGCGTTTTCCGATATGTCTATGCCCAAAACATATGAAGCATTTCTTGCTAAATAAAAATCAATTGCTCCTGAACCGCATCCTATATCCAAAATTTCCTTATCTTTATATTTATATTTATTTAAGGTTTCCACTAAGAATCTATATGTATAATTTTTCTTTCCAATAGTTTTAGTTTGAACACTTGTTTTTCTGTGAAAATAATTGTAGTCCATTTTTGCATTCATCGATTTTTTCATGTTTGAATTTTAGCATTGTTTTACTATCTTGACAAACAAATCAATTTCATAATTAAATAAGTTTATGTTTAAAAAATTTTGGGTCTTAATTAATATTTTGTTTTTTTCATTACTATTCTCTTTTGTTTTTTTTGCAGAAGATACTTATGCTTCCACAGTTTTATTTGATGATGACTTTGAATCCGGACTTGGAAAATGGACAGTTTTAAGTGGAGCGGGCCTCTGGCAATTAAAAGAGATAAATGGAAGCATGTGGTTTGGAGCAAGGATAAATGGACCTAGCACAATTATTGACGCTGTCGCTGGGGATACATCTTGGACAGATTACGAATTTGAAATGGATATTTATCCAGTAGAAGGCGTGGACAGAAATATACGAACCAGATGGACTCCTGAAAGACAATTTTGTAATCAGTTTCATTTAAATCCTCGAATTCATATGGATTATATTGATCCAAATGTTGATTATAATATGACAAACAATGTAGTTCATCACGTCAGGGTGGCATTGGTGAATAATAACTACAAACTTTATATAGATAATCAACTATTGGTTGACAACACCATAACAAACCAGGTTCCTCCATGCTTGAATGGTTCTATTGGACTTACTGTGAGTACCGGAGCCGCTTTCCCAACAGAGGTTTGGTTTGATAATGTTGTTGTGAGAAGCCTAGGAGAAGCACCTACCCCAACACCGACGCCTATAAATTTGAATGTTCCCAGCTTAAAGCAAACATCGAGTCCGTGGGGCTCGCAACTTTATGACAACGCAATTAGCTGGGCAAGAAGATCCAGTAGGACTATTTCCTCTTGGGGTTGTGCGCTTACATCAGCCACTATGATTTTAAATTATTACGGCTTAAATTTGCTTCCTAGTGGAACAACTCTTGATCCGGGAAGTCTTAATACTTGGTTAAAATCTCAGGCAGACGGATATATTGGAAATGGATTCGTAAACTGGCTTGCAATATCACGCCTGTCTAAGCTTGCGAAATCAATCAATGGAATAACTGATTTCGATGCCTTGGAATACGAGAGAAAATGGACATCTGACTTAGAAGTTTTAAAAAATGACATTAAGGATTTAAAACCAGACATTGTTGAAGAACCAGGTCATTTTGTTGTTGCTAGGGGAATTGACGACGATGTAATTAATATTAACGATCCTTATTTCGATAGACAAACTTTAGCTGATTATTCAAATATTTTTCTAAGTCTTGGTACATATAATCCAACCAGTACAGATCTTTCCTACATTATGTTAGTAACTGGTCCAGATGTAACAATAAATTCCAAAGATGAATCTTTGAATAATGTGGGAGAAAGTTTTATTCAACAAGCAATGGTCAACGATATTAATCCAAACGAAGCTAATTCACCTATTAAAATTCTTTATATTCCTAAGCCTGAGAAGCAAAATTATGAACTATCGCTCTCATCTTCAAATAATCAACTCAACAGTTTTAAAACTTACCTTTACAATAAAGATGGAACAGTTAGGATTCTGGATGGAAAAGCTTTGCTAGGGTTAAATGCGAACAATTACAAGTTATTTTTCAATAAAGAAAACCTTTTAGCTTCGACACTGGAAAGAAAAATAACTATTGATGGTTTCATAAAAGATGTTACCCAATTTAGAAATTTAAAAATGGTTCAAAAAGATTTTGCAAAAGAGTTGATATATTTTGCAGGAAAGATTAAAGAAGATTTAAAAATTAGAGATAAGAAAATGGCAAAGTCCGAATTAAAATTTCTCCAAGAAATGTTAAAAAAATCACCTACAATATTAATTAAGAAAGAGGCAAAAGATTTTCTCGTTTCCGATATCTCCTATCTCCTCAAGGCATTATAACTGTGGACCCTAGTGGATTCGAACCACTGACTTCTGCAATGTGAATGCAGCGCTCTACCGCTGAGCTAAGGATCCGCACACAAATCTTAACACAAATAAGGCTAATTGACAAAAGAGGCTGAATCAGGCACAATGTATACATGAATATTTTGCGAAAAATCGGTTCTTTTTTAATAGACAGTGTCCAGACATTTTTAATGGCTGCAGCTGTCTTTCTGGTAATCTACATATTCTTTTTCCGTCCATTTGAGGTAAAAGGTGAGAGCATGTATCCTAATTTTTTAGATAGTGAATATGTTCTTACAAATTTGATTGTTTTGAGGTTTAATCAACCTATTCAGGGAGATGTAGTTGTCTTTAAAGCTCCAAACGACAACGAAAGAGACTTTATAAAAAGGGTAATTGGTATTCCAGGGGATACGGTTGAAATAAGAGACGGCTCAGTCTATGTAAATAATCAATTACTGGATGAAAGTAAATACCTAAAGCCTTCAGTTAAATCCTATGGTGGAGCATTTCTGAAAGATGGCATACCCGTAACTGTTCCTCTTGATAACTATTTTGTTATGGGCGATAATCGACTTTATAGTTCTGATTCAAGAGAATGGGGTTTTGTTAGTAAAGATAAATTAATAGGAGAATCTATATTTGTTTATTGGCCGATAAACCGCATGGGAATAGTCGGAAACCCCTACAAGTAGTTTTAGGAATTTAGGATTTCGTAGATTTTCTTTATTTTTTCGGCTGTTTTCTCCGGATTTCCCTTTATTACTATTACAATTCGACCTAGTGTCCCAGATTGATAAATAGATACCTTATCAAGCTCATGTTTTTCGGCTAGTTTTTTTGCCATATCATCTAATTCCGGAACGTGAAGTCTGTCTGTGCTTGCCCTTGGTTCTCTTTGCTGGACTTCTCCTTTTACCACTCTTGCAAATTCTTCCGTTTGTCGAACAGTGCTACTTTCCTTTAATATCTTTTTAAATAAATCCAGCATTAGTTTTGTGTCACCTAGGGAAATAAGGGGTCTAACATGTCCTTCGGTTATAACATTTGCAACCAATGCATCTTTGATTGCATCTGGTAAGGAAAGGAGTCTAATTGTATTTGAAATAGTTGGCGCCGATTTTCCTACTTTTCTTGCAACCTCATTTGTCCCGAGTCCAAATTCATCAATTAATCTTTTATAGGCCTGGGCTCTTTCTATTGGATTTAGGTCTTCCCGCTGAACATTTTCAACAATAGACATTTCTAGCATCCCTTGTGGAGTTGTTTCTTTTATAATTACCGGAACCTTATTTAACCCAAGGACTTTTGCCGCTCTCCAACGCCTTTCTCCGGCAATTATTTGGTATCCTGCCGGTGTTTTGGCAATAACCAATGGTTCCAAAATCCCTTGTTCTCTTATTGAATCAACTAAATCCTGAAGTGATTCGGGAGAAATAATTCCCCTTGGTTGAAGAGGATTAGCCTGAAGCGTATTTATTTCTAGTTCGTAAATTTGATTTGCTTTATCCATGGACATTAAGTCGCGTTTCTACGCGAGAACCTCAATATATTTTTTACCTCGAAGTTGCTTTAACTTAACTATTCCATCAGTTAAGGAATAGATTGTATAATCTTTTCCCATAGAAACACCCTTGCCTGGATGGAGCTTGGTCCCCTTTTGCCTGGCAATTATATTTCCAACTGAGACTTTTTCCCCACTTCCTCTCTTTAATCCTAAATACTTTGGTTTTGAATCCCGGTTTCCTTTTACCGAGCCTTGAGCTTTTGTATGTGCCATAGTATATTTGTGAAAACAATTTTACTAGTATTTTTCACGAAGGTCAAGTAATCAAACTATGTCAATCTAAAGTTTCTTTTTTGAACCTTTTACTGTCTGCTTTAGAGGAGATTTGCTTGATTCTATCTTTTCTATTTTAATTTTTGAAAGGTGAGGTCTAAAACCCATTGCTCTTCTGACTCTTACTTTTGCCTTAAATTTAGAAACTTTTATTTTTTCTCCCTTAAATTCTTCTATGACCTTTCCAACTACTTTAACTCCCAAAAGATATGGTCTGCCTAATTCTATTTTTCCATCGTAAACAAGAAGCAAGACTTTCTCAAAGCTAATTTTTTCATCCGGCTTCTCAGAAACCCTGCTAACATTGATTATGTCCCCTTCAGAGACTTTATATTGCTTGCCACTGCAATTTATTACTGCGTATTTCATAAAGGCAATTATAACAAATAATTTAGTCTGTTTCCACGGTCAACAGTAGCTTTATCTGATTTGAAGTGTGACTGACTCCTTTTCCGATGAGCTTACGGCACTTAAAAAGCCTAAAAGAATGAAACTTGACAGAAGAGAACTTCCGCCATACGATACAAAAGGAAGTGTGACTCCAACGATTGGAATAATCCCAATGTTCATTCCAATATTTAGAAAAAATTGAACAAGAATAATAAAAAAGGCAACTGCGGAAAAAACTCCGCAAAAATCATCATTTGAGTTTTTGAAAATAGAATAGATTCTAAGAAGGATTACTGCAAAGCAAACTAGAATTAAAAGATTACCTAAAAATCCTAATTGTTCGGAAATTGTTGCAAAAATAAAATCGGTATGTTGTTCAGGAAGAAAGCTTAGGGATGATTGGGTTCCCTGCCCCAATCCCTTTCCTAGAAACATTCCTGACCCAACTGTTATTAAAGACTGAATTGCATTATAAGAGCTTCCGAGAGGATCGGCTGTTGGGTTTAAGAAAGAGAAAAGTCTTTGTTTTTGGTATTGATGAAGAAAATTCCAAAGAAGAGGGATAAAAATAAACACTGGCAATATAATTGAGGCAAAATAGCGGTAAGAAAATCCAAAAAAAATCATTGTCAAAACTGTTACAAATAAATAAATAAGGGTATTTCCAAGATCAGGTTGAAGGAAAATAAGAACAAGAATAGGAGCAAGCAGTAGAAAAACCGAAATAAAGTGTCTTAGGTTATTTTTCCGAGTCATTAGAAACGAACTTAAAGAAATCGCCAAAAACGGCTTTAATATTTCCGAAAATTGAATCCTAAATCCATATAGCTCAATCCATCTTATTGAACCCCTTGTTTCAATCCCTAAAATTAAAACAAGAAAAAGAAAAATAAGAGATGCTATATATATTGGAAGCGCATACATTTTTAAAACCCTGTAATTGGCAAAAGAAATCAGAACAAAAAATACTATTGAGATAATCAAAAAAATTAGTTGACTTCTAAAATAAGAGAAGTTTATCGAATAGAGAGTTGTAAGGCTTAAAACTGCCAAGATTGCAACCGGGACAAGAAGCAGAGGGTCAAAGTTATGAAACTTTTTAGACATCTTTTTTTATTTTGTGAGAAACAAACTTGTTTACTTCGAATTTTTCTCCCTTGGTTAAGGTTTTTGCCAGCGCCTGTTTTTTTATAAATTCCTCGTATTCTTTAGGCCAAGAAGGAAGAACCACGCGGACAAAATCTGTAATTTCCGTATTTAATTTTTTTCTCTCTGCTTGTATATTCCTTATTATTTCTCTTGCTTTTCCCGCTTCCAGATCCCGATTTGCTTCGCCGACCCCCGCAACAACACCAACAATATCCGATTTCTTATCAAATACTAAATCCTGGAAATTAATCTCTTGCTTCAATATTTCCAGCACCTCTTCTGAAAGTCTGTTGGGAGCAGTGTAGGTTCCGGTTTTTAACGGCGTTCTTACTTTAACTTGTGATTTTTTCCTCAATGCATGAGCTGTTTCTGCCAGATCTCTTGCAATCTTCATTTCTTCTTCAAGTTGATTATTGATTAAATCCTCATTATATCTTGGCCAATTAGTAAGGTGAACAGATAATTCTCCGGTTAAATTTGTGTAAATTTCATCAGCTAAAAATGGGATAAAAGGAGCAAGTAGCTTGGAAAGTGTTAAAAGAACAACATGTAAAGTGTTATAACAAACATCTCTGTCATTTTTGTTTTCCGCAGATGGTCCGACTCTATCCCTGCTTCTTCTTACGTACCAAACAGATAAGTCATTTACAAAGTCCTCAATTGCAATAGCAGCTTTCTGGGCGTCATATTTTTCAACTGCACCTGTAATATTTTTTATATTTCCATTAAGCCTTGATAGAATCCACCTGTCTAAAACGTGCTTTGGTTTAAGCTCAGATTTCAGGGGTTTCCACCCGTCCGCGTTTGCATAAAGGACAAAAAAACTGTAGACGTTCCATAAGCGCAGATGAAAAGATCTTCGAACTTCATCGGTTACGTGATAGCCAAAGTTAACATTGTGCTCTGGATTTGTGCGAAGATATAACCATCGCATTACATCTACACCGATTTTTTCTGCCGCTTCATCAAAGTCAATCGCGTTTCCTTTGGTCTTATGCATTTCTTCACCTTTTTCATCTCTTACTGATCCAAAGCCAAGTATTTTTTTTACTGGCCTCTCTTCTTTTATAACGGTGCTCATTGCAATAATAGAATAAAACCAATTCTTAAATTGACCAGGAAAAGATTCGGTAATAAAATCAGCTGGGAACCAATTAGAAGGCATTGTCGAAATGGGAACAATTCCGGCATCTAGCCAAGGATTTCCAACATCCGGAATTCTCTCTGAAATAGCATTACACTTCGAACATCTAATTTTTATTTGATCAATCCATGGCCGATGCGGCGACTTTCCTTCAAATTTGTCAAAATCCTCAACCACCCTACTTTTAAGCTCCTCGTAACCTCCAACTACTTCAAAATTCTTGCATTTTTTACATTCCCAAATTGGTAGTGCCAGCCCCCAATATCTTTTTTTACTTATAAGCCACGAGTGCATGTTTTTTAGCCAATCCAATTCTCTCTCTAACCCCCACTTAGGTAACCATTCTATTGTTTTGGCAACTTTTATCATTTGTTCTCTGTAGGTTTTTCCCGATTCATCCTGTTTGTCCATAGCAATATACCATTCATCGACTATTCTCCAAACAAGTTCGGTTTTACATCTCCAGCAAGTCGGATAGCGGTGTTTGAATTTTTCTGTTTTTAAAAAGAATTCTCCGTTTCCAAAGTTCTTCAGGTAGTCAATTATTAATTCTGGGTGTTTTTTTGCATTTTTACCGCTGAATTCTCCCATACCATCTAAATAATTTGCTTCTTCATCTATCAATTCTATAACCGGAAGCTTAAATTCTTTACCCAATGCAAAATCTTCCTCTCCCTGGCCTGGAGCAACATGTAAAATTCCCGTTCCTTCCTCTTCCGAAACTATTTCTTTTGATTCAACTACTTTATGATTATAGTTTCCTAATGATTTTTTGATTCGGGGTAATTCATCAAAAGGAGCTTCGTAATTAAAGCCTAATAACTCTTTGATGGCGACATTTTCGTATTTTACATTACCTAATATTTTAAGCCTTGATTTAGCCAGATAATATTTATTTTCTTCAAATTCGGCTTTTACATACTTAAGTTCTGGGTTAATTGCCAATGCAACGTTGCCGGGAATTGTCCACGGAGTAGTTGTCCAAACCAATAAATATTCATCTTTTCGCCCAGAAACAGGAAGTCTAAAATAAACAGACTCGTGTGTAATTTCTTTATATTCCTCAGTTAGGATTTCGTGCTGGGAGATTGCCGTTCCGCACCTTGGGCACCATGGAACTGTATCATGGCCCTTATAAAGCCAACCTTTTTTATTAACTTTGCTTAAAAAATCCCAAATTGCATAGTTGTTTTCATCCGAAGATGTGTGGTATGAGTTACCCCAGTCCATAAAATATCCAAGCCTTTTAGATTGCTCTGTTTGAACAGCAGAAAACTTTTTTACTCTTTCTTTGCAAAGATTAATGAATTTCTCAAGACTTTTAAATTTATCATTTGGAATTAAATTTTCAATATCTTTTTTATTTTTAAGACCCAGTTCTTTTTCCACTTCCACTTCAACCCATAATCCTTGCTCATCAAATCCATTTTGAAAACGCTGCTTAAACCCTTGCATATTAAAGTATCTTTGCCAAAAGTCTTTATATGTTCTTCCCCATGCATGATGAACGCCCATTGGATTATTTGCGGTTATCGGACCATCTAGGAAGGAAAACTTATCCTTTGCGTTTTTGTTTTTTTCAAGGTATTTTTCTAAAACTTTTTCTTTCTGCCACTTTTTAAGCATCTCTTCCTCGTTTTTGGAGAAATTAACATTTGGAGAAACAGGACTAAAAGTCTGTTTTTTGTTCATATAAATAATACCCGTAGTTTTACGGGATAATATAAAATAATTCTAGCTTAAATAGGAACCTACTTCAAGTAGACTAAGAAGAGTTTAATTAGTTTTTGCAATCCTTAAACTAAAACTAAAGGTGGATCCTTTTCCCTCTCCACTTGTAACTTTAATTTCACTATTGTGTCTTTTTATTATTTCAGACGAAATATAAAGACCCAAGCCGGATCCCTTATTCCTGCCTAATCCACCGTTTTTTACCTGGAAAAATTTATCGAATATTTTAGCGTGGTTTTTTTTGGATATTCCCAATCCCCGATCCCTTACGCTTATCTTAACGTATTTTCCTCTAACTTTACTTTTAATTAAAACTGCTGACCCGTAAGGTGAATATTTTGTAGCATTAACCAAAAAATTTATTATAACCTGATATAGTCTAAATCTGTCTCCCCTAACACTTACCGGGGCATTTTCCAAAATTTTCAGTTGATGCGTTCCTACTGATATGGTTTTAATATCATTTACTGCCTCAGTAATCATCTCATCAAGTCTAAATACTTCTTTGCTAAGTTTTAGTTGACCTGACTCAATCCTACTTACATCCATCAAGTCATTTATAAGCTCTATTATCTTTTCTATTTGCGATTTCATTCTCTCTACATATTCAAGAGATTGAGCATCGTTTAGATAACTTAACCTTCCTGCAAGAATCTCTGCAAATGCCTTAAGACTTGTTACCGGAGTTTTTAATTCATGGCTTGCAACGCTAATGAACTCATCCTTTAGATGGTCTATTTTTTTCCGGTCGGTAATATCATGAACCATGCCAATCGAGCGAACTATCTTTCCTGATTCATCTCTAATGTGTTCGCATCTCTCATGCACTGTGCGAATCTCTCCATCTAGTCTCACAATCCTGTGCTCAATCTCATAGCTATCCTTCCCCTGACGCAGCGAGCCAAAATACGCTCTATCCACTGCTTTTCTATCTTCCGGATGAACCGCATTTAAAAATGCTTCGTAAGTGGCTCCGAATTCTTGTGGTTTAAGGCCAAATATTCTGTATACTTCGTCTGACCATGTAAGTTTGTTGTTAATAAGATTCAAGTCCCAGCTGCCTAAATTAGCCATCTCCTGTGTTTTTTTAAGCCGCTGTTGACTTTGAAGCAATGCCGCCTCTGCTTGTTTTTGTTCAGAAATATCTCTAATAATTTTTGAAATTCCAACAATTTTACCCCTTATAATAATTGGTGAAACCGTTACGGATACTGTAAAAATTCTCCCTTTTTTTGTTAGTCTTAGTCTTTCATGGGTTTTTCCTTTTTCCGCTAAGTATTCCATGATCTCTTTTTTTGATTCTCTGTATTGGCTGGGGATTATGATGTTATGATTTTTACCAATTATCTCTTTTGCCTTGTAACCAAAAAGTTTCTCTGCCCCCTTGTTCCAGCTTGTAATTTTTCCATTAAGAGTCTCACCAATTATTGCGTCGTTTGACGAATCTACTATAGAAGAGACCAGTGATTTAATTTCCTCTGCTCTTTTTTTAAAGGTAACATCTCGCACAGTTGCAATAATGAATTTTTCTCCATTTTTGTTTTTGATTAATTTTCCGCTGTAGCTTTCTATCCATTTTCTTTTGTCCAATTTATTTTCTATTTGAATTTCCATGCTGTTAAAAACTTTCCCTTTTAAAATTAATGCCGATGGCCACTTAGAATAAGGGATAACCTTACCGGTTTCTAGATCAGTTGATCTAATGCGGGTAATTTTATCGCTCATAAATTCCTTTTTTGATTTATATCCATACATCCGAGCGGCTAATGAATTGGCGTAAACCATATTTCGATTTTTATCAAAAATAACCACGGCTTCATTTAGGTTGTCAAGGAAAGTCTCTATTTTTCCGAAATCTTGTCTCAGCTCTTCTCTTTCTTTCTTAATTTTCAAAAGAATCTTTTCTGCTTGTTTTTGAAGCGATTCAAGGTTAACAGAATCTTTTGAGGACTTTATCTTTTGACTACTTTGTTTGTTTTTCCCAGGGTTTTTTAGATTCATGAGAAATTAACTAAAAGCAGGGACTCATTTTAACATAAACCAATTAATAACTCAAAACTAGAGGCTCTTTTATAAGGGTTTTCGTGAGTTCAATTTAGCAAAAAATTGAAATTATGTCAATTAACCATGTTATAATCCCCAATTTACAAAAACAACCCAGGGGTATATAATTTTTTGCATCCTTAGGCAATGTATAAAAACTTATACCGAAGGTTAATTACCTTACTTTATGATTCCGGCTCGATTCACATTGGAAGTTGCTTATCCTGTTTTGACATTTTAATAGAGACACTTCTTTTTCAAATGAAAAAAGAAGACCGATTTATACTCTCAAAAGGACATGCTGCACCTGCTTTGTATGTTCTTCTAAATCACTTAAAAAGGCTCCCCGACTCCGATTTAAAAAATTATTTAAAGGATAACACGAAATTAACAGGTCATCCTGCCCCAAATTGCTTTGATGATATTTTAGGCTTTCACTCTGGGAGCCTCGGACATGGCCTATCTATATCTTGCGGCATTGCGGAGGCAATGAAGTATAACGCGAGACTAAAAAAACAAAGAAAAGTTCCGAGAATTTTTTGCTTAATTTCAGATGGAGAGTGTAATGAAGGACAGGTATGGGAAGCGGCCCAATATGCCGCTAAAAGAAATTTGGAAAACCTAATTTTAATGGTTGATAAAAATAATATTCAGGCATTTGATAAAATTGTTAACGTTCTAGGAGATCCGACAAAGAAAGATCGCTGGAAAGTATTCGGTTTCAATGTAATTGAATCTGACGGTCATGACAGAAAAAAAATTAAAGCCGCATTTAAAAAGTGCCTTGTCTTTAAAAACAAAAGACCAAAAGTAATTATTTTTAATACGGTAAAAGGATATGGAATTTCATTTATGGAAAATAAAATTGAATGGCATTATAACCAATTAAACAAAGAACAGTATAAAAAAGCGCTTGAGGAGATTGAAGAAAATGAAATCTGAAGTTGCAAGAGAGCTTGAAAAATTGGGACAGAAAAACAAAAAACTGTTTTTCCTAACAGGTGATCTTGGCTACAATGCTTTTGAAAGTTTACAGCAGATACTAAAAGAGAGATTTATAAACGCAGGTGTTGCCGAAGCTAATATGGTAGATGTTGCTTGTGGAATGGCAAAAATGGGACTTAACCCTTGGGTTTATAGCATTGCCCCTTTTTTAATTTTAAAAACAGCAGAGCAGATAAGGAATAATATCTGTCATCCAAATTTAACTGTTAAGTTGGTTGGGAATGGAGGAGGTTATGGCTATGGAATATTGGGCGAGTCGCATCACATGCTTGAGGATATTGCCATTCTTTCCTCTTTTCCAAATATAAAAATTTATGTTCCCGCTTTTTCAGAAGATGTCAAAAGTATAATAGAAAAAATGGGAAAGGCAAAATCTCCTTCATATTTAAGGTTAAATAATGTTCCAAAGACCACTATCAAACTAAATTCGTATAAACCCCTAAGGCAAATACTAAGAGGCAACAAAATTACCGCGGTAGTTTTGGGCACTTTAGTTCATAATGTTCTAGACGCGGCAAGAAAATATAAAAAAAGCGGAATTATAGATTTGTGGTCTATAACTGAAATTCCAATAGTGAATTATCTCCCGATTATTAACTCTGTAAAAAAAACAAAGAAATTAATAATAATTGAGGAGCATGTAAAAGACGGTGGGATTGGAGAAAAAATTTTGTCAAAACTTGAGTTAGAAAAGATAAGATTGGAAAAAATTATACATCTTTCTGCTAAAGGTTATGTAAAAGATAGATATGGATGTCATCTTTTCATGCTTAAGCAAAACACATTAGACACAAACGGAATTTATAGAAACTTTAAAAAACTTTATGCTCTATAAAGACTTTTTTAAACTTGATTTAAAAACCGAAAAAATATTAAATAAAATTCCCGGTCCAATATTAGTCCTTGGCGCCGGAGGATTTATTGGTTCAAACTTACTTTCCTCTCTTCTTTTTTCAAGAAAAGATGTATTTGGGCTTTCAAGAAACCCTAAGAATAATAAAAGATTTGAGATTTTAGATCTACCGAAAAGTAAAATATTAAAATGCGACATAAATAATCTTAATAAACTTAAACTTGTTTTTTCCAAAATAAAACCGAAAACAGTTTTTAACTTCTCAGCGTATGGGGCATATTCAAATCAAGAAAATCCTTTTAAGATTTATCAAACCAATTTTCTATCAACGGTTAATATAATTGAGGAATTAAAAAAATATATGCTTAAAGCATATATTCATGCAGGATCAAGTTCGGAATACGGGGAAAACTCAGCAAAACCAAAAGAGCATTCAAGTCTTTCACCAAACAGTCATTATGCAGTGTCAAAAGCTTCTGTCTCTAATCTTCTTTACTATTATGGAAAGCATGAAAACCTACCTGTAATTCATTTTCGTCTTTACTCCGTCTATGGCCCATTAGAAGAGTCAGACAGACTAATTCCAACAATTATTCGCTTTGGGAGGCAAAAAAAATACCCTCCCCTGGTTTCGGCAAACATATCAAGAGATTTTATTCATACGTTTGATATAACAAGGGCTTTTATTTTAGGAGCGGCAAATAGCAATAAAAAAAATTACGGAGAGGCGTTTAATATAGGCACGGGGAAAAAGACTTCTATAAAAGCGCTTTCATTAATTATAAGAGATGTGTGCAAAATAAAAGATAATCCTGTTTTTGGATCAATGGGAGAAAGAAGATGGGATCATGGAAAAGATTGGTTCGCAGACCCCAGTAAAGCGAGTAAGTTCTTAAAGTTTAGGGCAAAAATAAACTTAAAAGAAGGGCTTAAAAAAACAATTCAATTCAATAGGAAAGTAAATTGGCAATGAAAAAAATTAAATTTTCGGTAATTTTACCCGTTTACAAGCAGCAAGGATATTTATTAAAAATATTTAAGGAACATTCAAAGGCATTAAAAAAACTGAAAGATCCATATGAAGTTATTATTGCAATTAACGGTCCCCTTAAGGGTTACGAAGAAGAATTAAAAAAAATAAAAAATTATCCCCACTTTATCGCCCATAAAATAAAGGGTGCGGGATGGGGGCTGGCAATAAATTACGGAATAAAAAAATCAAAAGGCGAATTTATTTGTTTTACAAATTCGGCAAATACCAATCCCAATGATATTGTGAGAATTCTTTTAAGAGCATCCAAAAATCCGGAGGCAATTATTAAAGCAAAACGTATAAAGAGAGAGGAAGATTCTTTTAGAATGATGGGTTCAATTCTTTACAATATTGAAAATAGGATATTATTTGGTACTCCCGTTTGGGATATAAACGCTTTTCCTACAGCGTTTCATAAAAAAATAATGAAAGATATAAAGCTTTATACCAATAACAGCCTTTTGGATGCCGAATTTTTAGCAAAGAGCTACAAAAAAAAGATTCCGATTGTCTTTTTTCCGGTAAAAACATCAAGGTTGTTTAGTAAGAAAAGCACAACCAATTTAAAAACAGCAATTAAATTATATACGGGAATAATTGGACTAAGGTTTAAAATGAAGGATTAAAACCCACCAAAAGACGGTTTGTGTAAGATTAGGATTGAGGGATCATTTCAGCCTCTTGTTTGGTTTCCGGCGCCCTAAAAACAACTAGGTCTCCGAGCTCTTCTATAACTGGCCCTTGCCCATTAAGTCCGGAATCTTTATCTTTGAGGGTGTCATCCAGGCATTTTACAATAGGTTTCCCAGACAATTTTTTTTGCGATCCGTCAAACTCAACTCTTTTGTCTTTTGGTTTCTGTTTACAAGAAATTCCCCGACGCTTATCGCAAACATAACACTCTTTATTTTTGTCTGCGTATTTTTCTCCCACATTTACCTCCTTTTAATGAAAGCACTCAATATAAAAACGGATTCTAACACTTCTTTTTATAAGATGTCAACTAAGTGGTAAGGTTTTTATTTTGGCTTAACCCATGGAAGGGGACATATTTTATCCACTTTTTTCAAAAAATCACCAAGGCTTTCCTCTTTACCGGTGCCAAATTGAATATAAGTATGTCCGCTTGAAACAGTCACCTTTTCAAATCCAGGCACAGGCACAGCTTGTCCTTCTTCAGCTAATATCTTAAATGGCATTCCTATTTTTTCAGCTACTTGTTTAATAGCAGCTGCACGATCACTTCTATAGCAACCACTTATTGGTTTTCTCAATCTTTCTAATTTCATAACCCTTTAAAAACAACCCACCGAGTCTTCCCCAATGGGTTGTGAAAAACTAAGGCTAATGTATTATCCAGAGATTAATGTTGCTCCATAAAGAACATAACCCCAACCTTGCCCCGTATGTATCCACTCAGCAGGATTTCCAAGTGTTGCATTA
>MFNH01000040.1:38555-72688 GCA_001781995.1 Candidatus Levybacteria bacterium RBG_16_35_11 | reverse complement strand
TTCTATTTTGACATTTCCATATTCATCAGCTTGACCATAATACATTGTCTTAATATTACCCTGGACATTTTGAGAATTTAGTGGGTTCCAACCTCCATCTTCTTTATTTACTACTTCAGTAAAATACCAATTTCCTGGAGTAAGTTTATGTGCAACAATTCGCATGCTCATTACACTGGACTCATCCAAGTTAAACTTACCCATCCCAAAGGAATTCTCGTCTCTAGGAAGTACATTCCAACCTGCGTCTTTAGCTACTAGATAGTATATTCCTAGATCTACTTTTTTATCGTAGTCTTTTGGCGCTGCACTTGCTATATTTACTACAAAAAAGAGCATAAATATTGCTAAAAGTGTTGTAATGATTTTTTTCATTTTATTCACCTCCTTTACAAAACTCTTTGCGATTTTGCCAAAAGCCAAAGAGTAATAGAGTTTGTTAAGCCCGCCGCTAAAGTGCTCCTTGAAGCGTGTATAAATAATACTGAAAAGCTTCAAAGTAAACTTAGGCGGGCCAATGTATTCCTAGTATTTCCTTAAAAACAAAAAGCCACTAAAAAGGTGGCTAGTGGGCAGAGAAAATATAATTTTTTATCTGCATTTTTTAGGAATCTTATAATTACACTAATTGCTTAAATTGTCAAGAGGACTCTCAAAATTTAAAAGTTTTTGCAGGATATTATCAATGTAGATTAGATACGCAACCAACCAACTGAAGAACGTCTGATGGTGGGAATGTGCAAATGAACCGCTTCTCTTAGTTTGTGACTTAATCCTGGCCTTTTGTAAATTAGAACGTTTCCTTTCTTAGCTAATCGCGCATCAATCCCGTTTCTTTGATGACATGCCCTAATTGGTTCAAATATTACTATCGAATAATATTCTGTCAATTCTGCTCTTTGACCTCCAAATTCAATACAATTTGTTTCTGAACTACAGAGATTATTACACCCCTTTAGTTTTTCCATTACCTGTTTCTCTTAATATAAGAGGCTAAAATAACAATAGGATATTTTTAAGAAGTTGTCAAATTTAATATCGTTTTTTATATTGAGGAACAAGTATGCTGTTCGGGGAAGGAGGTTCAAGCCTACTTGACAATGGAGTTCCTAAAGTTGCTTCGCGAGGACCATACACGTGATCGTAATGATTAACTACACTTTCAATGTCTAACATAGATTAATTCCTGTTTCTCAAAAATGCGGGAATGTCCCAGCTATCGTCTTCTATTTCCTCATCCACGGTTGGAGGTTCGGGTGGTGGAGGAACGCTTTGTTCTTCTGTTTTATTAACTACTGGTGGAGTAATGAATTCTCTTAAAGTCTGTCTGGTTTGGTCAAAACCGGTTGCAATTACGGTAATTTTCATCTGATCATGCATGGCTTGGTCAATTGTTGCGCCAAATATTATATTTGCGTCTGGATCTGCGGCAGATGAAATAATTTTTGCCGCTTCGTCAACTTCCGACATTGTTAAATCGGGTCCGCCAATTATGTTAAACAGCACTCCCCTTGCCCCCTCCATGGAAATTTCCAAAAGGGGAGAAGCAATTGCTCCACGGGCAGCCGCTTGGGCTCTGTTTTCGCCAACGCCAGTGCCTATTCCCATTAAAGCAGACCCTGCTTGTGCCATTATGGTTCGAACATCCGCAAAATCAACGTTAATAAGTCCCGGCAGTGTAATTAGGTCTGAAATTCCTTGCACTCCTTGCATTAAAACCGAATCCGCAACTCTAAATGCTTCAAGAAGAGACAGTTTTTTATCCACTACATCTAAAATCCGCTGGTTCGGGATAACAATTAGTGTGTCTACTTTGTCTTTTAATTCTTCTATTCCGTCCTCTGCCGTGACCATTCGTCTTGTGCCTTCAAAAGAAAAAGGTTTTGTTACAACTGCGACTGTTAATGCCCCAACTTCTTTTGCAGCATTGGCAATTATCGGACATCCGCCTGTTCCTGTTCCCCCTCCCATCCCCGCAGTTAAAAAAATCATATCCGAACCATCTATTATTTCTTTTATTTTGTCATAAGATTCTTCTGCTGCTTGTTTTCCAATTTCCGGGCTACCACCCGAGCCAAGTCCTTTGGTTAAGCCCTCCCCTATTTGTAGTTTGTTGGGGGACTGGCAAAGAAGCAGTGCCTGAGCATCGGTATTGACTGCAATAAAATCTACGCCTTGAATTTGATTTTGAGAAATCATTGTGTTTAAGGCATTTATTCCTCCTCCCCCTATTCCCATGACGCGGATTTTTGCGAAGCTTGTAGTTTGGGGTCTTATCAGCATAGGCAAATCCTAGCAGATAAAAAATATTTTTGCAATACCTAGGGGAGAAAAGATCTTAGAAAAGAAATAAACTTTGAAAAACTTTTTCCAAGTCTAAAACTTGGCAATTTAGGGATGTTAAAACCAAAAGGAAGAGAGCCTTTTGAATCAAGTGTTGATGCATATTTACAAAGTCCAATTACAGTAGAGAAAGCCGGGTTTTGAACTTCGTCTATTATCCCTTTTATATCTTGCGGTAGAGCAATTCTTATAGGCATTGCCAGCATCCTTTTTGCACAGTCAATAATTCCAACTGTTAATGCCCCTCCACCGGTTATAACAACTCCGGCAGGAGTCTGTCCTCCAAGTCCGCTCTTTTTTATCTCAAGACCAATAAATGTAAATATTTCGTTAAGCCTTGGTCTTATTATTCCATCGACTAAAGTTTTCTGGGAGACCTTGTTAATTTCCTCGGGCAAATTTAAAAATGAAAGATCTATTTCATCCGGATGTCTTTCTTTAGGTTTTTCTTCACCATATTCTATTTTTTCTTTTCCCCTATTAGGATTAGAAAGATAAAGTTTTATTTTTTCGGCTGATTCCAGGGAGATTCTAAGCCCTATTGCCAAATCATTTGTAATGTGCCTTGCTCCAATTGGTATTACAGAAGAATATCCCACAGAACCCTCGGAATAAATTGAAATATCAGTTGTTCCTGCTCCCAGATCTACAAGAACAACACCTAGTTCTTTTTCTGTATCGGATAAAGCGCTTAAAGAACTTGCATACCCGCTAAAAACTATTCCGTCAACATCCACGCCAACTTCTGAAAATGCTTTTTCCAAATTTCTCAAAGCAGTGCTTGAAGCGGAAATTATATGAGTATCTACTTCAAGTCTTACTCCTGTCATTCCAATTGGATCTTTTATCCCCTCGTGTCCATCCACAAAATATGTTCTTGGTAAAACATGGATAATTTCCCGACTTGAAGGAAGAGAAACAGCACGCGCTGCATCAATCACTCGGTCCAAGTCGCTTAAGGTAATTTCTCCCTCAGGATGAGATACGGCAACTACTCCCCTGGAGTTTAATGATTCAATATGAGATCCTCCAATTGACGCTACAATATGGGAGACGCTGTAACCTGCCATTCTTTCTGCGGCCTCAAGTGAGCTATTTATGGAAATAACTGCCTCTTCTATATCAACAATCTGACCTTTTTTAATCCCAGCGGATTTTACCTCTGATATCCCCAACACATTAACAACCCCATCTATCCTTGCTATAACAGTAACTACCTTTGAGGTTCCAATATCTACCGCGACAACAATTCTACCTTCAGCCATTTTAATAGGAAATAATAGGCTTATCAAACCTAAAGTCTAGGATCTTAAACCTTTTCCCTTCTATTGTAAGCCGAGACAGTATAAGTTGTAAAGAGTCTATTTGGTTGCCTATATCTTTTTTTTCGGATAAAAAAACTATTCCATTGTCTTTTATAAAAACTTTATAAGAAAGGTCATTATCTTGTTCAATTTTGGAAAAGGAAATATTTTTATGCATTAAACCATTTTCTATTTTTTCTAGTTGCCCTATGTTTTTTATTGCCAGGGGATTAATAATGACCGTCTTTTGTGAAAAGAAAACAAATAAATAAAGGGAAGACAAAAGCAAACCGAGCATTAAGAGGGTGAATGAAAATTTTTTTATCTCTTTTTTCCTTCTTCTATTGTTTTGTCTTTTCACTTTTTTGCAGTTTGTCTAATTACGTCAATAACTTTTTCCGAAGCCCCTTCTTCTTGAGCGCTCGGGTTTTTATCTCTATATTTATCTAAATTAGAAATCATCTTTTTTACTAGTTCCAGGAATTGCTGAGTTGACTGATTTTCTTCAAAAATTTCTGCTATGCCTAATTTTTTTGCCATTTCGGCATTTTTTTTCTGTTCATTTCGTTGGGAAAAAGGCAAAGGAATAAATATAGCCGGTTTTGCAAGATAAATTATTTCAGAAACCGTGTTTATCCCAGATCTTGCAATTACCAAATTACAATCTCTTAAAACTTCTCCTACTTGGTCAGGGCTAAGAAATTTGAACAACTGGTATCTTTTCTTAAGCTTTTCATTCATTTTATTTTTCATATCAGTCAACCTTTCAAAGTCACGAAAGTTTTTAGCATCACCTGTTTGATGAATTACGTTTGCAAAGTTAAGCATTTTTTCTATTGTTTTTTCAAGCAAAAGATTTATTTTATGAGATCCCAAACTTCCTCCGGTTATATAAATTAGAGGAATTTCATTTTCTTTTAATTTTACCCCTTTTGCCTGGAGAATTTCATCCCTTATTGGATTCCCTGTTAAAACAGTCTTTTGTTTTGAGAAATATTTAAAAGACGAAGCATGTGATATGCAAATTTTGTTCGCAAAGCGGGCTAGCATTTTGTTTGCAAAACCTGCTTCCAAGGTTTGCTCATGAAGGACAATTGGAATTTTTAATAAATACGCAGCAAGAACAACCGGGACAGATAGGTATCCTCCAAAACCAACAACAATATCTGGCCTAAATTTTCTGAGAATTTTATAGCTTTGGAAAAAACCTGATGGAACTTTTGCAAGGGAAGGTATTGTGTATCGGCTAAGCCTTCTCTGAAATCTTCCCGTATTAATCCTAATAAACTTTATTCCTAAAGAATCAAGTGTTCTAAATTCAAAAGATAAAGAGCTATCTCCTTCAAGCGCGTATTTTCTTCCAATATACAAAATATCATCGTCTTTTAATTTCTGTATAAGAGAAAAAGCAGGTGAAAAATGTCCTCCGATTAATACTATTTTCATTTTATGTTTTGTCTTGCAATGTTAACCAAGATTCCCACAGCCGCCAAATTTACAATTAGCGCCGAACCGCCATAAGAGATGAAAGGTAATGGGACGCCAGTTAAGGGAAGTAGTGCTGTTTGGGCGGCAAGATTGACGAAAACCTGAAATCCTAAAAAGGCGGTTATTCCTCCCGAGAGTAGTCTGCCAAAGGTATCTTTTGTATTCATTGCAATATAAAAACCCAAAAAAATTAAGAAAGCAAAAAGAATTATTATAAAAAAAGCACCTAAAAACCCTAGCTCTTCCCCGATTATCGCAAAAATCGAATCAGTGGTGTTTTCCGGAAGATAAGCGTACTTCTGAAGCGAATTACCTACCCCAACGCCTGTTAACCCTCCTGACCCAAGCCCGATTAAAATTTGTTTTACATGGTAGGAGTATGTTTGCGGATTTTGATTTAAATTTAGAAAAGAAGATAACCTTTCCGCTCTATAGGGTGAAATTTTTATTAGGATAAAGCCTAAGAAAAGTAAAACCGGCAACAAAAATACAAAATAAAAAAGACTTGCACCTGACAAAAAATATATAACCAGCCCTTCGGCAAGTATGATAAATGTTGTTCCCATGTCCGGCTGAAGTATTATTAAAAGAAGGATTAAAAAAAGAAGAAGTAAAAAAGCGGGTAATCTTGATCTTTCTTTGCCGGAAAACCACGCGGCTAGATAGATTGCCAAAGCAAGCTTAACAAACTCCGAGGGTTGAATTACGGTAAATCCAAGATTTACCCATCTTTTTGCTCCCAGCAAACTAACGCCTAGCCCCGGAACAAAAACCAAAATCAGAAGAAATAATACTACCAAAAGTATTGGAAGAGCAAAATTATAAAGTTTTTTGTAATTGAAAAATGAAAAGAAAGTAAGTAAACAAAAGCCAATTATAATCCAAAAAGTTTGCTCTTTAAGATAATGGTATTTATCTGAAAAGTCTTTATAGGCAACAAAAGAAGAAGCATCATAAATCATTAAAAGACCAAAAAAAACTAAAAAACAAACTAGCGGAATAAGAAAATAAATTATTTTTTTCATTCTACTTATATTATAAACTAGGTCTATCTAATGAGGGCAATATATAATCCGAGGATTCCAAAGAAAAAGCCGATTAGCCAGGCCCGCATTACGATCTTGGGCTCTTCCCATCCTTTATTTAAAAAATAAAGGTGAATCGGGGCTGCGGGAAGAATCTTTTTATTAAAAAATCTCTTAGAGATTAACTGAATAAGAGATGAACCAACTTCAATCACAAATACCCCGCCAATTACGCCTAAAGCAATTATTTTCCCATTTAAAAGGCCGATTATCGCAAGTGATGCACCAAGCGAGAGCGAACCAACGTCCCCTAACCAAATTCTTGCTTTATAAATATTAAAATAAAGGAAAGCGGCAACCGAGCCGGCCAGAAAAGCAATAAAAATACCAAGTCCTAAATCTACTTGACTTGCGGAAATTGCTAAGAATGAAAGTAAACAAATTAAGAACAATCCCGGAGCAAGCCCATCAAGACCATCAGTAATATTAAAGGCGTTTGCAAATGAAACGATTACAAATGCAGCAAAAGGTATAAATAAAAAGCCAATACTTGTCAAGCCGATGCCACGAATAAACAAAAAGGTGTAACCCAGCTTAAAGTAAAGTACACTTGCAATTATTAAAGCCAATACTATTTGGATTAGAAATTTATGCCTTAGCCTTAGTCCAAAAAAACTATTTTTCCCTCCATTTACCAATTTTTTAAGATCATCGTAAAGGCCAAGTAGTGCAAAGCTAATAAAGGTGAAAAAAATTACAAATACCTGCCATCCCGGAACTTTTACATTAAACATGCCATATGCCCAGATAGTAAGAATAGAAACTATAATAACAATTAATATTCCGCCCCCAAAAGGAGTACCCACTTTCCATGAATTATGCTTATCAAAAAGAGGTGTTTTTTTGTTTAAAAAGTCAAGGGTTTTTTGCTTCTGTCTCCTGAGCTTTACTCTGTAGAGAAAGTCGATAAAGGGAACCAGTAGGATTCCAGTTATAAAAAAAGATAAAATCGTAAATCCTAAAAGTTGTGCCATGAGCTCTAATTATAATACCAAAACCTTTCTTAATTCAATAAGAAGGCTACTTAGAGATATCTGTTTTTGCGGTTATTAAACAAGAATTCTGCCTCTTTAAGCTCCTCATCTGTATTAACTCCCCTCCAGACATACTTTCCCATTCTATGAGATTCAATTTTTGCCTTATTTTCAATCCCAAGTCTAATTAGGCTTGTCAAGTAATATTCGCCTGTTACTTTACTTTTTTCAACCTTTTTTAAGTATTTTTTTAAGAAATTAACTTCAAATAAGTAACACGCCGGATTTATTTCCTTAATTTTCCTCTGTTTTGAGTTAGCATCCTTTTCTTCTATAATCGCGGCAATTTTACCCTCGTTATCCCTAATAATCCTTCCTAACCCAGATGGATCATCTTTTTCTAAGGTTAGAAGGGTTAATTCTGATCCGGACTCAAAATGCCAGGCTATTAACTTTTGGAGTGTTTTTTTGTTGTAGAATGCTGAATCGTCACCATTTAAAACCAAAACATGCTTAATGTGTGCTGGAATTTTCCTTAGAGCAACAGATACTGCGTGCGCTGTTCCTAACCTTTTTTTTTGCTCCGCATAAATGACGTCTTTTCCTAAGAATCTCATTACGGAATCTTTTGCAAAACCGACAACAACTATAATCGTTTCAATTTTAACTGATTTTAAAAGGTGGTATGCATGTAAAATCATAGGCTTATCGGCAAGGTGTAAAACGACCTTATTAATTTTTTTTGAGTTCATCCTTTTTCCCTTTCCTGCCGCCAAAATTATTGCGCCTAATTGCTTTAGGTTATTTCTCATATTATTTCGTAAGAAACAAACTTGTTTTATTCTTTAACCCTTGAAATATCTGCTCCAAGGCTTTTTAGCCTCTGATAAAATTCTCCATAACCTCTATCTAGATGCTCTAAACCAAAAATAATGCTTGTTCCTCTGGCCGCAAGAGCTGCAAGAACCAAAGTCGCTCCGGCTCTTAAATCGGCAACGTTTAAAACGGCGTTATGCAATGAGACCGGACCTGTTACTTTAATAGCATGCATTTTTTTATCATCAAAGATATTAAAGTTATATGTTTCGCTGGGATCAGTAACGGTTGGAGCAAATAATTTTATTTTTGCGCCCATTTTTCTAAGCTCCGGAACGTAATTGAATCTATTTTCATATATTGTCTCATGAATTATTGACTCCCCTTTTGCTTTTGTCATTAAAACCGCCCATGATCCCTGCCAATCTGTCATAAAACCAGGATAAAAAGTTGTTGTGACTTGACTTTTTCTAAGTGGCCCTTTATAGAAAAATCTTATTCCATTTTTCTTTTCCTCAAATCCAGCGCCCACCTCTTTAAGCATATTTAAAAATTCAGATATTCCTACTCTGTTAATATTCTTTATAAAAACGTCTCCCTCTGTTATTATTCCAGCAACTGCAAACGTTACAATTTCGTTTCTATCTGGCATGATTTTAAATCTTGCTCCTTTTAACTTTTTTACGCCAATTATTTCTATTGTCCTTATATCAGTTCTTTTTATTTTAGCTCCCATTCGATTCAATAATCCTATTAATTCGTCAACCTCTGGCTCTGCCGCTGCGTTTTCTAGTATTGTTTTACCCTTAGCCAAAACCGCTGCAAGGATCATTGTCTCTGTTCCTGTGTGGGTATTTTTAGAAAATTTATATCGTGTTGCTAATAATCCTTTTTCCGAAACCTGTGCATGAAAATAACCATCTTTACTGTCGTAAGTAACCCTAACTCCCATTTGATATAAGCCGTGGACTACCCGGTCTATCGGTCTTGCTCCTATACGGCATCCCCCCGGATTTGGAATTATTGCCTTTCCCATCCTTGCCAAAAGAGGAGCAAGGAACATAAAAGAGGTCCTTATTTCTGCTGCTTTATCCAATTGAATTACTACCTTTTTAAATTCTTTCATTTTTATAGAAATTGCATGATCCTTTAAAAGCACCTGTCCTCCTAATTCGCCAATTATTTCAGACATAATAATAAAGTCTGTTATTAAGGGGATATTTTCAATGTAGACTTCTTGGTCAGTAAGACAAGCGGCAACCAATGCTTTTAGAGCCACATTTTTAGAACCGGACACATTAACATCTCCTTTTAGCTTTTTATTGCCTCTAATAATTAATTTTTCTAAATCTGCTTTCATAAATTAATTAATTTTGGCGCAATTTTATAAACATCTCCTGCTCCCATCGTTATTATAATAGTATCATTCCCAAATCGTTTTTTATCGACATATTCTACCACATCCGAAAGTGTAGGTAAAAAGATTGCGTTTGAAGATTCTTTATTAACTGCATCAACCAGATCTTTTGAGCTAAAAGAAGGGCCATCCTCTTCCCGCTGGGAGGCATAAATATCGCATATTATTACTTGATTAATGCCAATAAATGAGGTTGAAAAATGTTTAATTAACTTTCTTGTTCTAGAAGTCATATGTGGCTGGAAAATACAAATTATTTTAAATTTTGGATAAATTTTTTTAAACGAGCCCAAGCTTGCTTTAATCTCGGTGGGATGATGGGCATAATCATCATAGACTTTAAAACCCAACCTACTTTCACCAACATACTCAAACCTTCGTTTGCTTCCGCTAAATTTTAGAAGTCCTTTCTTTATTGCCTCTCTGGATAATCCAATCTCGTTGCAGACAGCTATTGCAGATAACGCATTGAAAGCGTTATGCATTCCCGATACTTGTATAGCAAACTCTCCAAGGTTTTGCCCTTTTGCTTCTATCCAGAAAAAAGCCTGGGTATCTTTTAAGGTAACGTTTTTAATTATGTAATCATTGTTCTTTGAAAAACCAAAAGTTACATAATTACCATTATAATTTTTTAGGATATCCAGTATTTCCCTATCATCGCCATTAGCGACTAGAATTGAATTTTTACTAAGCTTATTAGCAAATTTTAAAAAAGCAATCTTTACCTCCTCTAGTGACTTGTAGAAATCAGGGTGATCAAAATCTAAATTTGTAAAAACGGCAATGTTTGGGTTTTGCCACAAAAATTTTGGAGTTCTATCATTTTTTATTTCGGTGGCATATTCATCGGCTTCCGCGACAAAAAAATCACCTTTGCCAAAATGTCCGGGCAAACCCAATGATGGTAGAAAAGATGTTCCTATTACGTATGAAGGATCAAGGTTATTTTCTTTTAAAACTGTTGCAATCATTCCTGTAGTTGTTGTCTTTCCATGGCTTCCGGCCACCGATATACCTTTAAATTTCCTATTAAAGATTTCCCCTTTCATAAATTCCCCCACTGCCTGCCCTTGACTCCAAACGGGCATTGCATGGGCTCTTGCATCAATTACTTCAGGGTTTGAAAAGCCGCCATGGGCCCCGGTTGTTATCAAAAGATCAATTTTTTTAAGATGGTCCGAAGAAAAACCAACTAAAGGTTCTATTTTTGCTTCTTTTAGAATTTTATCTGTTATAAATTCCTCAGAAACATCGCATCCTGTTACAGAAAAGCCAGCCTGTTTCGCAATTATCGCAAGTGGAGTCATTCCTACCCCTTTTATTCCAATAAAATGTACTTTTTTAATTCTTTTCATGATTCTTAATTGCATTTATTGCAACATTATACTCGCTCCATTGCTCTTCGCCATGACCTAAGTTCATTGATTCTTCATGTCCTTTGCCTGTGGAAAGAACAAGGTCTTCCCTCTCGGCAATTGAAACTGCAAAATTTATTGCCTCTTTCCTGTTATTAATTTTAAAGTAGATATTCATCTTTTTGTCTTTTGAATATTTTTTGTAATCTAAAAGCTTGAATTTATTACTTATTCCTTTCTCAATATCGGAATTTATTTTTTCAATGGGTTCGCTTCTTGGATCTTCCGCAGTTAAAACAATTACATTTGAAAACATGGATGAAATTTTTCCCATTTCAGGCCGTTTTTCCTTATCTCTTTTTCCCGCTGATCCGAAAACATGAATAATTCGGCCTTTTATCATTGGACGCAAGGATTGAAGTAATTGGAAAAAAGAGTTTGGTGTATGAGCAAAGTCAATAATGTATTTAAAGTTGTTTGAATATATTTCCTGAAATCTTCCTAAAGGAAGTTTAAAATCTAAGATTGCTTCTTTAATTTGCTCTGTTGATAAACCCAATAATTTAACCGCACAAACTGCAGCCAGAAAATTATACTCATTGAACTTACCAGGTAGACTCGGTCGTAAATTTACATTTTCGAAATTTACGTCTGAATTATTCTTCAAACCGTAAGTTATAAGCTTATTGAATTTCATTTTCGACAAAATAGGAAATGATTGATCATCGGCGTTAATCACCGCTGCTTTTGACAATTTTAGTAATTTAGCTTTTGCCTTAACATAATTTTCGTAAGTCTTATGATAATCCAAATGTTCCCTGCTAATATTGGTAATAACCCCTACCTTAAAATTTATTCCCCAATTTCTATACTGATCCAAAGCGTGGGAAGTAACTTCCAGGATCAATATATTTCCTTTCTTTTTTTTATTTATCATTTTTATAAATTTCTGAAGATTCCAGGAAGTTGGATTTGTAACATGGAATCCAACGTTGTAACTTTTACCATTTATAATGGCACCTACTGAAGATATCATAGACGCATTAAATCCACACTTATTTAACATATGGTAAATAAGGTTTACGGTTGTTGTTTTTCCATCCGTTCCGGTCACCCCAATTACAGTAAGCCTTTTGGAAGGAAAGCCAAACCTAAGATTGGCAAGTATAGCTACTACTAAGTGATAATAATTTTTTATTTTTTGAATCATTGACCCATCTCTCTTTTTCTATTCCAAAAGGCTCCTCTTCGACATAGTTTATCTTTATCTTCTGGGTTTTTTAAAAGCATTTCAACCACTCTTTCCAAAAAAAGAGTATTTTGCGAACCTTTTACCAAGATTATATCTTGATTTTTTATAGACTTTAAAATAAATTCTGAAGCTTCCTTAAAATTATTAAAATTTTTAAAAGGAAACTGCTTACTTTCCAAAATTGGGGAGGTAAAGTTTTTTAAATTAGGTCCTATTAAAATTGCAAAATCGGAATTTTCCGTTATTTCCAAAGCTACTTTCTCATGAATATTTCTAGTTTGTGTTCCAAGCTCTCTAATATCCCCTAAAATTGCAACTTTTCTTCTATTTTCCGATATTTTCTTAAGAAGGGAAAGGGCATCTTTAAGTGGAGAGAGGGATGAATTGTATGAAGAATCAATTAAGGTTGTGTTTTTAATTCCTTTAAAGATTGTAAATCTGCCGGGAGGAAGTGTGAAGTTTTCCTTTAATATGGAAATTGAGTGTTCAACAGAAACACCACAGGTAAAGCAAACTGCTATTGCCAAAACCAAAGAGTAGGCATAGTGATCGGGTAAGGGATTTTTCAAAGCTAGAGAATATTTCTCGTTGGTAAAAGTAAAATTTACTTTAAATTCAAAAAGATTGCTTTTTATACCTGTTATATAAAAGTTTGCGTCTTTAAATTTCTTAGAAACCGTTATTTTTCTTGCCAAAATTTGATTTTGATTATCACTTATTATTTGGTCATCTAGATTAATTACGGCCGTGCCTTCTTCACTAATTGAGGAAAGAAGTAACATTTCCTCTCTTGTAGTTAAGTCTAAGATCTTTTTTTCTCTATCTTTGTTACCTTTAATTAAGGGATCAAAATTTTCACTATGTTCTAAAGATATATTTGTTAAAACTCCTATTTGAGGAGAAATAATTTTTAATAAATAACTCATGTTCTTTGGTTCAAATGGACTATCTATCCCCATTTCACAAACTAAGAAATCGAGCTTTTCAAAGTCAAATAGAACTCTTGCCTTTGCTATTAAAAGAGCCTTAAACCAATTCAGGGGTTTATAGTTTGTCATTTTTATTTTCAAAATGCTTAAAGGGATTCCACTTTCGCTGTTTTTGCCTTTTGTTTCCAAAGCTTTGTATTTTTCTTTTAGAATTAAAAAGATAAAATTAGCAAGAGATGTTTTTCCGCTACTTCCTCCGACTCCAATTATTTTTGGTTTTATTTTAAAGATTTGTATTTTCGCAGCTTTTTTTAAATACCAAAGAATGAATTTTTTAAATAGTTTATTTTGCTTCCTCATGGCCTCATATTATACTCTAATTCTAACGACTTGGTGAAATTCCATAGTAGAGTAAAAGGTCCTTTGCAATAGAGAAGAAAACTGGTGCAGCGGTTTCCGCACCATAAATCGAAGCCGTTGGTCTATCAAATATAACAAGCATGGCAAATTTTGGGTTTTCCGCCGGAGCAAAACCCACAAATGAAGCTATTGTTTGGTTTGGGTCGTAGTGTCCTAAAATTGGAATTGAGGCAGTTCCGGTTTTGCCTGCTATTCTATAGTCTTTTAATCTGGCATAATTAGCTTCCCCTTTATTTACCGCGTTTACCATTATTTCCGTCATTACTTTGGCTGTTTTTGCGTCAATCGGAGCATCAACTTGTTTTGGGTAAATTTTGCTAACCATACCCTCTGGGTCTTCAACCGCAGAAACGACATGAGGCTCCATCCTTTTCCCTTCGTTTGCAATTGAGGAGATAGACGAAAGAAGCTCAATTGGCGTAATCGATATTCCCTGCCCAAAGCCAATCGTTGCCAGATCCACCTGATACCAATTTTCCTTAGGTTTTAAGGGAGAGGAAATTTCTCCTTGCAAATCTATCCCGGTCAAAGTTCCAATGCCAAATTTCCCCAGATAACTCAATGCTTTATCCAAACCCAGTTTTTGCGCCACAAAAACCATTCCCGTGTTATCCGAATGCATTATTACATCAACCATATTTATGTCGTTATAATATTTATCGTTCCAGGTATGGATTGTATATCCTCCCATTGTTATTGGTCCCGAGCATATATTGCATTTTGTCTCGGGGGTTACGACTTTTGAGTTTAGTGCCGCCGACATAATAAGGGGCTTGAAAGTAGAACCTGGTTCGTATAAATCGGTTATAAAAGGGTTTTTGTAAAGCTTCTCCTCGTATTCAAAGAATTTTTGAGGGTCAAACGTAGGAAATGCGGCAAGGGCAATTATTTCCCCAGTTTTGGGATTCATGACTCCAACCATCCCCGAAGATGCTCCGTATTTTTCAATTCCTTCCTTAAGTTTATTTTCAACCAGAAACTGCACTGATCGGTCTAGAGTTAATATGAGAGAGCTTCCGTTAATTTGTCCTGAAACCTGACTTAAGCTTGCTAAAATAGGTTTTCCGAATGCATCTCGTATTTGGACTGCTTCGCCGTCTTTACCTCTAAGTAAACGATCATAGTAACCCTCCAAACCAAAATAGCCCTTGTCTTCTCCGTTGTCGTCTTTTCCCAAGAAACCTAATAGATGAGCTGCCATGGATGCTTCTGGATACAACCTTGAGTAACCCTGTTCAAAACCAATTCCCCTGATGTTTAATTTTTCTATTTCGTTTTTTTTATCAATGTTTATCTCTTTTGCTATCGGAACCCAGAAAAGGTCTAGCGATAAACTTGAGCTCACCGAGGCGACATCAATTCCGAGAGTTGAAGCTAAGGTCTCACTTGTCTCATTTTTGTTTTTAACCTCTTTTGGATTAACAAAAACAGTATAAGATACTTTATTTGTAACTATAGGGAAGCCATCCTGTGTTTTAATCTCTCCTCTTTTAGCTGGAATTTTAACGATTTGCCCATATTGCATCTCCCCCATATTGGAAAGATCGGAGGCCCTAACAATCTGCCAATAATATAACCGTAGAGTTATTAAGCCAAAAAGTGCAGAAAAAAATATTAGAAGAAGCTTATAGCGCCAATTCATGGTTTGACTGCAATTGGAAGGACACTGGTTATTGAGTAGGCGGTTTTCTTAGGTTGAAAACCTAGTTTATCCGCTTTTTTGGAAATGTTTAGAAAGGACGATAAATTCAAAACTTTCTCGGATAGTAAAAGGTTTTCCGTTTGATACTTAGAAAGTTCCTCACTAACCTTCCCCAAAACAGTCCCAGACGTTGACATGTTGTTTGAAATAATCAGTCGAGTCAACCCTAATGATAGTGCCGTAAAAATTAGAATATATAGTATGATTTTATGATTTTTCATTTTAATTTTTTTCAAATACCCTTAGTTTTGCGCTTTTTGCTCTTTTGTTTTTTATAATTTCTTCCATCTTTGGAAAAATTACTTTTTTTGTAATTATTCGTCCTTTGTTATCTTTCTCAAACTGTGCAAAGGTTCTTTTCACAATCCCATCCTCTAATGAATGGAATGAAATCACTAACAACCTACCCTTAGAACCTAATAATTCCAATGCTTTTGGCAGTGCAATTTTTAAATTCTCAAGCTCGTTATTTACTGCTATTCTTAAAGCCTGAAAAACTTTTTGACTTATTAAAGTTCTTTCAAACAATGAAAGCTTCTTTTTTTTAATTCTTAAAGCTTGCCGAATTAAATCTACAAGTTCATCCGTCGTTTTTATCGCTCTTACTTTACGGGACTTAACAATATAGTCAGAAATGGAGCGAGAACGACGCTCTTGACCCAATTTAGAAAATATTTCATATAAATCTCCCTTTTGTAAAACGTTTACAAGATCCATCGCCCTAATCGAACTAGTTTTGTCCATTCTCATATCTAATGGACCGGATCTTAAAAAACTAAAACCTCTTTTTGCGCAATTTATTTGATGAGATGAAACTCCCAGGTCAAATATAATACCGGAAACGTTTTTAAAATTATTTAAATGTGCAATCTTATCTATGTCTCTAAAATTTCCTCTAGCCAGTGTTAATTTTAAACTTTGAATTTCAAACTTTAAGCTTTCCTTTACAAAATCTAATGCTTCTTGGTCAGTATCAATTCCCAAAACAATTCCACCTTTGTCCAATATCGCTTTCGTGTGTCCTCCTCCCCCAAGTGTTGCATCAATATATCGATTCCCTCTTTTTACTTTTAAAAAATCAATTGACTCTTTTAAAAGAACGGTTGTGTGAAATTGACCAATCATTTATTCTTCTTATCCAATTCTTTATCAACTAATCTTTTGGAAATTGAATCAATGTTTTTTTCAAGGTTCTTCCTATATTCAAGCCATTTTTTCTTATCCCAAAGCTCAACGTATCTTGACAAGCCTAAGAATACTGCCTCATCTTCAATTTGCGCAAATTCTCTAAGATAACCAGGTAATATAAACCTTCCTTTACTGTCAAGTTCGACATTTGTTGCACCTCCGAGTAAAAATCGCTGGGTCTCCCTTGCTTCGGAATGAATAAACGGTCTTCCTTCTGTTCCTTCAAGTAAGGCTTTCCAGTTTTCTTCCGAGACAATAATGAGCGAGTTTTCATAACCTAAGGTAATAATTAACTTATCTCCAAGAACTTCCCTAAATTTTTTAGGTAGTGCGATTCTTGATTTTGCTCCGACTTTTGCTTCATATTGTCCTATTAACATATCCTGCCTCCTTGCCCACTTTTTCCCACTTTATACCACTTTATATTTATTTTGCGGCTTTTTTAGGAGCTTGTCAATAGGAAAAACCATCAAAATATGGTTGTTATAAAAGGAAAAACACTAAATAGAGGGATCAGTCGAGGGTTACTTCGGATTGGTAAATCTTATTGTCTGTCTTGGTAATTTTTACAACCAGTTTAATATCTTTAACATCGGTGTCGTAATGACATACATCCGAGCAGGTTCCCAAAACTATTTCTTGTGAGATTGCTTTTCCCTGCTCTTTAACATCCACATGCCCTATTGCGCCTCTTGGAATCCCGCCTGTTGAGGTATAAGATAACTCATAATCAACTCCTGTAATATCTTTTGTGTTTTTTATTTTCATTATCACCCTATTTCCATTTGGGCTCATTTCAAGCGTTAAACCAAGATCTTTAGCTGCAATGGCTGGCACTACTTCCACTGCTGTTCCGGGCTCCTCAACTGTGGTGGTGGCGGATTTTCGGGTGGAAAGCACATATATGCTGACACCAACCAAAACAAGAACAACTACTACAATTGCTATTATTAAACTTTTCTTGTTTATCATGCCTTTAATTTATTTTAACAAACCCAAGCCTCTTGTCAATTGATTATTTTGCCAATTTCTTCACAATTGTATTTGCTAAATCCTCAACTTTCACTCTTTCCTGCTTCATGCTGTCACGGTCACGAACTGTAACTGTATTATCTTCAAGAGATTGAAAGTCAACGGTTATGCAAAAAGGGGTTCCAATTTCATCTTGGGCAAAGTATCTTTTTCCAATATTTCCCCTATCATCAAAGGCAATTACCTGTTTTGTTTCTTTCCTAAGGTTTTCATAAATCTGTCTTGCCTTTTTAACAAGCTCCTCTTTGTTTGCCAAAAGCGGAAAAACAGCAGCCTTAACTGGCGCAAGTTTCGGAGAAATTTTTAAAAATACTCTTTTTTGACCGTTTACTTCCTCTTCCCTATAGGAATCAAAAAGGATAATTCCAACAAGCCTTGAAAGTCCAAAGGTAGGTTCTATTACGTGAGGAATAAACTCTTCCCCTGTTTCTTGGTCTTTATAGGATAAGTCTTTCCCTGAAAATTTAGTATGGTTTTTAAGGTCGAAATCGGTTCTGTAAGCAAGTCCCCACATTTCCTTAAATCCGAATGGATACTCATATTCAATATCCATTGTCTTTTTGGAGTAGTGAGACCTTTCAAATTCTTCATGTTCACGCCAACGCAGCTTCTTTTCATTAATACCGAGAGATAATGCCCAATCCCACATTTCCTTCTTCCAATAGTCATACGTTTTCTCCCAGTCTTTTTCTTCAATAAAGTATTCAAATTCCATCAGGTCAAATTCTAAAGTTCTATGGATAAATTGACCGGGAGTTATCTCATTTCTGAAAGCCTTACCAGCTTGCGCAATTCCAAATGGAATTTTAGGATGAACTGTGTCTAAAATATTTTTAAAGTTAAGAAAAATTCCTTGGGCTATTTCCCCTCTTAGGTAGACAGTTGATTTTCCTCCTTCTATTATTCCAATTTCTGTTTTAAACAAAAGATTAAACCTTCTAACATCTGTAAGATCCATTTTCCCGCATTTAGGACATTTAATTTTTGCTTTTTTAATAATTTCCGTCAGCTTTTCAACCGGTAGTCCTTCAACTTTTTTATCGGGGAGTTTATCTTCTATTAAATGGTCAGCTCTGGTTCTAAATTTACAGCTTTTGCAATCAATTAAAGCGTCCGCAAATCCTGCTACATGACCCGATGCTTCCCAAACTTTGGGATTTAAAAAGATTGAGGCTTCAATACCAAACATGTCGTCTCTGTCTAAAACAAAATGCTGCCACCATAAATCTCTGATGTTATTTTTTAGTAAAGTTCCGTATGGCCCGAAATCCCAGGTATTTGCAAGTCCTCCATAGATTTCGGATGATGGAAAGATAAAACCCCGTCTTTTACACAAAGCCACAACATTATCGAATAAATCCTTATTCATAGCACAATGATATCAGAAAAAACGCAGTTTAGGAAGAATGAAGCTCCGAGAAATGGATTGTGTTAGAGCCTATTGCTTTCAGTAATCACTTATTCTTTATTGGTTAATCTAATGCCTCTCCCAGTATTTTTTAATTCTTTAATTAATCTCTCAGTTTTAGACATTATTTTTAAGGCTAACGCTCTGTCTATTTGAGGTCCGCAAATTAGAGATAATCTTTGTTTCTTATTAAGCGAATGGTAATGTAAGCGATCAAGAAATTGATAGCCAAGGTAACATCCTTCCACTATTGCGGCAAAAATTATTGGCCCAGTAGGTGGATCTCTCAACAGATCGAAATTAATAGCAAGCGTTATACCAGGGGCAAATGCCATTCGCACTTTGTCCGTTAAGGGAATATCTTTAATTAGGTGTCTCGTTCCCTCTTTTGCAATTCCTCCTTGTAAAGCTTGATTTAAGTATTTAGTCCAATTCGCAGCAGATCTTAGTGACTTATCTTTTCTCTCGGAAATTCTGCAATCTATTTCTCTTAAGTTGACATCTATCGTTGCATTAATCCATGAGTAACTGGCTGGTAACGCATTTCCACTAATATCTTTACTAGAAGAGAATAATGGAGCTTCTGTTTTTAATCCCACCTTTCCTGCTATCCCTGCCCCGTCGGGATTTATTCCTACAAGATTTGGAGTATAAGTTGAAACTTCTCCGTCTGTTGATCCTAGGATTTTTATCGTTTCTATTCCTCCCATTTGACACATTTTGTATATTCCTCTTAAACTAACACCAATTCGATCCTGGTCGATCCACTCTGGTAGATTCAATGAGATTCTTATTCCTTCTATGTTTTCGTCTTGAACCTCTGTTAATGGAAAAAATCCTTTTTCTATTTCTGTCATAGGTAAAAATTTTTAACTTTGTAATTATATCAAAAGGATAATCTCTAATCAACTATAGGACTTTTGAGGCCAAAACTGAAGCCCCTGGAAATGGACGATCTTAGAGTCTGTTACTTTTTAAAAATTTTTCTGCGGTAATAATTTTAATACCTCGAAAAGAACCTAGGTTTAAGACTTCTTTATCCCCCGTAATAATATAGTCACAATTTCCTTCAATCGCAGCTTCTAATACTCTATTATCTTCAGTGTCTTTTAGAACGTTAATTGTTTCTTTAGGTCTAACTATTTTAAAACTTTTCTTAATCTGCTTGCTTAAGCTACTAAAATCTTCAGACATGGCGGGGAATTTTTTGTGAATAACGTCTTCAAGTTCAGCCAAAAGAGTGGGAGAGATAATAACTCTAATTTGATTTTTAAGGGCTGCGTTTAGAAGTTCTCTTGGTTTTCTTCCAAAACCAACAGCTGAAATTAAAATATTGGTATCGAGGATAACTCTAGGAAGACTTACGGCCGTGCCTATACTCATACATTATTTTATCAACTTCTTCTTCGCTTTTAATGCCCATTTTTTTCATTGCCTTTTCTCCAGCTCTAAAAATCTGCTGCCATTCTTCCTTATCCTGTAAATAAATTCTTAATGCCTCGCGAATTAGCTCACTTCTATTGCGATACTCTTTACGGGCAACATTATCAACTTTTTTAACTAAATCTTTGGGTAAAGCAATATTTAAGGTTTGTGTTTGCATATACAAATATTGTATGTAGTTTGTATTGACTTGTCAAATAGGTAAATTTCCGAATTCCGAGGGATAGGCGATGTTAGAACTAATACCACTCACTTGACTTGCTAAGATAAATTTATTAATATTCGCATCATGGCAAATAAAGAAAGAGATACTAGCAATTCTACCGAACATTTATTAACCCAAGAAGAGCAAGTGATTGAGCTATTCAGTCTAGATGGACCCATTAATAGGCAGCATGACTATTTAATAGTCGCTGCTACTTTTGTTGATGTCCCAGATATTGTAGCTATTTATGAAAAAACTGGTGGTATTAGGACGTTATATACATTTGATGCAAGTGGTGATGACTTGACTCAATATTGGGAGCAAAGAACATACTTGCCAAAAGAGGTTTATGCATTTCATTTTTCCAAAACAAGTGATTTTGTCGATAGCGCAAGAGAAGGAGTCCGACTAAAAGCAGCAAGAAATAAAGAAACAGAGGGTCCTTGGCCAAATAATCTGGTTCATATTCGGGAGGAATTAGATGCACTACTAAGAGCTCCCACGGTTAATGCAGCTTAGCAACTTCTTGAGGCTAAAAACGGAGCTCCGAGAGATGAACGATGTTAACCCGTTATGTTAGCTCCCCATTTTTAAGTAATGGGAGACAAAAATTTTCCCATATACTAGCAGCGCTTGAGGATAAAAGAGTTGGGTTTTCGGCTATTAATCTTGGGGTATCTTTTCTGTAAATCCTTACCAGCATTTCGCCTGCAAGTCTAGGAAGATGAACAAAAACTCTAGTGTAAAGAGAAAGCTCGTTTTCTGAAACAGGGAAAGTAAAAGGTTCGCTTGGAAAGGCTTTTTGCCAACCCCAATCATCTTTATATTTTTCACCAAGTAAAAAAGCTTCCCCTATAGGAGCAAAAAATTCATTAACATCAAGAAACATGAACGGTAGTTCGATTCTTTTTGATTGCCTAACAAGCCTGGCACCAAAATCATCTACATATCCATTAAAATCTTTAAAATCTCTTGTTATCACTAGGACATCGCCTTCGATAAAAGTAGAAGCATGAGTTATTTCTTCAGCAAGAACAGAACTCTCAATAGGGTAAGGTTTATCTAAGTTAAACACTAAGCTATGTAATCTAGCTATATATAGCCCGTCAGCATTTGCTGATTTACTCCATAATTCTGGAATAGCAGTTCCGAAGTCACCAAAATCCCGAGAGAATATAACTGAAGGGGCAGGCATATTTTTTGCTCTGGGAAACAATAAACCAAGCCGATTCCAATATTCATTTACCATGTTTTTTAATTGATCAGGGTTATTTAACCTTTCTAACTTAGACATGCAAAGAGGAATTATATCAAAAAGAAGAA
Source organism: Candidatus Levybacteria bacterium RBG_16_35_11 (assembly GCA_001781995.1). Lineage (GTDB taxonomy): Bacteria > Patescibacteriota > Microgenomatia > Levybacterales > UBA12049 > MFNH01. The sequence goes on along the minus strand of MFNH01000040.1, from coordinate 51,001 downwards.
TAAAATCAACTATAGGATGTTTACCTTGGAGATGGACGACACTAGAACTTTATTCTAGCAAAGTTTGATTTGTTTTGTTTTTAGTTTTCTCTCTAAAATCCTTTCAATTAAAAGTGGTCTATTTATCTTTGCAATTTCATGATCAGAACGATAGTATCCTAAAACTGTTAGAAGATTTATTTCAAAATTATCTAATAAACTCACCCAATCTTTATCCTTCTTAAGGCTCTCTAAGAAATCTTTTAAGAGGTGAAATACCTGAATGTTTTCCTGGTTTTCCGGACACAATCCTTCTATTAATTCGCAGATGTAGTAAAGGGTTGATATCCTATTTAGGTCTTTTTTTAGGAAGGAGTATGTTTCCATACATTCAACCTCGGTTAAAATCGGAAGACTTTTCCCCTGGTAAATTGTAAAAGTAGAATAATTTAAAAGTTCAATATGCCCCGATCTTCTACTTGTTATTTTTCTAACCCCCGGAGCTTTAATCTGGATTTTACCGTTTTTTTTGCTAAAAACGGTAATAATTCTATCTAATTCTCTAAAATTCCGCCGTTTTATTACAAAACCTTCAGTTCTATATGTCCTTATCATTTGGGGAGAGTTAATTTTAATTCTTTGTCTGTATCCAGCTTAAAATTTGCAAGCTTTCGATTTTGAGAGGTTATTATATGTTGGAAGCTATCAATTCCCGGTTGCTTTTGAATAAGAAGGGGCAAAGTAGAGCTTTCAATTTTAAATGGCAATTGGTAGGAAACCATAAATTTAGCAGAGCCTTGTGGTCGAACCTCTAAGAATCCTTCAAAAACAGTCTTTCCCAATTCATCATAATTTATTACCTTAACCTGTGATCCTTGACTGTCTATTAGCTTACTTCCTTTTGGAACATAAACTCTAACCCAATCTCTCAGGGCCGCATTTAAACAAAGTCCTCCCCGCTCTAGGTTGCAGTCTGAGGGAGGGAATGGATTTTTATAGTTAATTGTTACAGTTTTAACTATTGTTCCGTCTGATTTTAGCTGATAGTCCTCTGTCACTTCCTCTGTAACAAACATGTTTGATTTTGCCCCGCCGAAATTTGCCTCATTTATATGTAGATAGTCTCCGTCAAATGGCTTAATTCTTCCTGCTCCATTAAGAGCCTCTATCCCTGTTTGTCCTTGTTTGTCATAAACATAGAAAAGAATATTTTTCTGTCCGGTTTGAACAATCATTTCCTGAAAAAGCCTTCCCCAATAAAGCTTAGGCGAAGATGAAAAAGCTTTATTCATGATTGCATACATTAAATCTCCGATGATTGCTTTTCTATTTGTCCTTGTTCCTTGTACTGGTTTATCTGCGCTAAGCTCCAGTTGATAAACAACATCAGGGCAATTACAGGTTTGGTTATTTTTCGTTGTAAAGGTAGTGCCAGCTGCCTGAATATCTCCTAAAATATTCATTATCGCAACCAATGCTCTAGTGTTTATTGCTACTATTCCGTCAACATCGGGACCGGATGATTTTTTATAAAGCTTATTAAATTCATTCATTGAAACAACAAAATCAGGAGAAAGGTTTGTGTCCCTTAAATTCAAAAGCGGAACTTTAGGAAGATATTCTAAAATCGGTCTCGGAGCTTGTTGCTTACCGCTTATTGTATCATCAAGCGTATAAATGTCATTTGACGTGTCAACATGAATTATGCCATGTTCAACTCTAAAGATAGCATATGCGGTTAAAAATCCTCCGGTTGGCCTAAGCTCTTTATCGTTTTGAAATAAAACTAAATATTTCTTCTCATTTGGTTCGCCAAGAAGCTTAGGTAAAACTTTTATAAGCGGCTTTGCTTCTTTTGCAAAGGTCACTCCATCATCAGTTATTTTTTTGGCCGAAATAATTTGTGCTTTTAATTTATTACCAATTAAAAAAGAGGGATATCTGTCAGGATCTATTTTATCTATTTCATTTTTTGCCATTTCTAAATCATTAACAATATCATCTATTTTCGGGGTAATTTTGCTCATTGTTGTAACTGCTGTTTCAATTCTTTGCTCTGCCGTGCCTCCAACAAAGCTACCTTTCCCTTTAAGCCCTAATACATCTGCATATGGCTCTACAGACGCAACAAAAGTATCGGCTGCATCCAAGCCATGGAAACCGGCTTTTATAAGATGAGTTGCATCGCCATAGTAAGAACCTATAAAAGGAATGTAGCCTAGATAACCCATTGCCCCAAGGGCACTTTCTGTTTTTTTAAGCTCTTCTCGTGTTTTTGTCAACTCTTCCTCCATTAGGGTAATGTTTTGTTTTTTTAATGCATCCAGAGCAAGGTTTGCCTTATCAGAAGTAATTTGAGCTTGCTTATAAACGTTTCTTGAAGGCAGGAAAATACCAAAAGCTGAAAAAAGTAATAAAAAAATTAAGACAAGCAAAACTACCCATGTTTTTTTAGTTTGGAAAAATTTCTTTCCTTTTCTTGTTCTATTGGTTGTAAAACTGTTTTCCGGTCTTTTAGCTACGTCTGATTTTGCAGCACTTATTCGAGTAACGCTGGGTGTAGACAGAGGCCTTGAGGAAGCCGCATTTTCACCAGATAGATCAATCTTTTCAAAACCTTCCATTAAAATATCATACCTGTTATGGCTTATTTCTGTCAAATCCTTAAAGAGCACCTTTGCCGGAAACCATTGCCCAGGGGGTTTTGAGGATTATAAAAAGATCGTAAAGAACTGATCTTTTTCTAACATATTGAGCATCCATTTCTATTCTTTTATCAAAGTTTATTTCAGATCTTCCCGAAACTTGCCAATAACCAGTTGCGCCTGGTTTTACCGAAAGTACAATTTTTACCGAGTCTTGGGTTTTTGGATATTGTTTCTGTTGTTCTCTTAATTCATCTGGATAATATGCCCTTGGTCCAACTAAACTCATTTCCCCCGATAAAATATTTATTAATTGCGGGATCTCATCAAGTGAGTGTTTTCTAATAAAGTGACCCACTTTTGTAATTCTTGGGTCATCTTTTAATTTATAGCTTCCCTTTTTATATTGGGCGTAAAAATCTGAATATTTCGGGTTTTCCCTTAAGATCTCATGAGCATTTTCAATCATTGACCTAAACTTATACATTTTAAAAGGTTTCCCGTTTTTTCCAACCCGCTCCGGTGTATCCGCTAAAACAGGACCTTTTGAATCAAGTTTTATTGAAAGCGCCACAGCTAGAAAGATAGGAGAAAAGATAATTATTAAAATTAGGGAAAAAATAATATCCATTAATCTTTTTATGGCTTCGTAGAAGATGCTTTTTTTAATTGAAATGTAAGGCATAAAATTAAGTAAGGTGTTCGTGTTCTGTGCCACCTAAGCTCTCTACTAATTTTTTTATTTTGGGCACGGAATTCTTTGGACAAACAAGTAAGACGTCTTCTGTGTTTATTACCAAAAGCTCATCAAGGTCAATTCCAACCGTTAGCTGATTGGTAAAATTAAAAACAAGGTTGTCTCGACAGTCTTCAAGCATTACTTTGCCTTTTGTTACGTTCTCATCAATGGCTTCAGAAAGCGCTTCTTTTAAAGCCTCCCAGGCTCCAATATCACTCCAGCCAATATCAATAGACAATACCAAACCATCTTTGGTGTCGATCTTTTCCAAGATTGCATTATCGAATGATACTTTTTCAATAGTTGGATAAACTTTTGAAAGGACTTTTTGATAATCCCCTGTGCCGTATGCTTGATTTATTTTTTCCAAATCCGCAAATAATATTGGGGAAAATTTTTTAAATTGCTCCCAGAGGAATTTTGGAGTTGTAACAAAGTATCCTAAATTCCAGGCATGATATCCATCTTTTAAGAATTTTTCAGCCGTAGAAAGATGAGGCCTATATTCAAAACCGACAAAAGGATGCACTTCAATATCATTAATTGTTTCTATTTTCTTCCCAAACTCGATATAGCCAAGGTTTTGGCTGGCAAAACGAGGCTTTTGTCCTACAAATACTATTTTATTAAGGTCCTTCTTAACTATTCCTTCTGCTACTCTAAGGGCTTTTCTAAAAACATCCTCTTTTTTTACTAAATGGTCAGATCCCCATAAAAGAGCGATTGGTTCGTTGGGATTAATTTTTTGAAAAATAGCCGTCACAAGACCAACTGCGGGACCAATGTCCCGCATTTCTGGCTCAATAATAATATTTTCCTTAGGTAACTTTTCAAGCTGTCTTGCTACAATCTGTTCATATTCCTTACCTGTGGAAATATATATATCCTCCCATTTAAATTCGGGGAAAAGTTTTTGGACGCAAATTTGCAGCATTGATTTATCGCCAATTATTTTTTCGAATTGTTTAGGGGTATTTTTCCTAGATAATGGCCAGAGTCTCGTTCCAACTCCGCCCGCAAAAAAGACAACTTTCATAAGATACTAAAGTTTTTTATTTTGTAAAAAACAAACTTGTTTATTTAAGTAATTTTTAAGTTCTTTTTGAAAATTCTCAAAAGAGAACCTTTTACTACTTTTATAACAGGCTAGACTATTATATCTATAAACATTGAAGCTTTTCAACACAGCCATAAGTGAATTTGGTTCTTGTCTGTTAAAAAATTCACCGGTTATACCTTTTTTAACTATTTCTTTTGCTCCTCCGGCATAATAGGCAATAACAGGCTTACCAAATGCCAGCGCCTCTACCATAACCAGTCCAAAATCCTCAACTCCGGGGAAAATTAAAGCTTTACTGTTTTTATAAACATCCCAAAGTCTTTTTTCAGATATCTCACCTAAAAATTCAATTGTTGGACCGGCTTTTGATCTTAATTTTCTAAATTCATGACCTGTCCCAATAATTTTTAATGGCAATTTAAGACTATTACAAGCTTCAATTGCAATATCTACCCTTTTGTATGGGGTCAATCTTGACACAACTAAAAAATATTTTCCTTTATTTTCTTTCTCCAATTTAGCAGCAGGGATGGCAACCGGAGGATAAATTACGGACGAGTTAAATCCATAATAATTTTTAATTCTTTTTCTTACCTCATTTGAAATTGCAATATACCTACTGGGACGTGCAGACGCAGGAATTTCCCATTTTTTTAAATATGAAACTGCCGGTTTTGCAAAATATCGCAAATATTTATTCTTAAAATAAATCTCATAGCCGCTCCAAAGATACCTTGTGGGAGTTAAGCAATAGCAAATATGGGTTGTTTTGGGTTTAGTGATAATGCCTTTTGCCGCTTCTGATGTAACCGAAATTACTAAATCGTAATTATCAAAGGAAAAACTCTCAAATGCCATGGGCATTAAAGCTCCTAGGAGTTCGTGGGAAGTAGAAGCTCTGGGAATTTTTTGCAGAAAAGATGTTTGGACATTAAAAGCTCTTGCCCATTTTGCTTTTTTGGGGTTATATACGGATGTGAATAGGGGGGCGTCTGGGAAAATTTTATGAAGGGCAAGTAAAACTCTTTCGGCACCTCCCCATTTATTTACTCGGTCATATACCAATGCTACCTTCATTTCGAAATTCTTGCCGAAGTATAAATCTTTAGGGTTTCTTTGGCCATTTTTTCCCAAGAGAATTGTTTTGAGTATTCATATGCTTTTTTTACTTTCATGGCAATTTGCTTGCCATTTTTCTTATCAAGTGAATATTTCATTGCACGATATATGTCCATTGGGTCATTTTGGTTAAAATACAAAAGATTGTCTTTATATACTTCGTTAAATGTCGGAATATTGGATGCTAAAACTAAACATTTAGCAGAGATTGCCTCAAGGGCAGGGAGACCAAACCCCTCCATCAAAGAAGGCACTACCAAAGCCACAGCATTGGTATATAAAGAAGAGAGTTCATTGTCTGAAACTGCCCCTTTAAAAACAATTGAATCTTTTGGCGCAAAAGTTGATTTAAGATTACGGTAGAAATAATCTTCCCTTCCTACAAAGATTAGTTTTATATCTTTTTTTTCTTTTTCCAGCAAATTAAATGCTTTTATTAAATTTATTGGATTCTTGTGTGGATAGGCGTTTCCAACATATAGGAAATAGTTACCTTTAATCTTTTTTTTGCTATAAATTCTGTCGTCTGCCCCTTCGTAGGTTACAAATATTTTCTTTGGGTTAATTTTTAAATGTTTAATAATTTCCTTTTTGGTTGTATTTGAAACCGTAATTACTGAATTTGCTTTTTTAGCAGCACGGCTAATAACAAGCTGATAAGCTTTTAGTTTAAACTTATACACAACCGGATTTAGAGTAGATGCCTCTCCGGTTGGGAAGTGGCTTATTATTAAATCGTGAATTGTAACAACAAAAGGGGCTCTATATGAGATTGGAACGGAAAAATACGGAAAGTGGACAAGGTCAAGTTTTTCCTTATTTATTACTTTAGGATATGCTGATTGTTCTTCCACTGAATGCCATCTAAAATTGGCGTCTACAACTTTCCAGTTTTTACTTATTAAACCCTCTATTTCCTCTCTATCTTTAGGAAGCACAAAAATAGCATAACTGTTTTTTTTGTCAATTTTTGCTAAGTTTTTAACCAGGTTTCTTGTGTATCTTCCGACTCCTGACTCATCCCAAAGCCTTGCATCAATGCCTATTTTCATAACAGAATTATACCCAATAAGAACCGAGTAAACAAGATAACTTTAGTTTTAGTACTTGATTTTTAGTAAACGGCGTGTAAAATAGAAGTAATCATATGGCAGGGAAAGAACAAGTTGAAAATAATCCATCAACACTCCTATACATGACCCTCGAAAGACCAAATTTTGGACCCACTCAGGTAAAAGATCCAAAAGAGCTCGAGCTGGGAAAAAGATACCTGCTTCACACTGCTGGAAATTGTCTGGAAATGGGACACCATCATCCGCTCGGACAAGATTACAATCCGCCTCTTGAAATTCAGATAATCAAAGTTAATTTAGAAAAAAACGAATACTCCCTACCAAGCGGAGATCTTGATATAGATGGGCAATGCATAAAATTTTCTTTTTATTCGACTGTAATTGTGGGAGGAGCGCCCATCAGGGTCCACAGTGAAACCGAACTTCCTCTAGTAAGGGCAGGACTTGGCCCTGATTTTTATGGAAGTTGGCATAAATACAACTGGTTAGAAGATCCAGGGAAAAAAGATCAAACAAAAAGAACAATAAAATTAGGGAAGTTAAATCCCCGGTTCGCTGAGATACTCCGCCGTGCTTAACTTGTTTTTTCTTTTAAAGAGATTCCAAGCATTACAAGCTTTGTTAAAAATTTTGGGTATTTATCCTCGTAATTTTTCTTATAAAAAATCTTCATTGCGTCAAACCTTGCTTTTGTTGCTCTTTTTTTGACTTCTTTATCCGCTGTTGTAATTTCTTTTGATACTTTTTTTAACCCTCCTGAAACTCCTTTATAGTGAAGAATTCTAACCTCTGGTATATACATAATTTTCCAGCCTTTTTTAATTAACTCATAACAAAAGTTAAGATCTTCCCCATAGAAGAAATAATCCTCATCCCACCAGCCAGCTTCATCTCCCGCCTCACGTCGAACAATCATAAATGCACCAGCTAAAGCATCTATCTCATGTGTTTTTGTTAGATCTTTCCATCCTTGGCTGTAACCTGAGAATAACTTGGTGTGAGGAAGTAGTTTTGAAATTCCCAAGAAATGGCAGAAAGAATTCCAGGGAGTCGGAAAACCACGATGCGTTGCATCGTCTATTTCTCCGTTTGGCATAATAAGTTCACAGGTCGCAGCTCCCACATTTTTATTTTCATCCATGTATTTCACCATGTAATCTAAGGTTTTTGGGTAAACTACTGTATCGGGATTCAAAAAGAGGATATATCTTCCCTTTGCTTTTTTCATTGCCTTATTATTGGCTTTTGAAAAACCTAAGTTTTTATTGTTTTCTACAAAATAGACTTTTTTTGATTTATCTTCTCTAATATAGTCTTTGATTATCTTAATTGAATCATCGGAGGAATCATTATCAATAATAAAAACCTCATATGAACTATCCTTAATGGTTTCTTTTATTGAATCAAGGCATTTGGTAATTAAGTCGCGGGTATTATATGAAACAATAACTATCGATAAATCAATCATTTTAAAGCTTCCCTATATACATATTCTAATTCTTTGCTGATTTTTTTCCAATCAAATTTTTGCTCAATTAATTTTCTGGCATTTTTAATTAAATTTAATCTAAATTCCAAGTCTTTGGATAATTTTAGCACAGAATCTACCAGATCTCCTGATGTCTCTGCAATAACTAGTTGGTTTTGGTTGGTCCCAACAATTCCCTCTGCTCCCAAACTTGTGGTAACAACACAAGTCCCCGACGCCATAGCTTCCAGAATTTTAAAGCTGGTTCCACCTCCGACATAAATTGGCGCAAGTAAAATATCTGCTTTTTTATAAATTTCCTCTGTTTTATCCGGAGCATTTTCGTCAAAAACGACATTTTCCAATTTTTTATTTTTTATATTTTCTGGAATATTTTTTCCGACAACCCAAAGTTTTAGATCTTTGTTTTTCTCATGAATTTTAGGCCATATTTCATTTAAGATATTATTTATCGCATTTATATTTTGAATCCACCTAAATTCACCAATAAACAAAACCCACTGGGGGTTTTTTGTTTGGTATTTTATATTTGATATTTTGTATTTTTCAGTATCAACGCCGTTTCTAACCACAACTATATCTTTACTCCCCATTAGTTTTTTCTCCTCCTCAGATACTGCCACAAGTTTTGTGGCTTTATTCCAACATTCTTCTTCCTGCCGTTTTATTTTATGGACATCCAAAGATAAAAAGGGCTTAAGTATTTTTGGTGCTTGATCTACAAAACGCTTGTAAACTAAATATTCAATATTATGTTCAACTAAAACAATGGGAAGACTAGTGTTGGGAAGATTTTGCAGGACGTAGAAAGTCTCTACATGAATTAAGTCGTATTTATTTTCATTCAATTCTTCCTCAATTTTTTTCCTCATCAAAGGCAGAGTGTGTCCTGTAACAAGAAATGAGTTTTTTGAAAAAACAGATTTTAAAATGTTTGAAACACTCCATTGTTTTTTGCGATTAACTGTAATTACTTTTTTACAGATTTTTTCAAGTTCTTTTACATCATTTTCTGTCTGATAATCTCTTTTTTCGCAAATTAAAGTAATTTGGTTTTCTTTTGAAATCTCTTTTAGTAAATTAAAAAGCCTTACTGCCCCACCGGAAAAAAGGGGATAAGGAAGATAAGAGGAAACAATAAGTATTTTCATTATTTTTTAAGAAGGTCAAAAATAACAAAATCTTTATTTAAAGTAACTATTTTGTATTCTTTACCAAGATTAATATCTGCCTGTGTCGGATTAACTAAAATTAAGTATTGGGCGCCCATATTTATCATTTCGGGAAGTGGTTTTTCCATGCTTGCCCAGCCTTTTCTTTTTGTCTGGTATAAAAAGGAGGTATCTCCGTTGTAGCTTGCAATTACTTTTGCATCTTTGGGAAGCATTTTGTCAACCGCCTCCCCTGCTTTAACTATTGAACCGTTTACAATATTAAAATAGTCTCTAACAAAATACCAGCTAAAAGACAGGCAAAATAATGTAATAACTGTAAACATAATCCATGTGATAATTTTTGAAACTCCCTTATAGGAAAGTAAAAAAGACCCACCTAGGCCCAAATAAATCGCAATTGTCGGAACAATTAAGATTTGGTAATAGTCATGCTGAACGTTCCCTCTGGCAATAACAAAAAGATAAATTAGAGACGAGAGAAAAAAAGAAATAAAAAACAGAAATTCTTTTTTTTGTAGTTTTTTTAAAAAGCCAAGTGCAAAGAGCGAAAGCCCCCAGAATCCAAGCATTAATCTTCCAATTCGATCTGCAAAAAGCCAGTAGAAAAAAGCACCACTAAACCTTATGTTTCCCCCGTTAAAAAGCCAATCGCTTGCCGGAATCCCTTGGGGATAATTACTCATAAAGTTACGCCAAAGAATTAGGGGAAGAACAGATATTATTAGATAAAGCCATAAATACCACTTTTTAAACGCTGTGAATTTAAATCTTGAAAAAGCCAAATAAACAATAGGAAGGGCAAAGAATATTGCATAAGGCTTAAGCAAAAAGGCAGAGGTTGTGAAGATTAGCGAAAGGATGAAGAAAAGAATAGGTTTGAAATTTGATTTTTTTTCAACTGCCAGGTCGAAAAATAAAATTCCCATAAGGCTTGAGGTCACCATTAATTGATCTGGAAGAATTGTTCGTCCATAGTAAACGCTAAAGGGTAAAAAGGCAAAGAAAAATGATGCAATAATTGCAGAAAGAGTGCTTGAATGTCTTTTAACTATTAAAAATAACAATAAAATCGTTAGGACCGAAGCAAAAATACTTACTATCCTCCCCCACTGTTCAAGCGTTAAATTGTTAAATGCTACAAATAAACCTGCTTGAAAGGCATTGTAGATTGGAAACTCAACAAATCTATACCCTTCCGGATTATCCAAACCGGATGCAACATTGGACAAATCGTCAAAACGAGGATGTAAAAGATCAAACCCTAAATTAACAAAGTTTCTGGAAACCGCCGATGTATCTGCCTGTCGCCAGGAATGCCAGTCAGCAACAGGGCCATTAGATCTATAGAGACGGAAAATTATACCCCCTATAATAATTAAAAAAAGTAGTAAAATTTGTAATTTTTTCATCTTTTAGGTGTTGGTGTTGGTTTTTCCCTAACAACCTCTATTACGTCCCCTTGCTTATCAAATTCAAACACTCTTGCGGTAGTAGATCCCTCCGCATAGTCAAGCGCAAGATTAAGATCGTTTGTAGTTCTGACTGTTAAATTTTCTGTTTGAAAGGTAAACCATAAAGCATCTGGTAATCCTACGGGGAAAACCCAAGCATCCCCCGTTCTAATCGGAGGATTCACAAAATAAAATACGGGGTTATAAGTTGCTTTTTTGGGTTTTGCAATTACTTCGTTAAAGCCAGACAAAAGTCTATTTGAAATAAGTCCTGCCATTTTCCAATCATTATTAATTTTAACAAGTTCCTTTATATTAAACCATGAAAAAAGTAAAACTATGATAACAATAATTACCAAAGAAATCTTAGTCTTAAATCGGTTATAAAAGGACATCAGAATATATGCAGTTAATAAAACTAGGCCAAAAGTTGCAAAATAACCATATCTTAAAGATATATTACCAAGGCCCAAAAATGGAATAAGACCGATAATAAAAAAGAGAATTGATGATAAAACAATCTTTCTACCATCTTTTATTATTGTGTAAGCAACAAACTTGTTTATTTTTCTATAAACGAATCTATAAAGGATAAAAATAGCAAACAGAGTAACTATTCCAAAAACTATTGCAAGTGGGATATCGCTTCTTAAAGAAATTCTTAGGTTTTCATAGACTTGCAAAAACCCTGTTCCAAAAAAGCTTATTCCAAGGTAACCGAATATGTTCCCAAGAGCGTTAAATGGAAGTTTAATAAGGTTATAACTATAATCACCAGAAAACCAGTGACTTTGCGCAATATATCTTACAAGTAGGTATGAGGGGATTAACAAAAGATATAAAATATATTCCCATCTAAACTTTCTCTTTTCCGAAAATAAAAGGTCATAAAAAATTAAAAGAATTGGCGAAACTACTCCAAGTTCATGAAATAAAACTGAAAGAGAAGCTGAAATAAAGGCAAGAATCTTATACAAAAGACTAAATTTGTCTTTACTTTTGTAAGTATAGAGAAATAAAGAAAGAAGAATAAACATAGCAGAAATTAAATGTCCAACTGCAGCAGTCCAAAAAACCGTTTCAGAATGAATACTTAAGATTCCAAAAAGTAAAGCGGCAATTGCGGCAAAAAACTTCTTTTTTAAAATTTTTAAACTTAAAAGAAAAACCAAAATTATATTTATTCCATGTATAAGGGCAGACATTACATGGTAGGCAAGAGGATTTAACCAGAAAAATCCATACATTAGGTAAAAATACATCTTTGTTCCAGGGCGATAGAAAAAGCCATCGGAGCTTGTAAGGTAGTTTAAAAAAGTTTCCTTCATTGGTTCGCATTGAGCAATTCCTCCAGGAACAATAATTTTTTTGCAGTTTGCTGCCCATTTAAGCCAGACAAAGTCATCCCCTACGAAAAAGTTGCTAAATGAAATTGAATAGATTCCAAAAACAACCGCAACAATATAGATAACTAAAGCAGCTTTTGAAATAAGCACATTTTTAATTTCTTCTAAGTAATTAATTTTCTCTGTTTGGTATAACTTTAAAGCACCTAAAGTTACTCCAGCAACAAGCCAAAGAGAAAAAGCAACTTTGGATGCTTCAAAAACATCAATTAAAACAGCATTAATCCCAAGTCCTATTATCCCTGCCGAAAATCCCAAAACTAAACTTTTAACAAGGGGTGAATCAACTTTTCTTAGGGCTTTTTTTATG
>MFNH01000040.1:0-38506 GCA_001781995.1 Candidatus Levybacteria bacterium RBG_16_35_11 | reverse complement strand
AGGCTCTTAAGTAATCATTGTCAGTTGCCAAACTTATTGAGGAATAACCGCTTCCCAAAAAAATATTCCTTGAAAATGCCTGAACTGCCCTTGGCCATTCTCCTTGAAAACGAGTAGTGAAAGAGACATCATAAGCAAGGGCTTTTTTAATTACGAAGTCCCCTTCCATGGTCGTAATCTCAGAAAGTTCTTTTCCGGCTTTAATCTTTGTTCTAATATAGGTAACCTTGCCAGTAGATTGCTTGGATGCTCCGGATGGTAAATTAATAAATCCAGTTCCTTGGGGTAAGCTCTCTCCGGTTGACTGTTTTTCTTGTATTACAACGTTATTGCCTAAATTTGTGGCAATTCCAACCGGTTTTCCAGTTCTTGCATCAACTACTAAATCAACTTGGGAAATTGTACTTGCAAAACGGCTTGATATTCCGTTAAAGGAATTCATAATAAGAATGCTTGCAATAAGAACAGGGATTATCCAAAGTTTTTTCTTATGGAAAATAAGAAGAACCGAAACAACAATTAAATAGACAAGAAAGGAAATTCTAGACGCAGTCATTAAAAGTAAGATAAGGCCAAATAAAGAAGTTAGCAAAAGTAGAATTTTAAAATAAAGCTTTTTAAAGCCAAAAAACATGCTTCCTAGAATTGGAATCACTAAGATTAAATAGGCTGCAAGATCGTAATGGCCTGCAAATGTGGAGGGGATTCGGGCAAGGGCAGAAAGTCTAAGAGGAATGCCTTTTGCAAATTCCTCATTCATGGTTAGAAATGCTGGAAAGCCTAAAAGCCTTTGTCCCCAACCGTAGAGAAAGATTAGAAACATTGTTATTCCTAATGCGGCAATTGTTATTTTTATTTTTCTTTTTGAATCGATTGCAAAATAAGCAAGAAAAAATACTGAAATATATTCAATTCTTCTTAAGAAATTAAGAATAGCAACGTTTGGAAAAACATTTGCTAAATTTGGGAAAATAAACAAAAGTGCATTTAAGGTTGAGACAAAACCAATAAACCAAAAGATAAGAATTGGAAATGTTAATGGAGTCTTAAAATTAACTTTTTTCCGGATTAAAAAGATAAACCAAATAATTAAAGATAGAGCAACAAAAATATCCTCAAATCTTATATAAACCCAGGTGTGCGACACGCTAATTAAGGGGATTTTTGGGTAAAGAGGAATAAAAACAATTAAAAAAATAGTTAATACAAATAAAATATTACTCCAAATCTTTTTTAGAAATCTCATATTTTAATCGCTTCTTTATATGTATTTATAAGCCCTCTATTATAGCTTATTATGCCCAAAATTAGTGCAAAAATAGCTTTTTTCTTTAAAAGGATATTTGCAATAACATATTGCCATTTTGGTTTATGAGTTTTATAAAAATACTTTATTCCTTTATATATATTCAGTATAGCAAAGGGCTTATTACTACTTCCTCTCTCTTTATGGACAATTTTTATGTTCGGGTAAAAAAACACATCAAAATTCTCTTTTTGGACCCTAAAACAAAGCTCCATGTCCTCTAAATACATGAAAAGGTTTTTGTCAAATCCATTAAGTTTTTCAAATAAATCACGTCTTATCATAAGCGATGCTCCACTCACCCAATCAACTTTTTTAATTTTAGAAGGGCTGGATCTTAGAAATCCCACTCTTTCAAGACCAACAAGCATTAAGAAAAGGTTAAAAAGATTGTAGAATTTGACTGCCGACCTTTGATCTGAGCCATCTATGTTTAAAAGTCTTGCGCCCAACACCCCAATTTTCTCATTTTTGTCTAAAAAATCTACCATATCTATTAATCCTCTATCTAGAACTTCAGTATCTGAATTTAAAAATAAAAGATATTTTCCCTTTGCTTTTTTGGCAGCTTCATTATTTCCTCCTCCAAAACCCAGGTTCCGACTGCTTTCTATAAAAACTATGCCCTTTTTATTTTTTAATAGATTAAGTAGCTCTTTTCCAGAACCATCGGTTGAAGCATTATCTATTAAAACAATTTCAAATCCCCCATCTTCAAGCTCTGTTTTATATTGCTTATAAAGAGAATCTATACAGTTTAAAGTAAGCTCTTTAGTATTGTAATTAATGATTACTATTGAAAGTTTCATACGTTAAATTTTTTACAGACGTTTGACAAATTCACTCATATGTGCTTTATTTTTATTAATCATGAGGAGGAACACGAACAATAGACTGCGTGTCTATTGGCAACGCCCTCCATTTTTATTATCTTTGATTTTTCTTCTTAATACATTCCCTGGGTATTGCATTTTCACTCAACTTATGGTATTATTTTACTGTTAAGACCAAGTAGGATGTCGACCAGTCGTAACCAGTCGGCTCTTAAATATCCATAAAGTACTTGGTCTTTCATCTTTTTATTTCTCATATAATAGAATTAGGCTCAATATTTCTTCTTTACTGGCAATATAATTAGCACGGTTAATCTTGTATGCTCTAGAAGCAACTCCATGGGCATTGCTACCTTTTCCGATAAAATCAAATCTTAACTCATCAAAATTTAGCTTTATCCTCCCTCGTTTTTGAACTAACTGTGTCAGATAACTTTTAATTAATGCTTCCTGACCTGGGTATTCTTTATCAATTACAATTATAGCTCTTCCAATCTTAGACTTTTCTAAAAGAAGATATAAGAGAGCAGAGAAAACTTGAAAGATATAAATTTTTGATTTTCCAGCCTGTCTGTAAATTTTTTGTAGATATCTCTTATCTTTTGCTAGAAGTTTAATTGAACCATTTTTAGTATTAGAAAAAGCAATAATAGTTACTTTGTTCGTTTGTTCTATTTTTCCAGACTGATCTACTTGATAGCTTTTATATTTAATTTTAATCTTTTTTAGATTCAACTTCTTTTTATTCCTCATTTAATTTAATCTTATCAAAAAATAGAAATGATGTCTTAAAAAGGAATATTATAAAGGCGTTTCCAAATACTTCCAGATATTGCCAAATATTACCAGATAATTCGTATTTTTTTCAAAAGAAGCTATCTGAACCAGGCGGCACGTCCTAGTTTGTAGTTGAATTCCTTAAGGTTTCTTTCTCTTATTGGCATTGCGGGAACTCCTCCAACAACCTGCCCCTCTAAAACATCTTTTCTTACAACTGCTCCTGCAGCAACTACTGCTCCTTTTTTAATTGTCACTCCTGGTAAAATTATTGACCTTGGGCCAATAAAAACATAATCTTCTATAATTACTTTGCCTGTAACAGCCTTAAAATCAGGGTCATCTATATCATGTTGGGCATTGTAAATCATCACTCCTGTTGCCATAGATACATGGTCCCCAATTATTAGATCATCTCTGCCATCTAAAACTACAAATTCGCCGATTTTACTATCCTTGCCTATTTTAATCCCCGATGGCTTATAAAAGCGGGCATGCATATGAATAGTTGATCCTCTGCCTATTTTCATCCCTGAAAGTCTATAGAAAAATCTCCGACAGCAATGAAAGGGAATGTGTCCAGCACAATGAAGTAAGGCTACGCCAAACTCTAAGATAATTGCATTTATCCTTCTTTTTACCCTCATAGGAGTTAATTTGCTTTTATCCATAGTTATTTTTTTGCAACTTCTTCTAAAACATTAAGTGTTTCTTTTGCAGTTTTTTCCCAGGAGAACTTTTTTACCTGTTCATAGCCTTTTTTAATAAGATCCTCTCTTAAATTAGAATCATTTATCATCTTTTCTAGTTTTTGGGCGATATCATCTACATCTTCAGGGTTTACATACAATGCAGCCTCTCCTGCGGCCTCAGGAAGGCTTGAAATACTGCTTGTAATAACCGGACAGCCATATTGCATAGCCTCTAAAATTGGAAGACCAAATCCCTCATAAAGAGAAGGGAGAATAAAACAAAGAGCATTTTTATATAAAGAGGGTAGGTCTTCGTTGGTTACGGAGTCTAAAAACCTTACCTTATCAGAAATCCCATACTCTTTTGGAGCGTTTAGGATCTCCTCATACATCCAGCCTTTTTTACCCACAATAACAA
This sequence comes from Candidatus Levybacteria bacterium RBG_16_35_11, assembly GCA_001781995.1. GTDB lineage: Bacteria > Patescibacteriota > Microgenomatia > Levybacterales > UBA12049 > MFNH01. The sequence continues at coordinate 34,480 of MFNH01000040.1, read as the reverse complement.
GTTCTAAATCGGTCTTAAGTCTTGAGAAAGCTTCAATGAGCCTTTTTATATTCTTTCGAGGCTGAAGTGTCCCTACAAACAAAATATAGTCCCCTTTTATCCCAAACTTTTCAACTAGGTCTTCTTTCATGCTAGTTTTTAATATTTCCCTTATCCCAGGATACGTAACAGCTACCTTCTCCGGCTTTAATTTATACTCATTAATTATATCATTTTTAGATGACTTACTTATGGTTAGGACCTTATCTGCCCGCTTTATAGAATACCTCCCCCAAAGCTTTAGTTTGTATAAGTCTTTTTTCTTAAAAAGCTCGGGGAAATAAAGGTAGGAAACATCAAGAATAGAAATTACGCAAGGCATTGGAACACGCAGGGGAAGATAGTGGGTGGGAGAAAAAAATACATCTAGTACTTTTTTGTCAGAAGAGAGTTTTTTTGATAAATCAGTCAATGTCCAAGGTCCAAACTTCTTAGAAACTTTGATATATAGCCAATTCTTATTCTCTTTGGGCAATCCAAGCTTTTCTGGGCTTGAATCTATTGGGGGAATATAAATTCGATAAACGTTTGTCTTATCTATTTTATTTAAGTTTAAAAGTAGCTGAAATACATATTCAGAGCTACCAACTCTAATAGGTAGACCTGTTTCTTTATCAAACCCAAACCTAGGCACAACTGCCTCATATCCATTAATACCAATAGTCATAAAACTTCCCCCTTGCAACTATCATTGACAAATTCGATCTCATATGTTATATTTTTATTAATCATGAGGGAGAATACGACCAATAGACTGCGTGTCTATTAGCGACGCCTCCCGTTTTTATTTTTCTTGACTTTTTTATTTTTTCGTGATAAGATATGTTTATTAAAAGATCGGGATGGCTTCCGACCTCCAGGTAACCAGTCCTGAGTTAAGTTGCCCTCGGTTCTGTTAATACCAGAATACCCGGTCTTTTTTGCTGGCCAAAGAATACTGCTTATATCTTCTAATTTAACAACCACATTGGGTTTAACTTTTTTATTAGCTACTTTTGCCGCCAGAAGGTGTGCACGGGAAGATTTTCCAACGAGTGAAAAGTTTAAAACTGGTTTCATGTTAAAGACTTTTATAAATTCTAAAATTCTGGCTTTAATTAAATCTTCATTCTTATATTCCCTATCAATGACCACCTTTTTATTAGGTTTTGTGTTAATTAATACTATCGTGATTAAGGCACAAAAAGTATCATATATAAACATCCTTGGTCTTCCTTCGTTGCGGAATATTTCTTGAAGGGCTCTTTTGGTTTTCTTTGGCAAAAGTACAGCATACCGAATATTATTTGATAATGCGATAATAGTATTTATGCTTGTCTGTTCTATTTTTCCCGATTGGTCTATTTGGTAGTTTTTAGATTTAGTTTTAATCTTTTTCAAATTCGGCTTCTTTTTCATCTCACATTAATATAATCTTATCAGATTAAGAATTACGAATAAAGAATGATGGATTCACTTATTTGAGATTGGTAGCATTTGTAGTATTCTTCAGTTCTATAGTCCGAAGACATTGAGGATTCCCTGCCAAAGGTTCTGGAAGAATCCTCCTCCAGCTTGAGGTGCAGGTTGATTTGTAGGCGGTGTGTATGTTCCTTGTGGAGGCACTGTTCCTCCATCTGCCGGAGGCTGTTGTCCTCCTACCCCCGAAGGTGGTATAACAGGAATGTTAGGTGGCGTTACAATGTCTCCCGAATTGGTGTCTAGCGGGGTAAATGTTCCTGTCCCTCCTCCCGCAGTTGCTGCCCATTCTTGTGACCAGGGACCCGGCATGCAATCGTTTACTCCCCGGACCACAAAGTAATATGTTGTTCCGGGCGTTAGATCGTCTACTGTAAAGTGATCTGTATTTCCTACATCAGGCAATCCATATATGTAATTTCCAGATGCAAGACCAAATGCGATTGTATATTTACTTGCTTTGTCTACTTTTAACCAATTAAGTCTTACATCTTCCGGATTTACTGCCGTTGGAAGAAGTGAATGACCTGGCTCATATAATAAAACTGCTGCTGGTTTTTCTTTGCTACAAACCGGTGGATTTGTGCTTGAGCCTGCAAATGTTGGAGAGTCATACCCAAAAATTAATTGTTTGTTTAGAGGGACTAATGCCAATACGACAATGGCTGTTAAAATAAGTGAAACCTTTATTGTGGCTTTCTTCATATTGTATTTTTAATAACTATGTGTAAAAATACTGTGTAATTAAACACTATTAAAAAATTAGGGCCTTGTCAAGACCCAATTTATGGGGTTACATTAAAAATTAAACACTAGATATATGAAATTGGTTGTAATTATCCCCTGCTATAACGAAGAAAAGACTCTGCCGCTTGTTTTAAAAACAATCCCAAGAAGAATCAAAGGAGTTAGAAAAATTCAAAAAATAGTCGTAAATGATGGCTCAACCGACAACACGCCTCAAATTGCAAATAGGTATCATGTATTCTTAGTTTCCCACAAGAGTAATAAAGGATTAGGCGCTGCTTTTAGGACAGGTGTGGCAAAAGCGCTTGAGATAGGAGCAGATATTGTTGTCAATATTGACGGGGATATGCAATTTAACCCTTTGGATATCCCAAAGCTCGCCCAACCAATCTTGAGAGGCGAAGCGGATGTTGTAACAGCCACAAGATATAAAAAATACCTAGATTACAACCTTAAGGGACGAGGAATAAAAAATTTTGGCAATAAGGCTTTTACGTGGCTAATTAACCGACTAACTAAACGTAAATTCACTGATGTTTCATGCGGATTCAGGGCATATTCTAAGGAAGCTTTATTCAAGCTTACTATTTTTGGTCATTTTACTTATACGCACGAAGTCTTTTTGGATTTAATCCACAAAGGATTAACCATTAAGGAAGTTCCTGTTAGGGTAAGACCAAAACGCCAATTTGGAGAATCTAAAATTTCAAGAAATCTAGTAGATTATGGTTACTCGGCTTTAAAAATTATTTTCCGCTCATTCAGAGACCATAGACCACTTTATTTTTTTGCCAGACCCGGTATTTATATTTTTATACTTGGACTTTTATTTGATGCAGTTTTTGTGATTGGCTACATCGAGGTATTAAGAACTACACCTTTTAGAACTTACGGGCTAATCGGGTCTTTTTTAAACATTTTCGGTCTAATTCTGTTTTTGATCGGAATTCTTGCAGACATGATTGGCAGAGTTAAGGACGTTCAGGAAGAAATACTTTATCAAATTAAAAAATCCCATTGGAAAAGACAGTAACATACTGTAATATATACGTTACGAATGAAAGTAGGAATAATCGGCCTCGGAGAAGTTGGGTCAGCAATAAAAAAATTAGCAGAAAAGAAACATAACGTTTTTACTAAAAACAGAAAGATAGATCTAATTAAAGGAAATAAGATTGATATTCTTCATATTTGCATTCATTACTCAACTGAATTTGAGAAAACAGTAGTTAAAGCAATAAAAGATTACCTGCCGAGGTTAACAATAATTGAATCAACAGTTGCGCCGGGAACAACTGAAAGAATTTACAAGAAAACAAAAGTTCTTATTTGCCACTCCCCCATTCGAGGAATTCATCCGCACTTATATAAGAGTATAAAAACATTTGTTAAGTACATCGGTCCGACAACGCCAATAGCAGGAAAAAAAGTTTCAAGCTATTACAAAAATCTAGACGTAAAGACTGAAGTGTTCAAGGATTCAAAAACTTCCGAAATCGCCAAGCTTTTTGATACCACTTATTACGCTTGGAACATAATATTCCAAAAAGAGCTATATAAAATTTGCCAAAAACAGAAAGTTCCCTTTGAGCAGGTTTATAAAAAATGGAACGAAACCTACAATGAAGGCTATAAAAAACTCAAAAAAGCAAATGTAATAAGACCGGTTTTAAAAGATTATCCCGGAAAAATAGGAGGACATTGTTTAATTCCAAATTGTACAATCCTTGAGAGTAATTTATCAAACTTAATATCTAAAACCATACTAGCTCTCAACAGGAAATATTAGCTCAAAAAATGCCGCAATTAAAAAAGGGAAAGAAAAATATTACCATTATTCTTGGAACAAAGGCTCAGCTAATTAAGATGGCGCCAGTAATGCTTGAGCTAAGGAAGCGTAAAATTCCTTATAGCTTTATATTTACCGGTCAGCATAAAGAAACGATTACTGAGTTATTAAATATATTTAAATTAGAGAAACCAGATTTTATCCTCTATAACGGGAAGGATATTACAAGGGTGCTTCAAATGCTCATATGGGGAACTAGATGTCTTTATAAAATTTTAAGAAGTCGGAAGATTTTTTTTTCACAAAAAGGATTTCTTTTAATTCAGGGAGATACCGCTTCAACAGTATTGGGAGCAATCGTCGGTAAGCTTTGCGGTCAAGAAATTGGCTATGTTGAAGCAGGGATGCGTTCTTTTGACTTATTAAATCCTTTCCCAGAAGAAATCTTTCGAATTATTTGTTCGAATCTAGCAGATGTCCATTTCTGTCCTGGACAAGGTCCTTTAAGAAATTCAAAAAAATACAAAGGGGTCAAGATAAACACAAAAGCGAACACTTTAGTTAACTCCCTAGAGATAGCCCTTAAAAATATACAAAAAACGAGTATCGAAATGCCTAAGGAAAAATTTTGTATAGTCTCTATTCACCGTTTTGAAAATATCTTTAATAAGGACCGAATGAAGAAAATAGTAAAAGAAATATTACTTATATCAGCTCGAATAAAAGTGTTGTTCATTATCCATAAACCAACTGAAGAAAAGCTAAAAGAATTTGGACTTTTTGATAGGCTCAAAAACGACATTAATATTGATATTAGGCCAAAATATGATTATTTTAAATTTATTAAGCTACTTTATAACTCTGAATTCATAGTAACTGACGGCGGAGGAAATCAAGAAGAAAGCTACTATCTAGGGAAACCTTGTCTTCTGATGAGGAGTAAAACAGAACATAAGGAGGGGAAGAATATAAATGTTGTAATATTTAATCAAAGCAAGTCAATTCTCAATAAATTCTTTTTAAAGTATGGGGCATTAAAAAAGGGAGTAACAAAACCTAAAGCAAATCCTTCCAAAGTAGTTGTAGATTATTTTCAAAAAATGCAAGTATTGATTTAAAAGATATTCAACAAAAATAAAAATCTTAAGTTCTGTCAAGAAATCTATAGATTATATTTTATTGCGTTCTTAATGCCTATTGAGATATTGCTAAATTAATTCTTTTAACTTATTCTATAGATTAAGATAGTAGCAAAAATTCTATGAAAACTTCTGTAATAGTCCCTGTTTATAATGGCGAAGCTACTTTGACTGCATGCCTAAATGCAATTCTCTTTCAACATTATCCAAAAGAAAATTACGAAATTATTATAATCGACGATGGGTCAACGGATAATACGCCAAAAATTATTGAGAATTTTAGGAAGCTGGCGAAGAAAAAAAGAGTGGAATGTTTGGTTTTTAGTTTTAATAAAAATTCTGGAAGAGTTTCGGCAAGAAAGAAAGGCGCAGAGGTTGCGAAATATAGCGATTTATCTTTTATTGACAACAGGTGCATTGTTGAAAAAAATTATCTAAATAAATTAAAAAAATTAAAATTTTCTCCTGTAATTGCCAACTGCATCATTAACAAAAGTAGAAGTGTTTACGATAGGACTTTGCATTTACTCAAGCGAAAACAGCCTTATTATGGCAAGCGTTTTAAACCTGTATTTATCAATAAAGCTAATTTTGACAAAATAGCCAAGGGGACAGGGGTTTTATTCTGTAAGAAAAATTTATTCTTGCATGCCTCTTCCAAAATGGACAACGATTTTAATATCTCAGATGATATCAAGTTATTATCGTATTTTGTTAATAAAACCAACATATTAAAGTCCCCTGTCCCTGTAGCTATCTACCTTTCAAGAAAAGGCTTTCAATTTTTTAGACACATTTACGAAAGGGGTCCGAAGTTTGTTGATTATTATTTAAATATTAAGAAAGCAAGATTTTGGTATTTTATAGTCTTCCCAATATTATTATTAGTCTTCTTAATTCTAATTATGTTTTTCAGGCAAATGTTTTTAATTCCTCTGATAGTTCTATTATTATTTATTTACATAGTTTTTTTAATTAGCCTTTCAGAGAATTTTAAAGATTTAATAGGTCTGTTTATAATGGTACCCTTAATGTGTATCTTCTTTGAAGCAGGGATAGCTAGGGGTCTAATTTTAAAATTAATAAAAAATAATAATTACAGTAGAAAAATTAACTTTCATGTCTAAAGATATCAAATTTTTACTTATATTCCTTGCCTTTTACTTCGTCGTTTCAACAGTACTATTCTCTACAATGTTTCAAGATGGTACTTACCCCTCTGTAGACATCGTTCACAATAATTTTTTCTCCGACATTGTGTCAAAAGACCATAAAATCACCTATAACAATCCTTACAATGCTACGATTGGTTCAAATATTTTTGGCCCAAGGGCAGTTTACGTAAATAGAGAAGGAGCTGAATTTCCAGCTACCCACATTGGATACATCATAATAGTTGGCATTTTTAAAATGATTACTCCTTCTTTTGTTTTCATTGTTAACTCTTCTCTCTTGTGTTTGGGGCTTTTTTACTTATACAAACTTTCGTCAATTTTATTTGATAAAAAAACTGCTTTTATTAGCATCTTCCTATTTGCCTTTCTCGCCCCTGTTTTATTTTGGTCAGCTATGTTAATTAATAATATAGCTGGGCTCTCTATTTTTATAGTTGCTCTCTATTATTTCTTTCATGCCTATTTATTAACAAAAAATAAATCATTTATATTTTTCTCGATATTTGCTGGTTTATCTATTTGGATCAGGTACGATCTTGCCCTTTATTATTTACCATTACTAATTCCTATAATTCATTTAATTTTAAGAGAGAAAATTGTATTCGTTAAAAAAAATTTTTTAGCCTTCGTCGCTCTGGCTCTTACGTTGCTTCCCCTTGCTATTATTAATTTCGAATTATTTCATCGAGTAAGGGGCCCAATTGGAGCAAATTTAGAAGAGGGCATTAACCTTCTATCTCCGAACATTGCTGAAGCGATAGACTCCTACAAAATCTTAGGTATTTTCTCTTTCAAGATAGATGCATTCTTTGAGAATACATACGTTTATTTGATAAAAACAGATCCTCTTTTATTCTTCTTCTTTGTGTTAGCTCTTTTAATTTTAATTTATCAATTCAAAAGAAATTCAATAAAATTTAATTTATCACTGCTATCTTTTTTTCTTATATTGCTATTTAATGTTTTTTTCTATTCTGGGAATATTTGGTCCGGTTATACTAAAGATATTTTCAATATAAACTCTATGTACACTAGATACCTTTTGCCATCCTATTTAGTTATAGTTTTAATTTCTTCTAGCTATATAAGTCATTTTGCAAATACTACGAAAAATAGCTCTATGAGAAACACCATTATCCTTCTTATTCTAATGATTTTATTTATATCAAATTTACTGACGGCAATAACTTCTCCGCAGGGAATATACAATACTACAGTTAGCATTAAAAAAGACTTGAAGAGTATTGAGAGCTTAATTTTGTCAAATACCGAGAGTAATTCTGTCATATTTACCAAGTACTATGATAAATTTATTTTCCCAAAAAGAATGACGGCAATCTATCCGACTTTTCAATCTGAAAAAAGAGTATATTTAACAATGGCGACCGTAAGTAAATTATTAGAAAATAATGTACCTGTTTATTTTTTAAATGAGGACTCAATTAGCCAATATGACATTTACACATTAGGGAAAGATTATTTTCCCGAATTTGTAAAGAATAATTTGAAAATAATTAAAATAAATAACCTTCTCTATAAAATAGAAAGGTAATTAAATAATTTATGATTGAAATAGTAAGAAAATTAAGAGATAGTGCAACATTTATGAATAAAAAAAATATTATCGATTGTATTGAAATAGATAGAGATGCTGTTTTCCTTGATTGCGGATGCGATGACGGTGAATGGACATCGAGAATAATTAAGAAGGGTGTGTTTAGGGTTAAAAATTGCTATGGGATTGAAATAGTTGATGAAAGAGCTAGGTTAGCAGAGAAAAAAGGGTTCAAAGTTGTTAGAACAGATTTAAATAAATCCTTACCTTTCAAAGATAATTTTTTTGACATAGTTCATATCAATCAGGTAATCGAGCATTTATTTGATACTCACAAATTTTTAAATGAAGTTTTTAGGGTTACTAAAAAAGGTGGTTATATAGTTATTTCTACCGAAAATCTTGCTAGTTGGCACAATATTTTTTCACTCCTATTTGGTTACCAACCATTTTCTTTGACAAATATTTCACAAGTTTATTTTGGAATAGGGAATCCAATGACACCTCATTATAAAGAAAAAATGTCGAATCCAAAAAGTTGGCAGCACATAAGAGTTTTCGCATACCGTGGATTAATAGAGCATATAGGAGAAATAGGTTTTGAAATTGAAAAAGTTATGGGAGCTGGTTATTACCCATTGAATTTTATATCAAAATATGATCCAAGACATAGTGCTTTTCTCACTCTAAAAGCAAGAAAACTAAGAAAATGAGGAAAAAATTTTTAATTCAATTAATTGCTTTATTAATCTTTGCTTTTTGGTTTGGTTTTTATTTTTACAAAAACTTGAATGAATTTAGTCAGTTGAAGGTTGTATCGCCAATATATTTTTTTCCTTTATCGTTATTGCTGGTTCTATTTTTAGCAACAAATGGCTTAGTTTTGAAGTATTTATTGGAACCGTTTAATATTAAGCTAAAATTTAAAGAATGGTTTGGGTTATCGGTCATTAACTCTATGGGGAATTATTTAACCCCTTTCAAGGGAGGGGCTGTTGTAAGGGCTATTTATTTAAAAAAGCTTCATAAATTTTCTTATTCCCATTTCCTTAGCACCTTAGCTGGAATATATATAATTGTTTTTCTAGTAAATTCTTTCATTGGTATTCTCACATTAATTTTACTGCAGTATTTTTTAGGCATCTTCAATCTTCTAATCTTTACTATTTTCTTAGTACTTTTTCTACTTCTATTAACTCTCATAATTTTTTCACCTAAAGTTAAGGAAACAAAATATTATTTTGTTAATAAGCTCGTCAGTGTAATTAATGGTTGGCACCTTATTAAAAGCAATAAAAAAAGTGTTTTTATCACAATATTTGTTTCTTTAACTAATGTACTCATAATCGTTTTTGCCATGGTTTTAGAATTCTATATATTTGGAGCTAAAATAAGTCTATTGAAAGCGTTATTTTTGTCGATAGTTTCTTCATTGTCTTTATTTATTAGTATCACTCCGGGAAGCTTAGGTGTAAAAGAAACACTGCTCATGTTCACTGCGGAGACCATAAACGTATCGACTCCTCAGGTTTTAGCCATAAGTATTTTGGATAGATTTGTGGGATTGATAATAATACTTATCTTTGGCTCGATATTTAGCTATATATTGTTTAAAAGTAAAGATTCTGCCCCTTATTTTTTAGATTCAATAAAGAGTCTCGCTTTAAAAAAAATCCCAAGAAATGGAACGAAGCTCATAAAATGAAAACATGCTAATGAGGAGATGTAATGCGAGAGACGAGAAATTTTTATATGTTGATATCCTGTCTTATTTAATAAGATCATATATTCTTCGACATTTCTTATCCCAACGTGCCCTGTCTGTCGTTTAACAATTCCCCATTTTTTTAATATTTCCAAGAAATAGTCACCATTGGGAGTATGCATTATAAGCTTTCCATTAGGTTTTAAAGTATTTTTTATTGCTTTATAAATCATGATAAATTCGTCGTCATAGAGGTGTTCACTGAAATCCATTGTAAAAGCTAGATCATATTTTCCGATATGACTTTTTGAAAATTTAATAATATCTTGACAATGAAATTCTGCGTTTTTTGAATTCTTATGTCTTCTTTTTGCCACATTGATAAATTGTTTTGAAAAATCTACCCCAACGTAGGAATCCACTTTCTTTCCAATTAAATCCGCTAGGAGACCAGTCCCGCATCCGTAATCAACCACCATATAATTACGTTTTAATTTTATTAATGGAATTAATCTCTCGAGTCTTTTTTTTTGTAATTTATATTCTGAAAAATAAGGATGATTTACTTCTCTATCCGATTTTATTTCCATCCATTTATGGGAATCATTAAGGATGTAGATCTTTTTTAGTTCTTTTTTTGCTATTTTTTTCTGCATTTAGCCTTGTTCTTTTGGACAACTCTTTCAACTGCTGGATTTCCAAAAACAGTAGCATAGTCTTTAACATTTTTCGTAACAATTGAGCCGGCTCCTATCATTGAGAATTTACCTATTATTACATTTGGTAAAATTATTGACCCTGCACCAATAGCAGCTCCATATTTGATCTTTGTTTGTCCGATTTTCCAGTCTGATTCAGATTTTAATTGTCCTGATTTCTTAATTGCCCTAGGGTTTTTGTCGTTAGCAAAAACGACATGTGGCCCCACAAAGACACCATTGCCAATATTTGTTCCTTTGTATATGCAAGCATAATTCTGAATCTTACAGTTGTCTCCTATTTTAACTCCCTTATCTATATATACTCCTTTTCCAATAATACAATTCTTACCAATGACACAGTCTTCTCTAACTTGTGTATCATTCCAAATTTTCGTTCCCTTACCGATTTTAGCTTCACTCGATATTTCAGCTGTATGATGAATAAATATATCCATTCAATCCCTCACTATATCTAACGCGTTTATGGCATCTTCGGCTAATGCATGCTTGTCTTTTTTTATGTTGCCTAAGAAGAATAAAAGTTCTTCTTTTAAGGGCTCTTTTCTTGAAACATATACAGTCTTTTTAGATAAGTTTGATAATTTAACAAAGTCGTAGTAATCCCCGTAAGCTTTCGAGACAATAATTTTATTGTACATAATTAATTTTTGAGAAACATAATCAAGCTCTATAAATCCTTTTGAACCGGTTACATAAAGCTTTCTCATTTTTATAGGAGTAATCCAATTCGTTTGAATATAGCCTGTCGCAAGAGGATATTCAAGCAAAATCCCACTAGAATCAGCTAAATTATCTCTAAATAATTTACCTCTAACGACTTTTTTTCTAATTGGGTAACCATTTAATATGTAATTAAAAATATCAACGTCATGTATGCCTAGGTCTAAGGCTACATCAGAATTAGGTTCTTTAGGCGGTGCGATTCCCACCCTTATAGCAAGCAAGCTAATAATTCTACCCAGTTTTCCTTCATCTACGATTTCTTTTAGCTTTTTAACAGCAGGATTAAAGCGTTCGATATGACCAACCATTAGAAATGTTTTTTTACTTTTTGCTTTCCTCAAGACTAATTTTGCATCTTTAATGTTTTCTGCAATTGGTTTCTCAACTAGCGTAGGTATTCTTCTTTCCAGACAATCCAAAACAACATTTTTATGGAGCTTTGTTGGAACAACAACTGAAACTGCTTCAATATTTTCTTGCTGCAACATTTTTTTGTAATTTTCATAGTAATTTACCCTATATTTATCAGCGATTTTTTTTCCGAGCTTTGGTTGAGTGTCGGAAACAGCGATAAAATCGGAAATTTTAGAATAAATTCTTGCATGATTTTTTCCCATATTTCCTACTCCTATAACTGCGGTTCTAATCTTTTTTTTCATATACTTTTCGTTTTTTAGTTACACGCAATCACATCCTATTTTCATAATCTTTTATTATAACTTTAGCTATTTGAATCACTAAGCTTGTTTTTTAAAACATTGACTATTATACTTAATAAATATAAGTTTTGCCATGCAAGACAATTTTGAAATCTCTAAGGATTTTAACCTGCCTCCCAAAGAGACAAAAAAGGAGATGAAGTTTAATAAAAATCTCTATGCTTTTATCGGAATAGGAGTAGTAGCCTTAATAATATTAGGATTTTTAGGCTATCAATATATTGCCCCTTTTGGCGCAACTGTAATTTACCAATTTACTGTCAGTGATAAGGATAAAATATCAACCCTTAAAGGCGCTGAGCAGTCAGAGACAATCGATAGTAATGCGACCAATGCTCTCACGATTCCCGCCCAAACAATTAGATCTAACATAGTTACCTTTAATTTAAAACTTCTTTCTAAAAAAATAGATGGCGTCTGGGTAAATTTAAAATTCAAAGGTAATCCAGATGAGGTAAAAATCGGAGTAAAGGGGGATATAAAAGATCCTTACTTATATAAACCTTTATATAACAAGGTAATCGAGGATTTGAAAAATTCCCAAAGAGACAACGGATTAATATTCTGGCAAAAATCGGAAAAGTTTAAGAGTTTTAGTGATTTTGCTAGAAAACCTCCGCTTGATAAATTAGCATCTGCTTATTTTTTTGACCCGGTTGAAATTTACTCTTATCAACCAGTTAGTTCAAGTTTAGGAACATTTTCAGCAAATAAGTTATTAAGAGCAAGTCATGAATTGCTTATTAGAGTAAGTAAAAGTCCTCTTCAAATAGAAGTCGAGAAACAAGATCAAAACCTGTACAAAGGACCGGATATTTTATCGACAGAACTATACAAGGAAAATAAGTTATTGCTTAAAAAAGAAATTCGAGATGATGGAGTAATAGAGGCAACAAATTTGAGACTTCAATCGCAAGCGGTAAAATTGGAATTGAATGATTTAAATCCTGGAGTATACAGACTTTTACTTCTAGATAAATCAAAGGGAGGCGATATTAGAATAAATTCAATAAAGATCAATCAAAAAAATGTTATTTTTAAATCTCCTATTTTTATTGTTGATGATAAACCAGTAAGCTTACTTACAACTGCTTCGCAAGTAATTGTATATACTTCTCATCCAGAAGGACTGCAAACATTAAAAATAAACGACAGTAAGGATTTTGAAATAGCAAAAAGAGGAGAGATTTATCACATAGATTTAACTCAAACGCCTCAAAATCAGGCAACGGTGGCTTCTAAATTAAACAAGATAAATATTCCAAAAAATGATTTGGTTATTAAAGGGGATGGCGTTTTTACTTTTGATAAAAATTCCTTTTTTAATCCAGATCCTCTCAATTCAATTAATTTAGCAGATATAACGGATGCAAGCCAGGTAGACTATATTATTGCCAGATATCAAAAGATTAAAAAAGAAGGGGACTGGAATATTACCCAAGCTTATTTTGACCCCAAAGATATAAATATAGACGGAGATAAATTATATTTTTCGCTTGAATCCCCAGGACTTGCCCAAGCTGGAGGAGAAATTATAATAAGCAGCTTAGAGGTTACGGTGGATAAACCCGGATGGTTCAATAAACCAGTAACTAGTAGTGAAGAATTAGACACTATTGAAGATAGAGGATTTTTTGGGAATATTTGGACGAGTGCAACCGAATTTTTTGGAGGAATTGGCGACAGCATAACAGGCTTTTTGGGGGGAATTGGAAGTTTGGTTTCCGGATTTTTTGGGAATACATGGACAACGACCTCTGATTTTCTTGTTAATCTATGGCCGTTCGGAGAAACCCGTTCGACAGGCTCAGGGCAGGTACCAACGCCTACAGCGAAACCAACGGATACTCCTACTCCGACTCCGTCTTTAAAAGAAAAGGTTAAAATAACCGTTCAAAATGGAGGAGGAACTCCGGGAATTGCTGCTAAATATCAAGATTTATTAAAAGATGCCGGATTTAAAAACGTGGAAACAGGCAATGCGCTAAATATTAAAAATGCCACTATCTCTGTAAATAAAGACCAGGAAAAAGATTTAGATTCAGTAATTTCCGAAATTGAGTCGATAATGAGCAAGGAGTATGAAACTATTGAAAGAAAGACAACCGCGGAAAAGGATGAGCTAATCGTTATTCTTGGAGAATTACCAAGTCCCACCCCGACGGCAACACCGACACCCGAATCTTCCACACCAACGCCGACGCCATAGTATAAATTTGGTATTTAGAATTTTGCATATTCTTGCTAGAATATTAGAATGAAGAAAATACTGAATCCATTTTTTGAATTTTCCTCTTTCTTATTTCCCTATGCATTGGTAGTTTATCTGATTCTATTTTTACTTGAAAATGTTTTCTCAGGTTTTGTTAGCCGCATTACCGACTTAAACTACTTTTTAATCCCAGTTATATTTTTTGGATTGCTTGCCGCTTTTGGCCCTGGCCAAAAAGAGACCGAGGATAAAATTAGAGCTCCTACAAAGTGGGGCCTTATCTTAATCGGAGGATTAACTATTTTAAGCTTTGTCATATTAGTTTATAAGACTTCTGACTTAGGACTGATTGGATTTGTTGTTTCTTTTGTCGGCTCGGTTTTTATTCTTTTTATGTCTTTAATTATTGTTGTTTTCCCTTACTTAGAAAAAAGAGCACATTTTTCGGAAACACGCAAAGAAAGATTTAGTTATAAAAAGTTTTTATTATCTCCTATTGGAATCTCTTTAACAGGGTTCATAATTTTATTAGTAGCTGGAGGGCTTGGGTATTACATATATCAGGGAAGTGTCAACCCTTCGGTTAGGGTGAACAGTCAGAAGTCAGAAGTCATTGTTCAGCAACCAAGGGTTGAGATTCCGAACCAAGAGCTTTTAGATGAAACTGAGATTCTTGTTCAAAACGGATCTGGGAAAACAGGACAGGCAGCCTCTATGGCAGCTTTTTTAGCGGACTTTGCTTTCGGGGATATAAAAACGGGGGACGCAGATAAGTCAGACTATAAAAATGCTTATTTAATATTTAATCCAAGTGATCTTAAAGTTGCATCCTACATTACTTTTTTATTAAACGATAATGATAAATATAAAATTGTTAATATGTTGCCTCCTTCAAACTCCAGCCAATCGGGTATAATCCTAATACTCGGAAACCCATGAAAAAAATCCTTGCTATTTTTGCCTTTTTCCTAATCTTAAGATTGCTTCCATATGTTAATAGTCCTATCCCGCTTGGCTATGATGCGGGCATTTACCTTTACGAATTTCGCCTTTTTCCGTCTTTACCTCTTTGGGATTTGGCAGGATTCCAACCAGGTCTTTTTGCTGTTGTTTACCCATTTACAAAAATATTTAATCCTGAATCTTTACTAATTCCTTTTTCGATTATTTCCCAAATTGTTCTTTTTTTTAGTGTTTATTTTGTTTCAAGGAAAACATTCGGCGAAAAGATTGCTCTTATTAATACCTCTTTATTTACAGTCTCCCTTGTCCAATTTAGAACTTACTGGTTTTTCTATGTTAAAAACACATTTGCTCTTGCTATTTTATTACCTGCACTCTATTTTCTACAGAAGAAGAACTTTCTTTGGTCAGTAATTTTTGCAGTAGCTTTGGCCTATTTCCATCTTCCAACTTTCCTAATTTTTTTATTAATCTTAATCATTCTTTTTTTCTTTGACCGAAAAAATTTAATCTTCTATCTAAAAGTTCTTATTGCAACTCTTGTTTTCTTTTTTATCTATTATCTTCCTACCTTTAATACAACAATTCTTCCCCTACTTATTCTTGTTCTAAAATCAATTGCCCCATATCGGCTAATAACAACCGGCAGCTTGGGGACGGGAGGGGGAACTTTCTATAGCATTCCAATTTCGTTCTTAATGACAATTTTTTACCTTCTATTCGCAATTATTGGGGCCTATTTTCTTAAAAAAGAACAAAAAGCAAGATCATTTCTAATTGCTCTGGTTCTTCTTTTTCTGATGATAATAACAAACTTTGCCTTTTCCCGCCGTTATTTTATCCCTTTTGACTTATTTTTAATCTTTTTTGCAGGATATGGAATAAACTATGTATTTGAAAAATACAAAAGCTATAAAGATATTCTGCCTTTCTACTATATTGTCCTTATCATTTTTATTTTTGCCTTTGTCTTTAGAACTTCTCAGCCATTAATTTCAGCAAGTAATTTAAATGAAATAAGAAACTTTGAAAAAGAAGGTTATGTCTTATCTACGTATAAGGAAGACACTGCCTGGCTTTTAGGCTATACAAAACTAAAAGTTATCGCCTGGAACTTTGGAGGGGAAAACAAATACTGGACAGATAGTCAGTGGAGATCTTTTTTCTCAAACGATCCCGTATCGTTAAAGCTAAAATTACTAAATAAGATTCCAAAACCTTTATATATTTATATTAGCGATAAGACAAAGCCGATATTAAGTGATGTGATTTATTCTCACTGTTTAAAAAAGGAGACCCCGCATTTTTACCAAAATATTTGTAAAGGTAAATAAACGTCAACAATCATATTTTTAATCATGGAGCGCCTCATCTGTCTTGCTTCGACAAGTTCATTTGCCTCAAAATTTTACAAAACATGATATAATTAATCAGTTATGAAAAAAGCTGTAAAGGAATTACAATTTAAAGTTTTGATAGAACAAGATGAAAATGGTATGTATGTAACTTCTGTACCTGAACTTCCTGGTTGTTATAGTCAAGGCAAGACACTGGAAGAAGCAAGGGGAAGAATTAGAGAGGCAATAGAACTCGTATTGGAATCTGATAAAGATATTAAAGAAGAAAAGTTGAATATTCTTTCTTCGCCTTCCCGCTTCTTTGGTATTGAAGAGATAACTATTCGAAGCTATGCCTAAACTTTCTCCAATTCGAAGTAAAGAGTTAATTGTAATACTAGAAAAACAAGGGTTTCATAATGTTCATCAAAAAGGAAGTCACGTGAGAATGTTACATTCAGATGGAAGACGAACAACAATCCCCGTTCATGCTGGTGAAAAAATTGGAGTAGGATTGCTAAGAAAAATATTACGAGATACTAATATCTCAAGGAACGAATTTGAGAAATTAAAATAAAACATTGGCACTGAACTAAAATGGGTATAAAATAAGTATTAATTGAGGTATAAATATATGAACTCAAAACATGTCTTAATAAAAGACGTAGAAACTGAAGAATACCCTGTTTTCAAAGCATCCGCTGAAGTGGAAGAAGCAGCAAGGCAAGCGCTTAAAGAAATAGATAAGGCAATCGCGAATGATTTTTTAAGTAATTACACATAGTTTTATTACCTAGGCTCAAATTTCTTATCTTAATTTTCCTCAGTAGGCGGTGGTGATAGAAACTCTTCTCCGTTATGCTCTTGCTTTCTCGGGCTTGCCTTAAGCCATTCTATATAAGCGCAACCTGTTGCTTTTTTTGCGACATGATCCCAGCCGGCAGTTGAACATTTCTTCATACTTTTTCCGGCATTGGTAGTAAAATGTACCAATGGTTTTCCACACTCTGGACATTCTTCATCCAGCTTTTCAGTGGTTCCGTTAATCCATTCAACGTAATCACAACCTGTTGCTTTTTTTGTCTCTTTATCCCAACCACCTGCACTACATTTTTTCATCTTTTTGCCAAAGCGCGTAAACTGCATAACTAAGGGGGACTTGCATTTGGGACATTTTTCATCCAGTTTTTCCGGCTCAATCAAAAGCCATTTAACATAATCACAACCTTCAGTTTGTCTGGTTTCTTTGTTCCATGATCCCTTAGAACAACGCTGAAGCCTGCGACCCGAGACTGTTTCTACAACCTCTCCAAGATCCGATCCGCATTTGGGGCATTTCTCGTCTTTTTCCATAAAGATAATGATAACATTATTTTAAAAGAAATTGAAACTGGGAATTTTGATGCTTTATTAGTTATTAAACCCAGGGTAAGTGGTAAATAACTTTGCCTTCTCAATTCCAAGTATTTCCCGTGCATCTTTTATTGTTGATTTGGAAATACAAAAAACTGCATCTGATTCTTTTTTAACCCATTTTAGTTTTCTTTTTTGAGATTTAACTATATTTGGAGAAATAATGAATTTAAATGGATTAAATTCTGTTTTAGCATGGGTTTCCTCAGGATATTTATAGATGATTAAGTCATAGAGAATAGTTGCCTTTTTCGCTTTTTTAGTAGGTGGTTCTGTCCAATCTGAAGTTATAAAAATATCTATATCTCCTATAAAGCTTTCAATTGGAAGGATATGAAGTCTATTCCAAAAAAAATCCAATAATGTTGGTGGGAATTTAAATTGTCTAATCACTACCCGATTTGACTTAAGATTTAAAATCTCAGCTTTAAGACTGTTTCTAAATGAGGAAAAGAAAAGAATATATTTATTTTTCTTATCTAACCTAATTAATTCTTTAACCAGATTTTCTAGATAACCGGCAACTCCTGTCCCCTGGTAGGCAAGTTGGGAAATGTCAATTCCTATTATCATATATCATCTTAATTATAGCCAAAATTAAAAATGCCCCGCTATACCAGATAAGATGCTGGGCTGTAAAAAATATCCAAAAGAAAAAAAGTGGTATTGAAAGTGCTATTGCAATTAAGGCAGCATTAATTGACCAATTATAGTTTTTAAAGATTAAAAAGATAAAAACAAGAAGAAATAATATATCTTGTATCTTCATTTATTATTTATATTACTTCCGTTTATTTCCTTTCTTGTAACATGAATTATTAAATCCGCTAAAAAACCTGTAAAAAAGATCTGAAGACCTGTTATAACCATTAAAACACCAAAGATTAAAAGAGGTCTGTTTCCAATTGTCTCTCCGTAAAATCTAAGAACACTTAAATAAATAAGGATAACAATACCAGTGGTAAGTAAGATCCCTCCGATTGGACCAAAAAAATGCATAGGCCTTTTACTGTATCTTGATAAAAAAAGCATCGTAAACATGTCAGGATAATCATTCCAAAGCCGGGATAATCCGTATTTTGCCTTCCCGTATTTTCTTTTGGAATGGATAACCGGAATCTCCCCTACTTTAAAACCGTTCATATCCAAAAGAATGGGGATAAACCTATGCATTCCTCCATATAAATTTAAGCTTTTTGCCGCCTCTTTTGTATAAACCTTTAATCCTGAATTATAATCATGAAGTTTTAAGCCCCTGAAGATAAAAACAAGGAGATTAAAAAGACGAGAGGGCATTTTTCTTAAGAAATTATCCTGCCTTGATCTTCTCCAGCCGGTTACCATGTCAAATCTACCAGATTTTACTTTTTTTAAGAGTTTTCCTACCTCATCAGGTCTATCTTGCAAATCTGCATCAAGAGTAATTATAAAATCCCCTTCTGCCTTTTCAAAGCCTAAGGTTAAAGCCTCAGCTTTCCCTTGATTTTTTCTAAATCTAACTATTTTTACATTTTTATCTTGACCTTCTAATGCCTTAATTATATTAAGGCTGCTGTCTGTGGAACCATCATCAACGAAGACTATTTCATAGTTTTTATCCAGTTTTGAAACGTTCTTTTTTAACTCTTTATAAAAATGAGGAAGGCTTTCTTCCTCATTAAAAACAGGAACAATAATGCTTATCATGAGGGTATTTTATCATTTTTTAATCTTGTAACCAAATATCTAAACCTGTAGGACTTTAACTTGATTATGTCTCCTTTAACACATAATATGTTGCTTTCCCTTTTCCCTTTCTTTCAATTAATCCAAGATTGATAAGTTTTTGAAAATCCAGCGCTCTGGTTGCTTTCGCACGGTTAGTAAGTTTTGAATAGTCCCGATCAGCAATAAACCCTTTTTGACGGATAAATTCAAGTATTTTTATGTGGTGTGCCTGAAGCTGTGTTTGAGGATTAATTCCGATCTCACCTAACTGTTTTTGCACTCTTAGTAATTCATCAATAATTCCTTCCGTGAAGTATTCAAGCCATAAAGTAAAATCAATTTCATTAACTATTTCATAATAATTTCCAAATTCTCCAACGTTTTGGAAGTATCTCGTAACGTTTTTATTGTAATAATTCTCAAAACTGAAAAGATTAAATGTATTTAGCCCCATTTGAGCCAAAAGTACTTTAGTTGCTAATCGGGTAGTTCTACCATTGCCGTCCATAAACGGATGTATTAAAACCATTTGCTTGTGAAAGATTCCCGACAAGATTAAAGGATCTATTTTGTTTTTGTTTTTATTTATAAATATAATTAGATCTTCCAAAAGTGTCCTTACATCTTTTACGTCGGGCGGGAGATAGATAACCTGTTTTGTCTTTGGGTCGTTAACAACAACCGGTTTTTCCCTGAGCTTCCCAGATTCAAATTTTGGCAAGAGTCCTTTAACAATTTGTTTTTGGATTTTTAGGACAAGCTCTAGAGATAAAGTTGTCTTCCCCTCGTTAATTCTTTGATTTAAATCATGTAAAGCCTGGTTATAGTTTAAAACTTCTTTTTCACTGTCTCTAGCATTAATCGGTTTTGATTTAAGAATTTTTTTAACCTCAGTTAGGGGAAGAGGATTCCCTTCGATGCTTACTGAAGCAAAAGAAGAAACTACAAAAGCTGTCTTTTCAAATTCAACCAAGACTACGTTGGGAAATCTTCTACTATTAAGTTCATTAATAAGCTGATTGATTCTCTTAATATTTTCTAGTAAACGGTTAGTAATGGAATATTTAGGAGTAAACATATGGACAAATTATAAGCAAAGCTTGAAATACTTCATGGTCGTATTATAGACGATTATTAGACGATTTGCAAGTATGATTTAATTAATGTTTTTATTTATACCGAATAAAACAGACTATGACTTCTTACGTTTTTAAACATCACTGTTTTAAAACATTTTGAATGGAGTTATAATAACATTATGATAATTACGAAATCAGAACCCTTTACAGAAGCTGAAATTATAAAACTAAAAGAAATGTTTGATATATATATTAAAACTGTAATTGATGTTGAAAAGAAAATATGCTCAGCTGGATGCGATAGACATTTTGACTGCGAAAAAATTCTACTTGATCAAGGCTCAAATCAATCTGATCTTTGGGGTGGAGGAATAGACTTGGAAACAAAGATGATTGACTGCAATTCATTTATTAATGTAAGGCCGTTAGATAAAAACACAAGCAACGAGATCCAAGACCAAGTATTAAGAAAAAGGTTTGAAGACTTAACCAAATATTTTTTTAAAGATATCTTATGAAAAACAATCAAATATTAGGCGCATTGGCCTTAGATCTAAAACGAGTAGCAATGGGGTATTTTAGAGGGTCTGATGTAATGGCAGAGAGGTTTTATGAAGAAGCTTTAAAAAGACGAAAACAGTTGGATAATAAAAATTTAAAACCATACTTAGTTAATTTTTTAAACAAATTAGATAATTTTAAAACACAGGATAAAACGAAGGTTACAGAGGACGCACTTTTGTATAGTACAATTTTTCAAAACGCGGCTATGACCCCAGATGATTCTTGTCCGACTTAGGGTGTTAATTATTTAACAATCTTTATACTCAATCCTAATACTGAGGCTAAGCTTAAGAGACTTACAATTATTCCTATATTAACCCATTTTTGCGGCTGGTAATAGATTATAAAATCATAGCTTCCGTCTCTTTGAACTTTGAAGCTGTTAAATAAATTGTGTTTTTGGGATTTGATGGTTGAGGGCTGGTTTTTATACCTTAAATCCATTGCCACCCAATTATTGTTATAGTTTTCTGAAAATATTAATAACTCACCATTTTTAACATCTTCTAAACTTACGCGATATTCGACCGGACTGACGAATTTATACGCTACTTCCCCACCTCCTGTTAGCCAGAAATGATCTTTAGGATTTGGGACTTTAAAGACCTTAATTTTCCCAAAACCCTCTATTTCTTTTAAAAAGGGGGTCTTTTTAACGGTTGTGACTGTTTTTAAGTATTCCCTTTCGCTGTATTTTCGATCATCTAAAAATATTTCTCCTTCAGAATCATTTGGAACAATAATGTATTTGACTGCGCTTTCCTTTAAAATTTGTTCCATATTTTTAACCCCAAGTTTTCTTGCAGTAGATGTGGGATCAGTGGTCTTAAAATAATCATATCCAGGCATTGCCGGGTGATTACTTGAAAAATATGAAAAACGCTGTGTAGCAGGTATCCAAAGGACACGTCCATAGTCTATATCTTGCGATAAGAACTTCTCAAGCTTTACATAGTCCTTGGGTACCTTTCGAACTTTAAAAGTTCCGCCTAGCTGACCAATTAAGGCAGGACGAATTAAAAACAGTAAGTATAAAAAGGTAAGGATCAAAAATATACTTGAGGGATTAAAAAACTTAGATTTCACTAATGCTTTATGAGATTTTAAAAAGTCATAGATTTTCCAGATTGTAAAGGGGATTAGCATTGAATAGCTTAAAGCTACTAATAAATACCATTTGGTCGGATCACGAAACATTTGCATTCCCGGAAAATAATTAAAAAGCCATAAATAGATATTCCCAAAAGGGGCATTTGCTCCTTTTGCCAAAAACGCTCCAATTATTCCCAAACAAGCAAAATAAAGTAGGTAAGTTTTAAGCCTTAAGTCTTTTATCTTTGGGAAAAATATTAGGCTTGCATATGCTAAAATCGGCAGTAATAAAAATTCGGGACGCATAAAATAAACTTTACCGAAAATATTTTCAGGCCAATTGGGATGAAGAAGACCCATTGTATCTTCAAATTTGGCAAAACTGAAAAATTTAACCGCATCTGAGGAAGAATAAATATCCCCCATCTGTTGGATAGGATTTTTTCCGGTTAAAAAAGTTGGCAAAATCCAATAAAAATGAATTAATGCGGTTAGAATACCGGGAACAATTATTCCAAATAAAAAGGATCTTAAAAAATAAGTAAAACTGTTGTTTAAAATAATTTTTAAAACCCAGTAAATTAATATAGCAATTAAAGTAACGTAGGCAATTCTAATATCCAGTTGAAATTGAAAGGAAAATATTAAACTTGAAAATAGAATGTTTTTAAGATTTAATTTGTCGTTTTTTGCAAAGTTAAAAGTTTTTAGGAAAAAGTAAAAAACAAGCGGAGAAATTACGTATGAGAGGGCAATCGATACCTGTCCCCCTCCGACAACCATTAATAGATAGGTATTAAGCGTAAATATAAAGGAGGATAAAATTGCAAAGTTACTATTATTAAAAAGTTTTTTAAAAAGGTAAAACGAGCTAAATAAGCTTAAAATAATAATTGGATATAAAAAATAAACTCTTTCAACAATTGACCAGCTAAGATTAAATAATTTTCCCAAAACCGTTGAGGCAATTCCAAAGTTTAAATATATCCAGAGGATTGGAGAAACCACTCCTCCTAGTCCCGCAGCATTTCCATAATCCCAGGCATAAAGCGAAATTGGCCTGTTAGGATACATCGAGGCAAAGTTAGGCCATAAATCACCTGCTGTTATAAGTCCCGGCAAAAACCAGGCTTTAAAGGTAAGAAAGATAGTAGTAGCAAAAGCCAAATAGAAAACACATTTTAATTTCTTATTCATATTTTTTGTGCAACCAAAAAGCAGGATGGCAGTAAGTATTTCATTAAAGGAAGTTTATTTATAAAGCGGGCAAACAAACCGTCAAAGTTTACAAAACCGCTTTCATAAGTAATTTTACAATTATTTATAACCAGTGTCCTTTTTACATCAATTATGTTTGTTACTACAATTGCATCATCATCATATTCAAAATTTTTTCTGATTAGGGGTTTCATCTTTTCAAAACCATTATTTCTTACTAAAAGCTTTTTTAAGGTTAAGGTAAGATTTCTTAACTTATTATTTATTCCCTTTAATCTTTTATGGTTACTGGGGAAAAGGACCGAAAGGAAATTAGGACTGGCGACGATAATAATCCCTCCTTTTTTAAGCTTAGTTATTTGTTCTTTTAAAAAGCTTTCCGGATTATCCGTATGTTCCAAAACGTTAAAAGAGCCTACTAGATCAAAAAAATTATTTCTAAAAGGCAAACTCTCTCCTTTATAATAAAAAAGGTTTGAAAGTCCTTTTGCTTTCCCTTGCTTTATAAAAAGCCGTGAGATATCGACCCCGTAACCGTTGACAAACCCTTCTTTTTTCAAAGCTTTTAAAACTACCCCGATTCCGCAGCCAACGTCTAAAAAGAGCGATTTTTTATTCTTTAAATTTCTTCTGATGTGGTTTATGTATTTAAGGTAGTAATCTAAGGTTAGATCATTTAACTTTTTAAGATACTGTTTGTTTTCGTAATTAAACTTACTCATTTTTTTAAATTCATTTTTTCTTCTATAAAAAACTGGGCAAAGCCAATTAAAAGCAGGAAATAAGCATAGATATTTAGTTTATGCTGAATTGCAATATTTTTAAAAAAGGCTAAAATAATCCAGATGAAAATTAGACTGAAAGCAAATATAAAAGTAACCCTGCTTTCAAGCCTTTTAACAAAAACGTATGCGATCCAGAGTATTAGTAGGCAAAAAAGTACCCCTAAATAGAAATCTTTCAAAATAAAAAGATCAAAAAAAGTTAACAGCAAAATAACATAGATAAGATATTTCCTCACAAATTCCTTTCTTTTTTTAGTTAATAAAACCAAAAGATAAATAACAAAGGGGATAAGATAAATTGTTGAATAAAGCAGAAAAGAAGAATTAGTGAAAGAATATTTAGCTTTAGTTAGAATAAAAGAAATAAACGAAGATATTGAAGACTGTATCTCTCCTTTTGGGACTTGATATCCACTCATAAGGATATCAAAACTTTCATCAATCTCAAGTCCGTTCTCTTCTGTTCCTTTTGTTGACTCTAAAACAAACTGATACTTTTTGTTTTTTGAATCCCTAATCGGACTAAAACCAAAGGGGTAATATTTAAGATACTCAAAGGAACCTGAACGATAATTATGATCGTAATACCACTTCCTTAGACCTTTTTCTTTTATCTTAAAAGTAAGCACGTCTTCATTTTGATAATCTGGTTTTACATAATCATTAAATTTTATTAAAACCATCCCTAAGTAATTTTCTCTTGCCTTAAATTCCCCCACTACTTTTTCTCCTTTTAATATTTTGCCCTCCGGCAACAAATTAATATCCTTATTACTGTGGCTTACTTTAATAACAGAGAAACTAAGGTCATTTCCTAAAAAAAGTGAGCATGATCCCCAAAGAAGCAAAAGAATAATCGGAATTAGAAAATAGTTAATTAAGTTTTTCATTTTTCTTTTTTAGAATAAGATAGATTCCCGATGCTAAAAAGACAATTGCGCTAACAAAGACGCCGATAAAAAAGTCTGTTTGGGGTTTAAAATATAAGACAAGTTCAATATCAATACTGCCGTTTTTATTTTCTTTATAATAAAGACTATCAAAATTATGCTTTATGTAGCTTGGGTCAATCTCCCACTTATTTGCATAATCATTTAAAAGCCCGTGTTTTTCATCAAACACCGGCCTTAAATATAAGAAAGATAAATCTTCAGGCTCAAAGATCTTTTTTTCCTCTTTACATTGGTAAGAGAGTAATTCTCTGTTTTGTGCAGGTTTTAAGCAAAAGCTTAGGGATGGATTTTTTTTAAGGTATAATTTCCAGCCAGTATGATAAGAATCAACAAATGACAAAACCTGCTTTTTTTCAAGATTTTTAATGTAGATTACATATTTGACTGGGCTTATTTTTTTAAAATAAACATTTCTTGAGCTTATCAGACTATTTGTTTTCTTAGTTTGATATAGCTCGTAATTCCCTTCCTGACTTGTTAAAAGCTTTTTTGAGGTTATGGAGTTTAGAAACTCTTTATCTTGCTTTCTAAGGACGTTTGCGCCAAAAAGCCAATCCGCATTTAGTGCGTCTTTCGGTATATTTTTTGTAACCACGACATAATTTATATTATGCTGATATAAAACACTGTTTAACTTTGAATAGTTTCTGTTAACAATTAAACCATCCATCATGTTTGCTATTTCTGTGAAATTAAAAGACAAATGACCTGAAATATCATTTAATCCGCTAAAAACTATTACGGGAGAAACTCCGACATAAACATTATTGCTTGTCTCATCTTTGATAACTGAGTAAACCGATGAACCGAAAGGAACGCTTAAAAGATTATTGGTTGTCGGGATTTTATTATTAATCTCTTTCATAAAATTTATGTATTCCTTTGGGAAAGTAATATGTTTGTAGCTTTGTGAGGTTTGCCAGATAGGGGAATTAACGATTTTTTCAACAGGAATAAAATTTACAAGAACGATTATTCCAAATGCAATTAAAAGTATCTTACTTGCCTTCTTAAGGCTTCTCCTTACAACAACTAAGGAAAAGAAGATGACAATTGAAAAGAAAGTAACATACGTCGGGGCAAATTTATCGTAAAAGTTCCTAAAAACTACAAAACCGGGAAAGTTTCTCAAAAAAAGGAATAATTCTTTCAAAGGCCCTATATTTACCGTAAAAAAGAATAAAGCAAGTAAAAAAGAACCAAAAAAGATAATAAAAATTTTTCTCTCTTTTTTACTTAAAGCTTTTTTTAAATTTATAAGGGCGAGGACTAAAATTATTAAATAAATAGAGTTAAGTATCATTGTTTTATCGTAAAAATTTAAAAAGACATTTTTTAAATCCCAGTTAAAATCAAAAGCGATTTGTCTATGAAATAAATTAAGTAAAGGGTAAATTATTGTTCCCCTTGCGGTTGATAAAACTACTGGGGAAAAAGTATCTAAGAATTGCTTAGACACTACTTTAGCGGCAAAACTATTTTTGCTTATTAGTAAATAGGTATTTAAAAAGCCATACAGCCAAAAAGCTTGGGACACTAAGACAAAGAAAAGGAAAAAAACAAGTTTTTTTAAAAAATAGATAATCTCTTTTTTCTTAAAAAGAAAAGCACTAACTAACATTGAGGGCACCAAAACGGCTACGTAACCTAAAATCCAAGGAATTGAAAATAAGGCAATTGAAAAAAATGTGGTAAGAACCATAGCAAGAAAGACGTAAATAAACCTTGCTGTTTTTAGATATCTAACAAAGAAGTAAAGGTTTGCAGGAATTAGAGCTAAAAGCCAGATTGAAATTAGAAAATTGACCATTTGGTTAACGATTATTATCGGAGACAAAATATAAAAAAAAGAGGCTAAGAATGCTTCAGTTTTATGGTTTCCTTTTTTTCCCTCCAAAAGTTCCACTAGGAATTTCTGAAAATAAATAAAACCGGCAATTAAGGGCAGTGAAAATCCAAGATAGTTAAGAACGAATTTTATTCTCATTAAATAATCTAAAAACGACCAAACAATTAAAAAGGGCAGTTCAAACTGAACAGGATTATTCCAGCCAAGTGAAGAAAAATGATACCAGGAAAAAGGATGCACATCTCTTAGTAAAACTGCCGGGAAAACATACTGAAGCTTGGTATCGTCTCCACCTAGATACAGTTTGCCCTGAAATAGTAAGTATGGGAGAAGAAATAATCCGATTACTACGAGAGTATTTAATAAAAGCAAGTAATTCTTTTTAATAAATTTCTTCACAATTATTTCTTAATGCTCAAAACATTAAGCTTAAGAGCACCAAAGGGTACTTTTTTAAAAACAACAAGCTCCCAGTAAGTTACCAGTCTACTAAAAGCCGTAAGCTTAAGCCATGTCCTTCTAAAATCCATCAAGCCATCTTTATTTTTATTAGTTGATTCTACTACTTTTTTATCTTTATAAAGATCAGCTTTTTTCCCCAAAACTTTCTCTAAAACTTCTAAAGGAATAAAATAAAAAATTAAACTTAAGAATTGATAGATAAAATGCTCACTATAGTCTTTCTGTTTTATCTTAAAACCAGCATTCTCTATCATTTGCTCTAAGTATTGATGTGTAAATTCTGGATGGATGTGTCCATACCTTTTAAAGGTTATGTTTTCTAAAAACCCTAATTTTTTTGAAAACCAGGTATGGGTATATTTTTGCCCTTCGCATGGGGTATGGGAAAAGAAGTATCCGTCTTTTTTCAAAACCCTTTTTACTTCTTTTAAGAAAAAAGTAACGTTTGGGATATGTTCTATCACATCAAGGGCAATACAGGCATCAAAATAATTATCAGGGTAGGGAAGTCTCTTGTTTTTGATGAGGCTATAGTTTACTTTCCCACTGCCTAATTTCTTGGAAAATTTTATCGCTTTTAAGCTGATATCACAGCCATAGATAGATACCTTTGGATAATAGTAAGGCAAAGATTCCGTAATAATTCCTCCCCCACAGCCTATGTCCAAGAGATTCCCCTTTTCTAGTTTTAAAAATTCTGTCAATTTTTTTAATCTATAATCCTGGGTAAATGTTCTTTTTTTAGAGTAATTTTTACTTTCCAAAACTCCCATAAAAAAATCTTCATAGTCAAATCTCTTTGTATTTAAGCTAAGTGCCTTTTTTAATCTTGGTTGTTTAGGTTTATTCCCTTTCATTTATTGGGGTTTATAAAAACTAGATAAGTTGAAAGTTTGGCTCTACCAGAATAAATTTACCACCCTCTTTTTGATATCTTTTATTCTTCTCGATTATTTCCTTACTAAAATTCCAGGCAAAAATTAAAACATAGTCCGGCTTTGTTTCATATATCCTATCCTCTGAGTAAATCGGGATATGAGAACCGGGAGTAAATAATCCTTGCTTGTAGGGAGTGGAATCAACCATATAATCAATTGTTCTATTGTTAATTCCGAAGTAATTTATTAAAACATTTGCCTTTGCAGCGGCACCGTAACCTACAATATTTTTCTTTTTCCTTTTTAAGCCCTTAAGTCTAACTAAGGTGTCAGTCTTTAGTTTCTCCACTCGTTTTGCAAAATTAGAGTAGGTTTTTTTATTGTATAATCCGTATTTTTCCTCCGTATCTAAAATACTCTTAATTGTTTTTTCATTTAGTTTTTGTTTCTTGTTTATTTTTTTCTTCCAGTAAACCCTGATTGATCCCCCATCAAGATCGTTTTTTTCTATATTAAAGATTTCAAGCTTTGAGTCTTTTGCCAAATACATCAGTGACTTAAGGGAGAAATATGAAAGGTGCTCATGGTAAATTGTGTCAAAAAGATTTTTTTCTATTAAATCCAGCAAGTATGGAAATTGCATTACAAAAATTGCATCATCCTCCATTAAAGCTTCTGCTCCTAAGATTACCTCATGAAGATTTTGAATATGGGCAATTACATTTGTTGCAAGTATTGCCTTTGCCCTCTTGTATTTTTGCCTAACTTTTTTTGAAAGATTTAGGTTAAAGTATCCCTTAACCGTTTCAACACCGTTAAGATTGGCAACTTTTACAAGATTTTCTGCCGGATCAATACCTAATATTTTTGTCCCTAAGTTTTTGAAGCAAAGAAGAAGGCTTCCGTCATTGCTTCCTATATCGATTACTAATGAATTCTGGTCTAATTTAACAAGCTTCCTTACGGTTTCTGCAAGGTTACGAAAATGCTCAAGTCTTGTCTTTGAAGAAGAAGGAATATAAAGATAATTTTTAAACATTATTTTAGGATCAACTAAATATTTTAATTGCATTAGTGAACAATTGGTGCAAAATGACACAGCCAAGGGATATTTTTTTTCTTTTTTAGAAAGATCCTTTTTTTTTAAAAAACCATTTGGTGTGGGCTGATTTCCTAAATTTATTACATCAATAAGTTCTTTTGATCCGCAGATTCTGCAACTTTTAATTTTTCTAACTTCTTTTTTTGAAGAATTCATAACTACTGCATTCTAACAATTAATCCAACCTTTTTCCACTTGTTACAAAACTTAAACCAATAAAACTTCCTCTTAAATATTCCCCGCATAAAGCTAATCTCTGAAAGGCGGAAAATTTACCTAACCCCTTGTAAAAGATAATTTTATAGAAATAGTAAGCGGTAAAAAACCAAATAAAGAACACTAGGATAAAAAAGAATTGAAAGTTTGTTGAGTAAATTGAATGGAAAATTATTCTGTTTCTTGCTATAACAAATGGTCTTCTCTTATCCACCATAAAGTGATACATGTAATCTTTAATAAAAGAGCCCTCTTTTTTCTCGATGTCGTGATAAATTTTGGCATTTCTTATTACCCTAATTGAATATCCAGCTTTTTTTATTCTATAAGCAAAATCACTCTCTTCATACATAATCCCTAATTTTTCTCTGAAAAATATTTTATTTTTTTCAATAACACTTTTTCTTACCATGAAAGCGTTTGGAATATCGACTGTTTCCCATACTTTTTTACCAAAAACCTCATTTAAATCCCTCGGCTGGGAAGTTTTTGTAGTAAACATATTTCTTTTTGTTATAAACCATAATGCCTTTTTCTTATTGTTGTAGTTGTAATTAACCGGCCCTGCTTCCCCCAATTTTTCATCAATATTAAATTCTTCTACTAAGAATTTAACTGTATCTTTATCTAAAACATTGTCATCGTCAATGAAAAAAATAAGCTCTCCTTTTGAATTTTTAATTCCAACATTTCTTGATCCGGCGGTAAAGAGGTTTTTTCTATTTTTTATAACTTTCAGTTTTTTATTTTTTGCAAATTTCTTTTTTAAGTAGTCTAATGTATCGTCTGGGGATGCATCATCAATTACAATTATTTCAAGATTTTTGTAGGAATTGGCAAAAATACTATTTATTAGTCTTTCCACCATTTCTTTGCGATTATAAGTTGGAATTACTATAGAAACTAAAGGATCTTTTGGCATTCTATTTAAAAAACTTTTTTATCGAATCAATCACGTATTCCAATTTATCGCTTGTAATTTCTGGATAGATCGGTAAGCTTAGGGAGGTTTTTGCCAATTCTTCCGCAATCGGTAAATCCCCTTTTTTGTATCCTAAATTTTTATATGCTTCTTGGAGATGTCCCGGAACAGGATAATGGATTAAGGTTACGATTCCCTTTTTTAGAAGGTAGTCTTTTAAAAGATCTCTTTTTTTGGTCCTGATACAAAAAACATGAAAAACGTGGGTTGCTTTTTGGTGCGTTTTTGGAAGTATTAAATCACCTACGTTTGAAAGGTTTTTAATGTAAATTTGTGCAATTTTATTCTTTTTCTTATTAATGTCATCAATTTGGCTTATTCTTATTTTCAAAAAAGCTGCCTGGAGCTCATCCAATCTAGAATTAAAACCAATCAAATTGTTGTAATATTTTTTTCTCTCTCCATAATTCCTAAGCTGGAGAATTAATTTATAATATTTTTTGCTGTTGGTTGTAATTCCTCCTCCATCTCCTATTGCTCCAAAATTTTTACCTGGATAAAAGCTGGTAGCATTTATGTTCCCAAAACTTCCCGTAATTTTTCCATTGTAGGTTGCACCTTGGGACTGGGCATTGTCCTCCACTATTTTTAGCTTATATTTTTCTGCAATTTTTAATATTTTGTCCATTTCACACGCCTGGCCAAAAAGATGAACTGGAATTATTGCTTTTGTTTTTTTAGTTATCGATTTTTCAATTTTTTCGGGATCAATATTATATGTATCGATTTTTGATTCTACTAAGATGGGGGTTGCGCCGACTCGGGATACGGCAATTAAGGTTGCCACATAGGTATTTGAGGGAACAATAACTTCATCCCCTTTCCCAATTCCTAA
Organism: Candidatus Levybacteria bacterium RBG_16_35_11; assembly: GCA_001781995.1. Classification (GTDB taxonomy): domain Bacteria; phylum Patescibacteriota; class Microgenomatia; order Levybacterales; family UBA12049; genus MFNH01. The sequence goes on along the minus strand of MFNH01000040.1, from coordinate 3,062 downwards.
GGAACTTAGGGATAAAATTAAGGCATCAAGCCCACAGGCAACGCCCACTGCATATTTAGTATTTGAAAACTGTGCATATTTTTCTTCAAATTCTTTAACTTCATTCCCAAGCACAACCATTCCACTTTCTAAAACCCTTGTAAATGCAGTTTGTAATTGTGGGAGTATTTTTTTATAGCTTGCTTTTAAGTCAAGATAGGGAACTTTAATTTGCTTATTTACCATTTTTTACCAGTTTTAAGAATTGATCGTAGCTTCTAATGTAATCCTTAGCATCATATTTTTCCGAAGCAAAAACAAGAAGAATTGCATCTTGTGAATATTTATATTGAACACTCCAAGTCCTTGGTTTTATATGAATACCAATGTCCATTGGGGTGAGTGGAATTTCCAAACTATTTTTGCCATCATCTACAACAATATTTACCGAGCCTTTAACACAGATTAAAAATTGATGCAGTTTTCTATGCGCGTGTTCACCTCTAACTTCTCTACTTGGGACGTTATAGACCATAAACACCCGCTTTACTAAAAAGGGAATTTCTTTCTTATATTCGGTAAAGGAAAGATCTCCTCTGATATCGCTTACCTTAGATAATTTATATACATCAGCCCCTTTGACTTTAGTTGGTAATCTAGTTTTTATAAAAGACGTATCTTGTAAGGTTTTAATGTTTTTAAAATCAACCGTATTAACATAGCCAGTAATTCTGGCAGGATTCCCAACAACTATTGCGTTTGGTGGAACATCTTTGGTTACAACCGCTCCTGCTCCAACCATTGCATTCTCTCCTACCACAATGCCTGGAAGAACAGTTGCATTTGCACCGAGGGATGCACCTTTTTTAATTAAGGTTGCTACTGGTTTTTTTAAATATTTTTTACTTCTTGGGAATTTATCATTTGCAAAGGCAGCATTAGGCCCAATAAAAACATTATCCTCAATTGTAATTCCATCCCAAAGAAAAACTCCGCATTTAACAGTAACCTTATTGCCAATTACTACTTTATTTTCAATAAAAACGTGATCACAAATATTACAGTCTTTCCCAATTTTTGCCCCTTTTAAGATATTGCAAAAAGCCCAAATACGGGTATTCTCGCCTATTTTTTTTGTTGCAACCAGTGCTTTATCGTGAATGAAATATTTCATTTATTCTTTAAAACAAAGCTAATATAGGTAAAAAAGCTGCTGTAACCTGAGATAATACACAAAATCGGGTGAAAAATCCACATTTTCTCTCTATCCTTTACTAAATGGTAGAGCGCATAAATAAAAGGAGGAATAATTGTTAGTGAGTATAGAGGCCAAATTTGAATTCTTTCCGTTTGCTTATTAGACAAAAGTGTTACTCTATGGGAGATTCCAAAGTTCTTTTTCTGAAGATAATTTCTGGTCTTCCATGCTTGTTTATTTATAAAGTGACTAAGATTATTTATTGTATAGTGATATAAATCTACCGAATGAACATAGGCGATAGTTTTATCTTTATCTATTAGCTCTATAACCGGAGCTGTATCGTCAAAAGCATGTTTACTGCTTCTTCTAAAACCGGCTCTTATCGTAAATCCTTGAGCAAATGCGATCATAGGAATCAATGAATTAGATTTAAAATTAAAAATTGTATATTCCTTATTTTTTTCTAAAGTTTTATAAATTTCATGAAATGTCCTTGGGTTTGAGGCATACCCATAAACAAAATGATTTGCAGGATCCGTGAAAGTATTTATATATTTTGTAAAAAAATTATCCTTATTGCTTACTGCATGTTTGGGAAAGGCGGCAAATATTTTTTTATTTTGAAAAACTTCTGCTATTTTCTCAAAGGCTCTATCTGATTTAAAAATATTATCGCAGGCAAGAATCATTGTTAGATCTCCCTTTGCTTTTTTTATTCCTTCATTCACTCCTATGTCAGCAAAGACCTCTTTATTGTGAATGATTTTTGTCTTATATTTTCCAGCTATTTTTAGAGTTTTATCTTTAGATCCCCCATCGGCAATGATTATTTCAATTTTATCTTGAGGATATTTTTGTTTCCTAATGGATTTTAGGAAAAACTCAATCTCTTTTTCATTGTTTAAGGTAGGTGTAATGATTGAAAAGGAAAATTTATTTTGTAAGAAAAAAGCTTGTTTATTTTTCATTTTGCAAAAAAGTAATTATATAAAAGAAGCATTTTCCCAAATCCCGGATACATTTTCTTAAAAATTTGGAAATCTGAAACTCTTCTATTTTTCTGGACCCATTCTCTTTTCCTAAGAATCTTATTAATATTTTGAACATTAAAGGCCCAACCCCTAATATAAGAGACGGAGATATTGGGTTTTAATATTAATAGAAAAAACAATGCTTCAATAAGGTTTTGGATTAAATATAAAGGCAAAATTAAAACAAGACTTAAGGTCGAATAGTTTTTTATTAAGGTTTGGAGGCAATTTTGATTTCTCCATAAAAATGTATTTAACTTTAACCCTTTCCCGCTACTACCTGCTCCGGCATGATATATTACAATATCTAATGCGTAGGTAAAGCTTTTTCCCAAAAGAGATAATCGCCAAAACCAATCTACATCCTCATAATACATAAAGTAATTTTCATCCAGTCCCTGACTTTTTAGGTAATCTTCTCTTGAGAAAAGAAAACAAACACTTAAATAAAAATACTTATCCGCTCTTGAGAAATTAGGAAGGTAATAGGCTGGACTTCCTGTAATATCAATTGTGGTATTAGATTTAAATTCTTCTTTTTCATTAAATCTTTTTTCAATCGGGGCAACTACAGAATAATTATGGCTTTTATAAAAATTTAATAACTTTTTAGTAAAATCTTTTTTAAAAAAGGTATCATTATTCAAAAGCAGTATATATTCCCCAATAGACTTTTTTACTCCGATATTAAAAGCGGCTGAAAGTCCCATATTTTTTTTGTTTTTTATAATTTTTACTTTTGGGAAATTTTTCTTTAAGTATTCAACGGAATCATCGGTTGAGTTATTATCTACAACTACTATTTCTATCTCCTTAAACGTTTGATTAAATAGGGATGTTAGACAGTCTTT
>MFNH01000039.1:5512-7547 GCA_001781995.1 Candidatus Levybacteria bacterium RBG_16_35_11 | reverse complement strand
ATGGAGATGTGAGGAGAGGGATAGAAAAATGGGGCAAGGGATTTTTTGATATGAGTTCAGAGGCAGTTATGACAAGAAATCCAAAGACGATCTCACAAGAGGAACTCGCCGCAAAGGCATTGTCCATAATGGAGAAGCTTTCTATTACATCCCTTGCGGTACCTGATGAAAATGGTCGTGCTGTAGGCATTATTCATCTTCATGATATCCTGAGGAAGGGAATAGTATGAGCAGGTTTATTTTTTTGTGTTAAAATTAAAGCAGGTTTGTTAAACTTCCTAATAATGCCTGAGCAAAGGAGGTGCCTAAAATGCCTGCTCGACAGGGTATAACTCTCGAAATACCCGAAGATATAATTCTTTCACTTAAAATTCCAAAGGATAAGATACAAAAAGAACTTCTTAAAGAACTATCTATTGTCCTCTACGAAAAACATATCCTCTCCTTTGGAAAGGCAAGAGAACTGGCAAAGATGAGTAAATGGGAATTTCAGGAAGAACTTGGGAAACGCAGAATTTCAAGATATTATACTGAAAAAGATCTCATGGAGGATATAAAGTTTGCCAGAAATAAGTAGATTCTTTGGAATTATCATTACAATGTTTTTTGATGATCATAACCCACCACATTTTCATGCAAGATATGGAAGTTATAAAGCAGCCATAAGGATAGAAGATTTTGCTTTGTTGGAAGGGTATTTACCGCCAAGGGCATTAGGTCTTGTGATGGAATGGGCTGAAATCCATAAAGATGCCCTATTAAAAGATTGGGGATTAGCCTCGCAGAAAAAGCCTCTATTCAAAATAGAACCACTAACATAATAACGGGGGTGACAACATGTATTACGATGTGGTAGAAGTAAAATATATTGAGGGATATAAATTGGAACTTATATTTGAGAATGGGAAAAAAGGAGTTGTTGATTTACAGGGGTATGTTAATAAAGGTGGTGTTTTTAGTCGTTTCTCTGATATTGAATATTTCAAAAGGTTTTATATTAATAAAGAGATTGGAGTATTGTGCTGGCCTGATGATGTAGATATTGCACCTGAAACACTCTATCATGAGGCAACAGGAGAACCTTTGCCTGCATGGATGACATTGGGAGAGAAATTGCAAAAAGTTTAATGTGAAATGCTGATGTAAATTCCAGATATAGCCAGAGGCTTTAGCCCGCGATAATGTTACAGGATTGCTGATAAATGCCAAAATACAATATTAATGAAATATTTAAGAGCACAGAAATAAAACATAGACTTGGACTATTTGATAAAAAACTCATTTCGTCAATAAATCTTTACGATAAAAACAATAAACCATATCTCAAATGTTTCGGTTCAGATAAAGAACGGCATGCAAAACCTGAAGAAATAGTCCGCCAGCTTTTCATAAAAAAACTTTTAGATAATTATGGCTATCCAAAAGAACGTATCCAAGTTGAAAAAGACGTATGGTTTGGCTCTGGTGTGTCAGATAAGAGGGCAGATATTGTAGTCCTTCAAAAAGACCTTATACATCCTTTCATAATCGTTGAGGTTAAAAAACCTAATCGTAAAGACGGCATAGAACAGCTTAAGTCTTACTGCAATGCCGAAGGCTCGCCAATAGGTGTTTGGTCTAATGGTTCTGAACTGGTTGTCATGCATCGAGAAGAACCAAATGTTTTCACAAACATTTCAGATATCCCAACAGTTGACCAGTCTTTACAGGATGTGATTAAAGAACTCTGGACCCTTGAAAAGTTAACTACACATAACAAGCTCGTAACTGAAAAGCTATCATTAAGAAAACTTATTGAAGACTTGGAAGACCTCGTTCTTGCAAATGCAGGGGTTGACGCTTTTGATGAGGTCTTCAAGTTAATTTACGCTAAACTCTACGATGAATGGGCGGCTAAAAATGTCAGGGGCCGAAAAGGTAGAATACACTTTAGAATTTATGGCGAGTCACCAAGTGAGCTATATGAAAAGATAAATAGTCTTTTTAATGACGCCAAGAATAAATGGAAAGGCGTATTTAGTCCTATGGATAAAAT
>MFNH01000039.1:4996-5500 GCA_001781995.1 Candidatus Levybacteria bacterium RBG_16_35_11 | reverse complement strand
CATTTTTACAGGACATAAAGCTTTTTAATTCTAACCTTCAGGTTATTGACGAAGCCTTTGAATATCTGGTTACGCAGGTAGCCAAAGGCGCAAAAGGTCAATACTTTACCCTGCGTCATGTAATTGATATGGCGATTAAAATGCTCAACCCAAAGGAGACAGAAAAAGTTATTGACACGGCTTCAGGGTCATGCGGTTTTACTGTTCACACTATCCAATACATAGCAGGTGAACCTGCAACTCCTGACGGTTTGCCTGAATATGCAAAAGAGTTTGCTCAGAACAATATATTTGGAATTGATTTTGATAACAGGGCGGTAAAAATTGCTAAAGCAATCAATCTGATTGCAGGCGACGGCAAAACCAATGTCTATAAACTCAACTCTCTTGATTCTTCATCGTGGGATGATGAGGGCAAATCGGCATTTCGTCCGGTGTTAACCCGCTTTCCTGAAGATCGAGTCAAAGATGAAGACAATCAGAAAAACTTTAGATACTTTGATT
>MFNH01000039.1:0-4882 GCA_001781995.1 Candidatus Levybacteria bacterium RBG_16_35_11 | reverse complement strand
AAGAAATTTGAATTTCATAAGACCTGGCGGAAGAATGGCAATTGTTTTGCCTCAGGGCAGGCTCAACAATACCAATGATGAGTATATCCGCAAGTTTATTATGGAAAGAGCCAGAATCCTTGCCGTTGTGGGCCTCCACGGTAATACATTTAAACCTCATACAGGCACAAAGACCAGCGTTTTGTTTTTACAGAGATATACTGAAGAAGAACTTAAAAAGATTAACGCTGTTCAAAGTAAATATGAAAAACAATGGCAGAAATTTTTAGAAGAAATTAAAACTCTTGCTAAGAAAACAAATTTAACAGAAGAATCTCTGCCTGAAGAATTAACAGGCTTCTTAAATTCCTTTTACGGCAGTTATGAAGAAGAGCCTGAAGCAGAAGACAATGATAAAGAAAATGGCGAAGAAGCACTAAAAGCTGAAACGGTTGAGGACTTATATGAAGCTATTGATACTCTAAAGGAAGAAATAGAAACCCTGCAAAAAGAAATTAAAAATGCTGATAGAGAAAAGAAAAAGGAACTTACTAAAAAACTAAAAGCCTTTCAAAAAAGTCTTGCAGAAAAGGAATATTCTCTTGGGTTAAAGACATTAACCGGCAGGTTAAATATCCTATTGAACGACGGAAAAGATTCAGAAGAATTTCATAAGTTCTGGCTTCGGTCCAAAAGCGCCAAAGAACTATCTTATCCCATCTTTATGGCTACATCCCAAAAATCCGGAAAGGACAATTCGGGAGAATACGTTTATAAAAAAGACTCAAGCGGTGAATTGATGCTTGATGAAAACGGGCATTTAATTATTGACCATGATTTGGATTTCATCGCTGAGAAATTTATAGAGTTTGCAAAAAAGCAGAGATATGATTTCTCGAGAGAAAGTTATAAATATAAATCAGAAATGCTCATGGCTGCTGAGGAAAAAGCGAAATACGGGAAATAAAATGCCAGAAATTGTTGCAGAGAATATTTCAATCATACAAAGCGATAGGTTAGAGGGGGCAACAAGGATTGATGCGGAGTATTACTACCCCAAATATTTAAAAGAAGAAACTAAACTTTCAAGACTTAAAAACAGATTGCAAATGAAACAAATATCTTTCATAATCACAAATGGGCACACCCCTTACCATCACGATTTAATAAATGGTTCAATAAGGTTTCTCACAGCAGAAAATATATACGATTTCTATATTGATTATGCAAATTCCAAAAGAATATATAAGGAATCACATATTGGTGAATTATCCAGAACCATATTACATGAAAATGATTTATTAATAACTATTAAAGGCAAAGTAGGGAATGCAGCGGTAGTCTATAACTTAAAGGAAGAAACCAATGTAAACCAAGACGTAGCAAGGATAGTTCTTAAAAAGCACATTAATCCATTTTATGTGTCCGCATTTATTAACTCTGCTTTAGGGAAACTACAAGTAGAACAAATTAGCACAGGACAAATAAACCCCTTTTTAGCATTAGGCAACTTAAAAGAATTACAAATTCCTTTTTTTAACAAAGAATTTGAACTTGAAATTGAGAGTATTGTAAAGAAAACTTTAAATCTTTTAGGAAAATCCAAAGACTTCTACTATCAAGCCGAATCCTTGCTTTTAGAAGAACTCGGCATAAAAGACATTAATTTATCCCATGTGTCTTGTTATGAGGTAAATTCTGCCAATACATTTACTGCCAACCGCATTGATGCTGAATACTATCAGCCGAAATACGAACGGATTATTAAGAAGATAAAAAAGCATCCTTATAAGTCTATTGGCGATATGTTCTGCCTGGCAAAAGGCATTGAGCCAGGCAGTTCTGTTTATTGTGAAGAGGGGACACCGTTTATCAGGGTAAGCAATCTTAACAAATTTCAAATCAACAATAATAACCAGCAATATCTGTCAGATAAAACTTATTCGGAACTGAAGGCAAACTATCAGCCGTTACAGGGAGAAATTTTACTGTCCAAAGACGCTACACCCGGAATAGCATATCATCTAAAAGAACAAATAGAAGGTATTATCTCAGGAGGGATTTTACGACTTCAGCCTTTATACGATATAAAAAAAGAATATGTCTGTTTGGTTATAAATTCTATTATTGGGCAGTCACAAATTGAGCGGGATGCTGGCGGTTCAGTAATTAGCCACTGGAAACCGAGTCAGGTTAGGCATACTTTGATACCGATGTTGCCTGATAAGATTCAAAATGAAATTGAATCCCTTTGCCTGGAATCACACGACGCCCGCTATCAGGCAAAAAGGCTTTTAGAAGAAGCCAAGCGAAAGGTTGAAGAAATGATCGAAAAAGGTACTCAAAACTAAAATGTTCTTAAAAAATAGATATTCAGTTATAATCTATAACATTGTCTTCCTCATTAAGCAGGATTAAAAAATTTAAGGTGAAACTATGACAGATTTTAGTCTTTCTGGGATTAAAGACCGTGAAGAAATGATTAGACTATTCGATGGATACTCCATAGAACGGAAGGAAGAATTAGACCAGAAAAAAACAAAAAAGGGGCTTGTCAAATCTTATTTGTTGGAGACTGTTGATGGATTTCAGGATACTGTTAAAACTTTCTCAGATATTCTTATCCCTTATTCATCTGAATTTTCACAAATAGATGAGGGCTTATATAAAGTTTCTGATAAGATTTCAGGAAAATATATGGGATTTCTTGAATCTTTTTGGGATGGACGATATATTGTTTTTTATAGTCTTGAACATAGTGAAATTATAGATAAGTGGATAAAGAATTTAGTTTTATCAAGCCCCCTGCTTGATCATGTATGGTTGAGTGGTTGGACTTTTGAAATGCTATGGGAAAAAGTTAAAGAATTGTCTAATCCAAATAGGTTTACTCGGATTGTATTTGAGCATGAAAGCATTTTTGAAATTGATTCCGATATTGATGAAATTAATAATGAGGAAGAAATCGTTGATGAGGAAGATCAACCAATTTTTGAGAGAAGATCTTCCAAAATTGCTCTTGTTGACAGAATCAGACTTTTAAAAGATAAACTTAGTCATTTTCAAAAATTGTATTCGCCGATGTACTCTATTACTCAACTTCGTTTTCCATCACCTATTGCCAAAGGTGGCCACGATTTCTTTCATTTTGGGAAAGCTACAAACAGAAGTGAAAGTTTTAGAGACCACAGAAGCCATGTTCTATATATACTAAAAATTTATAGAGAACTGATTAAGAGGACTCAGGATATTGCATGGTATTCTATTGAAAAAGTTTCTGTCCAAAAAGGTGGTGAATTTCAAAAGCTTATAGGAGCGCCACTTATAGTAGAGTTTAAAGACCCTTTAAATGAAGAAACCTTTAACCATTTTATAGATTCTACATTCCGGAGGGTTAAAAACCGTTTCAGATTTTGGGGAAACCCCATTAAATTAGGACCTAAGAAAGTTCATGTTTATGGTGTGGACAAACATTTATGGCAACCTATCTTTTTAGAAATTACAGATAAACACATCATAGCTATAATTCCGAAAGGCACATGCGGAAATACTGTTCATCGACTAGTTTCAAATATTCAAATATACTTAGACCCTGCGGCTAAAATAACTCTTGGTAATAAACCATATAGAGAAATTGCTGATGATTCGTCAAAAGGAATAACATATGAACAATATTGATGAAATTACTGAAGATCATCTATTTCAAGTCAATTTAATTTTATGGTTGACTCAGCCTATTTTATCGGATATCGGGATAAGGGCATTATTGGCAGAATCGGGATACTCAGTATATTCAATAGCTCCATCTTTAGCTTTACCGATTCCCATAAGACAAAGGATACGCGAAAAAAATATAAACGCTCAAGACGGATGCTCTCCGGATATTATATTAGGAAAAGAAAAATCAAACTTTTTCCTACTTGTCGAATGTAAAAAACAATCTTTTGGACCTGATTCATCTACATCGGAACAGGCAAGGACATTGTTGTTATTAGATGGCCAGATATTAGGAGAATCACTTGCTCTTTCACCCGCTACAAAGGTGGAAAGCGCAGTGTCTTATGTAACAAAAGATGATCATAAGCTTCATATTAAGAACACATGTGATATTCTCAAATCTGAAATTGAAAGTGCAGGTTTTCGTTCCAATTATGCTTGTTGTTTCGGAATTAAACATGATTCTGAAAATTCAATTTACATAGTAATCAATAACAATGACTCTGATAAATTAAACATAAGAGAAAGCGGAGATATAAAAGTTATTGAGGGGCAGCCAAATACTGATCCTCGTCCTTTGTATTTCATACCTCTCGATCCTTCAGTTGAGCAGAATGAATATGGAAAAAAGACCTTGGAACAACGACTATTGAGTGAAATATTGTCATTAATAGGAAGGGCTAAAGTTTCAGACAAAACTGTTTTTACTGTAGAAGATCTTTTAGTAAAAGCCACATGGGGAATGTACAATTCATGGAGTGATAATAGTGCCAGAAAAAATCTAAGAAGGCAGGTAAATAGTTTTTTAAAAAATAAGATTGCATCTTCATTCCCGCAACATCTTTTGCAAGAAAAAGATGCCTGGATTTTAAGTATTGAATCTACGAAAGACAAAGAAACTCTTTTATCTTCTCTGCTCAAGACAGAAAAAATAGAGGAACTTTCAAAGGAACAACTTGAGTTGTTTGAAGAAGATAAAAAATTGTTAGAATAATTTTTATCTCAATGAGTTATAAAGCATTACGGAAAATTTTAAATCAGAGTTTGAGGCGAGGCTGGAAGGGTAAGGATAAACATGCCCAAGGTAGTTGATTTTATAGTAATTCTTGATGAAGGCGTTAGAAAGCGTCATTATCATGAAACTGAAAAGAGCAATGTCACGTATTTTGCTGTACAATTAGAAGTA
>MFNH01000038.1 GCA_001781995.1 Candidatus Levybacteria bacterium RBG_16_35_11 | reverse complement strand
GAGAATAGGGACTGCTTGGTTACTTTCCGAAACATCTATAATTTTACCAAGCCTAATCCCGGCGGCATTAGCAAGACTTTCTGCTTTTGCTCTTGCATTGTCAACCGCTTGTTTTCTAGCCTCATCCTCTAGCTTTTTTTGCAACTCGTCGCCAAAGACAAAAGAAGCTCCTTGAATAAGATTTGCGCCATCCAAAGTTGCAGTATCAATTACTCTATTTACTTTTTCAATGGGTTTAACTTTTATTTCCAGGGTTTGATTAACTGTGTAGCCTGTAATTGTTTGTCCTCTTGAGTAATCATAGTCAGGGTTAACCGAATAATTTACGGTCTTAATGTTTTTTTCCTCAATTCCAAGTTTTTTAATATCTTCTATGATTTTACTTGCCAGCCGATTAGTTTTTGCCTGCGCATCCTCAACAGCTTGAGCTTTAGAAGTTACGCCAACCGAAACCATTGCCGTATCTGGGACGGCTGTTGCTTTTCCTTCGCCCACAACCTGAAACATATTTGTTTTAGTGGTCTGTAAACTATTTATAAAAAACGGGATAGGGCCTGATAATTTGGTATATAAAAATAAGAAGAGGAATATAAATAGTATCGTAAAGAAAGGAGTTTTTAAATCTTTCATACGCTCATACTAAACTATTATTTTTTTCCTGTCAATCAAATTATGTTTTAGGTATTAATAATTTCTGAAAAATGTTTTCTCGCCCGCCTAAGAGTAGAGTTAAGTCCTCGATGCTTATCGACATTATCTACTGGTTCTGAAACAGTCTCAATACAATAAGTTGCCCCCTTATTTGAATAGTAGCCAACCAGTAATTTTCTAACCGTTTTCGTTTGACCGCTTTTAAGAGGAACAGTTATCTGCAGTGTATGAGTAAGACCATTAATTATTTTTTCTATTTTTAATGTTTTTGATTTTTCTTTTAGATCTATTTCTTCACTGTAAATCCGGTAGGTACATCTTATCATTGGAAATTCTGTAATAATAATCTCTCTTTTCTTATCAGGCATTTCTGTTTCTTCTCCTGTTTCCTCGTTTCTTTCAAGCGGTTTAAAAATCGGTTTTCCTTTTGGGAGACTATCCAAACCATTTCTTATAGATTCGTAAAGAGCTTGAATTTTTTGACCTGCTTTAATTTGTAAACTTTCTGCGGCAGGAACAGAACTAAATTGCTCTGTGTTTGACATTGGTTTTTAGATTTTATCTTTTCTGGGCGGCTTTTACAACGTTTTTTAAAAGCATTGCAACGGTTAATGGACCCACTCCTCCGGGAACCGGAGTGTAAAAAGAAGCTACCTTTTCAACCTCTTTTTGATTATAATCAGCACTTAGCTCCCCTTTTTCATTTTTATACATCCCAACACCGATTAAGATAACTCCTTTCTTTAAATCTTTTGCATTTATAACAGGTTTTCCAACCGCAGAAATTATAATGTCAGACTCCTGAATTATTTTTTGCGGATTTTTTGTTTTCGAATCAATTACACTGTGCCTAATCCCCTTCTCTTTTAGAAATTTTAAAATTGGTTTTCCACCGGTTTCTCCCTTTCCAATTATTGTTGTTTTTTTTCTTTTAAGTAAACTTAATGCCCCAATTGAGTTTAGTATTTCATAAACGGCCTGACTCATTGGTGATTCAAAGGAGGAATCTTCTCTAAATCCGTCCACATCCTTTTCCTTTATTATTATATTTGTGACAAAATTCTCAGTTATTTGGGAAGGAAGTGGTCTTTGAATAATAATTCCGTGAACAAATTTATCGCTATTAAGCTTCTCTATTCTACTTCTTAGTATGTTCTTGGATGTTGAAGAGGCCAACCTTATAATAATTGTTTTTATACCTATTTCTTTTGCTTTTTTCTCTTTTTTTTTAACATAACTTTGAGAAATTGGATTATCCCCCATTAGTATAATTGCAAGTTTTGGACTAAGATTTCTTTTTTTAATCTCCTCTTTAAGTTCGTCTAGTATTCTTTGGGCAAATTTTACTCCGTTAATTTTCATTTTTCTATGCAAGTGGCAGAGGCAACGTGGTCAGAGGGATCTGAGAATCTCATTAAAATTACACCTTGGGTATCTCGCGATAGTCTTGGAATAGACTCCATCTCAATTTTAACAATTTGTCCCTTTTTAGATGTAATTATGGCTTCTTTACAGCCTGTTGGAATAACCTGAGCAAAAACGACCTCTCCGGTTTTCTGAGTAACTTTAGCAACTTTAACCCCTTGTCCACCCCGCTGTTGCCCTCTGAAAAGTTTTGCTGCAGTTTTTTTGCCAAGCCCGTTTTGCATTATTGTTAGAAGGTCAGACTTTTCTTTATTGTCCAAAATATCCATTCCAATAACTACGTCGTCTCCTATTATTCTAATTCCTCTAACCCCCATTGTATTTCTTCCCATAGGTCTGACACTTTTTTCCGAAAATCTAATTGCCTTACCATGTTTAGTTACCAAAAGCACATCATTGTCTCCGCGTGTTAGCTTACTCCAAACCAATTCGTCTCCTTTATCTAGCTTAATTGCTAAAATACCCGATCTTCTTATATTTTCAAAATCCGAAAGCTTCGATTTTTTAACAGTTCCTTTTCTAGTTGTCAGAAAAACATAACCTCCTTTTTCATCTTTTCGGTAACTTACAAACGACTGGACTTTTTCATTTGCCTCAATATTAAGCAAATTAACAACAGCCGTTCCCTTGCTTGTTCTTGATGATTCTGCTATTTCAAAAGCTCTAAGCTGATAAGCCTTCCCCTTATCTGTAAAGAAAAGCAGATTATCATGAGCTTGAGCATAGCGTATATGGAAAATGCTATCTTCTTCCTTAGTAGTCATTCCCTTAATCCCTTTCCCACCTCGCTGTTGAGTCCTAAAACTTGTTAAGCTCTGCCGTTTTATATAGCCAGTATTGGTAAGAGTAATAACGGTCGGTTCATTTTGAATTAAATCTTCTTCTGAAAACTCACCGACTTTACTTTTGTAAACCTTAGTCCTTCTTTCATCTCCGTACTTTTCCTTAAGCCTTGTTAACTCCCCTCTTACAACAGTTAGTATTTTTACAGGGTGTGAAAGTAAATCTTCCAAATAAGCAATTGTTTCTTTTACCATTTCATACTCGTCTTCAATTTTTTGTCTCTCAAGCGCTGCAAGACGTCTTAGCTGCATATCCAAAATTGCAGTTGCCTGAATTTCAGAGAGTTTAAATTTGTTTATTAAATTTGTTTTTGCGGCGTCTTGATCTTTGGATTCTTTAATTGTTTTAATAACAGCATCAATATTCTCAACCGCAATCTTTAATCCTTCTAAGATATGCAGTCTTGCTTTTGCCTGTTTCAGTTCAAATTCGGATCTTCTTTTAACAACTGAATAACGGTGTTTTAGATATTCCTCCAAGATTGTCTTGAGATTTAAAGTTTGAGGAGTTCCGTCAACAAGGGCAACTGTATTTGCGGAAAAGATTGTTTGAAGATTGGTGTGTTTGTAAAGGTTATTTAAAATTTTCTTAGGAGAACTGTCCCTTTTTAACTCAACAACTATTCTTATTCCGTGTCTATCCGATTCGTCCCGAAGATCTGAGATCCCTTCTATTTTTTTATCTTTTGCAAGCTCAGCAATTCTTGCAACCAAAAGCGATTTATTAACCTGATATGGAAGCTCAGTAACAATTATTGCCGATTTTCCCTGACCAATATCTTCTATTTCTGCTTTCCCCCGAATTAAAATCCTCCCCCTGCCAGTTGTATAGACATTTTTAATTTCGGAGATGTCATAAATTGAACCTGCAGTCGGAAAATCAGGGCCTTTTATAAATTCTAAAAGTTCATCAATAGAGACATTGGAGACCATCGCAGGGGCGCTTGAGCCATTTTTTTGTGCAAACTTAGTTTTTAAAATCATGTAAACTACCGCATTAATAACCTCGGTTAAATTATGGGGAGGAATTTTCGTTGCCATTCCAACTGCAATCCCCTCGGATCCCATTAAAAGAAGATTGGGAAGAAGACTTGGCAAAAAAACAGGTTCTTTTAAAGTTGCATCAAAATTTTCCAAATAATCAACAGTTTCTTTATCTAAATCCCTTAACATTTCATCCGAAATTGCCGCCATCCTTGCTTCTGTGTACCGCATGTGAGCAGGTGGATCTCCGTCCATTGAGCCGAAGTTTCCCTGCCCATCTATTAGTGGATAACGCATTGAAAAATTCTGGGCAAGCCTAACCAGTGCATCATAGATTGGAATGTCTCCATGGGGGTGGTATTTTCCCATTACTTCTCCGACAATTTTTGCAGACTTACTAAATTTTGCTAAGTGGGTTAGATTCATTTCATGCATTGCATAAAGAATACGTCTGTGAACTGGTTTTAAACCGTCTTTAACATCGGGAAGAGCACGTGAGACAATAACCGACATGGCGTAATCCAAGTACGCCTTTTTCATTTCGGAAGTTATTTCTGCTTTTTGTAATTTTCCAATATCCATAAGTGCTAAATGCTAATTTACAGGAAAGGAGCAATTAAAAGCGCAACAATATTTAGGACCTTAATCATTGGGTTAATTGCCGGTCCTGCGGTATCTTTATAAGGATCTCCTACTGTGTCGCCGGTAACCGCCGATTGGTGGGCAAAGCTTCCTTTGCCTCCAAGATTTCCTTCTTCAATATATTTTTTCGTATTGTCCCAGGCAGCACCGCCGGTGGTCATGGAAATTGCCACAAACAACCCCGTTACGATACTCCCAATTAAAAGTCCCCCAAGTGCTCTTGGCCCCAAAATAAAGCCAACCAATATTGGAGCAAAAACGGTTATTAATGTTGGCAGAATCATTTGCTTAATTGCGGCTTTAGTAACAATATCAACTGCCTTTCCATATTCAGGCTTTGCTTTGCCTGTCATTATTCCTTTTATTTCCCTAAATTGGCGTCTTACCTCATTAACAATTGAAACACTGGCTTTTCCAACTGCCTCCATTGCCAAAGCTCCAAAAAAGTAAGGGAGAGCTCCGCCAATAAATAGGCCAATTATTACCATTGGATCGGATAAAACAAAAGCTCCGCCAGTTAACCCTTTTGCCGCAAATTCCTGAATATAGCTTGCAAAAAGAACCAACGCAGCCAGTCCTGCAGAACCAATTGCATAAGCTTTAGTTACTGCCTTGGTGGTGTTGCCAACCGCATCAAGCGGGTCAGTTATGTCTCTTACTTTTTGATCTAATCCCGCCATCTCGGCAATTCCGCCGGCGTTATCGGTTATTGGTCCGAAAGCATCAATTGCAACAATAATCCCGGCAAGTGAAAGCATACTCATTGCTGCAACCGCAACTCCATAAAGACCTGCAAAAAGAAAGGCAAAGTAAATTCCACCACAAATTAGAAGAATTGGCGCCATTGTTGATTTCATTGAGTTTGCAAGACCGGCAATAATATTTGTTCCATGTCCGGTTGTTGAGGCATTGGCGATTATTTTAACGGGAGAAAACTTTTTAGAAGTAAAGTATTCGGTTATGACAACCATGCCAATCGTAACAATTAAGCCAATTATCGATGTGTAAAAAAGATTTAAAGCCGAAATTCCTAAAAGTCCATTTGGAAACATGGCTGTCGTTAAAAAGTAAAAGCCAAAAATTGAAATTACAATCGATGCTGCTAAGCCTTCATATAAGGCTCTCATTATTCCTCTTCCTCTTAACCTTACAAACCAGGTTCCGATAATGCTGGCAACAATAGAAATTCCGCCAATTGCCATTGGATAAAATAAAACCGAAGGCTCATTTGGGAAACTTAATTTTCCCAGAATCATTGCCGCAACTGCAGTTATTACATAGGTTTCAAAAAGATCTGCAGCCATTCCCGCATCATCGCCAACATTGTCCCCTACTAAATCGGCAATAACTCCGGCGTTTCTTGGGTCATCCTCGGGAATCCCCTTTTCAATTTTTCCAACCATATCTGCTCCAACATCTGCAGATTTTGTAAATATTCCCCCGCCTAACCTTGCAAAAACAGAAATTAAAGACCCTCCAAAACCAAGCGCAATTAATGGCTGAAGATTGCCGTTTGCAATTCGCTCCAAAATCCAGAAAAATCCTGAAACTGAAAGTAACGCAAACCCGGCAACCAAAAGTCCGGTAACTGCACCTCCTTTAAAAGCCAAAGAAAAAGCGGACTTTAGATCTTTTCTTGCGGCCTGAGCGGTTCGGATATTTGATCTTACCGCAACATTCATTCCCACGACCCCGGCAATACCGCTAAGAATTGCGCCTATTGCAAACCCAATTGCAGTTATCCAACCAAATGCAAAATATAAAATTATTGCAATAACTATGCCGATAATAGCAACAACCGTATATTGTCTTTTCATATAGGCAGCTGCTCCTTCGGCAATTGCGTCCGAGATAGAGTTCATCTTTGCATCGCCTTTTGGATTTTTTAAAACAGAAAAAGTTAGGAAAAGTCCATAAAGAATTGAAAGAAGACTTGCCGAAATGGCAAAAATTAACTGGTTGTTTAGTATAAAAGATAAATTCATATTAATTTAGTTATTATGAATCTCCCCTTGATTCAAGTCAATGGGATCTTCTTTTTCAAATCTTAGATTTTAAAAACAGAAAAATTAATTTTGGTTTTCAATCAACTAAATATCCAAGGTTGCACTTTTAGCATTCGATTGGATAAAGTATTTTCTAGGTGGAACCTCATCTCCCATTAACATAGTAAAAACTGCATCAGCTTCCTCTGCGTCATCTATTACTACCTGCTTTAAGCTCCTGTTTTTGGGATTCATTGTTGTTTCCCAAAGCTGGTCGGGATTCATTTCCCCCAAACCTTTATATCGTTGGGTTGCAACTCTTGCTCCATTTTCCAGTTTCTTAATGTAGTCGTCTTTCTCAGCATCTGATAAAACATAGGCGATATTCTTACCGCTTGTTATTTTATAAAGTGGTGGTTGGGCAATGTATAGGTAGCCGTTCCTAATTATTTCAGGCAAATGCCTGTAAAAGAAGGTTAAAATTAAGGTCTCTATATGCTGTCCGTCAACATCTGCGTCAGTCATTATAATAATTCGATGATACCTTAACTTTTCAAACCTTGTCTGTTCCCCGATTCCCGCGCCCAAGGCAATAATTAAATTCTTTACCTCCTCGTGTTCAATTATTTTATCAAGTCTTGCCCTTTCCGTATTTAAGATTTTTCCCTTAAGTGGAAGAATTGCCTGGAATTTTCGATCTCTCCCTTGCTTTGCGCTGCCTCCGGCTGAATCGCCTTCTACAAGGAAAAGTTCGGATATTTCCGGATTTTTTTCCTGACAGTCTGCTAATTTTCCGGGAAGAGACGATCCTTCCAACGCTCCCTTTCTAAGAATTGCCTCTTTGGCGGCTTTTGCAGCAAGTCTTGCTTTTGCTGCCAAGTATACTTTTTCCAAAATTTTTCTTCCTGTCGCCGGATTTTCCTCAAAATAGGTAGAAAGACCCTCTTTCACAATGCTATTGACTATAGGCTGAATTTCCGAATTGCCCAATTTTCCCTTAGTCTGTCCTTCAAACTGGATTTTATCCTGAGGCATTTTTACAAAAACAACTGCGGTTAACCCTTCCCTGGTATCGTCTCCAACAATTGAATCTTCATCTTCTTTAAATGAACCGATTTTTTTGCCGTAGTCATTTACGGCCCTTGTTAATGCCATTCTAAATCCGGTTAAGTGCGTTCCGCCGTTTACGGTATTAATTACGTTGACAAAACTTTCTACGTTTTCCGTATACATATTGTTGTATTGCAGAGCTGCTTCTACTTCAATCTCTTTTTCCTGTTTTTTAATAAAGATTACTTCATGCAAAGGACCTTTGTTTTCATTAAGTTTTTCAACTAACGATATTATTCCCCCTTCAAAATAATAATGAGTTTCTTTTTGACTACCTTCTCTTTGGTCAATTAAATGGAAATATAAGGTGGGAACCAGATAGGCTCTTTCTCTAATTGCTTTTTTAATCATGTCAAAATCAAAGATAATTTCTGAGAATATTTCACTATCGGGGAAAAAACTAACGGTTGTCCCCGTCTGAATTGGGAATTCCGTGATTTGTGAGTTCGCTACAGCTTTGACTGTGCTTGTAGTTTTACCTCTTTTATAGTCTTGTCTGTAGACTTTCCCACTTCTTTTTACCTCCACCCACATCCATTCAGAAAGGGCGTTTACAACCGAACTTCCTACCCCGTGCAATCCTCCGGAAATTTTATAAGCGGAACCGCCAAATTTTCCTCCGGCATGAAGCTTGGTCATGACAATTTCTAAAGCGGACTTTTTATATTGAGGCATTACATCAACCGGGATTCCTCGGCCATCATCTATAACAGTTGCTGAACCATCATTGTTTAGAAGTATCCAAACATTTTTTGCATATCCTGCCAATGCTTCATCAACTGCATTATCTATAATTTCCCGCAAAGATTCATGGAGACCAAAGATATCGGTGGAGCCAATATACATTCCGGGTCTTTTTCTAACTGGCTCTAGTCCTTCTAAAACTTGAATTTGTTTTGCTGAATAATCAGAGGATTTTTTAGTTGCTTGGGTTTTTTTTAGAGCCATAAAATACCTATTAATTTTACCAAAAAAAAGGAACTTTTACCAGTCCTAATCTGTCTATTTTAAACGAAAATTAGTTAGCAATACAACCCCGAAAATCAAAAAAAACTAAAATTTAAACCTTATTCAATCCTGAGGAGATAACCTTACGAACCTGAATTGGCAGCACATACCAGTCCCTGATTATTTTGCCATAGTGGCTTCTATTCGTGCTTTTTCTTTTTGAACTAATCCGGGTAATACTTGATATAATAGAGGCAACTCAAAAGTTGGCTTGCCTTTAATAAGAGATATCATATAATGATCTCTGGCAATGCTTTCCGTTGCCCAAATAGTCCAATTATATTGATGCTGTCTTAACCCTGCTTTAGCAAGCGTGAGCTTTTCGTTTTTGTCTGGGTCACCCACTAAATCCTCTGCCATTCTTGTCATTTCTTCAACAACCTCTCGATTTCTAATAAGAGATGCTTCTGGTGTAAGATAAACAATCATCCCAAGGTTAGATTCCGGATCTCTTAAAGTATTAGCGTCGCCAGGCTTATACTTTCCTATACTATATTCGTATCGGCTTTTAAATACTTTAAGTCGCCTTATTCTTTCTCTCTCTTCCTCTTCGTGATTTACTAATCGTTGAACTTTTTTATCAACTGCTTGAATAACTGCATCCCATTGGTCAGGCGTTAGTTCGTCTGATTCTGTCATTGCAGTTGATAGAGGCACAAACCCCACCACTGGGTCCTTTTTATCGTAGAAAATTCTTATTCCAGTTACTGGCTTATCGCGAAAACTAACATCGAAAGCTCCAAGAACATCACCTGACTGAGCATGCTCAGCAACTTCTACCGGAATAAATTTTATTTTCTCTGACATAACGAGCGAATGGTAGCAAAAAACAATGTAAAAATCAACTATAGGGCAAAAAACAACATTTTAACCCGGGGATTTTAGAATTTTTGCTACTTACTAATTTCCAAAAAGCTGCTCTTTTATTTTTACCTCATCACTTTTAGTAAGTAAATTTATTCCCTGTTTTTCTAGTTCTTTTTTAAGTTCATCTGACGCACTTTGGGATTGTTCAAATACTTCAAGAATTTTTTCCGGGATGTCATCTGCGGCAATTCTATTTATAGAAATTTTTTTACAATCATCATTAATGCAGTAATGTATAATCATTAACTCTCCCTGACGCGGTTTACCATATTTATCTATTC
Organism: Candidatus Levybacteria bacterium RBG_16_35_11; assembly: GCA_001781995.1. GTDB lineage: Bacteria > Patescibacteriota > Microgenomatia > Levybacterales > UBA12049 > MFNH01. The sequence goes on along the minus strand of MFNH01000038.1, from coordinate 4,709 downwards.
CCTCCTTTTTAAAAGTTATACCGATTGGTCGCATTAGGGCATGACAAGTTGCTTTTCTGTCGCCTGATTTTTTCAAATCTACATGCTTTGACCATAAACATAAAGAACAATGATTACGGTGATGTGTCCCTATATCTTCAGATGTTGCTACTAGATGATTGCAGTATTCACAGCGGAAATCACTATGTTTTTTATTCATATTGAAAAAAAGAGGTTTTCTAAAGTTAATCTTGGATTTGCATTTGAAGTTTTTAAAATCTTGTTTGCTTTTTCAAATTCTTTTAAAGTATGTAAAAGTTTTTTTGTGTCCCCTTCCCCATCTAAAATTAGTTCTCTTAAAACCAAAATTAAATTTTGTGTGAACAATGCTCCGTCCTCCTTTGTCTTTCCAAAATCTTGTGCAAGTTCTAATTTTTCTCCTGTTTGTACTTTTTGAATTTTGTTAAAAAGTTTTGTAAAGGTATTTTTTTCATCGTCAGATAACATTATAAATTTATCCAAATTCAAAACCTTACATCTTGAAATAATTGTCGGAAGAATAGGCTCTAAATCTGAGACCAGCAATATAATAATAGTATTTAAAGGGGGTTCCTCAAGCGATTTTAAAAGTGCATTTTGCGCCTCAATTGTGATTCCCAAATAAGCATCTAAGATAACTGCTTTTTTTTGACTTCTAAGAGGTTTTAAGATTAATTTTTGTTGAGCCCCTCTTACATCTCCAATCCCCATTGTCTTTTCGGGTTCAACTATAGTTATATCGAATCTGTCAATTCTTTCCCGATTGGTAATTTTTTGCCACTCTTCTGCTGCTTTATTTTTATCTTTTGAAACAATTAAAAAACTAACCATAATTATAAATCCTAAATATTTACTATTATCATTGACTTTATACCACATCTTCGCCTACTATAAAAGTAATGCCCGATATACAAGTTCAATCGGTTGGTAATCAGTCGGTGTCGGATATCCTGTTGTCCGAACATACTATAACTGCGCAACAGCATGAAGATATAAAGGTAAAAAGTGCAGCTCAAGGTATCCCCGATGTTGCCGTTTTAGAAGAATTAGGAATAGTCCCGGAAGATAAACTAGTAGAGGCAAAAGCAAGAAGCTTAGGAATTCCATTCATTTCTTTGGAAACTGCCTCCTTTTCTCCTGAGGCCTTAGGTCTTGTTCCAAAGGCGGTTGTTGAAAGGTTTCAATTAATTCCCTTCTTGTATGACGAAAAGACAAAAACCCTATCGATTGCAATGAGTAACCCCGTAGATCTGGATGCACTTGGATTTGTTCGGCAAAAAACAGGACTTACAATTAAAGCATTTGCAGCAACACCATCAGATGTTTTATCTGCAATTAATCAACAATATAGACAAGAAATAGTGGGAGAAGTTGGCGAAGCATTAAAAGAAACAGAAGAGTCTGAAGAAATAAAAACGATAGATAGCGGTAAAATCTCAGAAATAATTAAAGAAGCACCTATTGCAAAGATAGTATCAACTATTTTGGAATTCGCAGTTACCAGTAGGGCCTCTGATGTTCACATAGAGCCTCAGGAGGATAGGGTCAGAGTCAGATACAGAATCGATGGAATTTTATATGACAAACTAAGTTTGCCAAAATCGGTCCAGGAAGCAGTAATTTCGCGCATAAAAATCTTATCCGACATGAAAATAGATGAACACAGAAGCCCTCAGGATGGTAGATTTAATTTTAAAGTCGGGGATAAAGAAGTAGATTTGCGTATCTCAGTGTTACCGACGTCATTCGGGGAGAAAATTGTTATGAGGCTACTTCGAAAATCCGGAGGGGTTCCTACTCTTGCGGAGTTGGGTTTAACTGGAACCTCTTTAAAAAATCTAGAAACATCAATGCTTAGGCCTCACGGAATAATTATAGTTTGCGGACCTACAGGGTCTGGTAAAACCACTACTCTTTACTCTGTTTTGACAAAACTCAACACTACCAGAGTTAATATTTCAACGCTTGAAGATCCTGTTGAATACCAAATTGCAGGAATAAATCAGGTGCAAATTAACCCAGCTGTTGGTTTAACTTTTGCAACCGGACTAAGGTCTTTTTTAAGGCAAGACCCAAACATTATACTGGTCGGAGAAATTAGAGACCAAGAAACAACCGATTTGGCTATCCAAGCCTCATTAACAGGACATCTGGTCTTCTCTACCCTTCATACATCTAGTGCTTCAGGTGCCCTGCCAAGATTAACCGATTTAGGAGCGGAAACATTTCTCTTGGCCTCAACAATGACAGCCATACTTGCTCAAAGAATTGTTAGGAAAATTTGCCAGCGTTGCAAAGAACAATACGTTCCGGTTGCGCAAATAACAGAAGAAATGAAGCAGATTTTAGGAAAGCTTTATCCGTCCCAAAATGGAGCTACCATAAAACTTTGGAAAGGAAAAGGTTGCGATGAATGTGGAGGAACAGGGTACTTGGGAAGAGTTGGTATTTTTGAATGTCTTCCCGTAACTGAAAAAATTGCACAACTTGTTTTGGAGAAAGCAGATTCTGGAACAATTGAAAAGCAAGCAATATTAGAGGGAATGATAACAATGAAACAGGATGGATATATAAAGGTGTTGCAGGGAATAACGACAATAGAAGAAGTGCTAAGAGTGGCACAGGAATAATAAAATTTATTATTTAAGCATGGCTATACAAGAGCTTTTGGAAATTACGGTAAAAAATAACGCATCTGATTTACATCTAATGCCTGGTATTCTTCCGGCAATTAGAGTTGATGGAGGGCTAATCTATCTAAATCAATACCAGCCCTTAAGCAAAGAAGATATCGAAACAATGGTATTTTCGCTCTTAAGCCCTGAGCAAAAAGAGCTATTTTTAACCAACAAAGAATTGGATTTCTCATTTGGGATAGGCGGAGGAGCTTACGGCAACGAGGGAAGATTTAGGACAAACATTTACCATCAACGAGGAGTGGTTACCGCAGCTTTTAGATTTCTACCTCCTAATGTCCGAAACATTGAGGAGTTACATTTACCTAAAGTTTGCCACAAATTCGCCGATTTAAAACAGGGATTTGTCTTAGTCACTGGACCAACCGGACATGGTAAATCTACAACATTGGCGGCAATTATAAACGAAATTAATCAAAAAAGAGCAGCCCATATCCTAACAATAGAGGATCCTATTGAGTACATCTATCCTTCTGGTAAAAGCGTTATCTCCCAACGTGAAATGGATTTAGACACCCACTCGTGGTCTATGGCCTTGCGCTCTGCTCTTCGAGAAGACCCAGACGTTGTTTTAGTTGGGGAAATGAGGGATCCAGAAACGATTGCAGCGGCAATAACTATTGCCGAAACAGGGCATTTAGTATTTTCCACCCTGCACACAAATTCGGCCTCTCAAACAATAGATAGAATTATCGATGCTTTTTCCCCTTCACAACAAGGACAGATCAAGGTGCAGCTTGCGGCAACTTTAAAAGGGATAATATCGCAGAGACTTCTTCCTCAAATAAATGGAGGAAGGATTCCGGCGGTTGAAGTTTTAATTGGAACTACTGCTGTCTCGACTAATATAAGAGAGGGAAAAACTCACCTTATTGATTCGGTTATACAAACTTCGCAAGACGCAGGAATGATTACACTTGAATCATCACTCTCCACACTTGTTTTATCGGGACAAATAAGTCTTGAAACCGCAAAAGGCTACGCACTGCGTCCGGAAGAGTTAATGAGAATGATTGGCTAAGTTATGAAATTACATTATAAAGCGGCGACAAAAGAAGGAAAGATAATAAGAGGGATTTTGGATGCAAAAGATGTAAATGAGGCAGCATTGTATCTTCGCAGTAAAGATTACTTACCTATTCAAATAAAAAAGCAGGAAGCAGATTTAAAATTACTTAACATAATCGGATTTAGAAAAATAAAAACAAATGAAATTGTAGTTTTTACCAGGCAAATGTCTTCAATGCTTTCATCTGGCCTTACGCTTATACGCTGTTTGCAGCTATTTAGAGATCAAGCTCAAAATCCAAGAATGGCAGAGGTAATCGGAGGGGTTATAAGCGACGTAGAAGAAGGAAAAAATCTTTCCTTAGCAATTTCAAAATATCCCGATGTTTTTTCCCCGATTTACGTCTCATTGATAAAAGCCGGGGAGTCATCGGGGTTATTGGATAAGGTTTTGCAAAGGCTTGCGGATAATTTAGAAAAACAAGCAAAGCTTCGCTCCACAATAAAAGGAGCAATGATGTACCCAATTATTATTGTTTCACTTATGATTGTTGTTGTTTTTGTAATGATGATTTTTGTAATTCCCCAGCTTACAGGACTTTATACAAATCTTAATATTCCACTTCCTGTTCCCACCCAAATTGTTATTGGAATATCGAGTTTTGTTCAATTATTTTGGCCGATAATTATTGGAGGTTTTTTTCTTTTTTTTATTCTATATAAAAAATGGAGTAAAACCGAAAAGGGTAAATCAGTAATCGATGCTTTAATTTTAAAAATGCCGATATTTGGAAAACTTACCAAAGAAACAATCCTTACAGAATTTTCAAGGACTTTTGGTCTTTTGGTCGGCACAGGAACTTTAATTGTTGAAGCACTTCTCCAGACATCTGATACAACTGGTAATATTTATTACAGAACAGCTATAAGAGGAGTTGCCAGACAGGTTGAGAAAGGTATTCCATTGGGAGAAGCAATGGTAGCCTA
>MFNH01000037.1 GCA_001781995.1 Candidatus Levybacteria bacterium RBG_16_35_11 | reverse complement strand
ATAAATTATGACTGTTGGATACAACTAATTTTTCAATTTCTTGAGCTGATGTCCGCAAAAACATCAAGGCGCCTTCTTTTACAAAAAGCTTATGTTTCAATATTTCATCAGATATTATTGCCATCTTTATTCTGATATCTGTGTCCCCGAATGTATTAAAAGATAGCGCTTTTTTAGAATCTGCAAGAAGTGGCAAAAAAGAATTATATTTTGGGTAATAATTAGTTATACGGTTAGAGAACTGCGCTTCCCTTATTGGTTTATAATTTATAAAATAAGTAGCAACAGAAAAAATTAATAACGCAATTAGTGTCATACCTATAGCTTTAATCTTTAAACTCTTTGAAACAGTATTAGGAAAAGCCTCACTTGTATAATCAAGATTATCAATATATGCCAATAAAGTGAAAAATATTATGTATGTATTAATAGTGTCAAAGATAAAAAGATTCTGAGTAAAATAGACGACAAGAGCAGTAATAATAATGAACCTTTCTGCTTGTGTAATTAAATTCTTACGAAGTGCTGTCCAGGCAACATAAAAGGCAGAAATAAAAATCGAGATATAGGACAAAAGACCTATAAACCCTGCATTAATCATCCAGTCTAAGATAATGTTATGTGAGCGATCCGTCCATAGCGGCTCAGATAAGGTAAAAGGAAAAAAATGAGAAAAAGGAGAAGGAATCGGAACGATTGTGTATATCCCTGTAAAGTTCTCCTGTCCCCAACCCAGAATCGGTTTTTCTTTAATCCCTGACCATGCTGTCTGCCATGTCTTTAATCTGGATTGAGCAGACGGGTCATCTAATATAGATGCAAAGGATACAAACCGAGCAAATGGCTTGTTTTTCTGAATATTAATATCCCTGGCAGGCCAGAAAAGGATTGATAAAATAATGAATACTCCAATGGCTGGAATTGCAATTTTTTTAAAAAATTGTTCCTTTTGGTTTTTTGCCCTTCTGAAGACATAAAACAAACCAAAAAGTATGGCGCCAGTAATCGATGCCAAAACAGCGCTCCTTGTGCCTGTGTAATATATTACAAGAAAATTTAATATAATGGAGAATATATAACAGTACTTTAAATAAGGTTTTTGTGTATTGATAATTAAAATTAGTCCCATGAAAACAGCATATAACAAATAAGAAGCAAGAAAAGGCGGACTGCCTATTGTACTATATACTCTAAATGCGCTTCCCTCAAATTCCTTAACCCATGACACAATGTCAAATTTCTGAAATAATGCATATAGACTAACTAATAGCCCCACTATAACGAAGAGATTAAAAAGAATCATCCAATCTTTTCTTGTTTTTAAAATACTTTTAAGAATCATAAAATAAAGGGTAAGGTGCAGGATGGTGATATATCCTTCCATTCGCTCATAGTTTGACCAGAAACTATTGTAGGGATTTATCCCTAACAAATCAGCCAGGCCTACTATAAAAGTAAATATCAAAACTACGAAGAGCATTGTTGAGGGTTTAGGGCGATATTCTCTGCTTAAAATTGTTAAGCCTATCCATAGGACTGCCATAAATTCCACCAGTATCCTAAATGCAAAATTCTTACCTGTAATATATGGAAACACCATTGATTGAGAAATATAAAGTGGTAAAAATGGGATTAAATAAATAAGCATTTTTATTCCCCGCACATAAAAATTCTCTATTTTTTTAGAAGATATCATCCCGGCTATTTTCTAATAAGAATTGGCGCAGTGCATTACTGTCTGCGACATGTTCGTAGTAATATTCTCATGCCTCTTATGCCTGCAAGAAAAATCCTAATGAAGACAATGCTAAACAAACTGACTGCTTGAAAAATCAATGCATTATTTGGGCATTTATCAAATTTTTCAAAACCTCACTTGCCACTTTCATGAATTATATTTATCAGGTCGTTATCTAAGGGAAGTTCAGTGCCACTGAATTTTTCTTTAAGAATAGTGGAAACAGGATGCTCTGTATTCACAAAAAAATAGAAACGCGACAGGGACAATTTATCGCTCTTTAAAAATCTGTACTTGTGACATACATAAACATTCTCTTGACAAAAATTAATGAATTTTTTGGCAACATTTACCGCATTGCAAGCGAAAATATCAAAAGGGGCAGTAAAAGAGTAAGTGTAATCTGTCCTGCCAAATATGCCTTCTTCTTCTCCTACGCTTATCATCACCCATGAATCTCCATATTTTGCATTGTGAATGTCAGTTAATCCAAACAAGTCTCTTACATATACCTGAGGACCGGCGTAATATGGAATTATGCCTGCCATGTCAGTAAGCAATATTGTTGAAACAGGTATATCCCTCAAGATACTTCCTACCAGTTGCCGCGAGGAGCGAAGCAAGGCAAATTGACTATAAATGGGTTTCTTTGCTAATATTGTAGGCCTTATGAAAAACCCTATCCATAAAAACGACATTAAAACTACAGCAAAAAATAATGTAATTTTTTTGTAAAACTTTCCGCTCCAATATCTGGCAATTAATAAATCCGCTGACCACATGAAAAAAATAATCAATATAGGCAACACGGAAATTACATGTCGTTTATAGGGCATCCAATCACCTCCTGCCCAGATTGATATAAATACATTTATAATAATACAAGAGGCAATTAGCCAGAGAAGAACATTATTTTTATTTTTGCTTAGCAAAAGCATAATAAAAGGAATCCATGCTCCTAAAAAAAAGAGGGGTGCTTCGTATTTTAATCCCAAATAAATTATTGCAATAAAATCCTTAAATTTCTGAAAATTACCTTCAAAAATGACCTGTTTGATTAAATAGGTTGTATATCCCTTTGCCAGGACAATTGCGGGTATCAACTCTTTATAAACGATATACCTCACAACAAAAAGCAATATAATCAAACTTATAAATACAGCTATTGTTACAAACAGGTTTTTTGGCATCTTTTTACATTCCAGTAAAACAAAACACGTTAAGACTCCGAGTAAAACAATTGCATAAAGAGGTCCCTCTGGCCTAACTATAATTAAAAGAAATAATGGGAAAAGTGCAGTTAAGTAATTTCCTGTGTTCTTGCTTTTATAGAGACTTATTATACAAAGCAACAGTACAAGCGAGAAGACTAACGTGTCCATACCTGAGGCTCCATAGAAGTAAAACCCATATGTTAGGGCGCAAAACAATGGAGAAGCAAGAGCTACTAAACGGGGTTTGGAAAATCGGATAAAACTACACATATAGCTCATAAGAAATAAACACGCAATCCCTATGAATAAATTTAAGAGAGGTGCCAAATTTACAAGGTTGACTGGGAATAATGCTCCAATAGCTAAAATTAATGTCCATAAAAAGTTTGTATTTCCTTCAACATATTCACCAATATTATATACAGGACCATAACCATCAGCCCAATTTGCAGCATATCGGTAATAAATATAGGCATCGTCTACAAAACGGGTTCCGAGAATTAAATAGATAGTGATAAAGATGACAACAGCCGGGACTGCGTTTAAGAAGAAACTGCTATTTCCAAATTTTTTGCTATACATTTAAATAATTCCTATAATCAGCAAAAAAATTACCTTATATAATAAAGTGACCCAAATTTTGTAAATAAGCTAATGGAATCTTTAGTCTTTCGGAACATAAATGAATTCAGGTCTTGTTTTCATAGCCGTAACAGGATAAAACACGGCCTCGTCAGAAAAGATTTTCTCTTTTTTTATATAATATTTCTCCATGTCCGGGGGATACCATGGCTCAAACGAATCAATAATAATTGCAGCAAACTTTTTTTCCCTCATGGCATGTCTTATTTCGTTGACCAACTCAATTCTGATCTGACTCTTTCTGTCACTTACCAAAACATCCCTCATTCCCATTTGATTTGCATAACTTTTTTTACCAGCCAGAACAGGCAAGTATCCATGGAAATTCATAAAAATTTCTCCTTCAATTTGCATCATTTTATTTATAAACGCTTTCCCTGCTTCTAAATCCTTTTTGGTTGGTACCTGACGCAAAGGGTTGTACATAAGACTGGGACTGACAAACTGTATAATTAAAACAAGATAAATACATATTTCCATTAATTTTTGTTTAGTTTGAGATACTCTTAGAGCAGATTCTAAAAGCCTATGTGATGCTAGTCCAAACATGATAGATATGATTGCATATGCAGGGAATAAATCATTCAGCCAAGCTCCAGAGAATAATCTTATCCCCCATGATATGCCTATCATGCTACTTGCAGCCATGAAATAAAAAAGAAAATCCTTTTTTGATGAGTCAGAATGTTGAAAAAAGGTATAAATTAAGTAATATAACGACAGAATACATGCAATGGGAAGCTTTGAAAATAAGTCTTTTGTCCAAAAGCTAATAAACCTGCTTTTTACCAAAGGGAGATCTGATGCTAAAAAAATATAATAAGTATACCAACCATCATGAATGTATTCAAGAAGTATAGTGCTTATTATTAATATAAAAATCGCGGTGCCTATAAAAATAATCGAATAACGGCGATTTACTATAAAAGAATAAAGCATTATTGGCAGTGAAACAATTAATACAGTCTGTTTTGTTAGAAAAGAAAGAGAGATTAGCACCCCAGCAAAAACATAAGATTTTAAAGATACGTTAAATCTAATAAAATAAAGCGTTGCCAATAAGAAGAACAGACATAGTGAATCTGCTCGTGCTAAATCAAACCATGCACCACATATATTAAATGTAGCTGCAAATAAACAAGACGCTATAATACCTGAAAAAGTGTTTCCTGTTTCCCGCTTAACTATGAGATAAATGATTAAGAAACTTCCAAGAGATGAGATAAATGACACGAGTCTCAGCGGCATAAAACCAACCCCTATAATGCTGGATA
>MFNH01000036.1:6423-6578 GCA_001781995.1 Candidatus Levybacteria bacterium RBG_16_35_11 | reverse complement strand
TCTCCATCATTATCATAATCTCCCCAAGCCATTTCTCCATCTACATCAATTATATTTTGAGTGTTGTCTTCAATAAGAATTGTTCCAACGTTTTTATAGATCTTTGAGAAAGATCCATCATCATTTCTCGCAGTGTAGGATAAATCTAACATTCC
>MFNH01000036.1:5003-6370 GCA_001781995.1 Candidatus Levybacteria bacterium RBG_16_35_11 | reverse complement strand
TTATGCAATTTTAATATGCTGTCTTCGTTATGATAAATTTCTGCGATACAGCCACCCGATCTACACCTCGTAATTGCTAAATCAATATTACCATCATTATTATAGTCTCCCCAAGAAACTACCCCATCTGCCGGAATGTTGGCATCTTCAGTAAATAGTGAATCATAGTAAATACTAATCAATTTCTGTGTAGGATTATTTTTGGGACTGTTGTCATAGGCTATCACTGAAATCTGATTCTCTCCATAATTTAGATTAATCTCTTTACTCCAATTTGCTATACTACTGCCCTCTGCTGTATCATTATCGGCTCTTTCTCCATTTATAGTAACCTGCTTGATTCCATTGTCTCCTTGTCCAGCATCGCTCGCTGTACCTACTAACGTAATACTCGGCATATTTGCATGCTGCCCATCACTGTGGCTTGTGATTATTAAGTCAGGGCCTGATATATCGGGAGGAGTATAATCAACCTTAATCGCATCGCTTGTGGTATTACCTGCATTATCGATTGCTGAAACAATTATTGTATTGTCTCCTGATTTCAGGTCTACCGAAAAGCTCCAGTTCCCAAGTGTTCCGTTATTAGGATTTTCAGTATTAATCAGAATTTTGTTCAATCCCTTATCATCTGAAGCGGTACCTGAAATGATAATTGGCGATGTGCTTGCTTCATATGTTGAATCAGTTGTGGGTAATGAAATAGTTATGCTTGGATTGATCCCGTCTAACACCTCTAAATCAACTGTTATGTTGTGGCTCTTGTTCCCTCCAGTCCCGGTAACCGTTATCTGGTATACACCCACTGGTATAGATGTTGAAGCAAAGACGCTTAGAACTGAATATTCTGACGTTTGAATGGTATTCTTATCAAAATTCATATTTATCCCTGAAATGGGAGATATGGATAAAGATACCGAAGAGTTAAAACCATATTCGGGCTTTATGCTTACATAGAAATATGTCTCTCCGCCTTGTTTTACCTTACTATCACTTGGCAAAATATTTATTTTAAAATCTTTCTCAGGCAAAACCTCGAAAGGCCCATAAGATTTTATATTATTTTTCTCATTTGATTCTGATATGTTATCCCTTGAATCTACCCATACATTAAGGTACTTTGTTCCAGTATCATTCTGCGAGAAAGTATATGACTCACCTTCGCTATGAGAATCACCAGAAGCTAAGGATTTATTGATATTGTCGGGGGTACTTAATAAATTTGAGAGAGAAAATGGATTGTTTTCAAGGTAATAATTTAAATACAAACTGCTGTTAACGCATCCCTTACCAATGTTTGCCATTTTTACTTTAAATTCAACTTGCTGACCAACATAAAAAGGAGGTGATATTGGCCCAGAGGGTGT
>MFNH01000036.1:500-4993 GCA_001781995.1 Candidatus Levybacteria bacterium RBG_16_35_11 | reverse complement strand
TGGCAATCCATCGCAAAGTTCAACAATAAGTTCTGGTGGGTAGACATATTCCCTGCTTGAAAATGCAACTGTACTTCCGTTGAAGTTAGAAGGACGAAGATAGAAGCCGTTGTTAGGTTGACCGCTTGCCCAAGCTCTAACAATTTCTGTAACATCCCATTCAATCCAGCCTGTTCTATCAACACTGACACTACTTGCTCCGGTGCTACTGGAATTAAATGGACCATCGTTGTGTTTTATTGAATACTCATGCCAACTATCAATCATTCTATGAACAACGACAGTCACAGGCTGTAACCCAGTACCAATACAATTCAATCTTAGTTTTGCTGAGCTAATTTGTTTCCCACTTAAAGAAGTTACTGGGAATTTAATAAAACTATAATAACCATAAGCTGTTGCAGGAGCATAGCTTCCAGCGTATATCTGAGATGTACCTCCATAATTTGCAGATGGGTCCATAGCAGTAACGTAAGTATCGGCATCGGGATTAAAAACAAGCTTTGCTGGTTCTAAATAATAGAATGTTACAGGTATGGTCTTTGGGGCTACAAAATAGTTTGAGGATGAAATAGTAATCAAACCTTGATAAGTCCCGGGGGATAGTCCAGATAAATTAACTGATACGGTTACTTTGTCAGGCGTATTACCACTTGTTTTATTGACAGTGATCCAATTTGGTTTATTTGTGATACTCCAGTTTATGCTTCCATATCCCGTATTTTGGATGTTTAAGATTTGAGAGGATGGTGAAGCCCCTTGAACTTTTGAAGAAAATTTTATTTCTGACGGGATAATTTTGAACCCTTGGTTTGGGTAACGGATAATCCCCTTTAGGCGGATGAATTCAAAAAGCCAACTATCCTGTTTACTACTAATCTGATTCTTTCTCACTTCGGTATCATTAACACTTTCATTAATTCCATTAACTATTTCTGGATCATTAACCCCAGTCAATTGATAAAGGTCTAACTGATCTTGCATATAAAAAATTTGATAATCATAAAGTTTTTGATAATTGGTATATCCATAGAACATGGATAGAGCCTCTGAGGCGCTCTGTATTTTCGTGATACGTTCATAAAGGCGATTGATCTCACGTAGATTATTATTTAAATTTGTATTATCGTTAATTAATTCTCCCAGTTTAGTTATAGCATTGTACAAATTATTCACATATACACAGTTATAATAAATATCAACTATTTTCAGAACAATCTTACACGGTAAAAATCCCCGACATGCGATATCAGAAAGTGCTCCTTTTAAAAAAAAACCGAGCACGGCTTTAGGTACAATACTGTTTATTTCATCCTCAATTGCCTCCTGATAAGCAGTTGTTTCCGCATTATATCTTTCGATCAGAGCATAAAATTGGGTAAGTATTGAATGCACCTCCCCATATAGGGCGGTAAGATCATGGTTATAATCCTTAAGAAGAGAAGGCATGGCTAGTATTGAGGAATTAAATTCACTTGTAATGCTTTTTGCTGAGTGGTCAACAATAATTGCTCCTGAAGAAATGTCATTGTTACGTGAAAGATATAGAACAATATAATATACTTTTCTATCGGGGGAAAAATCATCTATAACCCGATCAATATAATAACGATTTTCGTCAATAGGGAAAATAAATTTGTCAATAATATCCTGCAAATAAAATGGAAATACGTTTACCATATATGTTCTGTAAGAATTCCATGCCTCCGCAGGTCTATTAAATGGAATGTCATGAGGATATCGTGCTATGTATTTTTCTTCGAGTCCAGTAAAATAATTTACTGTCTTATCATCGATATCATAAAGCCAGCCCTTATAATTTATGTTTACATACCCGCTATCAGAGGTAACTCTGATCCTGAATTTTGCTCTGGCAGTTGTCGGAGGGTCAGTTTTGGGCAAATTATTGAATGAATATACCTCTAATATTTTTGCCCCCTCTATCGGAATTTCTTGAGCGTCTTCCGAGTATCCAATCGCCGAATTAAAATTGTTCGACTTATAATAATTCTCATCTATATCAAGAAATTCAGCCCCATCAAGTTGAATAAATACTCCCCCTCCATTAGCATCTTCTCCTAAATTAGTAAGTGTGATATAACAGTCAACAATGTCTCCCTGTTTGGCAAACTTCCCATTCAAAAATGTTGCAGAAGTTGTTGTAGAAGTTGGAGTATCAACTTGAATAGAAATCCGAGGATCAGGTATTTTTCCTGTTTCAGCAAGAGAACTAGTATTGAATGTGATGATAAGAAAAGTTAAACTTAGTAACAAAATTATTGGTAAGAAAAGCAGATTGTTTCTATTTTCTTCTTTAATCTGTTGTATATCCTTTATTTCTGACATCTCATCTCCCATAAATATATGATTCATAAACATCATTTTGTTCCTGCTCAGCATTCATCGTTATATAGAATCGATATCCCACTTCCATAAGCTTCGCACTGATTGCCGTATGTTTTCATATCACAACCGCAAACAGGTGCATAAAATAATGGACAGAGTTCTGGTTTTGGCTTGCACTCACCCGGGCCAGAGCACTTACCTTCTTGAAAGAGACAGAACTGATTTTCACTACATTGTGAGTTGTCAAAACATGCCTTCTCCATGGTCTCATGCTCAAAGAAAATAGAAATGCTTTTCGGCACCTTAATGATATGGTAGGGATTTGTTATGACATCAAGAGGACCTGGTTCTCTATTTTCCTGAACCAAAACTCTTACACGTTTTCCAGAGATGTTTGTAAAGGGAAATATCTCTTCGATTGACTTTATCTCGATGCTTGGCCCACCTCCAGAAGTCTGATGCCCTAGAATTACAACAAGAACCATCTCTGTCCTGAAGTCAACTTTTGGCAGGGGAGGGGGTGGTTGAATACCCTCAGTATGTCTTTTCCAAAACCATGCCCATGTCTTCCAATCCTTTATGACAATCTCAGAGCCTGAGAAATCAGGATAACCATACCTGAAATAAGAGACTTCTCCTTTGTCAATTGTTTCAAAAGAAATTGATTGGGATAGGGCAGTTCCCTGCAGTAATGAAGATATTATTAACAGTGAAGTGATTATTAAATGAAACTTATAATCTAAGAGAAGCTTCTTTACCCCATCTCTTCCCCCCTGAGGTATCAATCAACCAAGTATATAAAACTCACTTAAATTTATACCTACAGAAGCCTCTTGTCAAGAAAAATAAATGATCGGTAGTGATGGATTTTCAATAACAATCTAAAAAAATATTTTAGGAGGAAAATATTATGAATAATAAGACAGATGTAAAAGAAATTGTAGAGGCTATCATTGAAGTAATAATAAAAGAATTCCCCAAAGAAGCCTCTATGAGGGATCGGTACTCGGATGCCATAGATAGTTTATCAAAGCGGAAAAGAATTAAAAATGATAGAATTTTAGCATGCTTAAATTCTATTGGCAATGGCTTTATAAAGCCTTTAGACATTCAATCAGTATTGTTGAGAAAATCGCTATCCTTCTTAGTATTATCATTCCTCTTTTTATACGTTATTACCCTGGCATGGAGCAAAAGTTGCAAGCATTAATCTGGCAGATACCACTTAGTATTTTTGTAATAATTGTAATAATCCGTTTATTGCTTGCACCATATTGGTTATATAAAGATAAACAACAAGAAATTATTGATTTAAAAGGGCAATTAGAAGCGGCCAAAAAAGAAGCTAAAAAGTTTGCCACACCAGAAGAATTAACAGCAAGCCATCTTAAAGGTTTAACTATTCGTATTTCCGATCTTGTACGGGAAGATATTATTATAAGAAACAGAGTATTTGAAGATTGTTATATTTATGGCCCTGCTACAATTTTCCCCATCAATAATTTTTTATTTTTAAAAAATGACCTTGAGAGCGATCTTGATTCTATTTTTATCGTTACCAATCAAAAAAATTTAATTGGAGTTATAGGTGTAGAAAACTGCTCATTTATCAATTGTCATTTCAAAAGTATAGCTTTTATAGGTCATGAGTCTTTAAAACAAATAATAATGAAAGGTATAACATCACATTAAAGCAATAATCTCCTCAATATCCCATATATGATCTGACTCCTGCCTCCATCGCTGGTGTTATCCTCAAAGATTGATAAACCTGACAGAAATTATAATACATGAAATGCAGAGCTACAGCATAGCCTAAGTTCTCTACTTTCTTTGAGAAAGCATTTGTTAGCCTTGTAAACCTTCTCATAGACATTCTCATATTAAGATTCAGTCTTTCAAAAGCTTGTAGAAATACTCTTGTTATCAAGAAAGTGCGAAGGGGCTGAAGAACTGAAGGGGCTGAAGATAGTGGAGTCTGTATTTAAACTCGTAAGCAAAAGACTGACAAGAAAAAGTAAAAAATACCTACAAAAATATCAGACTTATTCCTATACCTTTGTTTCAGTTTTAGTTTTATAGTGATGTATATAATGAACTGATTATAGGCAAATTTTAAAACAGGGAGGTGATGAGGGATGGCAAAA
>MFNH01000036.1:0-480 GCA_001781995.1 Candidatus Levybacteria bacterium RBG_16_35_11 | reverse complement strand
CTTGTCAATTTAATAAATTTTATGATTTAAAAAGATAAGCTAATAATATAAATATATTGAAAAAAGGCTTGACTGGTGGAATGGATAAGAGATTATTTGATTGAAATGAAGGAATGAAAGAGAGGAAGGCAATAGGGCGAAGGTGCTATCTCATGCTTTTATATAATGCATCTCGCATGATATCAACTGGTGGAGTTACTCCTGTCCAGAGTTCAAATGCAAAAACTCCCTGCCATAGGAGCATCCCAAGACCATTCAAGACTACACATTCCTTTTTTGCAGCCTCTTTCAGGAGACGCGTATTCTTATAGATGAGGTCACATACAATCTGCTCTGACCTAAGGAGAGTTGTATCTAAAGGTAAGGGGTCTTCTTCTTTTAAGCCCAGAGGAGTAGCATTTATGATGATATTGAAATTATCAATCTTTGTAATATTGTCGACAGTCGATATAGTACTAAGAGAATTTTTTAAATCCTCTA
>MFNH01000035.1 GCA_001781995.1 Candidatus Levybacteria bacterium RBG_16_35_11 | reverse complement strand
CATCTTCCCTTGTAAATTCTAGCATTGCGAGATTTTACCATTACATAATCAAAGAGTCAAATAAGGGGTCTGAATTCTCTTGGGAAAAACCGATAAAGTTGCTATTTTAAAAAAATTTGCTAGAATCTAACTGATATGAGAAAAAACGAAGGGGTATTTACAGGAGTGCTGGGAAGAATACACGGCAATGTTTCCGTTGACAATCAAGGTCCAGTGTCCCCTGTAGGTATCGAGGTAGGACGAAAGGGTCAACTTAAACCTTCAGGGAGAGAAAGAAAATCTCCTTTAGGGTTTCGAGGAGATAAAATTTATTACGATAGGACAACCCATAAATAAAATGGCAGAAAAAGAACCAATTGACGAGTTTGAGTTTATTATTTCCCCCAAAGCTAAATTGCCACGAGGAGGGCTTTCTCGCTGGGCCGAGGACCATGAAAAACACGTAATGGAAGAAGAACCGGAACTAAAATTACCAGATCAAGAAGTTCTGGACAGAATGTATCCTCGTCTCCAAGACTTGACTCAAAAAATAGCTGCTCAACAACCTCAAGGGACAGATTTATTTATTTCAAAAGACATGGCGGACGATCTTTCCAACTGGCACCCGTTAAGCAGGAAAAGACAAGACCCCCTCTCTCAAGCTCCTTCGATAATTACCAAGGATAACTAACATACTAGATATATTAGTATTAAGAAGCTAGTTCTTTGCGGACAATTGAGGAAACGAGGTTTCCGTCAGCTTTTCCTTTAACTTTTGGCATTAATACTCCCATAACCTTTCCCATATCGGCGATTGATGAAGCCCCTGTTTCTTTTATTGCATCTTGAACTAGTTTTGATATTTCTTCTTCCCCCATCTGCTTTGGAAGATAAGTATTTAAAATTGCCATTTCTTTTTCTTCTTTATCAACCAGTTCCTGCCTTTCTGCTTTTTTGAATTGTTCGATTGAATCTTTTCTTTGTTTTACCTCTTTTTGAATAACGGAAAGGACATCTTCATCAGTTGCCTCATATCCTGCCCCGCCCTTTTGGATTTCATAGTAATTAATTGCAGATAGTAAAAGACGAAGAACAGATGTTCTGAGCTCATCTTTTTGAAGCATTGATTCCTTTAAATCATTTTTTAATTTATCTTTCATTGTTTAATTTTTCTCCTTTTTTCTCTCCACTCATGCCAAACAACCAATAAAGGTGAGGCATTAAATATCGATGAATAAGTTCCACTGATTATTCCAATTAATAATGCTACCACAAACCAGCGGATTGTTTCTCCCCCAAACAAAAGCAGGGCAAATAAAACCAAAATGACGGTAAGAGAGGTGTTTAGAGATCTATCAAGAGTTTGAAGGATTGATTCATTTACAACCTGCGCAAAAGGCATATTTACTGTCTTTTTTAAATTTTCCCTGATTCTGTCAAACACAACTATTGTATCGTGGACTGAAAAACCAATGATCGTTAAAACAGCTGTTAAAAACAAACTGTCTGTTTCAACGCCAAAGAAATGCCCCAAAATTGCATAAAGACCAATTATGACCAGGACATCATGGATTAAAGCAATAATTGCGCAAACTCCGAATCTTAAGCTGCTTGTCGGTTTTGGGACTTTTCTAAACGAAAAGGAAATATATAAAACAATTAAAATTGAAGCAATAATTATTGCCAAAATTGCATTTGTAGTTGTCTCTGCTCCTATTGTTGGTCCGATTGTTTCAAATTCTTCTTCTTTAAATGAAATTGATTTTTTATTTAAATCCGAAACAAACTTTTTATTTTGATTCTCATTTAAAACTTGTGTTTTAACAAAAAGTAAATTGTTAGACTCTTGAACGCTATAGACTTTTATCTTTTCCGAAGTTAAAGTCCCCTTAACAGTATCTATTGTCTTATTATTTATTCCGTTTTTAAAAGATAAGGTTAATCTTGAACCGCCTGTAAAATCAATTGAGAGGTTTAATCCCCACAAGATAAAAGCAATCAGACCTGGGATTATGATTATTAATGATATTGCAAAATACCAATATTTTTTTCCGATAATATTCATCCCGTTAGAAGCAGATCGCGATCTGCTTGCCTTTCTTTTATAATTTTGTTTATTTTCATAGTTAATGTTTACTCCCATTATCACCGCTTGCAATCGCGGCTTCTAACGGGATTCATCTTATTTATAAATAAATCTTAAGAATGTTCTTGTTACTACAATTGCCGAAAACATTGAAACAATTACTCCAATTGCTAAAACTAAAGCAAATCCCTGAACAGTTCCGGTTCCAAATTTATACAAAACCATACTTGTAATAAGGGTTGCAATATTTGAATCCCTAATTGATGTCCAGGCTCTTGAAAAGCCCACTTCTATTGCAGAAGTTTTGCTTTTTCCCTGTCTTAGCTCTTCTTTCATTCGCTCAAAAATTAAAATATTGGCATCAACCGCCATTCCAATGGATAATATAAAGCCGGCAATTCCCGACAATGTTAAAGTTATTGCATATGGCGAAAGCGAACTTATCTTAAAAATAGCTAAAACTAAAAGAGTATAGATAACTAAGGCAATACTTGCAATTGCGCCTAATCCCCCATAAAGAACAACCATAAAAACAACAATTATTAAAAACCCGATTATTCCTGCAAAAAGACTTTTTTGCAAAGAAGACATACCTAAAGTTGGTCCTATAACATTTGACTGAAGCGTTGTTAGTGGTATAGGAAGAGCACCGGCATTTAAAGCAGTGCTTAAGGTTTTAGCAGTGTCAACTGTAAAGTCACCCGTAATAACCGCATCTCCTGATAGTATTGGTTCATTGACACGGGGCGCTTCTATAACTTGATTATCTAAGGCAATCGCAACAATTTTTCCAACATTTCTTTTAGTTATGTCTGCAAATTTCTTTGATCCATCGGATGTGAAAACCAATTGAACCTGAGGCTTTCCCGTATTTTGATCAAAAGTAACGCTGGTAGATTGAAGATCGTTTCCTGTTAAATTTGTCTGTTTGGGATTTTCCCCTAAAAATTGGGTTAAGCCAAGAGGGAGATTCTTTTGAGGGGTAATTTGAGCAGAGCCTGTGGCACCTTGTTCCCAAAAAGTTAACTTTGCTGTAGTCCCAATTAAGCTTTTTACCTGATCAAAATTACTAACTCCGGGAAGCTCTACGATAATCCTGTAATCGTTTCCAACTTTTGAAGTTTCAACAATCGGTTCGGTTACACCAAAAAGATCTACTCTTTTTTGAATAACCATTTTTGCGGAATTTAAAGCTTCGTCTTTTTTAGTTTGGGATATTTCACTCATGTCTGCTTTTAACACGACACTTGTTCCCCCTTGTAAATCTAAGCCCTTTTTAAAATCTATTGCATTTTTTATTCCGATTCTTCTTAAGAGATCTTGCTGGTTAAAGCTTAATTTTGTTTTTAAAGAACCTATTGAAAGATTGCTAAAAGAAGGAATCACAATAAATATGGATATTACGGTTAAAAAAATTATGAACCAAAAAAGCAGACGGGGGTTTTTCATGCTAGCATACTTTCTTCATCGCCGATTAGCATTATCCTAGACCCAGATAAAATCGAAAGTATAAAAGGGTCTCTTTTTTTCTTCCTAAAAGCAAATTCATCTTCTGTCATTACAGTGTAATTAATTTCCGAGCTTATCTTTTTCTCTTCTTCACGAACCAACAGGGCAAGTTCTGGTAAAACTACTGTTCCAACTACTAAAAGATCAATTTCCTCCGGTCCTTCTTTTAGTTTTCTTGCAAATTTTCCAGAAAACATTGCAAATTTTATTCTCCCCAATTTAACTTTATTTTTAATAATTTCAAAACCCAAGCCGATTGTTTTTGAACCAAGTCTTAAAAGATCAAAATAAAAAGGATAATTCTTCGAAAGCGAATAATATACCCTGTTTGCTCTTGGTTCTCTTGTTAAAATGCCCTTTTTCTCTAAGAATTGAAGTTCTCGCCTTACAGCGTTTATTTCGTCACTAGTTTTTCTAACCAATTCCCTAACGTGAAACATTTCAAAGGGATTAGTTAAAAAAACATTTAATAATTTTACCCTTGCCTTTGATGTAATTAAATCAGAAAACATAAGCCCACTTTCTTATTTTACAGCTAACACTCCGTCTGTGGGCAGGATTTGGAACCAAATAAGTCCCCTGTTAAATTTAATCGGAGTGCCACTGCCGTCTTTAATTATAGTTCTTGATGTTCTACTGTCTTTTTCCCATGTTCCTGTTATTCTTTTACCATCCATAAAAATGGTTGCTTTTCCCGATCCTTCGTTCCTATAAAGAAGATGTAAGTTATTTTCATAGCCGTCATTTGCATTCATTTCCACCATTGATAAAACGACAACCGACTTAGCAGTCAATTGTTTATTGTTATCTTTGTCAATTTGAGGAGAACCGCCTATAAATCTTTTATAACTATTTGAGGCAGGGTCATACTTCCATGAAACAAAATAGTCATTGTAGCCGCTCCAAAATTGAACGTCTGCCGTTTGGGAGCTAGGTCTTTGCGAAGATGGCGCATCTTCTTTAAATGTGTAGGGTGTAAAGTCTTCATCCCATGATTTTCCGTCTTCATCTACATTTGTTAATTTTCTCTCTTTTGCCGCATAATCCCAGAGCTTATCCAGCGAAGAATACATTGTATGCTCTGTGGAGGTTGGATGTCCAAGTCTTGTGTAATCTCTCCAAAAAACCGGAAATCCAATTGAGAATTGATTAAGATCATTGTAGCCATCCCATCCGTACTGGCTAATCTGTCCCAAAGCATCCGCAGGTCCTGGCTGATTGGCTCCCCCTACATGAACATATAAAGGAAAGCTACCGTATTCGGACACAAAATCAACAAAATAAGTTCTTGCCGAGCGGACCGGACCGACAATTCCTGCATCTTGACAATAATACATAGCCAAGAATCTAGTTATTCCGCCTTCTGCCACTGCCTCATAAATAATATCCGCACCCGAAAGGCCCGATTGAGGTCTTGAATCTTCATGGTTTTCGATCATGATTCCCAAGGGTGCGTGTTTTTCCCACCAAGCCTCCTGTTGTTTTGAATACTTGGCTCCATTTAAAGGGCAGGCTTGCGTCTTTGGAAGACTTGGATCAAACATAGTCTGGCCGGATGCGTTTTTCGGAGCAGTAACTGGAGATGTAACGGATTTTGAGGATGCGGAAGCTGAGAAGAATAAATAAGAAAGCCCGGTACCAACTAAATAAGCAATAATTACTAAAACAATCGATAAAATTTTTCTACTTCCCATTTTTACAATTTAGCTCCTCCTGCTTGCCTCACCTAAACGAGCCTCTTTAATTGCTGATTTTTCTTCGTCAGAAAGCTCGTAATCAACGCCTTTTCCAAAACTGACTTTTTTTGCGTACCACCGCGTTCCAGACCTTGAGTATAAACCTGATATTACCACGCCCGTGTCGTTCCCGTCAACCAAAGCAAGAACAAAGCTTTGATCCCCTCCCGTATCTTTAAAAGGGTTAAATCTTTTTAGGCCAATTTTCTGAATATGAAAGATTCCATCCCTTTCATTCTTCTCACAATACTTCTTTAAATCACTAATATCTCCTTTGGCAATATCGAATTCCTTGAGCATATTTTCTAAAATATTCCTGAGATTTTTATTATTAACGCCACGAGTTAGCTCGTTATAGTGGGAAGAACTACGCATTAGCCAAACTGTAAGGACAATAAGCCAAATAAAAAAAACAGAGGCAGGAATAAACCAAAAATTGAGTAACATACTTATTCATATATTAGCCTCTTGACAGCCTGGCTGTCAATAGTGTAATCTAGCTTCATCCATGGCTAGAAGGAAAACACGTCAACAAAAGATAATAGCCGAACTTCGTCGACAATTATCAGTGACAAGAGAGCCAGCAAAAAGTCAGGTGGTCCCAGGGGTTGAAGCAGTTAAACCAACACCTAAGGCAGAAAAAAGGGTTTATTATCCCACTCCCAAGACTACAAGCGTTAAGCATCTAACATATACAAATCCATATCTTGCTAAGGATTTGAGAAAGACAGCAATCCTAACTGCGGGAATTGTTTTGGGACAACTTTTATTATTTTTATTATTTAGACAACATATAATAATTTTGCCTGGAATATCTTATTAAGTGAAGGGAGGTGACTATTAATGGCACAAATGTATTGTGTAAAATGCAGAGCTAAGAGGGATGACCCAAACGCAGTGAAAGTTACAATGAAGAACGGAAAACCAGCCCTCAAAGGCAAATGCCCATCATGTGGTACAGGAATGTACAGGATTGGTGGCTAGTTTCTTGAAGATTCTTGAAAAGGAATAATAATTTCAAGAACTAATAAGCAACCGCAGGCCAAAGGTCTGCGGTTGCTTTCGCTTTAAAGCTCAATCGAGCTTGCTTAAGTTACTTCTTCGGAAGTCTTAAGTAAAAAACCCCCGCATGCAGTGTGGGGTTTTTTATTACTCCACGAAATGGACGACGTTAGAATCTATTTGAAAACTTGTCTTCGATTTGGCGAAGGCATGATAAGCGCAGTGTTGATGTACTTAGCAGGCCAATGCCTAGATGCTAGATACTCTGATTTATTCCCGTTCGGATAAATATGTTCAATTTTACAAGCATCATCCTCCAGTGTCGGTCTCAAGATTATTCTTCGAAATGTTCTACCAAATAGTGGTGTTTTTTTTATTGGTATTTCTCTGTATGTGTGGATTTTTCCTTCCTCGCTACTTACCCATGCCCTAGTCCCATCTTCTTTAAAGATTTCATAGTGTATAGTAATTATTGCGGGTCCCAAAATTGGATCATCAAAATGATAAGATTCTTCACGAACTATCTTTTTTATTTTTACTCCATCAGGTAACACCTCAGAAGCTCTTCCCCTCAGAAGCTCTGTTAATTCTTTAATTCCTTCTTCAATCGGCTTATCTTCGTTTTTATGGCGCCTTTCAACTCTTTCTGACATAAGTGGATTATACCAGGGGAAGTTAAGTATATCAAACTCTATCAGCTCCGTGGGATGGACGATGTTTTTTTATCTTTCCTTGTAGTGGACTAGTTTGTATATCTTAACCACGGAAACATCCCAGGAATCGGCTATCTCTGCCCTGCCAAACCCTGCTACTTCCCAAAGTGAGTTGCCCAAGGGCTCACAGGGAAGACTTTCGCAAATAATCAATAATTGATCTGTTACTGTTTTTCTTTCCGGGTCATTTGCAGGCTGCTCTATTGTTATTGGCGGATGATTCCAAATGGTAAAGAAATAACGATAGGCATAATCCGAATTTCCACCTGTAATTAAAGCAAAGTTAAAAGGTTTATTGTCCGTCTTGTCCAAAACAAATTTAGATATTGTTTCTGCCTGGTTTAATTGTCTGTTTGGGATATATCTAAATGGGACTCCTTGAATATTTATTATAAAGATTCCTATAAGGATTAATGCTCCTATTAGCTTTCCGAATTTTACCTTAGCTAAGCTAACTATTAATAAAGCAATTAGAATAAATGGCGCTGGGAACATAAAGCCAAAATAGTATTCGTAAATTGACTTTTTATAAAAACCAAAAAGGATTATTCCAATTAAAAACCATGTCGCAAGCAAACCGTATTTTAATAATTCTTCTTTATTGCTTTTCCTTCTCCACAATTTAGTTAATAAAACTATTGTGCTTAAAACTGCAAAAATTAAAATAATATATTGCCAAAAGATTAGAAGATTTTTATTGTAATTAGTTAATTGCTCAATTGGAGGAAAACTAAAGAGAAACCTACTAAAAACTCTTGTGAAAACATCGTAGATATTTGAAAAAAAGGAGGCTCCTGCACCTGTTTTTCCAGATGAGAAAATAAAATTAAAAATACTAATAATGTTGGGAAAACCATGCCTTAATTCAAAGGCAAGAAAAGGCAACCAACCAATTAGAAAACCAACAACAACCAATAAATAACTTCTGACAGTATTTGAGAGATTTTTGAAGAAGGTTTTTTTAAAAACTACAAAATTCGCAAATAATACGTAGGCTAAAACAATAACTATTAAAAATAATGTTAAGTAGTGGAGTTGAATAGCAATTCCAAGCAATAAACCGCTTATGATAAAAAAGAGCCAATTGTTTTTCTTAACTGCCTTATATAATGTATAAAGTGATAAAAGAGAAAAAAACGGTAGAGGATTAGGATTCCAGGAAGACCGAGAATAAGAAATTACAATCGGAGAAATAGCATAAAGTAAAGCTGCAATAAGTCCGACTTTGTAATCAAAAAATTCTTTACATACCTTATAAATTAGCCAAACAGTGGCAATTCCAAATAAAGCAACCATAACAGACGGACCGACTGGGCTGTAGTTGAATAAAAAGGTGAAAACCGCCATGAAGTAATAGTAAATCGGACCTAAGAAAAAACCACCTACCGAGGCAGTTGGACCAAGAAGAGTGAGTTTCCCATGTAAAATATTGTAGACAATTAAGGCATCACGTCCTTCATCTCCCAAAAAAGTCATGTAATCCCCAATCCTATAGAGTCTTAAAAAAGCGGAAACAATGAGTATTAGCGGCAGGAATAGATTCTGAATTCTAAATTCTAAATTCTTAATTCTCATTAATGGGGCTTTTTCCTCCAGATAACAAATCTATACATTGTGAAATTATAAAGCATTAAAATAAATGTTCCAACCAAGAAATAAATAAAATAATATTTTCTGCCAATAATTTGATCTCCTAAGAATATTATTCCTGATTGAATAACAACTACTCCAACCGCAGAGGTCCCGTAAAAATGAAGCAATTTCCAAAAATACATCCCAATTCCCTTTACTTTTTCGGTTTTAAATGTCCAGATATTGTTGAGATTAAAATTGGAAAAAATTGCCAAAACCGCTCCTGCCAAACTTGAAATTGCAGGATGAATATTGAAGCCTTCAACCAAAATCTTAAGAACAACTGCCTGAATGACAAAACCTGTTCCTCCCACAACCAAAAATTTTCCAAATGATCCAAAAATTAGTTCTTTAATCCTTTCTTTAATAACAAAGGCTAATGTCTGAACAATTGTATTCCCTGTTGGAATTTTTGATTTCCCCAGTACTCTGTCGGTTGCGTGAAAGGGAACCTCTGCAACTTTAAATCCATCATGAACTGCGTTTAATAAAAATCCTACCTGAAAAAGATAACCTGTAAATTCGGAGAGTTTATTTTTCTCTTTTAAGAAAACTTCTTTTTTAATTGCTCTATATCCTCCGGTCCAATCATGAATATAAAACCTTGTTAGGATGACGCGGATTATCAAATTCCCAAAAATGGAAAGGAATTTTCTATGAATTCCCCAATTAGACGGAATTGAACCTCCGTCGCTGTATCTGGTGCCAATTACAAAATCGAATCCCTCCTCAATTTTTTTAAGAAAATCCGGGATCTTTTTCGGATCATGGAAAAGATCTGCATCCATTTCAAACATCACTTCTGCCCCCATTTTTTCAACTGCATAAGTCATTCCTCTAACGTAAGCTGCGCCGAGTCCATGTTTTTCGCCGGAACTGATATTAATATTGCTCCATTTCTTCATTAGTTTCTCAACTTCCTGTCTGGTTCCGTCGGGGGAACTATCGTCAGCAACCAAGATATTCATATCGTGGTTTTTAATTTGCGGGAATATTTCTTCTTCTAAGATTGGTATTAACGTTTGGATATTCTCTTTTTCGTTGTAGGTGGGAATTACGATTACTACTTTCATTCTCTTTAACTATTTTATTGGTTTTATGGAGCTTTTTTCAAGATGGATTATTAGCGGAGATAATTATTTAGAACGCTCGAGCTCTAAATCGGCTTTAACCATCATTTCCACCAATTGTTTAAAGCTTGTTTTTGGTTTCCATCCCAATTTTTCCTTTGCTTTAGAGGCATCTCCAATAAGATAATCTACTTCTGCTGGTCTCATGTGCTCTTCTTTGTCAAAAATAACATGTTTTCTCCAATCTTTTATACCGGCAAAGCTAAATGCCAGCTCAACAAGTTCCCTTACTGAATGATTTTCTCCCGATGCAATTACATAATCATCCGCCTTTTCTTGTTGAAGCATTAACCAGATTGCTTCAACGTAATCTCCTGCAAATCCCCAGTCTCTTTTTGGCTCTAGGCTACCTAACTCCATAGTTTTTTGTTTTCCCAGTTTAATTCTGGCTGCTGAATGGGTAACTTTTCGGGTTACAAATTCAAGCCCGCGCCTTGGTGATTCATGGTTAAATAAAATTCCAGAGCAAGCAAAAATTCCGTAACTTTCTCTATAGTTTACGGTTATGTAATGCCCATATACCTTTGCTACCCCATAGGGGCTTCTTGGATGGAACCTTGTTGTTTCTTTTTGAGGACTCTCAGTTACTTTTCCAAACATTTCCGAAGAAGATGCTTGATAAAACTTAATTTTTGGATTAATTGTTCTTATTCCCTCAAGTAATCTTGTTACCCCTAAGGCAGTGAATTCACCCGTTAGAACAGGCTGATTCCAGGAAGTTTTAACAAATGATTGAGCAGCTAAATTATAAACCTCATCTGGTTCAGATTCCAAAATCGCAGAACTTAATGAACTCTGATCTAATAAATCTCCCTGAAGTAGAGTAATTTTATCCTCAATATGTTGTATTCTCTCGTTATTAACTGTGCTGGTTCTTCTTGTAAGGCCGTATACTTTATATCCTTTTGATAAAAGTAGCTCTGCTAAATATGAACCATCCTGACCCGTAATTCCTGTTATTAAAGCTTTTTTCATATTTGATTTCGCCAATAGTTCAACGTATCCTCAAGCGTCTTATTAAGTGGAATTTCTGGCCTCCAATTGATAGTCTTTCCTATTTTAGTAGCATCGCATACAAGTTCGGGATTGTCAACCGGACGAAACAATTTTTTATCAATCGAAATTGTGATTTTTTTATTTACTAATTTAGTTAAATTTTCTAAAAGTTCAGAAATTTTAATAGAGATTCCGGACCCTATGTTGTACACTTCTCCTGGCTCTCCTTTTTCTATTATTTGTGCGTATGCCTGAACCATATCTCGAACATCTGTAAAATCCCGCTTGGCTTCCAAATTTCCTACAGTTATCTCATTATGTAGCCCCTTTTCTAACTGGGCAATTTTTTTTGCGAATGCGGAAACCACAAAATTAGGAGATTGTCCGGGTCCAACATGATTAAAAGCCCTTGTTCTAATTGTTTTTAAGCCATAAGCATTAAAGTATTGAAGAGCCAGAAAATCCTGGGCAATTTTAGATACTGCATAGGGATCTGTAGGATTTAATGGACAATCTTCATTTATTGGCAAATTCTCTTTTTTAACTTTTCCATAAATATCTGCGGATGATGTAATTAAAATTCTCGTATTGCTTAGGGATAATTTTCTAAGCGCTTCAAGTATGTTTAACTCCGTTAAGATGTTATTAACTATCGTTTCTTTGGGATCGTTAAAACTTTCTGCAGGAGAGGTAAATGCCGCCAGATGAAAAATAAAATCGGGTTTTATTTCTTCTATTAGAGAAAACACCCCTTTTTCGTCTTTTAAGTCTATTTTTGCTAAGTTTAATTTGTCTTTAAATATGCTTAGGCTATCTATGCTTTTAGGGTCCAAATATGTTCCGAAAATTTGATTATTTTGTGAGAAACAAACTTGTTTATTTTCCTTTAAAAGAAGTTCTATTAAATGCTTACCAACAAAACCTGAGGCTCCTGTAATTAAGGTTTTTTTCATCTCCCAACTCCCACGTAGGTAAAACCTAATTCTTTCATTTTTTGAGGGTCGTAAATATTTCTTCCGTCGATAATTACAGGATTTTTCATAAGGTTTTTTATCTTTCCTAAATCAACTTCTTTAAAATCATTCCATTCGGTAAGGATAACTAGTGCTTGCGCATCTTTTGCAGCATCGTAAATATTTTCCGTAAACTTGATGTCTTTAATTATTCCTTTCGCATTTTCAATTGCCTGAGGATCAAAAGCTTTTATATTTGCACCGTCTCTTTTTAAAAGCTCAATAATATCTATTGACGGAGCATCTCTCATATCATCGGTATTTGGTTTAAAAGAAAGCCCCAAAACTCCAATTGTTACTCCCCTTAAATCTCCTACCAACTTCCTTACTTTTCTAACAATATCTCTTTTTGCTTGTTCATTTACCCTCTCTACACTTTCGAGGAGTGAAAATGAATAATCATAGTCTTTGGCAATTGCAACTAATGCTTTAACGTCCTTAGGGAAGCAGCTGCCGCCATATCCAGGCCCTGGAAAAAGAAACTCACTGCCTATTCTTCTATCCAAGCCTATTCCTTCCAAGACTTTAAGCCCATCTGCTCCCAATATTTCCGAAAGTTTAGCAATAGCATTGGCAAATGAAATTTTAGTAGCTAAAAAGGAATTTGCAGCATATTTAATAAGCTCTGATGTCTCTAGATTTGTTAATACAAAATTTCCATCAATTGGCCTATGAAGCTCCATAAGTAGTTTCTCCGCTTTTTTATTTTCTGATCCAATTACGATTCTATCGGGATTAAGTGTATCGGGGATTGCCGTTCCTTCCCTTAAAAATTCTGGGCAAGACGCAATGTCAAACTCAGATTTTCCTTCTTTTAAAGATTTAATGTAACTACCGATTTTTTTGCATGTGCCGGGTGGAACCGTGCTTTTTATTGCAACCACCGTATAACCTTTTAAATTCTTTGCAATTTTTCTCGATACTTCAAAAACTGTGGAGAGCTGAGCATCCCCTGTTTTATATGGAGGTGTTCCAACCGCAATAAAGACAACTTCTGAATCGGGAATTGCTTCCTCATAATCTAAGGTAAAAAGAAGCCTTTCTTCTTTAATATTTTTTTTAACAAGTTCGGCAAGACCTGGCTCATAAAAGGGGATTGTTCCTTTTTTTAATTCTTCTATTTTTTGCTTTGTGTGACCAATGACCCAAACTTTATTACCCAAGTCAGCAAAAATAGAGGCCGTAACAAGACCTACGTAGCCATGCCCTATGAATGTTATTGTCATATTGCTAGTTGTTTTTTAAGTTCTATTAAACCTTCTTGAAAAGAATGCATTCTAACCCCCAGTTTTCCTATTTTATCATTATTCAAAGATAAATTGTA
This sequence comes from Candidatus Levybacteria bacterium RBG_16_35_11, assembly GCA_001781995.1. Lineage (GTDB taxonomy): Bacteria > Patescibacteriota > Microgenomatia > Levybacterales > UBA12049 > MFNH01. The sequence continues at coordinate 20,892 of MFNH01000035.1, read as the reverse complement.
AGCTCTTGGCGCCCTGTCTTTAAAAAACTTATCGCGCGTTGTTTTTCCAATTAAATCTTTGTTGAGTTTGAAAAAATCGGCAATCTTTAAAGCAGCTTCAAGCGGATTTACAATCTCTCCGCCTGTTACATGTAGCTTACCCGTTAAATTTTCGGAAATTGCAAGGTCTAAAACTTTTGCAAGATCATCAATAAAAGTCGGGGTAAAAAAGTGATCAGATACCGCTTCTATTTGTTTACCTGCCTCAAGTAATTGCTTAAAGTTTCTGACAAAATCTTTTTTTTCAAAATTTGAACGATATGGGTAAGCCGGACGAATAATTAACCAGGGACAAGTTGCTTTTTCAATCAATTTTTCCGCTTCTTCTTTGGTTTTGGCATAAAAACCAATTGCACCTGTTTTATCTTCCTCAGTATATTTTTCTGGAACTTCTTTTGTACCTGGAAAAACCATATCAGTTGAAAAATAAATTATTTTCTTATTAGATTTCTCACAAGCCTCCAAAACATTTTTTGTGCCCTCAACATTTATTTTCCAAACCAAACTTTGTTCTTTTAAATCTTTCTCTTTTTCCGCCCCATCAACATCTGTAAAGGCAGCTAAATGAAGAACTAAGCTTGAAGAAGAATTAGCAATCGCAGAAGAAACTTGATCTTTGCTTGTAATATCAACTCCTGTAACTCTACTTAAATTTTGGAATTGATAATCAGTTAACAGCTCTACGATTCTTGACCCCAAAAGCCCGGTTAATCCTGTTCCAATTATTCTCATAAGTCCCCATATTGCTTTTTGTAATAATCTTTATATTCTCCGCTTTTAACTTTTTTCCACCAACCTTGATTTTCCTCATACCACTTGACCGTTTTTTCAAGCCACTTTTCAAAACTGTATTTTGGTTCCCAGCTAAGTTCTTTTTTTATCTTGCTCCAATCAATTGCATATTTTCGGTCATGGCCTGGTCTATCTTTTACAAATTCAATCATATCTTCATCTTTGCCCAAAACCTTTAATATTTTTCTAACTACCTCAAGATTATTAACGTCTTGTGTCATTCCGCCAACGCAATAGGTTTCTCCATCTTTTCCTTTATTGATTATTAAATCAATTGCCCTGCAATGATCTTCGACATAAAGCCAATCTCTGACATAAAGACCATCACCATAAACAGGCACTTTTTTTCCTTCTAAAAGATTAGTTATTGCCAAAGGAATTAACTTTTCCGGAAACTGATAAGGACCGAAATTATTCGAACAGTTTGAAATTGTAATTGGTAATCCGAATGTATAATGGTATGCTCTTACTAAGTGATCTGAGCCGGCTTTACTGGCTGAATAAGGACTTCTGGGATTATAATTTGTTCGTTCATTAAACTTACTCTTTTCTTCTAATTTAAGGTGTCCGAACACTTCATCTGTATTGCCGCAAAAAGCAAAAACCCCATTTCTTTCTACGAGTAAGTTCTTGTTATCTGGAATTTTAACGCACCAAATTTTCCCAATGTAAGAAGTTTTACTTACATGTTTATATCCATATCTTGTAATAATAGAACGGTTTGTGTTAGCAACTGTAACAAGATAACTTACTCCACCCCTTATAAATCTGCCTCTATAGTAGCTTCCTTTAGACCTTACGGTAAAGATGTGAGGGGCTAAGCTTAATTTAATACATAATTCAGAGAAATCTTCAGAAAGTTTTTTGCTTGAAGTGGTAAATCTTAGGAAATTACGACCCCTGCTACCGTCAGAGTCTATTAACCCATTGAATAACGCTGTCAAACCCTCTTTGTCGCCTTCTAATGCCCATCTTGGTATTCTTTTGTTAATTGCCCCTTTTCCACAATCTTTTAAGACTTTGTGTAGTAATTTTGAAGTGAAATATATATGTTCACCTGCCGCCCCTTTATGTGCATGCCAATTAATTTTAAGTCTGGTTAGGGTCTCTTCAAGTCTTCTCCTTGACTTATCTGATACGGGAACATCTAAAAATATTCTATACGATTTAGATACTACCTCTGAAGTCGTTCCTAGTTTCCCGACGCTTACAAACCGTCCAGTTGAATTGTCTTTTGCAACGAGAAGATATTCTTGCTTTGTTAACCCGGAAATGCTCTTAGTTCTTTTTTCTTGATATGCCAAAAATCCATCACCAATAAAAAAACCCAGAAGATACATAAAATCACTATTAATCGCTTCTCCTGAAGTCCAGAGACCTCTTGGGAGAATGTTTCTTGCTCCTAACCCCCTTGCTTCTTTAAAAAGTAGCTTATTCCTCTTAGTTACAAGAAGCATTCTGTGATTTGGTGTAACAAGAAAGTCAATTCTGTCCGATTTTATTTTGACCATCTCGCCCGTGTAATTTTGTACTATTATTTTATTGATATTCTTCCATTCGATTTCTTTAGTTTCTAAATTCAAAGAAAGAACCTCATCTCTATCATTTAGTTCCCAATAATATTTCAATCCTTCTTTTGTCATAGCTCGAGTTTTTTCGTCATAACAGGAAATATGGTGAAATTTTTTAACTTTATTTTTTAAACTCATTTCTAATAAAACTTGGGTGCCTAAGACATTTGTGGAAATAAAGTCAGCAGGTTTAATAATTGATCTGTCAACATGTGACTCGGCAGCAAAATGAACGACAACATCAATTCCCGGCATTACTTTTTCTAAGAATGTAGCATCGCAAATATCACCTTTTACAAAAGAATAATGAGGATTTTTTTCAACCTCCTTTAAATTCTCTAAATTACCAGCGTAAGTTAATTTATCAAAATTTATAATTTCATCATTTGGATAATTCTTTAACCAATAAAGAATAAAATTTGAACCAATAAATCCTGCTCCGCCTGTTACTAAAAGCTTCATATTATAATTTTTTTTCCTTTATTAATTTATCAATATACAATAAGCCCAAAACAGTGGGGCCACTTGTTATTTCTCTTTTTTCTATTTTTTCTATTGCATCTGACAATGGCATCTTTATTATCTTAATTTCTTCTCCCTCTTCGGGACTTGAATCTGTCTCTTCAAGATCTCTTGCTAAAAAAAGGTGCATAACTGACCTTATTACACTTGCCGAAGCGTCTACTCTTAATAATTCTTCCCATGTATTGGCGATTAATCCCGCCTCTTCTTTTAGCTCTCTTTTTGCCGATTTAAAAGGACTCTCGGAATTATCTACATGACCGGATACCGCCTCTATAATTGTCTTATTAAACAAGCTTCTGTATTGCGACAAGAGATAAATTTCAAAAGATTCGGTAAGAGGAAAAACTATTGTTGTAGGCCTTCTTTCCACAATTTCATATTTCTTAGTCTTGTTTTTTCCAGTTATTGTTTGTTCAATAATTTGGAAAAGGTCTGTTTTGTGGACCGTTTTTTCTCTTATCTTCCATTGACTCATCTAAAGCTCTCCCGTTGTTTTTTGTTTACTTGCCCAGAACTGGCTAGCTTCAAAAAGGCTACCAAAAGTACCGGCATCGCTCCAGAACCCCTTCAACTCTTCCCAACGTAATTCTCCGTCTTTTAGATAATAATTATTGACTTCGGTTATCTCAAGTTGATTTCTGCCGGCAAAATTAGGGTTACATTTTTTAATGTAGGAAAAAACATTTTTATCATAAATATAAAGACCTGTTACTGCATAGTCCGATTTTGGTTCTTTTGGTTTTTCCTCTATCCCAACTACTTTTTTCGGATCATTTTTATCGAATTCCGCAACTCCAAACCGGAAAGGATCGTTAACTTTTTTAAGAAAAACAACTGCCCCCTTTTTAAAGTCTGAGACTGCTTTTGAGATGTTTGAGTCGGTAGTATTATCACCTAAAATTACAGTTATATTATCACCGTCTGCAAAATCCTCGGCCAATCCGAGAGCATCGGCAATTCCACCATCAGGCTTTTCCTGATATGCATATTCCAGATGATCCAAGCCCAATTCTTTTCCGTTTTTTAAAACTCCCAAAAAGTGCCCAACATGAGGACCGCTTGTTACGAGTAAAACATCTTTAATTCCTGCTCTGACCAATGTTTCAATCGGATAAAAAATCATCGGCTTATCATAAACGGGAAGCAAATGTTTATTTGTTACGTGTGTTAAGGGGTATAACCTTGTTCCAAGACCCCCTGCTAAAACTACTCCTTTCATGCGGCTAAATTCCTAATCCTCCTTTCAGGATAAAAAATATCAATGAGATTCCAAGGCAGCCAATTAGAACGTATTCTAACATAATTTTAGCGTTAAATTTATGATTTAGCAAATGATGGATAATCCCAAAAAGAACATAACAAAATGTTATTATTGAGATGAACAACATTCTATCTTCAAGATTGCTTGTTTTTTGAATTGCAAAAAAACCCAAAAATAGAATAGCCGAAAGAACAATGTAATATGCAAAATGATTATGTATTTTTTTCCTCATAAGATGAACCCCTTCGTGAATAAAAAGACTAAAGACAATATAAATATTAAGAAAAGGACATGATCAAGATTGTGACCTACAAACCTAATTACTTTTCTTTTTTCTATAATGATAACGTCAACAAGTAAGGTAAATATTAAAATGTAAATTACTATTAGGACTATATTCTTTGAAAGAGCTTTGCTGTTTAAGAGAGGTTTAGTTTGTAATCCGGCAATATTTTGTTCTTGGTTTGAATTTTGAGCAAGGGTAGGATTCTGAATTTCTTGAGGCTTTGGGACTTCTTCGGTTTTTTGAACCTCCTCCTGGATTTGTTGGGCATAATTTTCCTCAATCGTGTTATTACTTGCTATCTCAGGAGCGTTTTGGGCAATTGCAATGCCTGTCCCAAACATTTCAACAACCAAAACAGTATCTTCCCCCGTTAAATTACCGGGTCTTATTGCAAATCCGATATTTTTATAGTTTGAAGAGAGCATGTTTTGTCTGTGTTCAGGACTAGCCATCCAAGCATTAATTACCTGATCTGAATTATTAAACCCCCTTGCTAAATTTTCTCCTGCATAGGCATAGCTGTAACCTGCACTGCTTATGAAATCCCAGGGTGTTTTACCATCCGGAGAATTATGAGCCCAATAATTTTTACTAAACATATCACTTGCTTTATTTTCGGCTGCAACGGAAAGTTGACTATTTAAAGCCAGAGGTGTAAGACCGTTTTCGATTCGTTTTTGGTTAGTTAATGCTAACAGTTGATCTATAGACATTCCTGTAGATATCCCTAAAACCGAAGGAAATGCGGTTTTAATTCCAGTAAGGAGAAAGGATGAAATAATTAAAGCAAGAATTATAACCAGTAGACTGTCAAGGTGAAGCAATCTCGCCCGATAGTTATTTGAATCGTGAGGATAAAAAAAACCAGACAATTTTTTCTTCATAGGGACAGAAATTGCTCTACAAAAACATTATTAACTTCTTGAGCTTATTTGTAAATAGGCTCGATTATTTTACCCGAGGATTTATTATTTATTGGAATTTTTAAAAAATGACTCAATGTATTGGCAACAGAAAGGCCGACTCTTATTCCCGTAAAAGAACCCGGTCCCTGGTTTACCTTTATTGAAGTTAAATCTTGTAAAGATAGCTTGTGCTCTTTTAGTATTTTTTTTATTATTGGTAAGATAGCTTGCGCCTTTTGAAAATTCATTTTCTGCTTTTTGAAATATTTCCTACCACCAATTTTTAATCCCACTAAAATATATTCACTGCTTGCAGTATCAATAGTAAGTTCAGTCTCTTCCAAGTTATGAATTCTTATTACTCCTTCCCGCAGTATTTTCCAGGGTTTTTTAGAACAGTCAATAACAGTTGATGCTTTTTTACTTTTTGTTTTTCCTTCCAAAATAAAATCAACCTTTTTAACTAATTCAGGATCCAATTCTGAAATATCATAAGGAGTTTTTCTATTACTAAAATTGGCAGACGGACCAAGAAGGGGGATGTCTAATTTTTCAATTATTTCTAAAATTGTTTTATTACCCGGCATTCTTACCCCCAATGTTTTCCCACCGCCCCTGACTAAAGAAGGAATAAGATTTGTTTTACAAGGAAGAATTATTGTTAATGGTCCGGGCCAAAATTTATCTATTAGTTTTTCTTTAACATCTTTGGGAATAGGGGTAAGATATTTTCTTGCCATATCAACTGAGGACACAAGAACTGGAACAGGTTTTGTTTTTGGTCTTTTTCTTATTTCAAACAATCGTTTTATAGCGTTTGCATTATCCATTCTGCAGCCAATTCCAAAAACAGTGTCAGTTGGAAAGATTATTATTCCACCAGTATTAAGAATTCGCACTGCTTTTTCTATTTGATTATCCATATGTGATTCTCCTTTTGTTTTCGTCTAAATATTGAAAATTAATGATAGCTCTATTTTTTGGGATTAGTTTTTCAATCTTCTCCGGCCATTCGATTGCAATAACATTTTTACTGTCTTTTAAGATTTCTTTTATTCCCAAAGTCTCCATATCTGTTTCTTTTTCTACCCTATATAAATCGATGTGATAGAACTTTTCATCTTTATAAGTTCTAATGATTATAAAGGTTGGTGAAATAATTCTTCTTTTTATCCCCAGTCCCCTTGCTAATCCTTGCACGAAAGTTGTTTTTCCTGCTCCTAATTCACCATACAAAAGGATTATTCCTCCATTTTTTATTTTTTTGGAGAATTCTTCCCCCAGTTTTATAGTTTCTGCTGAACTGTTTGTATAAACTACATTTTTCATTTAATTTTCTATTCTTCTTAATTTTAGAAAAATTAGTATACCACAGCTTATTAATATAATTAAGCCGAAAGATATGAAAATTTTTGAAAAATTTACGCTAGTTCCAAGAACTTTTTGCTTTGGCTCATTTTTTTGGCTTCTTTTATTGATCGCCGATTTAGTCGACTGCGCTAAAACCATTTCCGTAACCTTTGATGTTGGTATTTTTGTAATAGATAAAGCTCGGGTTAAAATTGGTTTTGTCGTAGGGGTAGGTTTAGATGTTGGGGTCGGTGTATTTGTTGGTGATTGAGCTAAGGTTTGCGATGAAGTTGGGGTGGGAGTTGGCCCCGAAATGGCAATCGTAGTTTCCGAAGACCAAACTGGAGAACTACAGCTTGGTGAATATCGTCCTACTTTAAAAGAATACTCCCCCGGTCCTTTATAGTAAGAGCTCTCTATGTCAGGTTTAAATCTCAGTTTCCCGCTAAAGCTCCCATCCTTGAGGTCGTCTTGGGAGATTTTAAAATAGGCATTACAGTTTCCTCCGGCAGCATTACTCCATGATCCAGTATTGTCTTGTGTGTATCCAAAATAACTTGTGCCACTTTGATAAAAAACTCCCCGAAGATATGAATCAGCGCAAGAAGAGCAATATAAAACCACGTCGGCACTAAATTCTTGCAGTTGATCGATTGAGGAAGATATGTTGCTTATAGTTACTGATTGAGAAGTGGCAAGTGCAATTTTGGGGAAAATGAAAAGAATAAAAAAGATGGATATCCAGGATAATTTTCTCATTTAATGTATTAATAAAAGTATTGCTCGGAGATTTTAAAAAAGCAACTTAGAAAATATTAGTAGACTACGTGCAAATAAAAGCTGTCAAGTCCGTCGTCTTGATGATGAACTCTAACATAGTTAAGCCTGCATCCGCCATTTCCAGTATAACTTCCTTGAAATAAAGTTCCAGATTTAACTGCCTTAACTGTAGATGAGCCTGAAATATCTATCCCATTGTGGAATGGATAAAATCCATATGTTCGGACATACCAAGTATCTCCGTAACCTTGATTAAGCTCAATTGGAGGATCAATTGGCCAATCCCAGCTACCAGTTGGGTTAAATGAATCGCCATTGGAATTGTTTGTGCTATCAACAGGTTTTAGATAATTAAAAGGGTTTTCAGCATTACCGTTTCTGCTAACCGTAAAGTGAAGATGAGTCCCTGTTGAATTACAGGAAGGCCCATAAATAACCGTTGCGATCCGATTTCCTTGACTTACAGAACCAACCTCTTCTTCTGTTCCTTTCCCCGAAACAATTCCCTGAATCTGTTCATATTCCGCCCTGGCTTGTGCAAGAAGCTGTTGATAATTTGCTTCGCTTCCTTCTGTTTCATCAAGTAAACGTTGCTTATCTGCTTTTTGCCTATCTAATTCCGCGTTATAATCTTCCAATTGTTCTTTTAAACTCTCTACCTCTTCTTTTTTGTCTTCGAAAATATCTTTTTGGTTAGAGTAGTCCATTTTTGCCTGTTGAGTACTGTAAATTAGCTGTTTATCGTGAGCTTGGGCAATTTTTAAGTAATTTAACCTTGTAAATAAGTTTGTAACGCTTGTTGAAGATAAAAGAACCTGAAATGAAGGCGCCGAGCCTATCTCGTAGGTTGCAATTACTCTTTTAATTAGCACTGCCGTTAAATCTGTTAGTGATTTTTGCAGATTGCTTATTTTTTTATTTGTCGTGTCAATGTTTGCGGTTAATTCAAGAATTTGTTCTTTTGTTGAATCAATTCTTGCCTGCGTAAGTTCAATCTGACTGTTCATTACAGCTATCTGTGATGAAAGTGTTTTTTCCTGCCCTCTTAATTCGTTGATTTTATCCTCTAATCCTTTTATTTTATTTTCTAAATCAATAGTTTGTTGTGACTTGGAGGGAGTGGGAGTCGGGTCTTCTGCATGAGTAAAAGGGTGATTAAATTGAAAGAATAAACTAACAAGAAGAAAAAATCCTATTGAGAGAATTATTTTTTTCCAGGTTACTTTTAACATCTTGCATTCTATTTAAGGTATCTAAATACTGCAATAAAACTTGAAAAAGCCCCAAGGATTATAGAAAGCAAAAGCTCCCCTGTTAAAAGAATGATATAAAAGCCTAAGGGGATGGGAAAAATTGGTATTCCTTGTAAAAACGAGGCAAGATATGGAGATGCATATAAAAGGCTTGCCGATGCCAATCCCCAGCCAATAAACGCTCCGACTATCCCGTAAAAAATCCCCTCAAGAATAAATGGCCACCTAATATGCCAGTTGGTTGCGCCAATTAAGCGCATAATTTCAATATCCTCTTTTTTTTGGGAAATTTTTATACCTGTTATTGTTACAATAATAAACACTGATACAAGACCCATTATCGCAATTAAGCCTATTCCTATTTTTCTTATAGCCCCTGTCCAAGATATTAAGGTTGAAACAACATCTTTTTGAAAGACCACCTCCGAAACAATTGTGGAAGACTTTAGGGTATCGGCGATTGATTGCAAATCTTCTACTTCCTTTGCTGAAACTTCCAAAGATGCCGGCAGAATTTCCGCAGATACTAAATCTAAGAGCAACGGATCATTTTTATTCTGTTCTTTATAAATCTTCAAGGCTTCTTCTTTAGAAACAAATTTAGTCGAAGCAACATTAGCGGATTTATCAAATTGATTTTTAAGTGTATCTATGTCCTCTGATTTGGCTTCATCTTTAAAAAAAGCTGTAACTTGAGGCTTTGACTCAAAATAACTGACAACTTTTGAAGAACCGACTAAAATAAAAGTAAAGTAAGAAACTGCCAAAAAAGTTAACGTTGTTATTAAAATTGCGGCAATAGCTTGATACGGAGATCTTCTTATGTTTTTCCAAGTTGTTTTTGCGTGTTTCATTTATTTTTCTTTTTTTTCTTGCCCTTCCATAGTTTTTGGCGAAGGAGAGCTGTGAGTGTTTGCTTTTATTGCCTCTTCTATATCATCTTTTTTTACTTCTTCCCTGTGCCCTTCTGTAGCCTTTGGCGAAGGAGGGTTTTTATGTTTTATAAGATGCTTAGTGTCAGCAATAATTTGCCCCTTATCCATCTTAACTACTCTTTTTTGTAAATTCTTTACAAAATCTGGATTATGAGTTGCCATTATAACCGTTGTCCCCTTTTTATTAATATCCAAAAGAAGGTTTATTATTTCCCATGAGGTGGCCATATCTAAGTTTCCGGTTGCCTCATCAGCGAGAATTATCTCAGGAGAAAGGATTAAAGCCCTTGCAATCGCTGTCCTTTGGACTTCTCCTCCGGAAAGTTGAACCGGAAATTTGTTTTTATGAGAAATTAAACCTACCTGATTTAATACATCTTCAACTTTTTTTATTGCCTCTTCTGTTTTAAAACCAGAAACTTCTAAGGGAAGCATTACGTTTTCCAACACGGTTCTATCAAGTAAAAGTTTAAGGTCTTGAAAAACTACTCCAACCTTTTTTCTAAGCGTTGGGATTTTATTTTTTGGTAATTTTAAAATGTCCCAACCATTTACAATTATTGTTCCTTCTGTTGGAAGAATCTCTCTTGTTATTAAGCGAAAAACTGTTGTTTTGCCAGCACCGGTAGGACCTACCAAAAAAATAAATTCCCCCCTATCAACGCCTAAAGAAATTGAAGAGATGCCAAAAGCCCCTGTTCCAAACTTTTTCGATACTTTATCTAGCTTTATCATGAGAAAAAAGGATGTTTTTGAATGTTATATGACCTGAACCTTACCGACGTCCATTAACCAGCCTGCGCGTTGTGCTTTTTGGGTTTGCCCCCAAACTTTGATCTTTTTATCAATGTATTTGGATAGGTCTACAATTGAAGAAGTTAAGTAGACATTCTGACTTTCTCCTCCCGGTCTTACTAAGTGAAAAGCTCCCTCTCCGTCGATTCCTCCTTCTTTTAAAGTTCCCTCTACAGCATCTTTAAAAGTGGTAGTATCGTTTGAGCCTTCAGTTGTTCCTTTTGAGATAGATGCTCCGGTTGGAAGTTTTACCCCCGAAGAGGATACTCCTCTATTTGCCAATAAGTATCCGCTACCAACACCCAGTAAAAGAACTACTATTAAAACAACTATAAATTTGCTAGAAAATGTAGATTTTTTTGAATCGAAATCGTGCACAACTTTTTCAGGAGCCGTGTTTATTTCAGTCACGGCATCATTTGTCTTGGTTTCTTCCAATTTTTTCATTGGCATCACTTCTCTAAGTAAAGCATATTTTATCGTTTTTTACAAGCTAAAAACAACTTTACTAAAGTTTTCGAAGTTCTTCATCAATAAATATTTGCAAATTTCCATCCAATACAGAATCCGTATTAGATGTTTCAAAGTTTGTCCTTAAATCTTTTACCATGTGATAAGGATGCAAAACATATGACCTTATCTGGTTTCCCCAACCTGGAGTTTTATAAGTTCCTTTTAACTCTAGTTCATGTTTTCTGTGTTCTTCTTCTTGTCTTTGCCATAGTTTTCCACGAAGAAGTTTTAAGGCAAACTCTCTGTTTTTCCCTTGATATCTTTCGGATTGAGCAGTAACGATAATTCCGGTTGGTTTATGTTTTAGTCTAACCGCAGAAGAGACCTTTTGGACATTCTGTCCACCATGAGAACTTGCTCTATAAAAATCCCATTCCAAATCATCTTCTTTTATTTCGACCTTACCTTCCTCTCTTATGTCTGGAAGCACCTCAACTAACGCAAATGAGGTTTGTCTAAGTTTATCGGCATTAAAAGGAGATTGTCTAACCAAACGGTGGGTTCCGGCCTCACATTTTAACATACCGTATGCGTAAGGACCGGAAACAGTAATAGTTATGCTTTTAAAACCTGCCTCTTCTCCTAATGTCTGGTCAATTGTTTCATAGCTCCATCCTTTTTGTTCAAGGTATCTTGTATACATTCTAAAAAGCATTTGTGTCCAATCCATTGCCTCAACTCCCCCTTGTCCCGAATGAAGACTTAAAATTGCATCTCCTTTATCGAAAGGCTTTGAAAGGTAAAGCAGAATTTCCAGTTCATCTAAAAGCTTTTCTGCTTCTTTATATTTTTCCTCATTAATTAATAACTTTAATTTTTCGGCATCCCCTAACTCTTTTTGGAGAGCGGAAAGTTCCTTCATTTTTTCGGTAGCTTTCTGGTTATCCTTCCAAAAATTAGGACTCACTGCTTCTTTCTCGATTAATTTTGCCTGGTCTTTCTTAGCTTCTAAGTCAATTTTTTCAAATAACTTAACTGCCCTTTTTTTAATCTCATCCATATCTGATTATTATACCTGAAGTTCTTGTTTTTTTCTTAAAGACCGCTGCAGATTTTTTCGCAAAGGCTTTTTGCCTGATCCGCGGGATAATTTTCTAAAGATTTTAGATCTTTTATTATTTTTTGAATCTGAGGTGAAGAGGATGCAACTTCTGCAAGGTCAATGTCTTTTGCTTCTTCCTGAATCACTCCAATTTTATCTTCCACAGCACTTTTTATTTCATTTACAGGAATTATCGATTTAGCTGTTGATGATTTAACTCCCTTTTTTGGGGATTGATTTGTTTTATTGTTATTAGCACTTGTGGAACCGAGAATTAAAAAAATAATCACTGCTAAAGAGGCAATCGAAATTAGGGCTACTTTTCTTTTGTCAGACGTTCTTCTTTTGTTAACGGGCTTTATATCTGAAACCATATTAGCCTAATTGTAGATAACAATATCCCCTTTTGCAAACAGCCTTCAGTATTAGATTAGTCCAAGGCCCTGATATAATGAATTGATGAATCTTCTTTACTCATTTATTTTGGGAATTGTAGAGGGATTCACGGAATTTCTTCCTATATCTTCCACAGGACATTTAATCCTTACCGCTGATATTTTAAAAATCGTCCAGTCTAATTTCGTTAAAGATTTTGAAATAATTATTCAACTTGGAGCTATTTTGGCAATTGTGGTTTTATATTTTAAAACTTTTATTAAAAATAAGAAGGTATGGCTAAGAATAATTTCTGCCTTTATTCCAACCGCAGTTATTGGATTTTTACTTTTCAAAGTGGTAAAAGATGTTTTCCTTGGCAATACCTATATTACTCTTTGGGCACTTTTGATTGGGGGGATCCTTTTAATTTTACTTGAGCTGATCCATAAAGAAAAAGGGAGTCATGTAGAAAATATAGAATCAATTTCTATTAGAAACTCTTTTTTAATTGGGGTTTTTCAATCTTTTTCAATAATTCCCGGGGTTTCAAGGGCTGCCGCAACAATAATTGGCGCTTTATTTTTAGGGACAAAAAGAAAAACCGCAGTTGAATTCTCATTTTTGCTGGCTGTCCCGACAATGATTGCAGCATCGGCTCTTGATATCGCAAAAGGTAGTTTTTCATCCTATCCATCTTCCGAACTTGCTATTTTGGCAGTTGGGTTTCTTACATCTTTTATTGTTGCAATACTGGCAGTTAAGTTTTTCTTAAACTTTATTAAAAAACACACATTTATTCCCTTTGGAATTTACAGAATTATTTTAGCTATCCTCTTTTGGTTAATTATCCTTAAATGAATGCTTTTGAAAAAATTTATAAGGTTGTCTCTAGCATCCCCAAGGGTAAAGTTATAACTTACAAAGAAGTTGCCAAAAAGGCAAATACAAACCCGAGGACTGTCGGCTTTGCCCTGCATGTAAATAAAAATCCCTTGCAGATTCCCTGCCATAGAGTTGTAAAAAGCAACGGAAAATTGGCAAAGGGATATGCTTTTGGCGGAATAAGTAAGCAGAGAAAAAAACTTGAAAATGAGGGCGTTGGATTTAAAAATGGCGTTATTGAACCTGTTTATTTTTACAAGGTAAAGTAGTTTAAGCTTCCTTTAAGAAAAACAGGATTTACCCCATAAATTTCTTCCTTAATTAAAGATTTACTGGAAATATCATTAAGGATAAAAATTGGCTTTTTGTGAAAATAGGCAATAGTTATTTCCATTAAAGTATTCCCTCCTATATATCCTTTTATCCTTTTTTTGTCAAAATTGGCAACAAGAATTGCGTCCCCTTTTATTATCTTTTTAAAATGCTTGTCCATATATGCTCTTTTTTTAGAGTAATCTTGCGGTTTTTTATACCATGTTTTGTAAGTTTTAATATCAAAGTTATTTGTTCTCTTCATCTTGTGGGCTGTAACGGGCAGAACTACTTTGTAACCAAGTTTTTTAAGCGAAGTTTGGATGGGAAAAAGTTGTTTGTAGAACGATCCACTTGAGCAAATGACAATTGTTTTTATCTTTTTCACAAGGGGATTATATCAAATTGCTTTTTTGGCCTCTGCTATGTCTTTTTGCAATTCTTTTTTTAAATCCTCTATACTTTCTTTAATCTTTTCTTCAATATTTTCGATTTTACTTTTTAGATGAGACCAAATTTTGTCATGATCATTAGAATGTAGATTTGCTAAAAATATTTTCTTATCCTCTGAAGCTAGATTCGATAAAACTGTTTCAAGAACAGAATTGTGAATATTTGAATTGACCAAGTTTAGAAGATGCAGTCTTTCTTCTTGTGACAGCTCCATATCAGCTAGCTCAACTGTAATTGAAGAGGTCTCAACAAGATGGGCATAAAAACGCTTTTTCTTCATAATATTATTATAATTCACTCCAATGGGCCTAAGGGAACCTCGTCATTTGGATCATCAATAAAAAAATAAAGCACCCCCCGGACCTGCCTACCATCATATCTTTGTAGATATTTCATAACCTCGGGAGATCCGCCTAATTGTTTTCCTGTCCAAGCAGCAGGTCCGGCATCGCCAATTACCGCAACAACCGCTTTTCCATTATGCGGATTTACAACCAGCATTTTTCTGAATTTGAAAAAATCCAAATATCTTTGTCTATCTTCATTAAATCCGGGAGCTAAAAATGCTTGAACCGCAATGTAATATTTTTCTCTCATTTTTTCCTTTTCGGTTGTCTCAGATTGGGAATCTGCAAAATATCCCCATCCCCCAAGTCCCGGAGCCATTCCGGCCGACCAGTATTCTTTTGCCTCTTCTTCTGAATCAAGGTGAGTTACTATATTATCCCCTGGATAACGTGATAAATGTTGTTCTGCGCCGATTTTGCCATAGGTTGTGTTAAGTCTAATTCCATTAAGTTGTGCTTTTATTTTTAATTTAAATGTTCTTTCTAAAATTTCCTCTACTTCTTTTTCTCTAAACTCACTCAAAGGACCTACCTCATCAGGAAGAACATGGGAAAGATCAGAAACCAGAAAAACATTTCTGTCAATTGATTTTTCTGCCGATACGGTTGTTGGAGTTAATTTGGCTATTAACGGTGAGGAAATAATAAATAAACCGGCAAGAGAGGAAATTGCCAGTTTTTTTGTATTCTGGGCAAGCCATTCAAACGCTTCTTTATGCTCGTTAATTAATTTTTGAATGTAATTTTCATTCCTCTTTGCCCATTTCTCTGCAAGATGCCTATAATGAGGTTTTTTAAAATCCATTCTATAAAAATAGTAACACATTTGTTATCCCATGTTATAATCTATCATTGCTATTAAAATTGTTTTTACGAGAAAGAATTCCGCTATTAAATGAGGAAAATTCTTAGCAATCCTTTTCTAATTCTTTTACTGCTTGGATCTGTTTTCTTTTACAAAATCATTGTTTATTTTAACCAAATGATTTATCCTTCTGGGGACATCTTCGCCATAGTCGCTCCGTATAAAATAATCATCTATGAGACTGTTAAGAATTTCCATACTCTTCCGTTATGGAATCCATATGTTTTTAGCGGCATGTCTTTTGTTGGAAATCCTGCTCCCGCTCTTTTTTATCCTTTTACTTATTTAATCTTTCTATTCCCCCTTTACTTGACCTTTGGGTATTTATATATTTTCGATTCGTTCTTAATTGGCAGTTTTACTTATTTATTCGCAAGAACCATAAAGCTTAATCGTTTTGGATCATTAGTTTCAGCCATAGTCATAATGTTTTCCCCGGTTTTAATCGGTTTAATACCACTTGGTTTTCCGGCAAACTTAGATACTTTTATTTGGTTCCCTTTAATACTTCTTTTAACTGAAAAGATGATAACTGATGAAAAAATTATTTATTCTGTTTTTGCCGCATTCCCTATTGCCCTTTCCTTTTTAGCTGGAGCGCCGGAAGTGTCATTCTATATGTTGGTTGCCGTTTGCATCTATTTTTTAACCCGGTTAATGCTTCTGAAGAAAGATTATTGTCTTAGGAAGAGATTAAAAAAATTTCTATTTTTACTTGTTTCAGTTTTACTAGCCACTGGCTTAAGCGCAATTCAATTATTACCCACTAGCGAATTAGCCGCCTTTTCTGCAAGAACCCAGGGAATCTTTACTGACACTATGTATCTTCCCCAAAAAACATTAATTTCTTTTATTCTTCCTCATTTCTTTGGCTCTAGCGCTGACAATACATTCTGGGCGCCGGGAAATCCTTTTGTAAATTCTATTTATATTGGAATTGTTCCTCTTTTTCTCGCATTCCTCAGTTTATTTACTTATAAAAACAAATATACTCTCGTCTTTTCTTTCATAGCTCTGTTTGCCCTTTTTTATTCATTTGGAAATGAAAGCTTTGTTTTTCCTCTTTCTCAGCATTATTTTCCTTTCGCAAAGTATTTTAAATTTTCTTCCCGTTTCCTTTATATTTTTATTTTCTCGCTATCGATTCTTGCCGGCATAGGAGGAGATTTCTTTACTAGGCAATTAAAAATTAAGAAAAGGTTAGTAAATATTCTCATATTAAGTTTCCTTGGATTGGGAATGCTTAGTTTAATTTTATTCTTTTATATAAATAATCCCTCTGCTTTAATTTTTTTTGATCGTTTCGTGCTTGGGAACAATTATGCTCAAAACCAAAACCATTTTTTAATATTCTTACACATTCTTTCCGATTTGAGATTTCTGGCATTTATTTTCCTGTTTTTCTCTGCGATACTAATTATCTTTAAAATTGTACAATCTAATCAGTTTTTAAAAATAAGCTTGATTTTGTTAATTTTTTTTGATCTTTTCTTAATTAATTCTACAAGTATTAAAACAGTAGAAATACAAAAAGCAATTAACAGGCCTAAGCAATTAAAAGAGCTAAAGGATGATGATTTAGCTAGAACTTTTAGACTTGACAAGCTTTCAATCAGCCAGGAAAATGTCGCAAAAATTCAATCAGTAAAAGACTTTGACCCTTTATTTCTTTCTTATTACCGTGATTTTCTCTACTTAGCCGGACCAACTGAAGAAAGATTTAAAAGCATGTTTTCTGGATTAACCGACATTACCAATCAAAATATTATCAATCTTTTGAATGTTAAATATATTCATAGTAAAAAACCTCTTACTATACCGGGATTAAAGCTTATTAGTAAAGCTACACTTAAAAACGGAGAGTGGAAAGGAACTTATTATATCTATGAAAACAGAAAATTGCTCCCGCGCGCCTACATTGTTCCCGATGCTCTTGTTATCGCAGATAATAAAAAAGCGCTGTCAATATTGGCAAATAACAAAATTGACATTAAAAAAACTATCATTTTAGATAAAAATCCTAAAACGCCATTAAAGAACCCGGTTGGGAAAAGTCTAATAAAGGTAAATTATTATGAGCCTAATAAAATTTCATTATCGGCAAGTCTTTCAAATTCAGGATATTTAGTGTTAAGTGAGATCTGGTATCCAGGGTGGAAGGTATTTGTTAACGGAAGACAAAAAGAAATATTAAAAGCCGACACTATATTTAGGGCTGCATATTTAGGGTCGGGAAAAAGCAATATTGTTTTTATCTATAACCCAGATTCGTTTGAAAAAGGCAAGGCAATTTCAGTTGTTACACTAATCGTATGTTTAGGTTGGTACGCATCGTATCTATTTCTAAGGAGAAAGACTTCTCTAAATTAGCTTTTAAATTTGATTTTTTTTATGTAAAATAGGGCAATGATAAAAAAGGCTGTCTCCATAATTGGCATTGGCAGAGTCGGTCTACCTCTTGCTCTGGTGTTGGCAGAGCATGGTTATATTGCGTATGGTATAGGAAGAAATCAGGATAGAATAGAAAACTTGAAAAAAGGGAAAATGCCTTTTATAGAAGAAGGCAGCGATCTTTTAAAAAAACATGTTAATAAAAGATTCTTTCCCACAACCTCTTACGAACCGATTAAAGAATCAAAAATTATAATACTCACCCTTGGGACTCCAATTGATGAAAACATGAATCCTGTTTTTGATCAAATAAATGAAGCTGTTAATAAAATGGTTTCATATCTTAGAAAGGGACAGATGATAATTTTGCGAAGTACCGTTTCTCCACGTACCACCATTTATGTAAAAGATCGGATAGAAATGTTATCAAAATTTAAAGTCGGTAGGGATATTTATCTTGCCTTTTGTCCTGAAAGGATAGCAGAGGGGAACGCGATAAGAGAAATGAAAACCATCCCACAGATAATTGGAGGTATTAATGAAATATCATCAAAAAAAGCGGAGGATTTTTTTGATAGCTTTAATGTTAAAAGTTTTTTAACTGATTCTACAACTGCGGAGCTAGCTAAGCTTTTTACTAACATGTACCGTTACATCTCATTTGCAATATCTAATGAATTCATGGTGATTGCAGAAAGTTTTAATAGAAATATTCATGAAATTGTTAACCTAGTGAATAATGGCTATAAAAGAGGAGGACTTGCTCTTCCCGGTTTAACAGCCGGACCTTGTCTTTTTAAAGATGGATTTTTTCTCATAAATGAAAATCCTTTTTTAGATCTAATTACTGCTTCTTGGAAAGTAAATGAAAGTCTTCCGCTCTTTTTAATTAAAAAGATCAGAGAAAGAGTAAGCTTAAAAAATAAAAAAGTTCTTATACTAGGATTAGCATTTAAACCGGAAATTGATGATATTAGAGAGTCATTGAGCTTTAAACTTAGAAAAGGACTTCTTAAAGAACATGCCAAGGTAATCCTGCATGATCCATTTGTTAAGGTCTACCCTCAGCAAGAAGTAATAAGCAATTTAGATAAGGCTTTAAAAAACGTTGATGTTCTTTTCATAGCTACACGACATAAGGTTTACCAGCGGAGCAAAAATCAAATTTTAAAAAAATTAAATAAAAGGGTCTATGTTTGTGACATTTGGAATATCTTTGGGATCAATAAATTAATTTTTACAGTTAATCAGGTAAATATTCTTAAAAAAAGTAAAAATAAAAAATGAAAATATTTGTAACGGGATCTTCCGGATTCATTGGTGGATATCTTGTAGAAAATTTACTTAAAGATGGCCATTATGTAGTTGGAATTGATAATTATTCAAAGTATGGCAAAATCGAAAAAAGCTACGATCGCAATAAAAAATATTCCCTTACTGAAGGTGACGTAAAAAATACCAAGTTATTGAAGGAGTTGATAAAAGATTGTGATTACATTGTTGCGGCTGCCGCAAAAATTGGTGGAATCACCTATTTCCATGAATTTGCATATGATTTGCTTGCAGAAAATGAAAGAATAATCGCGTCTACTTTTGACGCAGCAATAGATGCTTTTAAGAAAAACAAGTTAAAAAAAATAATTGTAATTTCCTCAAGTATGATCTTTGAATCAACAGATATTTTTCCAACTCCTGAAACCGCAATCCTAAAATCACCTCCACCAAAATCTACCTATGGATTTCAAAAACTTGCTTGCGAATATTTTGCAAAAGGCGCATTTGAACAATATGGACTACCATATACTATCGTAAGGCCGTTCAATTGTGTAGGAATCGGTGAATCAAAAGCGTTAGCTGGCAAAACTGTTAAAAGTGGGAATGTAAAACTCGCCTTTGGTCATGTAGTTCCTGACTTAGTTCAAAAATCACTAAAAGGTCAGTATCCTCTTCGTATCCTAGGTAACGGAAAACAAATAAGACACTATACTTACGGTGGCGACGTAGCCGAAGGAATCAAAAAGGCAATTTTTTCTCCAAGAGCGAAAAATGAAGATTTTAATATTTCTACAAATGAATCAACGACCGTTTTGAAACTTGTAAAATTAATTTGGGAAAAAACAAATTCAAAAAAACCTTTTAATTTTATTTCGGACAAGCCTTTTAAATATGACGTTCAAAAAAGAATTCCCGATACAACTAAGGCTAAAAATTTGCTGGGTTTTGAAGCAAAAACTAGCCTTGAACAAATGTTAGACGAGGTTATTCCTTGGATCAAAAAACAAATAGCGCTAAAAAAAATTAAGTCTTAAGAATGAAGAATTTGCTCTCCATTGTTATCCCCATCTATTACGAAGAAGGCAACGTTAAGAAATTAATATCCGGAATTGAAAGAAATGTTAAAACAAAAAAAGAAATTTTAATGATCTATGATTTTAATGAGGACCCTACTGTCAACGTAATTAAAGCTTTAAATAAAAAGGCAGTTTGTCTGGTTAAAAACTTTACTGGGAATAAAAGAGGTGTAGTTAACGCTATTAAAAGCGGATTCAAGAAGGCAAAGGGCGAAGCGGTTTTGGTAGTTATGGCCGATTTGGCCGATGATTTAAGAATAGTAGATAAAATGTTTAAAAAAATAAAAGAAGGGGATGACATCGTCTGTGGCTCAAGATATATGACGGGCGGGAAAAAAATTGGAGGACCCTTTCTAAAAACTTTTCTTTCTAAACTTGCTGGAAAATCTTTATATCATTTAGCCAGTATACCAACGCAAGATTCAACCAACGCATTTAAGATGTATAAAAAATCCGTAATTAGAAGTATTCCGATTGAAACGGATGGCGGGTTTGAGTTTTCAATGGAATTAACTATTAAAGCTTTTAAAAAGGGGTATAAAATATCCGAATTACCATCGGTTTGGAAAAATAGAACATCAGGTAAATCAAATTTTAAAATGCTAAAATGGTTTCCAAGATATTTAAAAGTTTATTTGTCCGCTTTTTCAAAGCAAGCTTAATTAAAACGTTTTTTAAGAAGCCACATTATTATTGCTTTCTGGATATGCATTCTGTTTTCGGCTTGATCAAAAATTATTGAATTTTTACTCTCAATTGCGTCCCTTGTAATTTCATATCCAACATGGCAGGGCATGCAATGCATTATTTTGGCTTTGGGGCAATATTTTTTAATCAATTCCAAGGAAAGCTGATAAGGTTTGAAA
>MFNH01000034.1 GCA_001781995.1 Candidatus Levybacteria bacterium RBG_16_35_11 | reverse complement strand
GTCACCCTCTGCATGGTTGCTGCTAAAGTCGAGTTCTGGGTTTTCAAAAATCTCAATCAAGTTGCTTAGTCTATCAACTTTTTCTTTTCCTTTTCCAAGTTTCTCATCATCGTTAAAGTCAGCTACAGTGATAACACCAGTCAGGTCGTTGACTTTGGCAAGTTCTCCAATAATCTTATTGATTTTGTCTCCAATATCTGCTTGTTTTTTCAGTTTCACCATGTCTTTGAAACTTGCTCCTTCGGGGATGTCCACCAATACACCTCCTTTGTCGGATACATATTTCATGAACAACAAAACCAACACATAGTCCTTGTATTGGCTGGCATCCATGCTGCCTCTTAATTCATCACAACTTGCCCAAAGTGAGCTGTATAATTCAGATTTTTTTATTGCCATCGTTCAATTTTCCCTTTATAGACTTCCTTTACATACAAATAACCTTTACCTTTTCTTTTTGCGCATCGATATAAAGGCAACATATTTATGTTAAGAAATGGATATAATAATCTATGAATAAAATAATAGAAAAATAATAGAATTTGACATCCATTCTGACAGACCTCTGTTTTCAAGAGCATGCCTTACCTTTCTTCCCTGAGTTTGTTCTGTATAGTATGGCAATCTCTTTTGGAGGGATACCCTGTGCCAGATATTCCTCAATTTTTTCAACTATGGCTCTCGCTTCTTCGTTATCATCTTCTGTTTCAATGATATTGACGTTCTCTCCTTCCTTATTTTCGTGATTTTTGAGGAGCAAACATTCTTTCTTTTTATCATCCCCATAGTTCTTTTCAATAAGAGTATGGGCTACTCGGAGTATTTTATTAGACGACCTGAAACTGACATCAAGTGAAACAATAGAGGGTTTGAATTGCTTCTTGAATACTTCGATATTATTGGTATATGCCCCCCTGAATGCATAGATGGTCTGGTTCGGGTCTGCTACGACTGTTATGTTCTTATTCGCTGCTGTGAGCTTTTTTATCAACTCGAACTGAACGTAATTCGTATCCTGGAATTCATCAATTATGATATAGCGGAAAGTGTCGTTTAATTCCTGCGTGCCGTACACGTCAAGATACCAGAGGGCTATCTTATTGAAGTCGCCATAATCCAGTGCGCCTATACCAGATTTCTTTTCTTCGTATTTCTCCCAGGCTGATATAAAGTTTGAATATTTCAGGTATTCTTCATAGAGGTCTATGAATTCTGAGTATCGTTTCTTCTCTGCCTGTTTCGTCTTCTTATCTTCTTTGTCTTTGAATTCCTGAAGATGGAAGGTATTGAGTTTGAATTTAGATTCACGATGCAGTTCCTTCCACTTGTTCTCATCTTTTTCGATATTCTGAACCTGTTTTTTAAGTGTTTCCAGAAATTCTTTGAATTTATCTATCGAGATATTCAGGTCTTTAGCTTTTCCAATCGTATTTGCGTATAGTTTGGCTGTATATGCATCTGTTTTGAGTTCCCTGAAGATGAAAATAGCAGAATCCATCTCTTCAAATATCTTGAAGTCACCAAGAACTTTGCATTTGTCAGCGTTGTCTTTTATGAGTTCAGCACAGAATGAATGAAATGTTCTTACTTGGATTTCCTTTCCATGAAGGTGTTTCTCGACCTTTTCACGCATGTGTTTTGCGGCTTCTTTGGAGAAGGTTAGCGCAAGAATCTGAGATGGGTCGATGCTTTCCTTTTCGACCATGTATGCAATCTTCGCAGTGATGGTCGTGGTCTTGCCTGTCCCTGCACCTGCAAGGATTAGCTGGGGGGCTTGTGTATGTTTGATAGCTTCAAGTTGGCGGGGTTTTAAGGTTGAGAGGAGAGAGTCTAATGAAATTAGTACCACCTTTTTAGTTCAATTTAGCGTTCCTTAACATTAATTCTTTCTGATTAAGCATCCATCGAATAGAAAAACATATATTAAATAATTAACATAATTACTTTAGGACAGAGCATGATACACTACTACTTCAAGTTTGGGACAGGAAACGAAAAGTTCAAAAAATGGATAGATACGAAAAAAGATAAAGAAAAAGTTCCATTATCCATTTATTTCTGGGAGGAGGGGAAAAACGAAAAAGAGTCTTATGTTTCAACGCACCTCCACAATAAAAAACAAATAGATAATTTTTTTAATGTAGAGAAAGAACTCAAAAAAGGTGAGGAGGTTTATTTCTGGATATTCTTTGATGATAAAATCTATTGTTATAAACCAATAAATGGAGAAGTTTATGATGGAGGAGATAAATATTCATTTTTAATCAACAAGACAAAAAAACACAAAAAAAATATTTACCGAAATGCATGGATGCAGAACTAATGCCGATAATTGAAACGAATAAAATAAATTTGCCTGAAATATTTAATATTAACTCAAACCAAGAATATAATCGGAGAACAATAGCAAAACTTAAAGGAAAACAGGAGGAAATAGCTGATTTTTTAATCAAGAAAGAAAAAAATCCAAGAAAAATTGGGAAAGACAATTACTTAGATTATCTTTCTCCGATAGAATTTGAAACGTTGATATTCTTGATATTCAATTATAATGGGTCATATTGCTCTTCATTTAGAGGCGGTATATTAAAAGACGTTGACTTGAGAGTAAGGTTATCGAATTTTGATGGATTACCTAACGGTATTCATTGGATACAAGTTAAGAAGAAAGACGACGAGAATATTGATGTGCAAGAGCATCCTAATAGCTTCTTGATATATAAAGGAGAAAGTGAAGTTTCCGATAAGACTTTTGGAAAGGAATGGCTTACTAAACATATAGATGTTAGGCAAGATATTAGAGACTGGTTAGAAAAAAGCACATTTAATTATCCAAAATTATTTAATTTTAGTTGGAACTCAGTGTCTTGAAAAGTTTGTACTCGCTGTCCGAGTTTTTGCAAGTTGCTATAACGATTAAGAATTAAGGAAAGATTAATTATAAAACAAGTTATTGATTGAGAGGATTATGGAAACAGAAAGAACAAAATATCTGATGGAAACGTTTTCGAGACCGTGTTATGGAAAGCTGTAACGTTTTATGACACATAAAAATAGACTAAAAAACATTTCACAATTTGCTTTACCACCAAAAGGAACTGAAGCTTATAGTCGATTTATAGAGAACTTTAAACAGAACCAAAACAATCAAGTATTACAAAAATTTGTTAAAAAAATGTTTGAAAAAACATTAGCTTTTGCAACGATTCAGAATGATAATGGTGCGGGTTTACCAGTTGACAATGAAATAAGACATTTCCTAAGAGAATACAATAACAGAACCTGGGAGTACGGGCTTAATTCAATGCCTTCTTCATTTAACGTCCTTGAAGGACTATTTAAATATCGTCCCGATATACAATTTTTTGAATTATTAGAAGAAGAAAACTACATTTTTAACCTATACGATTTTATCGATTTTATTACATCCTCAGATTTCAATGAAAAACCTGATTTAATAAGAGAGAATTTGGTTTCTGATTTAATTTATAACTATAATATTTCAAATGCTCTTAATGATATTACATTCACTACTGAAGATGGTGGAGAATATGTTATTGGAGGAATATCAATAGTAAGAAGCGAAAATGAAGCTATTGTATTTCTATTAACAGGAGAAATTACTGATACAACTATTGCTACCAAAAAATTAAAATTAGAAAATTTCCAAAATGTTCCTGGAAAAGAAAACTTAACTTATGCAGAAGACCTAAAATTGGAGGCTGTAAAACTTTTTGATAAGGAAAATATTTGGAAAACGTTGGCGTACTGTAGAATAGACCTATCAAGGCTTACAATTGATTCCCGATATATTCAAAAGGACATTGGAATTGGCTATTCAACCATAACAGATGATATATCTGCAATGGTGAATTTTAAAGGCAACTTTATATCAGATGGACTTGAGGAAAATTATAAAAAGCTTAGGGAAGAAATTGTTCTTTATAGTCCACTTTTTGAGTTTGCAGTCAAAGCTCTTTACTTACCTTATTACTTCAATAGATTTGAAAATAATATTGAAGAAGAAGAACATGAAACAAAACTTTTCAACAAAAAAAAACGGATGGCAGTTTTTAAGAAAGATAAGATTGTTTCTAACCATCTTAATATAAGAAGCAGAACGGTTTGGTGTTTGGAAAGAAATGCAGTAAAAAAGCAAGACACTGTCTATTTTGGTGAGAATGATTTTAGAATTGAAAGAGAGGGGTTCTGGAAAGTTATTGACTTCAATTCCATAGGCAAAGACAAAAATGGAAAACCCATACATGGCAGAACATGGGTTGACACAACTAAAACATGGTATGAAAACGAAAAGCAAACATTAACAGTTAACGTTAATAAACAATCATTTCCTTGTTCTAATAATCCAAAAGAAGGTTCTATTTATATTATGAGAAATGCTTCTCATAGTATTGATATTCTTAAAATAGGACTAACAACAAGAGACTCTAAAACACGAGCTAAAGAATTATCGGCAACCACGGGCTCGCCTGACAAATTTTTAGTTGCAAATGAATGGAAAGCAAAAGATTGTGTTTTAGCCGAAAAACTGATTCATGAAAAACTTGACAAATACAGGGTTAATGAGAGTCGTGAGTTTTTCAAAATTGATTATAGTGAAGCATCGAAGATAATATCGGAAGTCATAGAAAGAATAAATATGTCCAATGGCATAAAAAATGAAAAAATTAGTCCACCACAGCCCCCACACTCCCTTTAACAGCCGATAAATGCCTCATCTTCTTTACCATCTTCTTGCGTTTTCAGTCTGCTGAGTTTTCTTTTATTATCAGTGATTTTTTGAGATTATCCATGTTATGTCTTCCTGTCAAATATTGCGGATGGTCGAAATGTAGGGTCTCGAAAGTCTATGGGATTATTGCCTTCGTATATCCACTCTGTTAGCTTGCGATAGTATTCACCCATTATCATATAGTTCATAGGGGTTATACCAGGGTCGCAGACTGCGAGCAATTTGCTGGAATCAAATACCCTGCATCCTATTATTGTTATATCCTCTGGCTTGGCTGATACATTACCGAGGTATTTAAGGCTCTTATCCGAAAGCCATTTGTGCTCTTCGAGGTCGAGCCTGTTAAGGTCAGCCTG
>MFNH01000033.1:15237-15842 GCA_001781995.1 Candidatus Levybacteria bacterium RBG_16_35_11 | reverse complement strand
ACTTTTTCAGCAGATTACCCACCCTCTTGAGCTTTGTGGTGTAATCCGCAACCATTTTTTCCGCATGAATCCGCCTTTGGAAAACAAGGTCGATTTTCTGCTTTTCCTTTACCGCCTTCTCATATATAAATCCTTCCCCTGCATAATGACTACGCAAGGCATCACAGTCCATGTCGTGATGTTTCAACCCTTTGTTATGTTCCAGTTCATGCAGAATAGTATTTTTTAATTTTGCGATGTTATGTTTTTCCCTGTCGAGATAAAGCCACATTTTCGTGCCACCAATCGTTCCTTTCCCGTAAAATCTTCCATTGGCTCTTGCATATTCTACATACACACGATAGTATGCAGGACGCACACCATCATCCAGCATCACAGACAAAATTATCTTCCGCAATTCCCCGCCATCATACCTTGTCTTGTTGTTGAGTTTCATCTTGTTGTTAAAATTCATTTTTTGTTTTTCTCCTTAGTTTTTCTTTTCTTAATTGTTACATTAAGAATAATTAACATATTTATAAAGCTTTCTGTCTGCTCATTAAGGCTTATAACCTTAGTGAATAAGGTTTTAAAGCAAGTGTTACTTTTAAACCACAGAAAGGTTT
>MFNH01000033.1:10079-15162 GCA_001781995.1 Candidatus Levybacteria bacterium RBG_16_35_11 | reverse complement strand
TGCTAGGCTCTGCTCTGCTAGGCTCTGCTCTGCTAGGCTCTGCTCTGCTAGGCTCTGCTCTGCTAGGCTCTGCTCTGCTAGGCTCTGCTAGGCTCAGTAAACAAAAGTTTTAAGTGTTTACCATAAAGACATTTTAGCCACTTAAAATAATGGTTTATGTTCTTTCCAATGCACCTTTAAGAAACAAAAGGGGCAGATTTGTTTACTCTTTTTTTAGTTTAAAATTTTAGCTTCTTAATTTTTTAGTTAATCTAACTCATAAAAACATAAAAGGAAGTAAGTTTATACGATTAAGTGAGGGATAGCTGGTTAATAGGTTGGGTCATTTCCTATTATCTGCTTCTTGAAAGCTGTCCCTCCTCCTATTTTTAGAACACATATATAAGCACGTGAATAAGCACGTGATAGGCTTATTTTTTATACCTAAAAAAAAGCAAAGCTAAAAATTTTTATTATAAAAAATCCAAGATAGATTTTTAGAATATGGGAAGGCTTAGGGAATAGAAATATATCAATAGTAAAAAAAAGTTAGGGAAAAAGAGATATGATATTTAACCCTAAGCCTTCTTACTCAATATAACGCTTTCCAACTACTTAATCCTTTCGCTTCCGTCGTTGCGATTTTTTCTTTTTCAGTATATATCCTTTGATTGGTCTCCCCTAATTACTCAAAAAAGGGCACTTTAGGGGGTCTCTAGGGGCTAAAAAAAGGCACTTTTTTAATCAAAAAATGGCGTTTTTGCTCTCCTTTTTTAAAAATAAAGGCAATTTGACCTCCTTTTTTTAAAATAAGGTCAAAAAGTGGGGTAAAACTCAAAAATTAGCTGTCTATCTCACTTTGAGGGGGCTGTTGGTTAATATCGTCTTGTTTTTCCTTTGTTTTATCTTCCTGTATTTTCAAGAAGTCCCTTATTCGCCCTAAATTAAAGGCTAATTGGTTGCTAAAAGTGAGGAAATCCATTGGTTTAAGCCCCCATGTGTTATACGTGTTATACAAATCCTTGTAGGAACTACCTGTTTTCATAAACCCCATGATTATTAACCCTAATTGCACTTCACGTGGGGGGACTTTGCCAACCTTAACCTCTTTAAAGAACCTGTTTAGGCTATCACGCTTCTTAGTTAAGTAAGCTTCTTTACCAATAGGATAAAAATTAGAGAAAGTTCCAAACTTCCTGACTAACTTTTGATTATAGTCGTAAGTCTTTCGATGCTTTAGATAAAGAATTTTCATTTCGTCTTGACCATAAAGCTTAAAGAAGCCTCGTTGAGCACCCCTTGTGTAAACATGAACTAACATATTGCATCTATGCACTGCCACGTACCTAACCAAGTCAAAGAATGAAGGCAGAACTAAGAATATGTAAAGCCTTTTCTGTCGAACTTCAGCTAAGAGATGGATGAGTTTCCTTGTCTGGTCTTTGGTTGCTAGGCTTGAATCTAAACCTAAGAATGCTTCATCATAAATCACTGCTGAACCATCAGGAATCGTGACACACGTGTTGAGAAACTCACGTGGAGTGAAACAAATCCTGTCAGTTGTGAAGGATGGGTCTAAGTAATATGCCAATTGTTGGGCATAGACACTCTTGCCTGAATTGTGGACAACTATATCATTAGCAACAAAGTTATGGTGAGGTTCTTCGCAGACAATATCATAGGTATCTTCTTCACCAGCTTCAAAAATATGCTTAATCTTCTGATAAATTGGAACACCTTGATTAAAATGTTGATAAGCATATTGCCCATGTATCTTAGAATGCTCCTCTTTAGGAAGGCAAACTAAATTATCTGTTGCATTGTTATAATGGTTATGGTCTTTATGATGTATTACATATTTAGAAGTATCAACAAATGTAAAATTATTAGATTCCCCTTCATCAGTTTGTAATTTTTCCAAATATTTTCCAAAAGTTAAGTTGTTTAATTCAGCTTCGTAGATAATACGGTGAATTTCAATCCTTTTTTTTCCACCATCACTATATTTATGGAAAAGTAATCCTCCAATGAGGATGTCATTAAATTTATAACTAAATTTATTAACACTAACAGCACGAGGGGAATCACACATTACAAAATCCTTCTCTTTATCTAGTTGAGTTAAATCAATAAACCCATTTTGAGTTAAGATTTTATGATTAGCAGTGGCTTTTAACTCTTTCCCATCCTCTAAAATTAATTTAAACACTTTTTTTCTTCCACTATACACCACGTCTTTAATTTTATGTAATTTAATTAAAAAACCATCAAAAGAACGGACATAGGTGGGGATATTTAAATCCCATCCCTTGAATCTTTTTAATCCACTCTCATTTAATCCCTCTCGGTGATATTGGTAATACATCCATTTGAGAGTAAACTTCCTTCCAAGCGTAGCCCTATTGCATTTAATAATTGTATCTCCTGTTAAACATCCCTCAGCCCCATCTACTACAATGAGAAGGTCAAAATTATTTTCTGACCTTTGTTTACAAGCATCAAGTTCTCTTTTAACTCCATCATCCATTGGATAGGATACATCGCCTATTTTTATTATCGTCATGCTTGTATAATATCTCCCTTTTCTCTTTTAATTGGCATCCACATACTCTTTTCCTGAGCAACTTTCCGAATCATAAAGTCAACTTCGTCTAATTTCAGTGCCAGTTGTGGTGATGGGCGATACCCTGCCCTCCTTGATAGAAAAATATGCTTTGTCAACAATTCATTAATCTCTTTTAAGTTTTGATTCATCTTTTTCATTTCTTCGTCCGTAAACCATACCCTGACTTCTGCATAAGCTCTTCGCAGATACTTAAACCATTTTACATAATTGTCCCTAACTGCGGATGATTGAGCAAGATTGATATAAATATTAAGTCTTTGGATTATAAACTGCGCCGAATTGAAAATAGCTGACCCTTCACCGCCATAAGAATTGAAATCTCTAGTCGCCAAATCTTTTTCCCCCTTTTCATTTTAGAAGTTTAAGGTATTTATAATCTTTTCTATCTGTTTACAAACATTAATTAAATAGAAATGATATTAAAGGGACTATGGCAGAATCGGTTGTGATTTTAAGCCCACAAATTGGGGGCAGTGGCGAGGCTTCATTCATTCTTCAACAACGTGGCGAGGTTCTCAGGAGAACTAACCCTGAATTATATCAACGTCTAGCTTTACAATCGCAAAGAGAGTTAAGACCTTACGGTTCTAACGTGACAATCGCTTTTGAAGGCACACAAGCAGTCACTAGCAATGTAACGGAAGCTGAAGTAAGACGCAATCCAAGTTTAGCTTTAACAATTATCGAAAGACAACGCCAACAACTTGCAGAATACGAAACTTCTCAAGCCCAAGCAATACGTGGCGGTTACGAACAGCAAAAATCTTACCGAAGCGGTCAAGCTCAAGCACCTGCAACACCGACAACACAGAGAGAACTTACTGCGGGAGAGATAATTCGTCAGGCTAGAGCAGAAAGTGGTGGCGAAGCGAAGCTATCTGCTATTCGTCGCATTGCTTTACAGCAACCCAGTGCGGCACGTGTTGAGGAGATGGTAACAAGAGAAGCTCAACGAGGAGAAATAAGAGTAAGCCAAACTCCAACTGAAGAGCAAAGACCTGCTGAGCTTACAATGACAGCGCAAGAAAGAAGAACCGAAGCTAGAAGAGAGTTTGCGAGGTCAATAACTTCTTTTTTAAAGAGAGAACCTAAAGTTTCTAGACTTCAAACTCCTTATCCCACTCAACCTGTGCCAGTGCAGAAAGCTAAGATGTTCGCCCAACAATTCTTGCCTAAAGAAAAAGGCGAAAGCGGTTTGGATTTATTAAAAAAAGGATGGGCATTTAGACAGAGCGGTTTGGATTTATTAAAAAAAGGATGGGCATTTAGACAGGAAACTAAAAAAGAAGCAAGTAGGTTATTATCCCTAGCTTCTGCCCCTGTTCTAGGAAAAATTAGAGTATGGGAAAAAGAATTTATCGAACCAGCAGTAGATTATCTAAGAATAAAACCCATTACAGGCAAAGAGGATGTGATGAAGGCATTGGACATTGAATATAGAGGTATAACAACAATAAAAGCCAAAGGTTTTCTAGGAGGCGAAAGCACAATTAAAGTTAGCCAAGAAAGATTAGTCTCACCTGTTGAAAGATATTTGAAACTTAGAAAGCTTGGCGAAGAAAGTTTGGTTCGAGCAGAAAAAGAAAGTGCTATTCTTAGTGAGAGAATTGGTTTATCTCCTGAAGGCAAGGCGCAAGGGGAAGTAATGGAAAAAGAATTGGGTAAATTTGAATCTGTTGAAGAAGCTCGACCATACATTTATGGATTAAGGGAAAAAGGTTATGCTATAAGCGAGGAAGTGGATAAAGAAACAGGAATGGTTAGTTTGCAAATTGAAACTCCTGCTGAAATAGAATTAGCAAGGGAACAAAAAGAATTATACTTAAAACAAAAACAGTTTATCCAATTTCAAAGAATCCCATATCAACCAAGAGCATCAACTAAATTTGCTGAATCAGTTATAATCGGCGGTGCTACTGCAATTCCTGGTTTTATTTTTGATGTGGCAAAAGCCCCATTTTATTTAGCAACATACGGCAAAGAAGAAGCGATTAAAGAGGGCGCAAAAATAATTTATCGTGGCGCAAAAGCTCACCCTGTCGAATTAGTTGGTGGTTTAGTTGGTAGTGCTCTTGTTTTTGGCGTTGCTGAAAGTATATCCACTGGAGGCGCAAGATTAATTACTCCACGGGAAGCTTTGCTTTATGAATTATCTGTTAGACAAACTGAAGTAGGGGGAATAAGAGGGAAAATGTTGGCATCGAAGAAAGTAATAGGTTATGAATTGAAAGGAAGAGGGACTGTATTTAGAAAAATAGAAGAAGGTGGGAAACAGAAAATAATGATTTTACAAAAGAGTAGTATAAAAGGCAAAGCTATAAGAGAATTAAAACCTGTGAAGAGAGGTGAAATTAGATATACTGAATTAGAGAAAGGGGAATACGGAGTAACAATCTTAGCAGGAAAAGAAAAAAGACCATATAGTTTTATTCTATCCAAGAAAGCGGAAGTAAAAAAACTAATCCTGTTTACAAAGGG
>MFNH01000033.1:0-9832 GCA_001781995.1 Candidatus Levybacteria bacterium RBG_16_35_11 | reverse complement strand
ACTCTAACTAAAAGTAAGCCTCAAAAGTTAAGATATATTGGCACAGGTGAAGGAGTAATGGAACTAACAGCTAAACAACAAGTTATATTTAAATCGCCAAGACAGATATTGAAATACCGAAGTCTAGGACACGCAGTATCTTCTCCCCAAGTATTTCCCCACCTTGATGTAACTAGAGGATTTTACGATATAAGGTTAATAGCCAAAGGATTAACACCTAAAGAAGGAACTCCCCCAAGAATAAAAATGCCCCCGAAAGTTCAAGGTATGCCTA
Organism: Candidatus Levybacteria bacterium RBG_16_35_11; assembly: GCA_001781995.1. GTDB lineage: Bacteria > Patescibacteriota > Microgenomatia > Levybacterales > UBA12049 > MFNH01. Next base: position 9,558 of record MFNH01000033.1, on the reverse strand, counting down.
TCCCTAAAAAGGGGAGAGAAATATTAATCTCAGAGGAAGGAAAGGCAGTCCCATATAAAAAAAGTTTATTTGCTAGAGCCAAAGGCAAGATGACTTTCCTTAGAAGTAAAAGAGGTGAAGTTCATTTAAAATTTTTAATGGCTTATACACCCAAGGAAGGTATTGGAACTAAACTAGTTAATATATTACGCCAAAGTTATCCCACTGAAACAATAACATTACAACCTGTGCAAAGTGCAAAGGGATTTTATAAAAAACTAGGATTTAAAGAAGAAAGATTAGGGCAGATGGTTCAAGAACCTCCAAGACAAATCCAAATTACTCAATTGGCTGGTGAATATCCCTTTAGTATACCTATCAGTCCTTATGCTAGAACGATTGCGCCCAGAATAAAATTATCTACAATTGCAATAGGAACAACGAGTGAACTTCAGACAATCGCTGTACAAAGAGAAAGATTAATAGAAATTCAATTACAGAAACCAACTCAATTGCAAAGGGTATTATTAAAAAGCATTCCAGTTACGGTAGAAATTGAAAAGCAAATACCTGTTCAAAAAGAAATAACGCAAACTAGAACTGCTCAAACAATGAGAGAATTACTTATCACTTCTGAAATCCCTATCACTTCTGAAATCCCTGCTGTTGCGGAAATACCAATTACAGCAGAAATCCCCTTTACATGGATTACGGGTGGCGGCGGTAGAATTACTACTCTACCGACAGGTAAATTTTTAGTTCCATTATACCTCCCCCCTATCAGTGGCAGAGAAGAAACTAAACCAAGCAAGAGATTTAGAAAAGGCAGACAACGCTACTCCTATACTCCCTTGCTCTTGGCTAAAGAATTAGAAATTACGGCAAAGAAAGTTCCATTAAAGCCGACCAAGAAAGGTTACACTGGTTTTGAAATGCGCCCTGTTGTTGAGCAGGGCAGATTTAAAAAATTGCCATTCCCTTCAACTAAGTTTTCGCAATTCGGTTTTGATTCAATCTTGACCGACACGTATGATTTGATTGAAGAGGCACAAAAGAAAAACTATCTTAACCTCTTCGGAGGTTCAATGTTCGGAGGTTCAATCTATGGCAATGCGTTACAGAAGAAGAAGCGTTAAGAGTGAATATGATGAATTTGGCAAACCGATGGTTCAAGCGGCGGTAGGTATGGGCGTGGCTAGTATGGCAATGGGCGTGACATCGCAATCTGTTGAAGAAACGACTAGCGGTGAAGTTAAGACTAATGCGCAACAAGGCATGAGTAACTTATCTAAAGCGATGCCGATGGTCGGGACAATGACGGCGGCAGGTGTGCAGATTAAAATGGTTAGGCGAATGGCTGATGAAGCTAGAAGTTATAAAAAATCCTCGCCCAAATCATGGGGATTTGGCGGTGGTTGGGATGGTCAGAAAAGAAAAAGGGGGTATAGAAAATAATGCCCGTTTATAAAAAGAATGTCCTTATTAGAGCAAAACTAATCCGCCCACCATCAGCAAAGCGTGGAGGGGGGGGTAAGAAGCGGAGTAGAGCAACCTCGCAAGGTCTTAATCAAATTTATTATATAAAACCCAAGAGGCGAGGAATAGTTCCATTAGGCACAGCTTTTGCTAATAGTTTCATTACTGAATTTGTTACAGAAGAACGAAGAAAAAAAAGAAAAAGAATGGAAGAAGATAGGGAAAGATAATCCTCAACACTTCCCTGCCCTGTGGTTGAGCAACCATCTATCCTCTTCCCCTGCCCACATTCAGGGGAAGGGGCTTTGTTTAATAAGTCACTTTTGTTTAAAAAGTCCTAATCTTGTTTAAGAAGTCATAGCCCCCATTGCAGTATTGCATTAGCGGAAATTTTAAATCTGCTATATCTATAAACCGGATTCCCTTTTTGTATAATTCGATTCATTTTCCTAACTTTTCCTTGAGTATCAAGTAGCGTTGCTTCTTATTTTAAAATTAAATCTTCCGTTTTATAAGTTTGAGCTATAAGCTAAACTTTTAATATAATTCTCCATAAATTGCCAATCTGGTTCTCCATCTTTTCCAACTGGAAGTTTTATCTTATCTGACACAATTCTACTTAATCTCAATTGCCTTCCATAACTATATTTATTCTGTAATTTTTTTAAAATAATTGTTAAAAATAATGAGATATATTTGTTATTCCTCTCAAACTTGGATATTAAAATGTGAACATTATCATCACAAAAAAAGTTATAATCATGATAAAAAACATTGAAGAACATATCTATAGTTATTTTATCCTTAAAGCATTTTTTAGTTTCCTTAAAATCATCATAGGATAAAAAGTCTACTACCCCATTATTTTCAGAAGTTGCTGTTATTAATGGTATTTTCCCTTTATTTCTGTTTAATTTAACAATCCTTTCTCCTTTTTCAATATTAAATAGGTCTTTAATATAAAACCAATGCCATTTTTTAGTTTTTAATTCCATTTGCTCTTTTATCACAGGTTTCTCTTTGGGATATTCTGGATAAAGTACCATATTAACCCATTTTGGGATTTGTTGAATTGCAGGAATATTTATTTCTCCCAAAGTTTTATTTGCTTGTCTCCCATATGAATACCTAAATGCATTTGCCTTTAAACACATACAATAAAATAATATTTCTTTTTCATTTAATTCTATTCTCGGGGTTAAATAATATAAATCTCTGCCACTATAATAGAACTCTTTTTGTAGGAAGCTGGACATTACAGAACCACCGCCTGCAACGGAAATAGTATTTGCAGGATTAGGATTGATACCTTCAATTAATTTAACTCTTCCAACAACACCATTATTCTTTTCAGTTCTTGCTACAAAAGGAATTCCTCTGGGGTCTTTTTCTATATTGGAAAATTCTAAATTCACGCCATACTTAATATCAAAATACTCCTTAACTTTAACCATTTAATCTACCTCATTTAAAAATTTAAAAGCTACAAACTCTTTTAATGTTTTTTTAAAATCTTCTTCTGTTAATTGAGAGTAATCTGTTTCCATATATGCTTCTGCACACCATTCATCCTCTGGAATAACTACTCTTTTTATACTATGCCCCTCAATTTCTTTCTTATTTCTATAATTATAAATCCAATTTTGTTTTATTTGCCCCCATTTTCCATAGAAATCTATTCTCCCCAAATTCTTTACTTTTATAAAACCATCATCTTTCCAATAACCAAAATAAGTTTCATAACCAGAAGGATGTGGAACGTGGGCTTTGAATACCACTATAGAAGTAACTGTTCCAATGGGATAAAATAAATCAGTAGGCATAGAAAAAACCGCTTTTAAAGTATGCTTCTCTAAAAGTTTTTTCTTCCAATCATAATCCTTCCCAGATTGAGCTAAAATACAATTCATAGGTATAATTGCCACACAAGTTCCATTCTTTTCTAAACATTCTAAATTTTGGTAGATAAATTCTAATTCAGACACACTCTTTGCATAGGGTGGATTTAAGAATCCAATTGTCGGATTGTGTTTTTTAACTTCAGCTTTTATAGATAGGCTTAGTGAATCCCCAAGAAAAATATTAGACTTTCCATCACCACGCATCATCATATTAGAACAAGCATATGTAAACATATCACTTCTTTCCTCAATACCAATTAACTGAACACTTTTAATCCTCTTTTGTTTATTACTATTATTCCCAGCTAATTCTAATAATTTTTTCATTCCTTTAATTAAAAAACCTGCAGTTCCACAACAATTGTCATAAATTATATCATCAACATTGAGATTGGCAATATCAACGAATAATTCAGTTATATGTTGGGGAGTTAAAACTAATCCTAATTTTTTATCTCCATAAACATATCTAATAAATTCTGAATAGAATTGACCTAAAATATCATAACCAATATGTTCATATTGTGTGAATGGAAATACTTTTTTATCTAATTCAAATATCAAGTCTCTTAATAGAGTATTTGGTTCATCTTCTCCAGTTTCATTATTCCTTATTACATTAGATATTGCTAAATTATTGGATTGAGAGATTTTTTGGTATTCACCCATTAAAATTTTTATTCTTCCGCCCATACATCTTTCTTCTAATACTCTTTTAATTGCTTTAAGTAAATCTTCAACTAAATCAGAGGGTTTCTTTTCGATATGATAAGAATTCCTAAATGTTTTATTCTGTAATGCAATCAAAATCCCGCTAACAATAGTAGCTCTTTCATTTTCCGGTATAGAATAATTATATAATTCTTGATTTAATTCGACAGCAAAAATTAATAGGTTACTATCTTTTAATCTTTCCGCCGTTTCTTTTTGTTCAAATAAATTAAGATAATCATAAATTGAAAGTAATTTTTTATCAGGTAATTCTTTTTCTTCTGCTCCTTTTTGTATCAAAAAGTTTGAAACTGTCAGTTTATCCTCACTTTCACCACTAACAGCTATCCCAATAACATTAAAATCTTTTTTTAAAAATTTTGCATAATGTAAAACTCCATCAACTGCATATTTTTCTGTTAATTCTTCACCTTTTTTACTCTTGTGCAGTTTTATTTCTGGTTTACATTCTACAATGATTACTAAATCCATTACTAAGGGGAATGTAATAATAAACTCTGGATATCCACTTTTTCCTGTTCCTTTTTTTGAAGCAGTTTTTAATAGTTCCTTCAAGATTTTATGATTAGTTATTTGTTCTTCAAATTTAATATTTCTAAACATACTGTCATTCTTAAAATGTGTTCTAACAAAATCTTCTGTGATTCGTTCATTAACCATGGTTATCTCTTTCCCTCCAAAAATTCCCTTATCCTCTTTTCTATCCAATCGGAACGATTTATAGAATTCTTCTCGCAAAATTCGTTTAGTCTTTGAAGGAGGTCTTTGTCTATCGAGATGCTTAACTTGTCTTTTGTCACACCCCTCTTTTTCACCTACTTTGTTTATATTTTTAGGTTTATATCTTTTACCATTTGTAAGTTTCATAATATTAATATTACTTCTCTTACTTATAATACCTTTCTCATTTATACCACTAAAAGCATTATCAATATTAATAATGATTATAGAATTACTTCAGCTTCAAGCCTTTCTTAATAAGGTCTACTACTGCCTCATTATTGTTCTTGAATGCCTTGTCAATCTTGTATTTTAAAACTTAATTCAGAAAATAAATGGTTGGAGTTGATTAGAATGTCAGTTTAATTTTTTGGTTGAATTACCAACCTTTAATGCACCAATGTAGGGGAAGGGGAAAGTATATAAACTTTAAGACTTTTCTATTTGTAGATTAATTGAAAATGGGGGAAAGAAATGGGTGATGGACAAGACTTAAATCCTGATTCTGGAAATTATAATGATGTAGGTAATAACACACCTAACGATGAGGGATATGAAGCTGGTTATACTGACCCTATTGAAGCCTATAATACTAGCCATGTGAAAATCTTTTTAGATAACGACCCTATTTTATCAATGGTATGGGAAAAACTTACAGGGATGACTTATGACCATGAAGGTAAATTGGTTAGATATACAGAAGCTAGACCTGAAATTACACTGCAAGGCGCAGATTTTATAATTCGCCATCTGAAACCATTGACTTCAAAAATTGCTACTACGAGCTACATTACGGAAGATGAGGTGCATTCAATCACCAAACATACTCTGCATGATTTAGCTTTTATTCTTGTCGCTTATTCTGCAGAGTTTAAATTAGAGAAAGCAAAAATTCCAAGCATCCTATTCTTTGTTGGTGATTTAATCTTCCTTTCATTAAAGAAAGCCCAAGATGGAATCTTCCTTGACTTTTTCCAAAGCACTACCAAGTTCCAACAACAGGGCAGAGTTGGCGGCGGTGGGAATAATCAGCCTAGTGAAGAGGCAATGTTAGAAATGTTTAAAACGAAAAAATAAGGGGGTATGCAGTATGTCATTTTACGGAGATACATTAGGGCAAATAACAAGTGGGTGGACAATAGATACTAGCGCACTATGGTATTGGATTGGTTTAATTGGTGAATGGATAATCTATGCTGGAGTTATTTATATAGCATGGCAGATTTTCAAATACAAAATTAAGGTTGAGGTTCGCATCTTACGAGCAAACGGACAGGAAGAAGTTACTTTTGATAGAGGCAAGGAGATACGTAAAAATGGCATTCCTAAATTAGTCTTATTAATGAATCGTGTAATCCTAGATATGCCTTCCTATGATTATATCGAGAAGGTCACAGGGCGATTAACTAAGATGCGGATTGTCTATATAAAGGAGGGGAAAGATACTTACACCGTTTGCAAACCCAATGAAGTTAGGCGTGATGGCAGGGCGACTTATACACCAGCCGAACAGCATAAAGAGTTCCTGCTTTTTTTGAATAAAGAAATTGAAGAGAGGTATGATGTCAGGAAGAAATGGGAAGCTTTAGCACCTATGATGTTGCAGATAGGCTTTATCCTTGTTCTAATCGTAGGGTTATATTTCCTGCTTGGTAGCATTAAGGATGTTGCTAATATTGCTTCATCAGCTAATAGCCAAACAGTCCTTGCTTACGAAAAATTAGCCACATCAATGTCAGAGGCGGCGACAAGGTTAAGCCAATGTTCTGTACCTTCAGCCATAACATAAATATCTTTGATGAAAAAACCAGCCTCCAAAGAAAAAGGTTTTTATAGTTCGCAACATATACCTAAAAAGGTAATGTTGGGGGGTCAATAAAGTGTCTTGGGAAATAGCGTCAATCGCAGGGATTTTAGGGTCAGGTTTTCTTTTTCTTTATGCCTCGTCAATCATAGATGAGAACTTCTTTATGGGCAGGTTTCAAAAGTTCCTGCCTTTGTTTAAGACGTTAGCTTTGGTCTTTGGACTGCTTACAATAATTTATGGTTCAACTATGTCATTCCATACATTTAGGGCAAATAATTCTACAATGAACGCTAACGTGTCGGCAGACATAGAGAACGTATTTGAGGGCAACGTCATATTCACTTCGCAAACAACCTATACATTTGTAGCCTTCATTGTCATAATGATAGTTATTTATTTCTTCCTTGAAGCCGCAGGATTAGCTAGAAACACTAAAGAAAAGAAGGCTAAAGGAATGAACAAAAACAATGGAGGTAATAGTTAATTAGTATGTCTCGAAATACTGCGATGGCGAGAGTAAGCGAGGAGTTCCGCAAGAAAGGAAAGAAGATTAGCGCAGAACTCGGATTGAGCTTTCCGCAAATTACAGACAAGATAGCAACGGAAATGGAACGCATCTTTTCCGAACAGCAATTCCTTCGTGAAATTGAAAACCAAAGGTCTAGGCGAAGGAGGAGAAGATAGTGTTACCAAAATATCACAACCAAAAAAACAATAAGCTAAAAAGATTTCTACCATCCTTCCTTCAGAATAGGCGAGGGCAGTATGTTGACTTAGTTATCTTAGTCGTCATACTTTTTGTGATTGCAATAGGTTTAATGATTATTTATAGGTTCTTTATGAATGTGCAGGGTGAACTGGTTAGCAGTGGGAATATTGATGTGACTAAGCAAGAATATATCCCGCTTGAAAGCGGGTATAATTTCGTTAAGGGGTTGGATAAAATCTTTATGATAGCTTTCGTGATGCTTATTCTATCATTGATAATCAGCGCAACATTCATTGAAGCAAGTCCGCAATTTTTTGTAATTACACTAATTATTTTTGTTACAGTAATCGTCATTGCCGCCGCATTCTCCAATAGTTTTGATAACATTATAACTAATCCAACAATGGCTAATGAATCATCCGCCTTCCCTGCAACCAAATTTGTGTTTAATAATTTCCCTGCTGTGATAGTTGCAATTGGAATTATTGTTGGGATAATGTTTTATGCTAAGGTGAGGATTTCGAGATGAAGGACACTAAGCCCTTTATTTTATTATCCCTAATTCTGTTCTTAGTAATTGGTAGTGTAACTGCATACAGATATTTTGAATCGCAATCTCCGACAAGGGGGAATTATCAATTAAGAACTTTTGTTTACGACTTAATGGGCGAAGACCCTCTGGTTAGTTCTACTGACGGCAATCTGTTTTTTATAAGAGGAAATAGTGTCCATTATGAAAACGCTTACGGATTAATGAACGTAACACCGCATACCATTTCTGGATTTAGCGGTTGTTATAACATAGAGGTAATGCCAAAAATAGCAACACAGAATTATGATTGTTACGCTAAAACTACGTCAGGATTATTCACTAACAATAAACTTTATTTTTATACTAACTTTAATTCAACTAATTATACTTACACTTCTACAATGCAAAATAGAACATTTAATTATACCTGTGCCAGTTCAAACTTTGATTATGTAACCACGCCTAACAAAACTGCTTGGTGCAAAGATGATAATGCCAACGCATCATTTGGAAAACAGATTTTTTACCATTGGTTTGAAAGTGCTAATTTAGCGACAAGGACAATCTTTTGGCAAGAACCTGTTATGGTTATTCAAAGTAGTTCAGCACAAATTAACCAAAATGGGTGGTTAGATATTACAAGTTCGGCAAATAAGAATAACCGCAATTATACAGATGAAATATTTTATGACATATATAGCATTACCAGTAAAAGATTAGTTAAGGACACAGGTTATAATTTAAAATGGTGTTTTGAAAAGAACAAGTTAGATAGGACTTTAATATCAAAGAATGAAAAAATAGATTTCTTTTGCAAGAGGTCAGTTGATACTTTTGAGGAGGCGACACAAAGGGGGCAATACCTAATTATAGACCCTTGGTTCAATACCTCTTTTAACTATGTGCAGAATTATTCCTATTTGAATCAAAATGGAAGTTCGTTAGACTTGATACCTGTCTGCGAAACATATAATACTTCTTCGTGGTTAGCACTTCCCTATAATGACAGCATAAGATTTACAGATGAAGCAGGAATAGAAATCCCATCAGAAGTGTTTAACATTACCCAAAATGATTTGGGGAGAGTAAGAGAGTTTACTGCTTGTTTCGTAGCTAATTTCACGCCCAATCAAAACAGAACATTGGGCATCTATTATGATACAGTTATAAAAGGAAAAACAAATTATGCTCCATTGACAATTTCAAACACTAGCACTGATATTGCAATAACTAATGTGGGATTCAATAGTTTCAATCTTCTAAAAGCATTAGGCGGCTTAAATTCAATCAAAGATTGGACTGGACAAGAATACAAGAGAGCCGCAACTAACGGTCATGTTCTTGTTAATCAGATGAACAACTTAATTTTAAATGAAGGCGAAGCAGGATTTGTAAATGGAATGTGCAGAATTGCGGAAAATGGAACTATAAGGATTAAAATAGAATGCCAAAACAATACGGCAAGGTCGGGTATTTTTTCATTTCAGAATTTTACTTTTTATAAGAACTCCTATTTTATTGATGCGGAAATTGGGCATAATCAAGGTAATACGCCAGTATGGAATACCTATTCCCAAGTGGGGTTTGACTTAGGCGAATTGGGTTATAATCTGACGACAGATGCGGACTTAGACGCGTCAGGCGACCAGTTCCCAATGGGTTCAGGTTTACAAAATGAAATTTTCCAGCTCTCAAAAGATAG
>MFNH01000032.1 GCA_001781995.1 Candidatus Levybacteria bacterium RBG_16_35_11 | reverse complement strand
AACTACTATTTCTATCTCCTTAAACGTTTGATTAAATAGGGATGTTAGACAGTCTTTAAACCATTTTTTACCGTTCCAATTAACAATTATTACCGATATAAAGTTTTTTTTAATTTTTGACAAACTCATAATAAAAAGATTTGGGCAGAAACAGATTTCCAAACCAGTTAAAAACAAATCCTATTGGAACTGTAATAATCCACAAGGGAAAATAAACAAGCGGCGTTCTAACAACAACAGGATCAAACATCAGAAAAAAGGCATGGACTGCTTTGGTGTAAAAATTGTCTCTCCAGCTGCCAATACTTAACTGGGAATCTGATTTTACTTTTCTTTTAAATAAGAAATAAAGTTCAAAATGCTGTAAAAATCCTTTTTTCTTTTTCTTTTCTAAAACCATTTTGCTTTCTTTAAATAAACTTTCGATTTCTCCTTCTTTAAAAAATCTGACATGATGAATCTCACTAAAATATGTCGGTCTTATCTTTAATAACCATTCCTCCGATTTATAATGGGGCACATTTACGATAACTTTCCCTTTTGATTTTAATACCCTGGTTATTTCAGCTATTGTTTTTCTTAAATTATCTACATGTTCTAAAATATCTATTGCTAAAACTTGGTCAAAAGATTTGTCTTTAAACAATAATTTTTCTGCATTCATATTTAAAAATTCAATTCTTGGATATCTTTTTTTACAGATTTCTATATCTTTTTTTGAAGCATCAATCCCTATTACTTTGTTATTTTTTTGCTTTGATAATAAATATGTGCGAAAACCCTGTCCGCAGCCAATTTCTAAGATTTTTTTCACTTCTTGTTTTTTAGATACCAATCGATTGTTTCTTTAATTCCTGTTTTTAAGTCTGTTTTTGCCTTAAAACCAAATTCCCTTTCTGCTTTTGAGACATTAAGTTTTCTCCTTATTACCCCATCCGGTTTGGTTTTGTCCCAAATTATTCTCCCTTTATATCCAGCGATTTTGGATATTGTTTCTACTAATTTTTTTATAGAGGTTTCAACCCCTGAGCCCAAATTAACAGGGTCTAATTTCTCATATCTTTCAGTTGCTAAAATTATTCCCCTTGCTGCATCTTTAACGTAAAGAAATTCTCTGGTGGCTTTGCCGGTTCCCCAGACAATTATTTCCTTTGCATTGTCTAATCTTGCATCAACTATTCTTTTTATTAATGCAGGCATAACATGTGAATGTTTGGATTCAAAATGATCACCTGGACCATATAGGTTAACAGGGAGTAAAAAAATTGACTTAAATTTATATTGATCAAAATATGCTTTTCCCTGAACCAAAAGCATTTTTTTTGCCATCCCGTAAGGTGCAGTTACCTCTTCAGGGTAACCATCCCAAAGAGAAGTTTCCTTAAAGGGGATTGGAGCATTTTTCGGATAGGCACAAACAGTTCCGATAGTAACAACTTTTTCAACCCCATTTAATCTTGCCGCTTCCATAAGTTGGATTCCCATTAAAGCATTATCGTAAAATAGTTCGGCTGGTTTTTCCTTATTAAATCCTATCCCTCCGATTTTTGCAGCAAGATGAATAACGATATTTTGATTCTTTGTAGCTTTAAGGCAATTCTTCCATTCTTTTAGATTAAATTCTTTGGATGACGGGGTAAAAATATCTTTTTTAAGAATTCCTCTCTTAAGCAAACCTTCATAGACATGTCCTCCTAAGAATCCAGATTTTCCAGTTAGTAAAATTTTTTTAGTCTTTAAACTCATGTTAATTTCCTGCTTATGACTGCATAGGAGTATCCTAGTGCAATTAAAAAACAAAAGACAGGGTGCAAAAACCAAGCCCCGTCTCTTATTTTAAAATAACCCTTAATTGAAACATATAATGGCTGAATGAATGTAAATGTAAAAGCAATAAATAAGAAAAGTCTAAAGATATCATTTTTACTTCTTGCATCAAAGACAAAATACCTTCTGTCCTTTGCTCTTTTCTGATAATGAAGTTTCATATAATTTGCTCTTTTTTTAACATAGCCTATTAAAGACCCAACTGATGTATCATGAATGATATCATCTTTAACAACAGCATAGGAATTAAGATTGTATTTTAAAATATCAAATGGAACATCTATATGGAAAAATTTTCTAGGACCCACCTTTCCTTTTATAAGATAGGCTCTCCTGGCAAAAAAACCATTTGAGCCTAAGGTTGGGAAATGATCTTTGTCAAATTTGACAATAAAATATTGACTTGTGTTTTTTGTAACTTTTCCAAACCCAATCCATTTATCGGAAATGTATGAAAGCTTATCTGCCTTGCCTAAATATAGACCTATAGGATCTGCAGATCCAATTAATGAAAAATAGCGGTTAAGGGCTTTATCAGATTTCCTGTAAGCAAACCTCCAGGTATAACTTCCAACCAAGTTCTTATTTTCCATTAGAGGAGATACCATCTTCTTAAGCCAATTTTTGTGAGGTAAATAATTATCTGAATCAATTAATCCAACTATTTCTCCTTTTGCTATATTAAGTCCTTCCCCTTTACAAGCTTCGGGGTCATTTGGGTATTTACCCTGAACCACTTGAACATTCAATTTAGATTTTGCTATCGTATCTAATGTTTTATCTGTTGACCTACCATCAATAATTATTAAATCCATTTTACTTCTAGGATAATTCTGACTAGAAATAGTTTGAAGAAGTTTGGGTAAAGTTCTTTCTACATTTTTAGTAACTATTATTATTGAAAGGCTAGGAAAATCTTTATTACTGTTCATTGTACGAAAGGACAGACCAGATGTTTAAAGTAAATATTATAAATAGGGAAAAATAATTAACAAAATAGGAAAACTTGTTTGTTTTTGGAATAAATAATGGAAGCAAAGAGACGCTAAATAATAATAAAAAGAACCTAAAGATGATAAAAGAAAATCCGAATGTCTGCACCCAGGTCAACTGCAGTAATGATAATCCAGCAAACGCAAGAAAAAGAAACGTAAGAATCGCATTTTTATTAAAATGGTCTTTAAGAAAGATAGCGGTTGCCATAATCATAAAAGGATAAAAAGGATACCTATACCAGCCATGAGAGGCCTCATTGGGAATGGCAAAAATAAAGACTAAAAAGTAGGAAATAAAAGGAATAATTACAAAAAAGTTTTTCTTAAGATCTTTTACCAAAAGTAAAAAGATTGCAAACCAGCCAAAATAAATCCAGCCATCAATAAGAAAGCGGTCAACAAGATAAGGAGACGTAAATAAAGCAAAAAAGCTGTTAAATGCAATGTCATAGCGCTGTAGCTGAAGTAACCAAAGGTCAAGGAAGAGCTTTGAGTCAAAATATAGTCCGTAGAGAATAAATATAAAGAAAAAAGGAATAACAAGTGCCAAAAATTTAAATGCATCTTTGTATTTTCTTAAAAATAAAAGAATTAAAAATATGGAAAACCCTCCTGCAATCCAAGGGATTTTGGCTAAGATTAAAAGACCGCAAATAATTGCAGCGATATTCCTAAAATAGGCATTTTTTGTTTTTACAAACTTTGAGATTAAAAACAAAGATAGAAGGAAAAAAGGAATAAAGAAATTTTCATTTTGGACAATTCTTGAACCAACAGCAAGTGTGGGAACAGTCGCATAAATTAAGGAGGAGAGTAGTCCTATTTTATAGCCGTAAACTTCGGCAGCAAAAATATATAAAATAAAAATGGATAAAACTCCAAGCAATAACGCCAGTCCCCTTATATTTTGAAGTGTTAGATGATACATATCATTAGCTCCGTTAATAAGAGCATATCCTCCTGCTACCAAACCAAATAAAGGAGGGTGTTCCAAGTAAGGCCTTACAATTCTAAAATGGGTTTTTTGATAGGTAATGTCTTTGAAATTTTTATATTGCGGATGAGGAGACCAGGAGGAAGGAGTATGATTTTGAATAATGGATATTCCCAACCACGTCCAGGCATATTCATCAAACGTTGCTCCTAGCCTTGGCCAAGTATATAAATTGTTGTATCTTAGACAAAACCCAAGAACAATTATTAAAAATAAAAAAATAAATCTATATTTTTTTAGCATATTTCTTGCAAACGTTATTGATTAAATCCAGGCTTTGTTTAGTTGCTTTTTCCCAGGTAAGACTATCCGCCCACTTTAAACAATTATTTTGAAACTCTTTGTATCTTTTCTTATTCAAGAAAAGCTCAAGTGCTGCGTTTGCCATTTCCTTGGCAGAATTTTCTCTTAAAACCATTCCCGTTTTTCCATTTTTTACAGAATCTTTCAGCCCTGAAACATTATAAACTACGGAGGGGGTTGCTTGACTTGCAGCCTCAATTACAACAAGCCCCCAACCCTCTTTTACCGAAGCATGAAGTAGAATATGGGCTTTTCTTAGTAGTTCTATTTTCTTTTTTTCCGATACTTTACCCAAAAACCTTACCTTTGGACTTATTGAAAAAGATTTCATCGTATCTTTTAATTCTTCCACATAGTTTTTTTCGCCATCCCCAACTATCCAAAGCTGTGAGTTTTTATGTATTCTTAAAATATAGAAAAAGGCCCTAATTACCTCTTCAATTCCCTTCATCTTCACAACCCTGCTTACAAAAATTAAGGTAAATTTTTCCTCTTTTTTTGGAAAAATTTCTAAAGTTTTATTACTAATGGGGCAATTTATCGAAGTTATGTAATTTCTTGCTATTCCTTGTTTCTCCAAGTCATCGATAGTTGAATCGGAATCCGTCCAGAATTTGATATCTTTATACAATTTAAAGTAAAAAGGCTCTATCGATTTGCCAATTTTATTTATAGGAAAAGGGAACATGTAGTCCCATATTTCACTTGCAACCTCATGAATAAAGGCAATCTTTGGTTTTCTCACATATAAAGGAGTAAAAAAAGGCAACCCATGGATTTGATCAATTACCAAGTCAAACTTTTCTTTTGAAAATAAATAATACAAAGGTGCCAGAAGATAAACCGTATTAGAATTTCCTCTTCTAATAAATTTAATACCGTCGACTGTCTCTATGTCTTTACCACCGCTATATTTGGAGGTAAACCATGTAACCTTATGCCCTGCTTTGACCCAAGCTTTACAATGTTCACTTGTTACGTATTCAGCGCCGCCGCTTTTTGGATTCTTTGGATCCCGCCAGTTAAGCATTAATATGTTCATTGTTTTTTGTCGTAATAATGAAGGATTCTTAATCTATAGAAAACGGCAGCAGTATCCCAAAGCATCCAAAATACTACTCTCCAAAAGTTTAAATTGCTTATTGTATTTTTACTGAAATCAAGCCTTACAGGAGCTTCATATATTTTGTGATAACCCAATTTTGATGCCACAGCCAAAACTTCTATGTCAAAAGCAAATCTTTTAATAATAATTCTTGAGAATATATCCTTTGCAACCTTCTTTTTGAAAAGCTTTAATCCCACTTGCGTATCTTTTACTTTAAAACCAAACAAAATGCGGGTCAATGTCCGATATCCCCAAGATAAAACTTTTCTAAAAAATGGGTAATCTACTTTTGAATCCGGGTGAAGCTTACTTCCCAAAACTATATCTGCTTTATTCCAGTCCATTATATCCAGCATTAAAGGGATCTCGCCAGGATCAAGATCCATGCCAGCATCTTTAAAGCCTACAATGTCTCCTTTTGCTGCCAGCATACCAAACCGGACAGCATGTCCCTTTCCTTTGTTTTTCTCATATCCTATTACTTTTATGCGTTTATCTTTTAATTTAGATACTATTTTTGAAATATCACTAAGTTTCCCATCGGCAACAATGATTATTTCGTAGTTTGCGCTTATCGAATCTAGCGATTTTCGGAGTCTTTTTATGTCAATTAAAATTGTTTTTTCCTGTTTATGGGTGGGGATTACAAAAGAAAGGGTTTTTAAACTCATAATATGATAGTGATCATAGCAAAATTGAGCTAAATTATAAAGAATTGAAATTTAAAATTAACTGTCTATCTTTTGAAGCAGAAGTTTACCTGATTGGGAGATAAAGTAAGCTAAAAAACCAAGTAAAAGCAACAGACAAATAATTAAGGAAATAAGGATAATCTCAAGGAAATTAGCATGAAACAAGGATATTAACGCTATTTGAAGGACTGAGCCTGCAAGTAAAGGAATAAATATTGAAGTTTTGCGAAGCGAAAGAAAAAAATAAACGCATACATTAAGGAGGCAAAAAACGGTCATATAGGCACCGAAAATTCCCAAGTATGAGCTTACTCCCTGATACCCTCCTCCCAAAAAGAACCTTACCGAGTAAGATGGGAAAACAAAATAAAAAGCTGATATTAAAACTGATGGAATTAGAACTAGAAAAAAAGCCATGTAAAATAATTTATTAAAAGGCTGTTTTCTCGCATGTCTTCTTACGATTAAAGGAAACATAACTGTTGGAATTATCCCTGTAAGATAGAAAATAACTTTCCCAATCAGAGAAAGACCACCATAAAGCCCTGCTTCAAAAGGGGTGAAAAAATGTTTAACCAAAACAACATCTATTGAAATGAAAGAAGAAAGACTGAGGATTGCAATAGTAGATGGAGCTCCGTATTCCAATAATTCTCTGGTTGGAATTCTAATACTGACCTCTTTTCCTTTTTGGAGTAAAAATTTTAAGGGAATGAATCCTAAAAGAAAAATAATAGCAAATGATAGTATGCTTGCCCAGATTGCACCAAAGACTCTGTATCCCATAAAAACAAGAATCACACCTGCAATTAACCTTACTGTTGCTCCTGAAATTTGAGTAATTGAGATAAAAAGGAATTTCACCATTCCCTGTAAAAAACCGGTATTAACAATTGTTATATATGAAATTGCAATTATTGCTCCAACCAAGGGAACGAATAAAAAGTTGTCCAGTTTGAGAAAATTTTGGATGAGCGGTGATAGGGCAAAAAAGAGAATAAAAATAATAGCTGATATAAGAAAAAGAAATTTCATCATCTTAAAATAAAAACTCTTAAGTTTTTCCGTCTCCCCTTTTGCAAAATAATCTCCTGCAAACCGAACAACGATGGGAGTTAATGACTGAGCGGGGATGGCAAATAATGTAACCAAGGCAATTAACGATGCGTAGATTCCGTAGTCTGGCTTTGAGAGATTACGTGCAAAGAAAAGGTTTAATAAAAAGGCAAGAAGAGCAGAAAGAATAGTTCCAATGAATAAATAAAAACTTCCGGTTATTAATTCATGCCTTAAAACTCTTTTACCGAAAGAGAATGCTTTATCTTTCATTTAACTTAGAGAGGAATCTCATATAAGTTTATCTTTCCAAATAGGCGGCGTAGTGCTGTTTGAAAGTTCTAATTCTTCTAAATATTTAAAAGGCACAGGTCCTTTTTTCTTTGCCCACTCAATCATTTTCCCTATCCCCTCTTTAAGTGGAATTGTTGTTTTGTAGCCAAGGAGTTTCTCCGCCTTTTCAACAGTGCACCATGCTTCTTTCACTTCAAGCGGCCTTGGGGGCAAATACTTTGGTTTTAAGTTTGTTGGCACCTCTTTACCTTTAAAGAATTCACTTAAAACAATTTCTCCGATTTCATTTATAGTATTTTCTTCAACCGGTCCAATGTTAAATGTTTCTCCGTTTACTTTATTATCAAAAGCCGCTTTTATAATATAAGGCGTAAAATCATCGATATATGAAAATGCTCTTTTTTGTTCTCCGTCTCCATAGATATAGAAATTTTTGTTATTTAAAAGACAATTAATGAAAATGGCAATTACATTTCTGTATGGATCTGAAAGATTTTGTCTTGGACCAAAAACATTATGCGGCCTTATAATTACATAATCAAAATGAAAAACGCGGCTTAATATGTGGGTTGACTTTTCCATTGCCATCTTTCCTATTGCATAAATGTCTTCAGGCTTCATTTCCATATCCTCGGAAAACGGAGTTTTTTGTGAACCGTAAACACTCATTGAGGAGGTTAAAACCATTTTTTTCATTTTGTTTTTAATTGCCGGAACCAAAACATTTAAATATGCCAAATAATTTCTTTCTGTTGAATTTATCGGGGTAAATTGACTTCTTCCTTCCGATGCATCCGCCGCCAGATGGAATATAAGCTCCGGTTTTATCAAGCTTATGTATTCTTCAGTCTCTTTTTTTAATCTTAAATCAAGTTTCCTAAAAACACTTTTGGGATTAACATTTTCCTCATATCCTCCAGACAAATCGTCAACGCCATGAACTTCATGTCCAAGATCAATTAGCTTATCTACTAAGTCACAGCCCATAAACCCGGCTGCTCCTGTTACCAAAATCCTCATATTATTTCATCTTAAAGTTTATCTTTTTTAAATATCAAAATCAACGATTCTCTAAGGCCTTCATATATGCTTCTATTGTTTTTTTTGCCGTATTTTCCCAACTGAAATTCTTAGCCTGTTTCAATCCCTTTTCAGATAGTTCTTTTCTCAATTTCTCCTCGTTGAAAACCCTTATGACTGCTTCCTCTATTTCTTTTTGGTTATAAGGGTCAACAAATAAAGCAGCATCCCCTGCAATTTCTTTTAATGACCCTTCCTTTGACGTAATAACAGGACAGCCACAGGACATTGCTTCTAAGATTGGTAATCCGAACCCCTCATAAAAAGATGGCATTACAAAAACGGTTGCAAGATTATATAAGAAAATAAGATCATCAGTCGGAACAAAACCTAATGCTTTTATATTTTTGCCTTCTTTTACCAAACTTCTTACTTCTAATAAATCCCTATTCCATGGATTACTCATGTCAAATTCCTCATCTTTTATTGCTTTTCCGACTAAGACTAAAGGAAGATTCAAATTTTCAAAGGCTTGTATAATTTTGGGTAAATTTTTATTCCAGGTTACATCACCAACATATAGGCCAAATTGATCAGGGAGGTCATATTTGTTCTTAGTTTTCAACTTCCAATTTCCAACTTCCAATTTTTTAAACTCTTCTCCTGCTGCAAGATAAACAACGGAAATTCTATTTTCAGAAATTCCAGTAAATTTAATTATGTCCTCTTTTGAGGACTGGGAATCAGTAATTATGTAATCTGCTTTTTTTAATCTAGTCTTTTGAATCTGCCATTTAACTTTTCCTTTTATCCCACTTGGGAATTGTTTTGGGAAAACAAGTGGGGTTAAATCATGAACAGTAACCACTGTTTTTATCTTTTTTATCGGCAGAGTTATAAAAAATGGTTCAAAGTAGGGAATATGGATTAAGTCTAAATCATTGGGTAATTTTTCTGAACGAGTAAAAAAATTATACTCATTCTTGGGATAATATTTTTGTAATGATGCTTTTAAATGTTCTAGATAAAAACCTGTTCCTCGGACTCGATGTTGTAAAAAATGTCCAGTTTTTAGAGGAGATATATCTATTCCTATCTTCATTTTTTAAGTTTAACATAAGTAAGATTTAAAAACCAAACCAGGATAAAAAGAAATGCTAATCCTGAAATCCAAGCAGAAATTTTTCTCACTTGGGTATCTTCAAAATATACTTTTGCATCATATTTTCCTTTGGGAAGGGCAAATTCAATCTTTCCCTCTTTGGACGGCCATATTTTTGTTTCTTTTCCGTTGATCAATACTTTCCAGCCGGGAAAATAGGCGATATTTAATTTTTTAAAATTTGTCTTTTCTTCTCTTACGCCGCTTTTAAACCAGGCTGTATTGAAGGAATTTCCAATACTATTAGTCCCCTTTATAAAATTGGGTCTGGTTGTGTAATAACTATCTGTCCTTTGCATGTAATAGGCAGGCTTTGCATATTGGAAGTTTAACCCCAAAGATAAAAGAATAAAAAGTGCGGAAAAGATAATTTTTCCTTTCTTCCCCTGCGAGACTATGCTTGCGGCGAGAAATGAAGATATTAAGATAGCAAGACTTAACAGCCTCCAGGGAAATTGAAAATAATTAAGAAGTGGCAGATTTACCCAGATTGGATAAGAAAAGCGAAGCATTAAGGCAACTACAATTAAAAAAGTAATTGTAAAAAAAAGTCTGACTAAAAATTCTTTTTTCTTTTTAAAAAGAAAAATTAACGATATTATAAAAGCGAGAATATTTGCAATCCCTAATTGAAACGACATCTGATTTTGTAAATAACTTCCCGAAAACCCTGATCCCCATGAAGGGAATATCAGTTGGTAAAGTTCTGGGAAATTTGCCTTTATATCAAAAATTTCCAAACCTACAACATATTTTTTTTCCAAAAGTGCCGGAATCCAAAAAATTGAAGACAAGAAAAGACCCAGAATAAAAATAGAAGCTGTTTTTATTGCAATTTCTTTTCGCTTTTTTTCACTTAAGGTAAGAATGGCAATATAGAAAATTGAAAAGATAAAAAACATTAAAGCCAATATATTATGAGAAAATACCAAAAGGGAAAAAAATACTGAAGAAAGAATCAAAAAAGAATTTTTTCTTTCTTTCACAAACACTGTTATCGCCCACAAAAATGCGGGAAAAATAGCTAAAGCCCAAACCTCACCAACAGACCCTCTAATATAAATATCTACAAAATGATAGGGAGAAAACGTATAAACGATTGAACCGATAATTCCACCTAAATTCCCCCAGAATTTTTTAGCCCAAAGAAAGAAAAAAATGCTGCCAAGAATCGTTGCAAAAAACATATTTAATTTAAATGTGTCTATAAAAGAAAAGCCAAACAGATGTAAAAAAGATGAAAAATAATTGGGAAGGGGATAAACATAGTTAAAAAGGGGAACCCCTAAACCATTATTTAGATCAGGGGCCCATCTTGGATAGATAACTCCAGATCGTAAAACCTTATCAAATTCATAAAATCTAATTACATGATATTCCCCGTCATGAGTAGGAATCATACCTGGATAAAGCAATGAATATGATGCTAAAACGGCAACTATTAAAATCAAAAAAAAGTATTTAAATTTAATGATGTATTTCATTTTATCGATTTAAACGTTTTGCAAAGAAGAGGTAAATTAAGGTTGCGAAAGGGAAAAAGAAACTAACTGAAGTTTTAATTAAGGGCGTATTGCCAAAATGAGTTCCAAAATACATAAAAGGAATATATCTAAATAAAAGTGAAAAAGAAAAAGCCAATGAAACCCAAAGGATTATTTTGTTTTTTGGAGTTAAGAAGGCAAAGACTAAAAACCAAATTGCATACCATGGATAAATTTCCCGAAAATTGGAAAGCAGAAATATAGCAAACATTGAAAGAAATAAAAAGAGGAACTTTTGCCTATCTTTTATTTTCTTAAAAACAAGAAAAACCGGAAGTAGAAAAAAAGTCGCAAACTTAATTAGAAAAGAAAAAAATAAGAACAGGTAGCTTTTTACTTTCCCGTTTCTTAAAAGAAAATAAACTGACAGCAGGGCAAAAAACATCATTACAATATCATTGTGAGAACTAATTAAAGATTCTATTAGTATTAACGGATTTAATCCGATTAAAACTAGAGTAAATCTATCCTTTGATAACTTGTATGAGAGAAAACAGGTCAGAACATAAAAAGAGGAAACAAAGATCTTAAAAGAAAAAAGAGTCGCTATAAAATTACTAAAACCAAGAAAAAAGGGGATTCCCGTTAATAAAATCCAGAAAGGACCATATAAAGCCGTCTTATTTGCAGCCTGCATAAAAGCAAGAATTGGCTCATTTCCAAACTCAATCGGCATTACAAGGTAGGGATTTTCGCCATAGAAAAAAGCAACCTTTGCCGTAGCAATGTAGTTGAAAATATCATATGAAAGCATTGCCGGGTAGGAAAAAAGCAAAATCAGAGAGGAGAAAGCAATCAAAAAAATTATTTCTTTTAAAGATAGGTTTTTGTTTTTTACAAGTTTTAGAAAGTAAAAAAAGAAAATGAAAAAAATAACAACAAGAAGGCTATAAATAGAAGCTACCTCTCCCCTATTTGTTAGATAATAGCCTGTATAAATACTTTTTAAGTAGCTTATGTTTGGGTCAACGAATAAATAAGAAAACCAGTCAAAAAAAACCAAAAAAAGAAAATAAAGACTAAAAATTAACTTTTTCATATTTTTCCCTTAAGTCTATGGATGCTTTTAATAACCTTGATATCTCAAGGCTTTGGGAGGAATCTTTCTCAGGTGTCCAAGTGAACTCTGATGGTAGCTCACTTTTAAGTATATTTAACACCTGAAGATGTTTCCTTCCTGCTTCCTTAAGAATTATACTTTTGTCTTTAATATCTTTTCCATGTTCCTTTGCTTTTAAAAGATACGGGGCTGTGTTTTTGAAATATTGATTTGACTTACGCAAAGACTGATAGGCTAGTAAATATTGTTTATATTCAAAAAGTGTTTTTGCCTCAACTAAATATCTATCTGATTCTTTTAAATTATAAGTAAATTGTCCAAAATCTCCGAAATACCAATATTTTAAAATGTATTCTTTTAAAAGTCCTAACTTATAAAAAGAACTGCCGGGCATAGATGATGGATAAGGAAGAACATAAGAAGAATCTGCAGTAGCAGAAAATGCAAACAAATTAAAAAATGTGAGCAGTAAGGTAACCAGAAGTAATATTTTACGCATCCTGATGCTTCTTTTTATGCCATTTCCAATCAGTTTCAATAATTGTTTTAAGGTCCGAGTATTTAGGCTCAAACCCAAGCTCCATTTTAATTTTTGTCGGATCAGCAATTAAAGTGTCTGCATCTCCAGGACGTCTTCCAACTATTTTAACCTCAAAATCCTCTCCTGTTACGTTTCTTACCATTTCCACTACTTCTTTATTTGAATAGCCCTTTCCTGTTCCGACGTTATAGAAATAAGAACCTGGTTTTTTTATTAATCTGTCTATTGTTAACAGATGAGATTCCACAAGATCAAGAACATGAATGTAATCTCTAACGCATGTTTTATCCGGAGTATTATAATCTTCTCCAAAAAGCTTAAAAGGTTTTTTATTTAAGAGGGCACTCATAATATTTGGAATTATGTGGCTTTCCGGCTCATGCCGCTCCCCCAACGATCCGTCTAGAGCCGCTCCTGCCGCATTAAAATACCTTAAGGCCGCAAAACTTAGTCCTTTGGTTTTTGCAAACCAGGAGAGTATTTTTTCTACCATTAATTTACTCTCTCCATATGGATTCTCCGGGACTTTTTGATGATCCTCATCAATTGGAATCTTTACAGGGTTACCGTAAACCCCTGCAGTTGAGGAAAAAACAATATTTTTAACCCCTTTGTCCATGGCTTTTTCTATTAAGTTTAAAGATCCGTAGGTATTATTCTGAAAATACAAATAAGGGTTTTCCATCGATTCCCCCATTGAGATATATCCTGCAAAGTGAATAATTGCATCAAACTTGTTATTAGAAAAGACACCATCTAGGAAGTTAGTGTCAAGTACATTTCCTTGCACAAAGTTTGCTTTACTATCAATTGCTTCTTTGTGTCCTCTTTCCAAAGAATCCAAAACAGTAACCATATCGCCTTTTTCCAAAAGACGTTTTGCCATAAAGCTTCCAATATACCCCGCTCCGCCAGTTACCAGAATATTCATAAGCTCTTAATATATGATACAGGAAATCTAAGTGCTGAGAAAAGAGAGAAGATAAAACCCTGCCACAAGTCAACAAACCCTTTATGTCTTAAATAGGTTAAAAGAAACCACCAGACAGGTAGAATAATTAAATAAGCAAAAAAATCAGCAATTTTTAAGAGAAAATTCCTATTTTTCCTTTTCTCCTTTAATTGCCCGGCAAAAAATTTATTGTAGTTATTCCACTTTCTAAAATATTCCTTAAAATTCCTATAGGGAAAGTGTTGCATCGGGTTTTTTAAATATCCTACCTTTCCTTGTACTTCTGTCTGTTCGTGAACATCTTTTTGAGGAAGTCTCCCCAAGCCTCTTTTATAAAACCTTAGTTGGTAGTCAGGATACTGTCCTCCTTTTAGTAAAAATCTTCCAAGAAACCAATTTTTTCTGGGAATCCAATAACCATTAAGCTCGTCTTCTTCTTTCTTTAAGATATCCTTTATTTCATCTTTTAGCTCCTGGGGAATTGGTTCATCCGCATCAAGCTGTAAGATCCAATCTTTCGTTGCCATATCAATTGCCATCTGCTTATTTATGTGAAAATTGGGTTTATTTGTGGTAATTTTAACCTTAGCGTTATACCTTTTTGCTACTTCAACAGTTTTGTCTTTTGAAGAGCCATCGACAATAACAATTTCATCCGCAATATCCTTAATGCTGTCAAGACATTTTGGAAGATTCCTTTCCTCATTGAAAGTTGCAAGTACAATAGACAAAGTTTTCATTTAATTTTCTTTCTTAATTCTATACCAAATAATCCTATAACGACTAACACTGCTAAAAACGAAATTAGATTTGAGATCTGCCTGACCTTTGTATCTAGGAAGTAAACCCCTATCTCGTGCGATCCTTTGTCAACATCAAACGTCATAAGTCCCCTGTATCTTGTATCCTGAAACTCAATTAGAACCTGCTTTCCATTATCCAATATCACCCAGCCGGGAAAATAAAGAGTGTTTTCCAAAAGTCTTGCTTTTTTCAATGCAATAACTGTATAGGTATGTTTTATTGATGTTCTTTCTTTTTCTCTTATAATTGCGTTTCCATCAATCACTTGCATTTTTGCCCTAGGCCTGTATCCCATAAACCTTGTTCCCCAGATTGGAGAACTCTCCCCCGTATCTGTCGTGCTGTTATAAATTCCAGCGTAAAAAGATTCACTTTTATAAAGATACCCTTTTGGTTGCAAATAGTCCTTATTCAAAAAAAGAATGGCAATTGCGATAATAACTATAATAATAAACTTAAACTTTCCCTTTATAAGATTCAAAAAGATCGCAGCCAATACGGATGTTGTAAAAACGGGAATGCTTAAAAACCTCCAGGGAAACTGGAAGTTCTTAAGAACAGAGATTCTTTCCCAGATAAAGCTTGATTGTTTAAGCATAAAAAATACCGAAATAAGGAAATAAACAATTAAACCAATTGTCAAATAATAATTTTTGTTTCCCTTCTTTCTAAAAATAAAAAGCGACAAAAGAGACAAAATAAGAAAGGCTAAATTTGTAATCCCTATCTGAACGCTGAATTGCCCTGAATAACCGTAACTCCATGGGCCATAAATAAGGCTCTTCAAATCGACGAAACGTGAGAGATAATCATTGGCTGTAACAATATTTCTTAACGTATATTTTCCCTCTATGAACGCGGGGAACCAGAAGAAAAATGATAAGGAAAAACCAATAATAAAACTCACTAAAAGATTAACAAATAAATCTTTTCTATTTTTTGATAGATAAATGAGGAATAATCCGTAGCAAATAATAAAAGGCAAAAACATAAGGCTGATTGCATTGTGGGAAAGGATTAAAAACGCTAGGGAAATTCCGCTCAATACTGAAAAATAAGTTTTGTTCTTCTTGTAACATTTGTAGAAGAAATAAAAAACAAGAGGAAAAAAGATAAAAATAAAGTTTTCTCCAATCGCGCCCCTGACATACAAGTCAACGAACCTGTAAGGGGTAAACATGTATAAAAGTGCGCCAATAAATGAGGAGTTCTTGTCCAAAAATTCAGAAAGCCACAAAAACATAAATATTCCAGAAAAAACCATACCCAGCCCAAAAACAATTTTTGTTGATTCAACAAAAGAAAAACCCAAAAGATGAAAAAAAGAGGCAAAATAAGAAGGCAGCGGATACAAAAACTCGAGAATGGGATGTCCGAAGCCCCAATTCAAATTTTTTGCCCAGTGCGGAACAAGGATTCCATCCTCAAGGCTCTGGTAGAAATTAGCAATTCTTGCTACGTGATCCTGTCCATCATGAGTTATCGGTAAACCCGGATGAAATAAAGAATAAACAGAAATTAACGACAGGATGAACAGAGCTAAAAGATATGGGAATAAATTCTCTTTTCTTGTCGAAAACAATTTCTTCATTTACATTTCTCTTTCCTGAACAATAAAGCCACTTGGAAGAGTAACCGTCTTTATTATTTTACCTTTTTTTATAACGGTTTTCAGCCATCCCTGGTAGGTCCATGGCTGGCTTGGGTCTTTTTCTATGAGCAAATAGACAACTCCTTGCCTCTCTTTCCCGGGAATAAACCCATACTTTCTCTTCCCATACCAATCTAATAAATAATCATACGGGTAAGTATAAACAGGGGGAGAAAAAACTAAAAGATTAAACCTTTTACCTTTCGAGTCTCTATAGATATAATCAATAGCATCAAGTTTTCCTTTTAACTTGGCAGTTGCTCCATAATCGGAATAATCAAAAGCAGAAGTTTTAATTGATGAAATAAGTCCTATTAAAACTAAAAGCGTTACAAAAAACATTGACAATATTCCCAGAGGATAAAACTTCCTATTAAAAAGTGAATAAATAAGATAAGAAAAAAGGAATATATAGCATATACTAAGATCGGTCAGATAATAATCATATACAGCGTTACGTAAAAAAGAAAAAACAAAAAAATTGACAGGGATAATTATCAAAAGAAATATAAAAAAAATTTTGAAAGTTTTGTTTTTCTCCCTGATTAGAAAATATATCGAACCAGCGAGAACAACCGCCATAAAAACATAAGAAACATCTGGATTATTAACAGTGAATGTATTATGGAAATTATTTAAAAATGCATTAAAGTGATCCGGGATAAAACGAAAATAAGCCGAGGAAGGGGCACCTTTATTAGAGAATAAATAGGAAAAAATTCCCTTGATGCCTAAAAAACCATGCCTTGTCTCAAAGGCAATCATCGGAAGATAAGCAACTAATAATCCTAATATTAAATAGAAATAGCCTTTAATTTTTTTTCTAATTAAAAACGGAGAATACAAGATAATTGATAAAGATAATGGAACTGAAATTGCTATCTCGAAATTATAAATAAATCCTGCAAAAAAGGAGGCAAGAAAAATATATAAATTTTTTCTATCTTTAATAAAAAGGTAGAAAAAGAAAAAAGACAACAATATAAAAAGAGTCGGTGGATTAGGACTCCAGATAAACCGTGATTGGGAAATAAGTATTGGCGATATTGGAAAAAGCAGTGCAATCAATATTCCCCCAATTAGACCGAAAAGTTTTTTTCCAAAAAAGAACCCAAAATAGATTGAGGCTAAGCCAAACAATAACATTAACAAGACTCCTCCCACAGGATTCCCGCTAAAAAGAATGAAAGGAATAGTTAATAAATAGTAGTAAACAGGACCTTGAAATATCCCAGATATTCCGGCAACTCCTGCCCCTATTTCAGTACCTATTAGAATTGGCTTATGATTGACAACAATATTTTGAGCCGCTAAATATTCCCTCCCTTGATCAAAGCCAAAAACAGGATTGCCGTTTAAAAAATCTATTGATCTTGGGAAAAGTGATAGAA
>MFNH01000031.1:10087-10254 GCA_001781995.1 Candidatus Levybacteria bacterium RBG_16_35_11 | reverse complement strand
CAAAATGATGCTCTATTATTCTTGCTTCTCTTAAATCTATTCCAAATTCCGAAGCATTGTTTGAAAAAATGTTCAAATATTTTTGAGGTTTTGCATAACTGTCGGGACGCACTACACCGACTCCAATTTTTACCCTTTGCTCTCCCCAAGGAAATACCCAAGCA
Organism: Candidatus Levybacteria bacterium RBG_16_35_11; assembly: GCA_001781995.1. Lineage (GTDB taxonomy): Bacteria > Patescibacteriota > Microgenomatia > Levybacterales > UBA12049 > MFNH01. The sequence goes on along the minus strand of MFNH01000031.1, from coordinate 10,090 downwards.
TAG
>MFNH01000031.1:6839-9901 GCA_001781995.1 Candidatus Levybacteria bacterium RBG_16_35_11 | reverse complement strand
TCTTTGGTGTTATTTTTCGCTACTGCTCCTGTCACAAAATTATCTTTTATGATTGGCTTTATAGCTCTAGTGCCTAATTTAATTTCTGCACCTGCATTCATAGCTCTTTCAGCCAAAAAATTAAACACTTTATAAACATCCATAACACACATAACCGGCTTATCATAGTCGACTATAATGCTACTGCTAGGAGAGATAAATCTTGCTCTATGTATGGGATGATATAAATCAGAAGGTATTCCTAACGCTTCCGCTTGCCTAATAAAAATTCCGCCGGAAGTGCGAATTGGATTTCCAACATCCTTTTTTCTTTCTAAAACGACTGTGTTTATCCCGCTTTTTGCCGTTGTTTCCGCAACAGCTAGTCCCCCTGGTCCTCCACCAGCCACCAGCACTTCTGTTTCAATCCTGGCCATATTGGCGAAGATTATAACAGTAAACAAGATAAATTTCTATTTGCTGTAATTTCCCGTACATCCTTTTGCAATCTTTCTTTCCTTTCTCGAAGTAGGAAGTGTTACTCTCCCTTTCCTCCTTCGTCAACAGAGTTGTTTTAACCCTATATTTTTGATAGCATTCGTTCTTATGTCGGAACGGCTAAATCCTAAAGCATCAAGAAACATAGAACAAAAAATAAAGAGTAGGAGAAAAAATGTTGCGCTTGCTCTAATAGTTGCTGGATTTCTTGGAGCTGAGGTTGGAATAAAGGTTTTAGTAGAAGGAGGGGGTCGTCTTCTTTCTCCAGTAATTAGCGCAATAGAAAAAGACTACACAAAATTAACAGATCCCTCTGACGCAAGCGCATACATAGGAACCGAAAAATTTTTAATTTCTAATCTAACTTATGACTGGTTTCATAGATCCGGTAACACAATTGAAGATATCGATGCCGCATTCAAGGAAGGCGCAAGGATATTTGACATAGACTTAAGTTGTATAAATGAAGAGCTTTACGGAGAACATGGATTCATTTTTCGCGAAAATATATTAGGCACAAGCTATGTAGTTTTCGACCCAAACGAATGGGAATTAAAAAGAGGTCTTCCTCAAACATTCAAAGACCTTATAGGGCATATTGCATCGCTTGACACCCCGGAAAGGCCGCTTGCAGTAACCATTGGATTCAAATATGGAAACTTCACAGAGGAAGTGTTGGAAAAAATGGTTAACATTCTTATTGAATCCAAAGTGCCTGCCATTATTCAGCCAATAAAAAAAGACAGACTCGATTATATCCGCAAGATATATAAAGAAAAGACTGGGCTCTCCGGCACTTCCCCTAGAGGCGTCGAACATCCTCCGCTATAAAATGAACTTCTCTTGATCCAACTATTAGTAAAAGATTGTATAAGTGCGGTGATATGGCTTTATGTTTTTTTGTTCCTGGCTTATTAACCATAAAGCATTATCTATGTCTCCCGCCGTATATTTTTTAATTCTCTTCCTTATTAATTCTATGCACCAAATAGTTGCAGATCTAATTTCTATTTCTTCTTCGCTTCCCGCAGGTATTAAAACGTAATTGTCCACTTTTTCTGCCAGTTTTTTATTATAAGAAATAACTTCGTATTTTCTAAGCATTTGGGGAATTTTATAATCTGCAAATGCGCTAAGAAGATTAACTTTTCTAAGAGAAAAGTTATCGTCCTTTTCTTTTATATAGGAAATGTCCTGTGCACAAATTTGAGCCCTTTTTAGAAAGTATATTTTTCTTCCATTCCATCTTGCTATATCTTTAAATGAGGGAAAATCCCGGACAAGCAATCTAACTAAATTAATAGCATTGTATTTTGCATGTTCTACAACATTAATAAATTGACTGTTATATTTCTTCTTTAATATCTCCCCTGCCTGTTTTAAATTATCCATTCTTTTTTGAATTAGAGGTATTTCTACACCATTAATCCCTCTAAATAAGTGCCTTATCCTTGTAAGATTGAGGTTTATTAGATAGTCAACATCTAGAATCGGAATTTTTTCTTTTAATGCTCTTTGAAAACATATGGATAGTCCATACCAACCGCCGGTGGAAATATTTCCCTCTGGAAATTCTACTTTCCATTTTGGTTTGTCTTTTTCTGCCCAAAAGCAAAAATTTACACTATCTTCCATAAAAATAAGCTGCATTGTTTCTGAAAGGTTATCGGCTTTTCCAAAATGAGTTTCCACCATATCAAGTCCTTTCTCTAACTTATTCTCGACAATAGAACTGACTTTTTGAATTTTGTCCGGATGGATTTTTAAATGGCGAAGATTTTCAACCACCGATCTTGTTGAGGATAAAATATTCAAAGGATCTTCTTGTCTAAGATTGAACTTCACGAGGAAATTATAGCAGAAAGCTATGTTAGGTTAAGTTAATACTTTAGATGCTGAAAGTGAATTCATTTATATACTCCTTGACGGTGTTCAATTTTAACTATTTCTATTAAACTTTCTCTTGCGCTGAAACCATATACAATACGGTAATCCCCAACTCTAAATTTATAGTAGTTTTTAAGCTCTCCATGTAATTTAATACCTGAAACTGGATTTTGCATAATCTTATCAAAAGAGGAAATTATTTTTTTCTGAATATGTTTCGGGAGTTTTGATAGATTCCTATCAACGCTTTGGCTTAAATGTAGATTTTTGGCTGACATTTGAGGTTATTATTTTTTGTTATATTTCTTCTTAATTTCTTCTAGGGTAAGAAATTTACCCTTCTTTAATTCTTTTTCAGAAAGCTTAATATCGCCAAGAGAATTCTTAAGGCTATAAATTGTTTCTTCCAAAGAATCAAGATATTCAGGAGAAACCAAAGTAGCTTTAATCCTACCGTTTTTAGTTAAATCTACTCTCGTATAAGCATCATTTATTTCATCTACAAGGCTAAGAAGTATTCTCCTAGCTTCTGTTACTGGTATTGTCTGTGTCATAACACTAATGTACACTTAAATGAGCACTTTGTCAAGTGTGGATTTACTTAGCGATGTCTTTTCTCCAATGTCCACCCTCTAGGCTAATTAATCCATTTTCCAGTTTTGGGTAAATTTTCTGCCTGGCTTCCTCCCTAGTTTTTC
>MFNH01000031.1:0-6823 GCA_001781995.1 Candidatus Levybacteria bacterium RBG_16_35_11 | reverse complement strand
TGATACTCTGCCGCCGGAAGAAACAAATTCGTCACCTTCCTTTTTCGTTCCCGCATGAAAGATTACAATGTCATCACCGTAATTTGTGTCTAATCCCTTAACTGTCCTGCCCGTTACGGGTTTTCCTGGATATCCTTCTGATGCCAATACTACTCCAACACATGCTTTATTACTGGAACGGTAATCATCTTTTGTTAAAGTTCCATTTATAGTTTTCTTCATGCTTTTAAGAAGATTTGATTCCAAAAGCCTTAGTTGCACTTGTGTTTCTGGGTCGCCAAAGCGCATGTTATATTCCAAAACTTTAGGCCCATCAATTGTCAGCATTAATCCTGCATATATAATCCCTGTTAACGGAAACCCGTCTTTTATTGCGCCTTTTTGGGTCGGCAACAATACTGATGCCCAGATTTCTTGCATAACTTTGTCATTTAAGTGAACATTTGGCGCATACGCTCCCATTCCGCCGGTGTTTTTACCTTCGTCACCATCAAGAGCTCTTTTATAATCTTGCGCCGGAACTAATAACCCGATTTCATTGCTAATAAATCCAATTACCGAAACTTCTTTACCGTATTCTCTTTTCTGAATAACTATTTCTTCTCCTGCATCATCAAATTCCCTATCAACCATAATTCTTCTAATTGCAGCAATCGCTTTTTCCGAAGTATCGGGTAAAATAACTCCTTTTCCAGCTGCTAGCCCACTTGCCTTAACAACAATTTCTTTCCAAGGACAATTCATAACAAACGCCTCTACTGCTTCCCGATCGCTAAAAATCTTCGATTCTGGATGAGGAATGTGATGTCCCCTCATGAACCGTATTGCGGCTGCTTTGCTTGTTTCCAAAACCGCTGCTTTTTTTGTGTGGCCGAATATTTCCTTGCGTGCTTCTCTAAAAGCATCAACAACGCCCATTTCAAGAGGCTTTTCTGGACCAACTATTGTAAAATCTATCCCCTGATCTTTCGCAAAAGCCAGAAGCTTATCTATGTCTGTGGCTTCTATTTCTTTATTGTCGCCTATTAATCCGGTTCCCCCATTTCCGGGAGCAAAAAACAATTTTACATCCGCAGAGTCTTTTTTGATTTTCCAGCCAATTGCATGTTCTCTTGCTCCATCCCCTACGATTAAGACCTTTATTCTTTCTGCCATTCTATTAAAAAAACTGCCAGGCGGCAGCAAATTTAATTTACTCCCCTTTTTATTTCTTGTCAAATTGGTGTTATAATCCTTTTAATGAGCGAGAGAACAATTTCCCCTGAAGAAGCTGCCAAAAAAGAAGCATGGCTTTCTGATTTATCGCATTTTATTGTAGAAGCAAATCTTGCAACATGGGCTGGCGATGGAAAAGAAGTATCAGCACAAAGACCCGGGTATAAAGAGCTTGAATATCCAGCACAAGAAACTTCAGGAGTAATTCCTCAACAAGGATTTTATTCAAGAGATAGTTACACCGGCTATTTTAGAGCACCCGGCATGACTACTGTTTATTACAATGGCGTTCCAACATGGACAATGTCATACGGAGGACATGGACAAACCGAGGGCTTTGAAGATCAGGCGAAACAAACTTTCACATTCTTAAAAAATGCTCTTAAAAAAGTAACTCCGGAATTACCATTCAGAGGACCAAAAGAATACAACGAAGAAAACAAAAGATATGAGTTTAAAATGTTGGAAGGAAATTTAGAAGACGGTATATGGAGAGAGCAAATTTATGAAGATGGTTTCCCGACATTCACCCAAGTCGGTATAGTTGGAATAGTAATTAATAAAGATAGCAACAAGCAACCAATTCTCCCTTGGAATAGATAAATTCCCTTTTCCCCTCTTGTCAATTAGATTATTTGAGGTATTTATTAAAGAATTCAACTGTGTTTTGCATTGCCTGGTTAAATGAGGCACCTGATATATTATGCCCTCCCGATGAATATTCAATTAGCTCATGCGGAATTGTTGTTTTATCAAGAAGGCTATTTAAATTTCTGCTGTAGCCTATATTCACAACCGAATCATCTACAGCATGATTTATTTGGATTGCTCCTTTTATATCATTTAAATAATTGGTCATCGGAACCATTTTCCAGAAAAAGCTATCCGGATTAAACTCTCCGTATTTTTGAATCATTTCAAATCTTTTTCTTCTACTTACTGTTCCGGTTGGAGCAGGCATATATGAATTGTCATTAATTCTAAATTGTGCCATATCGGAATATGTATAAACTGCTCCCGCCCAAATGCTTACTGCAGGTATAGTTGGATCTACTGCCAAAGCACGGGATACAACGTTTCCTGCCATGGAATGACCCCAAAGTCCTATGGTATTTGGATTTACAAAATCGGATTTTTTTAAAGCTGCCCTGGCATTTAAGGTATCAATAATATAATCGGATGAATAATATGCTCCACCCGGCTCTCCCTCTGATAACCCATTTCCCCGCAGATCAATTTTGAATACTACAAATCCGTTTCTTGCCAAATAATCAATGTATGAAGAGTAATCCTCTAAGGTTTGGTAACTTTTTGGAGGAATATATCCATGAACAAAAATAATTGCCGGCCAACCATTTTGTGGCTTCTCTCCTTTTGGAATTGTAAGATAACCGTTAATTTTTAGTCCATCAGAATCATAGCTTGTTAAATATCCAATGTATGTAGAAGTCTCGGTTGCTTGATTTAAATTAGCCAATGAACTTTGATAAGCTCGGCTTCTTAAGTATGGAATAGTCATTTCTTCAAACGGAAAAGGTGTTGGGGAGTTTTTTACACTTGACTCCTTTTTAACATTTACTTGTCCCCCTTGGTTAGTTTTGTAAACTGAGAAATAGAACGAACCGAAGATAAATAAGTTTATGACAATAAGTGCACTAACAAGAAAAATGATTTTCCCTTTTTTATTTGTTTTTTTTATAACTTCTTCTTTATTTTCTGTATTAATCATCTGTTATATAATGCCTGCCAAGACAGGAGCTTGAAAAAGCTGTTTTATATAATTCAAACCCTAAAGGAAGTAAAGGATTTACTTTCCACTATTTAAGGTACTTATCAAAAAATTCTACTGATCTTTGCGCTGCTATACCAAAATTTGAGGACATATTATGATCATCGCCCGGATATGTATATAATTCAACTGTTTTGCCTGCTTCCTGCAGTTGTTTTTCCAAAGTTTGGGAAAACTCAACAGGAACCGAGGCATCCGCAGTTCCGTGATGAAGCTGAATTGGCCCTGAAATATCTTTTAGAAAAGAATTGGCTGATAAACTATTCCAAAACTCTGGATTTTCCGAAGGCTGTCCAAATTGTTCTGAGAGAGTTTGTCTCCAGCTTCCTCCCCTAGTTGACGGAGTTGTGGATGGAACATTTCTTCTTCTCCAGCGTTCAAAAAGATCTTGATATGAAGCAACTACTCCTGCCCATATAACGCCTGCTTTAATATCTTTATTTACAACCATGGAACGCAGGGTTATAAATCCGCCCATTGAGTGTCCCCACATACCAATTTTCTGAGTATTAACTCCTTTGTGTTTTTTCAAGGAAGATAAAACGTTTAAAACATCAATCGTATAGTCATTTGAACCGTATGCTCCGGACGGGGTTCCCTCTGAATTTCCATGTCCTCTATAATCCGGTCTTAATAAGATATATCCGTTTCTGGAAAAGGCATCTGTATATGCAACATATCTTTCCGTTGTTCTATATTGAGTTGGAGGAATATATCCATGGTTAAAAACAATTGCCGGAAACCCTTCTTTTGGCGGAGTAGCATTTGGAACAGTCAGTAAAGCATAAATTTTAAGACCTTCTGAAAGATATGAAACAAGATATCGCTGATAGTTACTGCCTGGTGCAAGAGTATCTTCAATTACAAAATCACTGCCCGGATAATTTCCCTCTCTCAAAGCTTCAATTGAGAGACTAAAGGGTTTGGAATTAACTTCTCCTCCCATATTATCGATAAAATCTGTTTGGAAAGGAATATTTAATTTTGGAGTTTTATTATTATTGGAATATATAAAAATTACGGAGATTAAAATAAGAACTATAACTAGAAATATTACTTTACTTTTTGACATTTAGAAATTATAGCACATGATTTTTATCTACGTCGCTCCTATGGTATGAAGGGCAAATTCCTGCTGGTTAAGTCAGTATTTGAGCATTGCCCTGGAATTAAGCTTTGTTTTCAAAAACAGCAAGCACTGCAGCTTAGGAAATATTGCTTACCCTTTTGCCTATTGTCAAACTGAATGCTATAATTGCGGCCAACAATGGAACTTGAGAAATTGTCCTTAATTTCCGACATCGCTTCTCAATTTGCAACTGCGATTGCAATAATTGCGGGTGGTGCTTGGGCTTATTGGAATTTTGTAATTAAAAGGGTTAATGTTTGGAATCTTTCGGTAGTTATTGATCCGGAGATCTACCCTTACAAAGGGAGTAAAAAGTTACTGGTAATAAACGTAACTTTAAAAAACGTTGGCAATGTTAAAATTAGCCCCGGTTCAAAGGGTTGTAGGCTAACAGTTTATAAACTTCCCAAAAATAAAAATACTGGAGAAAGCTTGGACTGGGAAAAATATAAGACACTTTTAAAAGATGTTGATATCTTAAGAAGATACAAAGGGAAAAGAGGCTACCAAGGGTATGAAATTGAACCAAATTGTGAATACGACGAATTTGAAACTTTAGTTGTGAAAAAAGGTGAACTTATTTTAATAAAAGCTGACTTTTGGTGGCTAAAAAATGAAGATGTAATCAACGACTATAAAGTTGTCCACGTAAAATAGTCTATCATTAAAAAATATTGCAGGGAGTCATTTTTTTTATTTTATCTTTAATTTCATTGATTAATTTTTCCAACTCTTTAGTTCCAAGTCTAAATTGCATATGTAGTATTGACAAGAATCATGATACTTCTTACAATAAAATTAGACTGTTCATGACCCAATTGATGTAATTTTTTGGGGACATGAGCTAAATTGCTGACTGCAAACAGAGGCAATCTTAAATCGTAAATCGAATTAGGGTTGCTTTTTTTATTGAATTTATCATGAATTATAAAAAGATCTTATTTGAAAGGATAAAGACAAAGAAAGCTACTGTTGGTATTATTGGCATTGGCTACGTCGGCGGAGCACTTGCTCAAGGAGCTGCTGCTTCGGGATTTCGGGTTTTTGGATTTACCAGAAGTACAACCCGTGCTAATCATGTTAACAAACAAAAAATTCCTAATTACACCGCAACTTTAGACACTACTTTACTCTCAAAATGCAGTATTATTTGTATCTGCGTTCCCACTCCGATACACAAGGACAAGTCACCTGATCTTAAGCCGCTTCTGGACACGCTTAAAAAAACAGTCAAATACTTAAAGTCCGGCTCACTTGTTATTATCGAAAGCACTGTTGCGCCAGGTACAACTCGTAATGTCGTTTTGCCAATTTTAAAAACATCCAGCTTAAAACAGGAAGATGAGTTTTTTCTATCTTTCTCTCCGGAGAGAGTTGATCCAGGAAATAAAAAATACACTATGTATAATACTCCAAAGATTGTATCCGGCTTAAGCCAAAGTTCCTGCACGCTTTCTTGTGAGTTTTATAAAAGTTTCATTGAAACGGTTGTTCCTGTCTCATCTCTTGAAGTGGCTGAAATGTCGAAGATTTTGGAGAATACGTTTCGATTTATAAACATTAGCTTTATGAATGAATTATTAGAATATGCAAATTCACTTGATATAAACCTATGGGAAGTAATTGACGCATCTGCGACAAAACCTTTCGGATTTCTCCCCCATTACCCGGGCCCCGGAATCGGAGGGCATTGCATTCCGGTTGACCCTTATTATCTTTTAGATGATGCAAAAAAGCGTGGAGTAAACTTAGGACTTATTGAAAAAGCAGGAGAGGTTAATGACGCACAACCTAGAAAAGTTGTTGAAAGAGCTATTGATATTATAAAACCACCAAACGGACAAAAAAAAACACACTCGGTTCTCTTAGTCGGATTATCTTATAAAGAAGACACTCCTGATTCGCGTGAATCACCCTCTTTTGAAATTTGGAAACTATTAGAACAGGCTAGTATTGAAGTATCTTATCATGACCCATATGTTCCGGCATATGAAAATACTTTTTCAGAAGAACTCTGTGAATCAACTATAAAAAATAAAGATATTATTATTCTTGCCACTCCCCACAGGATAATTAACTTTTCCAAACTCATCTCTTATCACAAACCAATACTTGATCCTAAAAATGCATTAAAAAATCATGACTTTCCAAACATTTACAAAATATGACAAGAATTTTAGTTACAGGTGGCGCAGGATTTATTGGAACCAATCTATGTAAAGCACTTCTTAAAAACGGACACGATGTAGTTGCAGTGGATAACCTTATTACAGGATCTGTAAAAAACGTTAGCATTCTTAAAAAATATCCTCGCTTTACATTTATTAAGCATGATATAACAAAACCATTCCCGCAAACTTTAAATTTTCAATTTCCGGCTTTCAACTTTATTTACCATCTTGCATGCCCGACCGGCGTTCCTAACATCAAAAACCTTGGTGAGGAAATGCTTTCAACGTGCTCTTTGGGGACATCAAACGTGTTAGAATTGGCTCGTGAAAATAATGCCAGGCTTCTATTTACAAGCTCTTCGGAAGTTTATGGGAATCCGGAAAAATTTCCTCAAGATGAGAATTATAATGGAAATGTCTCGCCCAACGGATTTAGAAGTCCTTACGAAGAAGGCAAAAGATTTTCGGAAAGTTTGGTAAAAATGTATGTTGATAAATATAATTTAGATGCAAAAATTA
>MFNH01000030.1:15934-16029 GCA_001781995.1 Candidatus Levybacteria bacterium RBG_16_35_11 | reverse complement strand
GAATTATAGGTAAAGATTTTGAAGATTTGGATTTTGAAGAATTTGAGGAAAAAAAGATAACAAAACCAATACTTAAAGTAAGTGAGGAAGATTTT
>MFNH01000030.1:0-15916 GCA_001781995.1 Candidatus Levybacteria bacterium RBG_16_35_11 | reverse complement strand
GTGGGGAAAACAATAATCCTTGAACCTGAGAAAAATTTAATTTTACTATGAGCAATAAAGTTAGAAATTTTCGACTAATTATCCTTCTAATAATTTGTTTTTTAGCAGGTTATTATTTTGGCGTAACAAAAATTTCATACGATTGGAAAAATTACAAACCTCAAATTTCAGTTGCAAGTAAAGAACCTCCATCGGGAGTGATGAGTGTTGACTTTGCTCCCTTTTGGGTAGTTTGGCAAAAATTGCAAACTGACTATTACGACAAAACAAAATTAGATCCTCAAAAAATGCTAAATGGAGCAATCAACGGAATGATTCAAACACTGGGTGATCCTTTTACTGTTTACCTTCCTCCTGTCCAAAATGACAGTTTTAAACAGGGGTTGGCAGGGCAATTTTCCGGAATTGGGGCAGAGCTTGGCATGAAAGGAAGCTCAATTATTGTTATTGCTCCTATTTCAGGAAGTCCGGCTGAAAAATCCGGAGTTAGAGCAGGAGATACAATTTTAAAGGTAGACGGGAATTCAACAGCCGGTTGGACACTTCCACAAGCTGTTGAAAAAATAAGAGGTCCAAAAGGCACTCAGGTTAAACTAACGGTAATTCATAAAGATACCAATTCCCAAACAGACATAAACATAACCCGTGACGTTATTACTGTTAAAAGCGTAGACGGTTGGGTTAAGAAAGTAAAAGATATAGAACCTCTTTCTTTAAACAAAGGAAAAAATCCAAATATCAAAAAAATCTTGGAAGATAAAAATTTAGCTGACTACGAAATTGCCTACGTTAGGCTATCTCAGTTTGGAGACAACACCAACAAAGATTGGACAAATCTTATTAATACTCTTAATTTAAAAATTAGAGAAAGCAATAATTTTAAAGGAATAATTTTAGATCTTAGAAATAATCCCGGAGGATATTTATCCGATGCAGTCTTTATCTCCTCTGAATTTTTACCAACAGGTTCAAAAGTGGTTTCAGAGGAAAGTGGAATTGAAAATAAAACTTTGTCAGTGGAGCGGACTGGGCTTTTAACAGATAAGCCTTTAGTTATCTTGGTTAATAAAGGAAGCGCATCTGCCAGTGAAATTGTCGCAGGAGCGCTCAGGGACAATAAAAAAACTAAATTAATTGGAGAAACAACGTTTGGAAAAGGGACAATACAGCAGGCAGAAGATTTGGGAAACGGTTCTGGGCTTCATGTAACAATTGCAAAATGGCTAACCCCCTCGGGCCTTTGGGTAAATGGGGTAGGACTAAAGCCGGATATTTCGGTCAATCTTGATTCAAAAGACCCAAGTCGCGACACTCAGCTTGAAAAAGCGGTTGAAGAACTGCTAAAATAGATCCTCGCTATGAAAAAACTAATTATCCTTTTGGTTATTTTAATAGTGTTCTATTTCCTTTGGAATGCTGCCTCTATTTATTTTCCCCAATATTTCCCAGCCTTAACCAATATTCCTTTGCAAAAACAAACCGTCAAAGTTGTAACAGAAGAAGATGTAACTATTAACGCTGTTAAAGAGGTAGGTCCTTCGGTTGTAACCGTAATTGAAGAGTCTACTTCGGCAGGAGGCGCAATTAGAATTGGTCCTTTCCAAATTTTCAATCTTCCCAACCAGAATCAAGAGCCGGAAAGCCGAAGTATTGGATCAGGCTTTATTGTCCAATCAGACGGTTTAATAGTAACAAACAAACACGTAGTCTCAGACATAGGGACAAAATATCAAATATCAACCAGCAATAATAAAACTTATGATGTCAAAAATATCTACAGGGATCCGCTTAATGATATCGCAATTTTAAAAATAGACCCCTCGGATAATAAAGGAAATACACTAAGATCGGTTGTAATGGGGGATTCCTCAAAACTTCAGGTTGGTCAATTTGTGGTTGCGATTGGAACTGCTCTTGGAGAATTCAAAAACACTGTTACAACCGGAGTAATATCAGGGTTAGGACGGGGGATTACCGCAGGAGATATTTATCAAGGATATGCGGAAAAATTAGACAATGTCATTCAAACAGATGCGGCAATAAACCCGGGAAATTCGGGAGGACCGCTTGTTAACTCAGTAGGGGAGGTAATTGGAATCAACACAGCCATTGCCCAGGGTGGACAAAACATCGGTTTTGCGCTGCCAATAAATGCTGTTAAAGAATCACTTAATAATTTTAATAAAGGCGGACAATTCAACCGCCCTTACCTTGGTGTTTCATATAATATGATTACAAAAGAAGTTGCTATCCAAAATAATGTTGTAGAGGGCGCTTACGTTGGCTCAATTGTTAAAGACTCACCGGCAGAAAAGGCGGGGATTCAAACAGGAGATATTATTACCAAGTTTAATGGGAAAAACGTTACAGGTAAAGGTGAACTTGCAACACTTATAGCCGAAAAAAAGCCCGGGGATAAGGTAGGAATTACAGTATGGAGAGATGGGGAAACCCAGAATTTATCAGCCACTCTTACAACCGCCCCAAGCCAATAACTCCGTAAATTAATTTATTGTATACTTAATAAATGATTAAAAAAGACATATCCTTAAAAGACTATTCTAATTATAAAATTGGTGGTTTAGCCTCTTATTTCTTAGAGGTTTTATCGATTAATGATTTAGTAACAGGGTTAAAAGAGTGGAAAGAAATGAAAATCTCTAATCTAAACCCTCCTTTTGTTTTGGCGGCCGGAACAAAAGTCTTAATAGACGATAAAGACTACAATGGTCTAATTATTCACAATAAAATTTCAGGAATAGAGAGAGATGGGAATACGATTAAATCAGGCTCAGGGGTAAAAACAAGTGATTTGTTAAATTTTTGTATGCAAAACTCACTGTCTGGATTGGAATGGGGAGCAGGTCTTCCTGGAACAATCGGTGGAGCGGTTAGGGGGAATGCCGGAGCATTTAAAGGTGAAACCAAAGATATTGTTTTAAATGTTTCAAGTTTAAATTTTAGTACCCTAAAAACCTCTGTTTGGTCAAATAAAGAATGTAAATTCGACTACAGAGATAGTATTTTTAAAAGTGGAGAAGGAAAAAACGAGATAATAACTGAAGTTTTATTAAAATTCACGGTTGGCAATCAAAATGAAATAAAAAATAAAGTGGAAAAATTAGTAAATATCAGAGAAACAAAACATCCAATGGGATATCCGTCTCTTGGTAGCACCTTTAAAAATATTCCCTGCGATACTTTGCCGGAAAAATTAAATGAAGAGCTAAAAGATTGTATTAAAACCGATCCCTTTCCGTTGATTTCCGTAGTTAAATTATTATCTTTGTCAGGTCTAAAGGGAGCAAGAATCGGTGGGGCACAGATTTCTGAAAAACAGCCCAATTTTATTATAAATTTGGGTAATGCTTCGTCTAATGATGTTAAAGCGCTAATTAAACTGGCAAAAGAGAGAGTAATGCATAAATTCGGAATTAAAATAGAGGAAGAAATAGTATATTTAGGTTAGGAGGTGATTCAAATGGCAGATAAGAAAAAAGAAGAACAACAGCAGGGACAGCAGCAAGGAATGAATGTTAATGTAAATTTGGACACTACTCCGATTTTTTACACTGACAATGTCTATATCTCGGCAAATCCGGACGGTGTAGTTTTTGATGTAATGCAAAGGCTTGGAAGCACAAATCAGGTAAGAATAGTTTCAAGAGTTGGAATGAGTAGGGAACACGCAAAAAAATTTGTAATTGAGCTTTCGAAGCTTTTAGAGATAACTGAAGGCCAAGCAAAAACCAACAACTAAACGAACTTTCCCACTAGTCTCTTTGGGCGAGGTTGATAAAGCTTATTTTATGCAGTCTTTCTTTCTATGAACCTTGATATCAATCTTCGACTTCTGGAAGAAAGAGAAACTCCTATTAGTTTATTTGCATTGGATATCACCCTTTTTTTAATCGGATCTGAACGATCTCCTATGTCAAGTTCCCATTTTTGAGTAAGATAATTGTAATACTCAATAGGTCCCCCCTTTATAGTGGCCCTTTGCAGGGGTTTTGTAAATGCTCCACCGCTGTGGAATTCAAGTTGCTCTATACATGAAGTTGGTACAATATCCTCTTCCCTTAAAAAGGTGGAGGCGTATTCAGGAAGTGACCAAGCGTAGTCAAAAAAATAGATATGTTCATTATCATTGTTTAGCATAAAAGTTATATAGTAATTTCCTCCTCCGCTTTTTTTTCCTTCACGGATATGACCATATTGGATTGATGGGAAAGGATTTTTAAACTTCTGATCTCCCTTTTTAGAAAATTCATCGAAATAGCCTCCTCTAGGAGTATCCCTAGAAACCTCTAAAAAATAGTCTATATATGCTTGAGATAATCTATCTTGTAGTAATTCATCAACTGTAACATCTTCTCTTAAAAGCTTTAGAAGGGGCCTTGCATGGTAGCCAAAAGCAAGTACTTTATCTGATAACTTTTCTGCTTCTACTAATCCCTCTTGGGGAGTAAAGCTGGAAGGCTTTTCCGATAGCGTCATTTGGGATATTATAGGATAAAATATCAGAAAGTCAAGCATAGTGTCTCTTTTAATCGAAGCATTGACGCTTCCATTTTAAAAATTGTATAAATAGTTGTGGCCAATATTTTCTTTGAAATCACAATTGTAATTGTACTCGCATCCTTAGTTGCTCTCATATTTAGACTTTTAAAACAGCCGGAAATATTAGCTTATATCCTAACTGGAATACTTATTGGTCCTTTGGGACTTTTTCAACTTGGTAATATTGATATTTTTAAGGGGATGGCAGAAGTCGGAATTACGCTTCTTTTGTTTATGATCGGGCTTGAAATTAAAGTAACCGATCTTTCCTCTGCAAAAAGCACTCTTATTGTCGGTCCGGCGCAGATATTTTTCTCCTTTATAATTGCTTATTTAATAACACTGGCCTTTGGCTTTCCCATAATTTATGGGCTATATATTAGCCTTGCTTTAACATTCTCAAGCACAATTATAGTTGTTAAGCTTCTCTCCGATAGAAGAGAGTTACATAGTCTTTACGGCAAAATGTCAATTGGAATTTTGCTAACTCAGGACTTTGTCGCAATCCTTTTTTTGATTTTTTTGACTGGACTTTCCGCAAATACGGGAGGAATAGATACCTTAACTAATCTTGGAATAATTCTTATTAAAGCAGTTGTTATTTTTGCAGCCGTTATTTATCTTTCTCAAAAGATCTTCCCAAAAATTTTTGATTATTTGGCAAAGTCTTCGGAGCTTTTGTTTTTAATAAGCCTTGCTTGGGTATTTGGCTTTGCAGCCTTGGTGAGCTCTCCATATATTGGGTTTTCTATAGAAATAGGTGGATTTTTGGCTGGTCTTGCCCTTGCTAACTCCCTTGCTAATTATCAAATTATTGCTAAAGCAAAAATCCTTAGAGATTTTTTTATAGTTATTTTCTTTGTGCTTTTGGGAATGCAAATGACAGTTACAAATCTCTCTTCAGTAATTATTCCCGCAATTATTCTTTCAGCCTTCGTTTTAATTGGAAAACCTTTAGTTACAATGCTTATAATGGGGGATTTAGGTTATAAAAAAAGAACGTCTTTCCTAACCGGTCTTTCGCTTTCGCAGGTCTCGGAGTTTTCTTTAATAGTTGTTTTTCTTGGCAATAAACTTGGTCAAATTTCCAATGAGGTTGTTTCGCTTGTTATTTTTGTTAGCATAGTTACTTTTGGATTATCCACTTATCTTTTCTCCCATTCCAAGAAAATTTATTTGGTTTCCAGCAAAATGCTAAAGTTTTTGGAAGACAAAGAAGGAAAAAAAGAGGACATTATCGAAGATGATGGCTTTGAAGATTTAAAAAATCACATAATTTTAGTGGGAGGAGATCAAATGGGACTGACAATTCTTGAGGCGCTTGAAGGCTGTGACTCGGACGTAGTTGTTATAGATTTTGACCCAAACATCGTCCAAAAACTTAAAGATAAAAAAATTCATAAGCTTTTTGGTGACATTACCGATTTGGAAATTCAACAAAGAGCAAAACTGGATAGGGCAAAATTGGTTATTTCCACAGTCCCGGACTTAGAGGACAATTTATTACTTTTAAAACAGCTTCATCGCGAAAACAGAAAAGCAAAAGTAGTTGCTTTGGCAATGGAAAGACACGAAGCAAAAACCTTATATAAGGCAGGGGCAGATTATGTTGTGCTTCCTTATCTTGCCGGAGGAAGGCAGGTAGCAAAGTTTTTAGACGAGGACCATTTGGGGAAAATCGAATCTTTAAGAACAAAAGACAAAGAATATCTAAATTAGCAATTGACAAAAAAATACCCATAAGTGATAATATTTTTTTGTCAATTATGGGAAAAGAGCAAAGAAGACCCTCAGAACCATCAACTGAAGCAAGCGAAGTAGAACCAAAGAATTTGATGCTTTTTCGGGAAACAAGCCCCTATGATCTGGCAAGATTAATCGGTGGGCACGTTGTTATAGAAAATGGTTTTGTAACTAAAATTGAAGATTTTAAAAACGGATGGGAAATAGACTATCCTTCTGATCCAAAAAAAAAGCCAGAGTTTCGCATCTATCATAAAGACGACTGGGAAGAGCCCAACTTAGAAAAGGCAACATTTACGGTTGTCAAAGACAGAGTAATATTCTTAATTCCGGACGATGTCCCCGATATGGTTGTTTATGATTATGTTTCATTTGTTCCTGGAAGAAAACCAAGAATTTTCAACTGTAGTCCGGTTAGGGAATTAATGATACCGGTTGGAGTAAGAAAAATGGCACAACAGGCAAAAGAAATGTTAAGAAGCTCTCCTGAATGGGAAGAACAGTGGGTAAGATGGACAAATGATGAAGCAAAACCGCCGATAATCCTTCCGAGATGAAAAAGTCCACAAAAAAATAGCAGAATGTTTAAGAATCATCCTTTCGAACAATTCCTCTGCACCCTGCCACCGCCTATTCTATTACCGTATATATAATTTGTCAAGACGGTCTTTCTAGATCAAATTACTAACAAATTAAGTCAATTTTATTTATTCTCATTTCCTGCTCTCGGTATTAAAAGTTTATCAGTTGACAAAAAGCAGTCATAATGTTATTTTTAGTACACATTAACAAGACAATTTTATTTTATGCTGTCAAAAACAGAAGAAGAACCACTCACTACAAAAACAGAAACTAGACCGCTATTATATCCTTTTGAAGATTTAACCAGCGAACAACTTGCAAAATATTCCGGTGGAAAAATTAATAGGGAAGGAAATATTGAATATCCTGGTGCAATCCTATTTTTAAGATCTGGAGAAAAGGGAGCTTCTTTTATACGTTATAAAGGATGGAAAAAAGAAGGTGGAATTATTGTAAACACCTCTGAAGATTACCCCTGTGAGGAATCAATAGTAATTGTTAGGGAAAAAGAAACAGTAGACATTGTTTCTGTACCGCTTAATATATATCCGAATTTGGTTCAGTATTTTACCTTGAATTCAATTAACCCAATGCCAAATACGAAAAAAAGGGAAGACACAGATATGGAGATTAAACAAGCATTGGATCTTATCGATATTAAACTTAAATTAGGATTTTAATTTTCTTTCTCCAGTTGTTTCATGTCTTCTTCGACTTGCTGTAAGTTTCCATCCAGCAAAGAGGGGAGATTATGCCAACTTTTATTAATCCTATGATCTGTTAAGCGGTTTTGCGGAAAGTTATATGTTCTTATCTTTTCTGCTCTCATTCCACGTCCTACCTGGGTAGAGCGGAGGGAAGAAATCTGCTCCTGTTGTTTTTCCATTTCCAGCTCCCACAGTTTTGCTCTTAACATTTCCATGGCAAGTTCTCGGTTTTGCGCTTGAAATCTTTGAGTTTGACAGGAAACAATAATTCCGGTTGGCGTATGCTTTAATCGGACAGCTGTTGACACCTTGTTTACATTTTGTCCGCCGTGTCCGCCCGATCTAAATGCCTCAAATTCAATATCATCAGAACTAATATGCATGTCTATATCTTCAAGCTCGGGTAAAATATAAACTGTTGCAGTTGAAGTATGGATTCTTCCTCTTTTTTCCGTTTCAGGGATTCTCTGAACCCTATGAACCCCTGCTTCGTATTTGAAAGTTCCAAAAACGTCCTTTCCGGTTATTAAAATCACGTTTTCATCTAGTTTTTCAATTTTAAATCCCTTAAGAGCGGCAAATCGGCAGTACATTCGTGATAGTTCATCCGCCCAGATTTTTGCTTCCTCTCCACCAGCCGCGCCTTTAACTTCTAAAATTGCATTTCTTTGGTCATAAGACGCAACATCTTCTAATGTTTTTCCACCATTTAAACTTTCTTCTAGAGCTTTTTTTTGTTCATTTAGTTGTTTTAGTTCTTCCTTTGCAAGTTCGGACAAAGAAGGATCAGAGAGAAGGGAATTAGCTTCTTCAATTTTTTGCTCTATTTCACGAAGTTGTATTAATCTGTAATCTTCCATCTACCTCATTGAATTAAGCATTTCGCGAAGTGTTTTTGGGGCATCGCTTACCTTTTTCTTTTCTTCCTTTTTTGCTTTTACGACTTGCTGATGTTCTGTTGCAACTTTTCGTTTCTTTTCAAACCTATCAATTCTATTTGCTGTGTCTACAAATCTTTGTTCTCCGGTGTAAAAAGGATGGCATTTACTGCAAAGTTCCACGTGAATCTCATCGCGGGTTGAGCCCACGTTAAACCTGTTTCCACAAACGCAGACAACCTGCGCTTTATCATTGTATGAAGGATGAATAGCCTGTTTCATAACCATTAAATTATACCTGAAAGCATGAAGCAAAACAAGTTACTTACTGATTATGGTATAATATTTTCATGAAAAGTAAGGTTTATGATTTATCAAAAACACTACAGAAATATTCAGATGTTTGGGTTGCCTTAGAGCCAAAAACTTTAAAAATTGTTGCAACAGGTAAAGATACTAAAGTAGTTCTGGAAATCGCGAAAAAGAGAAAAATTTCGCATCCCATCTTAACTCGTGTTCCTGAGAACTACGGAACTTATATCTTATAAGAAATAATGAACTTCAAGTATCGCAAATTTCCTCTTGACCCGAAAAATTGCCCAAATCTCAATAGAAAATGCGCGCTACGACCAGTTATTCAGATTGATTTTGATTCTCCAAATGGCGGTTTTGGATATTTTGTATTAATAGATTCCGGAGCGGATTATTGTGTGTTTCATGGAGGAATAGGAGACAGACTGGGGTTAAAAGTAAAAGAGGGTAAGGAAGTTATATTCTATGGAACCTCTGGAGAATCCCAAAAAGCATATTTTCATAATGTTACTTTTAAAATAGGAGGAAATAAACATAAGGCAGATATTGGGTTTAGCTATGAGATGAATAAACTTCCATATGGTATTTTAGGACAAGTGGGATTTTTCGATAAATGGAATATCAAATTCGAGCTAAGTAAGGAAAATATCGAGATTAAAGAAAATTTAGTAAGAAAATAAACTTATGGCGAAGATTAGGGTAGGGTAGTTTTTGGCAGGCGGAGAGATCTTAATTCTAGTTCATCTAAACTGAGGCTCTAGTCCAATGAAATTTCCTTTTTCATCTAACAATCTATAAACAAAAAAATGTAAGTGAGGTTCGGTCATCCACCCAGAATTTCCTGTTTCGGCTATCTGTTGTCCCGCCTTAACTTTATCCCCTTGTTTCACTTTTGCAGAACCTTTAGCTAGATGAATAACTTCGGAACGTTCACCACTTGGATGAATAAGGGCAATATAATTTCCGAAAGTAGCATTTTCTTTAGTCGGGCCATATTTATCATTTGAATCTTCAACTTCAAACACCTCACCTTCAAGAGGAGCTAAAACAGGAGTTCCTAAAGGCATACAAAAATCTATAGCTCCTCTAAATGAACCGGAATGAGCAGGACTATCAGTTTCAACTGCAGTAACTGCCGTATTAGTTGGGAAAGGTTTTATATAAATATTTTTACTTTTTTCTAATGGTGGTAAATTAATTGCCTCTGTTCTTTGCTCGGCCATTTACGCATTATATCATGTGATTATATTACTTAATGGATAGTAATTATTTCTCTACGTTTGATATAATCCAAACATGAAGAAGGGGATTGACTTCATAGGAGTTTCGGTTGGAGCTTTAATTGTTAATGATGAAAGGAAAATTCTTTTAACTAAAAGAAGTAAAAACGCTCGAAATGCAAGAAATCATTGGGAAGCGCCTGGGGGAGCTGTGCATTTTTGGGAAAAAAGAGAAGATGCAATAAAAAGAGAAATAAAAGAAGAATTAGGAATAGAGATAGAAATTAGTGGGGTTTTGCAGGTTGCTGATGAAATTTTGCCAAAAGATAAACAACATTGGTTGGCAACAACTTATTTGGCAAAAATAAAAAGGGGAACGCCAAAAATTATGGAACCCGAAAAATGCGACGAAATTGGTTGGTTTTTTCTAAATAATCTTCCCAAACCAATTTCTTACATAACATACTTAGACCTAAAAGAATATAAAAAGAGGCTAAGAAATCGGAGATAGTTTTTTAATTACCTTTTCAATTGTTATTTCCTCCTGTATCCTTTTTTTCATATTCCGTAAAATTAATTTTTCCCCGCTTAAAATTATTACATAAGGAATTTGTTTTTTATCGGCATATTTTAATTGCTTTTCCAGATCTTTTTCTTCAGGATAAACCTGAGTATTAATTCCTGCATCTCTAAATTTTCTGGCTATTTCCAAAGCCTCTTGTGAATATGTAACCAAAACTTTTATGATTTCTAAATCGGTTGGGAATAAACCCAAATCATCCATAGCGTCAATTATTCTGTCGAAACCAAAGGAAAATCCAACCGCTGGAATATCAATGCCTGTAAAAAGAGAGATTAATTTATTATATCTTCCGCCTCCACCAAGCGATCCGCCCGAATAATTTTCCGCCTCCGCCTCCATAATTATGCCGGTATAATAATCAAGCCCGCGGGCTAAAGTTTGGGTGAATATAATCTCCTTTTCAAAACCGGAGGATTTTGCAAGTTCGAGAACCTTTTTTACTCTCTCGGTGGGCTTATTGTTTTTTGTCTTTTCAAGCAGATTTTCTTTAAATCCTTTTAATTTAAGCTCTTTTTTTACTCCGTTTTCTCCAATTTTTTTAAGTTTATCGATTATTGCAAGTGCTTCTGTTGGAATATCAGCAAAGGAAACGCGGTCATTAATTAAAATTTTAATATTTTTAAAGCCTAATTTTCTATAGACGTTTGTCGCAATTTCCAAAAGTTCGAAATCCGAAATTGGGGAATCGACTCCAACAATGTCTATATCACATTGCGTAAACTCTCTGTATCTGCCTTTCTGGGTGTTTTCTGCTCGCCAAGCTTCCTGAATTTGGTATCTCTTGAGGGGAAGAGGAATATCGTTTTGATATTGAGAGATAAATCGAGCAAGTGGAACGGTCTGATCAAATTTTAAGGCAACTTTACGTCCGCCTTTATCGATAAATCTATACATTAATTTTTCACCTTCACCTCCATACTTTCCAGCTAAAATCTCCTCATACTCCAAGGCAGGAGTTTCAATTGGCTCAAAGCCATAAGATTCAAACACCCGCTTTAGGGTGTTTATAACATATTCACGTTTTTTTACCTCTTTTGGTAAGAAATCCCTGAATCCCTTCAGAGTTTGGGCTTTTATCATATCCTATATAATATCATATTTTGGGTAATTAATCAGAATTTTGGGAGCCTATAAATATGTGACCAACGTTTCTTATAACAAGGGTGATTATACCAATAACCGGAATTGCCAAGATCGCACCCATAATTCCGGCGATTCTAAGGCCCAAAACAAAGGAAAGCAAAACAACAACTGGATGGATTTTGAATGTTTTTCCCAAAAATCTTGGTCCCCAAATATTAAAAATAAACTGCTGGGCGACTAGAAGGATAATAAAAATAATTAGTGCTTTGAAAGGATCAACTATAAAACCTATAAAAATTGGTGGAAGAATTCCAAAAATCGGTCCAAGCATCGGAATCATTGCCAAACCTCCCGATAAAAGCGCGGTTGATGCGGCAAAATCAACAAACATTACCTGCAGCAGTATCCAGACAACAATTCCGTAAACAACCCCGAATAAAACCTGAACTCGAATAAAATTAGCAAAACATGAGTTGACGATCTCATTGATTGCTTTTATGTTTTTGCGCCATTTTGTCGGGGTTAAGCTTATAAGCTCGTTGTAGATTTTATCTCCATCTACAATAAAATAAAAAGACAAAATAACGGCAATTAAAGCCGAGAAAAGAAAATTAGCAACCGAAGGAATATAGTTTATGGCAAAATCCAGCGAAGAAATAAGATAAGCATTCCATTTCCGGACATAAGAAGGAGCATCTTGCAAATATTTGGGAATAACCTTTGACAATGCCTCAAACTGAAAACTTATTTGGGGAACAAAAAGAAAAATTACCAAAACAAAAAGCGCTACCAAAAGCCCAAAAGTCAAAAGAGCAGAAATAGGTTTTGAAAGTTTTGTAATACGGGCAATAAAATTAACAAACGGTTCCAGAATAAAGCTTAAAAGCCAGGCTACAATTACGGTGATTATAATGTCTGAAAATAACCCCAAAACTCCCCAAACAAATTGGGCCAAATAAATTAAAACAGCAATAGAAAGAAGAATAGTTAAAAACTTAAATGAAGAAAACTCTTTTTTTAAATCCTCAAGCATACTATTAGTGTATAGACATTTTTGCAAGAATTCAATAATCTTTAATTAGAGAAAGGTTAATTTTCAATCAGAAGTAGCTTTTTTGGGGATTTAGATAAAGTCTCAATTCCTTTTTCAGCTATCAAAATATCATCTTCAATCCTTACTCCGAAATTTCTTAGGTAAATTGCTGGTTCAATTGTAAAAACCATTCCAGGTTTTAAGAAAAACTTTGATTTCGGGGAAAGACGGGGACCTTGATGAACACTTCTTCCAATGGCATGTCCTAATCCATGAGGAATGTTGGGAAAACCCTGTTTTTGGATATAGTCTCTTGCAATTTTATCAACATCAAACCCCCTGCATAATTCTTGATTCATAATTGATGATTTAAGATACTTTAGTGCTTTTTCCTGGGCTTTAAGGACTGTCTGGTAGACTTTTTTCTGCTCATCTGTGGCTTTTCCAAAAAAAACCGTTCTCGTAATATCTGAACAAACCCCGTTTACCTTAGCTCCAAAATCAAGCATAATCACGTCACTTAATTTTAGTTTTTGATTTGTAACCTTATGATGAACTTCCGAAGAATTTTTGCCAAACGCAACAATTGTTCTAAAGGAAATTCCACCGCTTTTTTTTCTTAAGAATTTTGAGAGAATTTTTGCTAACTCTTTTTCCGATATTCCTATTTTTATTTTTTTTAAAATAAAATTAAAAGCTAAATCGGAAATTCTGCAGGCCTTTTTTATATCTTCTATTTCCCTTGAGGATCGTATGAAAGATTTTCTCACAATTACTCTGTTATCGGTTGGATTTTTAACCCAGAGCCAGTAGAAGGAGGAATAGTTACTGAATTGTCCAAGATATTAGGCTTTGAAATTATTTTAGGGTTTTTGGGAATATTGGGAAAGATAATTATTCTTTGCGCTAAAATCATTTCCTTGTCAGTTGAATCCGGATATCCGATAGCGACAATTGTCACCTCTTGTGTAATTTTTGAAAAGCCTGACAAGCTTAATTCATCTTCTAAGTAAGAGTAAGTTCTGGTAATATCTTGGACGTCTATTTTGACACGGTCTTTTTCCGTTAATATATAAAGTTGGAAATTCTCCTTGTCAATTTCTGAAACTTGTCCCGAAACAACTGTTGGTAAGGTTAGGGTAGATATATCTCTTGCCAAAAGCCTTCTTGAGTCCTTATTGTATAATCCCAATACTCCCAAAACCATGCCTTTTTCAATATCTGAGATTCCAAAAGATTTAGAGGATGAGGAGAATTCTGTTAATTCGTCAACATCAACAAATCTTGTATTTCCAGTTGTGTCTACTAGTGTTATTGATGTGTCTTTTGCCTCTTTAACAGTGCCTATTATTCCTCGTTTCTCAGTTAATTTAAGCTGGGCGGCCTTTGATGCAATCTGATTTAAAAGCTTTTGCTGAAGTTCTTGACTTATACTTGATGTGGGCGTGGTAGTTTGTGCAAAAAGCGTCTCTTGAAAAAAGATAAGAAAAATAATAGTCGTTATAAATGTAATAAAAAGAATTTTTCTCATTTAAAAGTCCTTGGTTGAAAAAGTTATTACCCTTTGCGCCATTGTTGTTTCCCCGTTTGACGCAAAGGCTACTAACCTAATTAGATTTTCTCCGTCTTCCAGAGTTAAAGTTGTTGTAAATGAACCCATTTGAGTTGGTTTTAAGACCTCTTGAGCGGATTTTGTAATAATTAAAATAGTTGCGTCTGGAGTTGTTTGCCCCGATAATGTAATTACTTTATTTGCTATAACCTGTTCATCTATTGGTTCATTAATAACTAAATAAAACGAGGTTTTGGGGGTTGGAGTAGGAGCAGATGCAGCCTTATTTGTGTTTTGGTCTGTGTCGATGGCCTTACTTGATTGATAAAAGTAAAAAGCAAGTCCTGCAAAAATTAGTCCAATAGCAACACCAATAAACGATAAAACAACCTTCTCTCTTTTCATACACAGTTCAGTTCTTTATAGGACAGTTGTTGGCAGGTTTTAATGATAAGCAAAATTGATTATCTTGTCAAGGAAAGTTTTGTGTGGTAGGATTTAAAAAAATGGACGTAATAAAACTTTCGGAAAATAGTATAAAAATAAAAGGGAAAAAGGCTTCATTTATTGTCGACCCATCTAATAATATGCCAAAAAATATTGCTGATGCAATTGTTTTACTTTCCAATAAAGTTCCTGATTTAGATAAAGTAGAAGGTTATAGGGTAGTCATATCGGGGAGTGGAGAATACGAAGTCGGAAGAGTAAAGATAAATGGAATTAGCACAAATGATGGATTGGTTTACTCATTCTTAATTGATGGAATAGATCTTCTCTTGGGAAAAGCAACTGATCTAAATTCAATTGCCGACAAAAATCAAGAACATAAGGTAGTAATAATTATGGCAGACTTAGAAATTAAAGAGTCGGTTGTGACAACAATAGAACCAAGGCTGGTAATACTATATGGTGAAAAAAAAGATATTGCCATAAAAGCTCTTGGGAAAGAAAAGGGAGAGGTTGAATTTTCAAAAAAATTAAGTTTTAACGAAGATAGGCTACCTGAAGAAATGGGTGTTGCGGTTCTTTCATAATACTGCTATTCTAAATTTCCAAAACAATGGCAAATATTAAGGTTCTCCCACACAACGAAGAGGCTGAGCAAAGCGTCCTTGGCGCAATACTAATTGATAAGGATGCAGTTGGAATTGTTTGTCAGATAATTAGTACTAAAGACTTCTATTCTGACATTAATGGAATAATTTATGATGCAATGCTTTCACTTTATGAGGAAAGAAAACCAATTGATATTTTAACCTTAACCTCAAAACTTAAAAAAAATAAGAATTTGCCAAAAACTGATTCAGCTTATTTAGCAGGATTGGTAGAAGGTGTTCCCACAGCCGCAAACGTAGAGCATTACGCAATTTTAATAAAAGAAGCATCCACCAAAAGATCACTTATAAAAACAGGCACAGAGCTTGCTGAACTTGGGTTTAATGAGGAAAAAGAGGTAAGTGAATTAATCGATAAGGCAGAATCTTCAATTTTTTCAATTTCCCAAGGCTATACTTCCAAAACTTTTATACCCATAAAAGACGCGCTTGCAGAGAGTTTTGACAGGATAGACGAATTGCATAAAAAAGGTAGAGGTTTAAGAGGGCTTCAGACAGGATTTACCGACTTGGACAATCTTTTGTCGGGCATGCAAGCATCTAATTTG
>MFNH01000029.1:8178-8320 GCA_001781995.1 Candidatus Levybacteria bacterium RBG_16_35_11 | reverse complement strand
AAATTCGCCATTACGATAATGAACTATAATGAATTCACATGGGTTTAATATTTCTTTTCCAAAGTGGGTTAATCTCTCAATCTTTGCATCCCTTGGCTGACTACAACCATATTTTGCCATATCAGGATTGAATTCTTCAACA
>MFNH01000029.1:2245-8018 GCA_001781995.1 Candidatus Levybacteria bacterium RBG_16_35_11 | reverse complement strand
GAAAACGCTCTGTAAATATTGTCCAAAATTGCATCTGTTTTTTTGAGGCATTAGAATATAAATCTAAATTTAAGTTATTAAAAAATACTCCAAATCCAATCAAAAGCGCTATAGACAAATTGATCCATCGGATTTTCAAATGTGAGCTAATAGATGCCATATAAAATATATACAGAAGCCCCCCCATGATAATTGCGTATCCAATTTGTAGTTGGTTAAAATGACTGCTATTAAAACCTGGTCCTATCTCACGCCCGGCAAATTCGAGCAGCATGATTGGAGGCAACAAACAAATTATTCCCAAGACTAAAACATGTAAAATAGATTGCCATATTTGTTTGAACCGTTCTTTAAAATAACCGTTCTTTAAAATAAAGATTCTTTAAAATATCATTGCTCTGCAAGGTTATACCATTAACAATATTTGGAAGTCTCTTAAGGAATATATATCCAACAATACTTGCCAAAACGCTTATTATTATTGTCCAAAATCTGACATCGCCGCGATATCCCCAAAAGATTTTCCATTGATAAAATAAAAGTATTCTTATCATCTTTGCATGCTCTTTCCATTCTAATGGAAATAAGAAATTAGTTTTATATATACCCTCATAAATCCCATACGGTTTAAATGTCAGCTTGTATATAATTAATGGGATACAAAATAGAAAAAAGGTAAGCCAGTATCTTATAGTATCCTTTATTAAAAATTTTCCTTTTGAATCCCTCTTGTAAAAGATATATCCAATGACAAACAATCTCGCTCCTTCAAAAACTATGGTCATCTCCAGAAAAGCATAATAGGAAATAGTAGACATTAAAATAGCCGTTAAAAACAAAAAATATTCAGGTTTATCTTTTTCTAATGCCTTTACTGTAAGATAGAACGATATCATCGTCAGCATTATAGCTATTCTATAGCTTATAACTGTTAAATACGGCAATGTATAATCAAGGGGAAAGGCTACAAAACTGACAGCAATAAATAATGAGAGCGCTTCTTTTCCTCTAAAAAGCCCTTTAATAAAAAGATAAAGAAAAACAGGGGTGATGACCTGAACAATTATGTTTATTGTGTGCCAGATTAAATAAGGATGGTTTGTGGTTTTATGGAGGCTGAAGAGGTAATACAGAAAGGCGCCCATTGGCACCCTTCTGAGTTCATAAAATCCTGTATTAAGAAATTGTTCAAGATTGCTGCTTGCATATGCAGCCAAAAGCCAGCAATTATCATCCCAGACAATATCATTAAAAAAATAAATTCTTCCATAGCTAATAATAGCAATAGCCGCAATAACCACTAAAAAATACATAAAAATCCTTTTCTTTCAAATAGCCCTCTCATTCTTTACTTATATCATATTTTGGGGAATGGTCTTTCCATAACCCCTCAAATGTTGCAAGAAAATATCTGAACGAAATAGCTGTCTTCTTCTTGATTACACTGTAATAAAAAAGCTGGCAGAACTTAATAAATAAGAAAAATGCCAAAATAGCAAGTGGTGGAAGCTTTTTTATCATATCCAGCATCTTTTCACCGGCATTAAACCAGCCAACACCCTGATCCGGCCTTGCAAGGATATTTTTCAGCCTGCTTGCATCAAGATAAAAACTAAAATAACTAAAAAGAAGATCCCTTCTTATCTCATCTTCTGTGTTATCAGGCGGAACATAAGAAAAAGGAATCCTTTTAAATGGATTTTCTATGAATGTAGAAACTGAATTGAAATTTTCATATAATCCTTGAATATTTAAACGGCCTTCTCTCTTTGCTATCTCATAAAGCTCTGTCCCGGGATAGGGAGTGGAATTATTATAACGCACCATGTCCAGCTTCAATTCCCTGCTAAGCCGAACACAGTCCATCCTGTCCTGATGCGTCTCACCCGGAAGGGCATAAATAAAAGTGGCGCTCACATGAAAACCGATTTCCTTTGCCATGCGAACAGCCTCTACGCATTCTGCAACAGTTTCTCCCTTTTTTATAATTTTCATAATCCTGTCCGATGCTGTTTCAATGCCGAAAAATACACTTCTGAATCCAGCACCATACAAATCTTTCAATAATTTATAGTTTACATTATCTCCACGTGCCTGAAAGTTAAAACTCATCTTTTTATCAAGCCCTTTCCTCTTTATCTCATCCATAAGGGTATATATCCTTTTTTCATTTACAAGAAGATTATCATCAAGGAAGAGAATAGCCCTCCTGTCATACTTATGATATAAGATATCAAGCTCATTAACTATAGATTCAGCAGATCTGAATCTGTATTTTCTTCCTGTAGTCACCCTGTTGCTGCAGAAGATGCATCCATAGGGACATCCCCTTGAACCGATTACAAAACCCAAGTCATAACCCTTTTTATCAAAAAGATGATAAGGAAACGGAGGGTAGCTGTCAAGGTCATCAAATGAATAGGATCTATTATTATGAATAATCTTACCGCCTTTTCTATAAGAAATGTTCTCTAAATGTGTAAAATCCTTTCCCTCTTTTATACATTTATATAATTCAATGAGAGATTTTTCGCCTTCACCCCTGAAAACTATATCCACATGCTCATATGACAAAACCTCCTCAGGCATTGCAGTAGGATGAATGCTTCCAAATAAGATTACGGAATCAGGATATCTTCTTTTTAACTCTTTTGATAAAGATATTGCATTTTTAAAAGCTATTGTAAAAGTGCTGAAGCCAAAAATATACGGCTTTTCCATTTCCTTAACATGTTCAGCTATTAAATCTAAAACATTGTCTTCAAGCTGTTCATCAATATATCTTGGTTTGATCCCTTGTTTTTCAGCAACTGCCAGAAGGCAGCCTACCCCAATTGGCACAAATATTGGTAAAAAGGGCTGGAATATCTTCAGGGCATCCTTTGGTGATGAATTAATAAGTATCAAATTCACTCCTCCTTCCAAGCAGCATCAGTTTCATTGCTACTATAATCCTATTTATCATCAACATTATTGGATTGCCAATATAATATCTTCCATTTTTTAATATAACCTGGCCATTATTGAGAAGCCTGCTTAACCTCTTTTCAACGATTTCTTTTGCATTGTATCTTTGAAGTATCTCCTCCATAGAGAGCCCGTCTTTTGAATCATATATTTCTCTTAATATCCTGATCCTGCGCGCTGTTTCGCCAAGATTTATAAAATGAAAATAACAATAACCAAGAGATGCATAAGCAATAGCGTTAGCAACAAGTATCATAAAAAAATCCGTAAAATAAGCTGCTGTTACAAAAAAAATGTAAGACTCTATTATTAATACAGAGAGCATACCGACAAAGAAACCTAAAAATACAGTTTTCAATAACCCAGATTTTAAAATAAACCTGAAACTGATTAGCTGAACTAATACATTTATTGCTAAACCGAATACCGGGTTAATTACCTGTAGATAGCTATAAAACATAGATTTTTTTCAAAATCCTTCTAATCTTTAACAATATAACCAAGTACTACTCAACCGCCTTTAGGAGCATTTAATAATTTGCGGTAGAATATGAATATCCTGGCAAATAAAACACCCTTTGAAGTTAGCCTGTATTTTTCTCCATCTAAGTAAGCCATCTTATCAGTAATAAGATCCCTTATTCGTGGTTTTATTAAAAGATCATCATTCAGTATCCTGTCAAACTCCTTTTTATCCAAACCCTCTTGACCTGCCTTTTCAATAGTCATCACCATGACAAGGGTAGGACTGTCAGCCTCCAGTGCTGAATAGGTAATCATATACGAAAGCGTAAGGGAGATAAAGATAAGACAGATATGGAGATATTCAGGGATTTTTTGGGGAACGAGATTTTCAGCCTCTGAAACAAAAGAAGAAATATTGATTAGAAATAAAATTCCGACAATCAAAATGCCAAAAAATATCTGCAACAAAACTTTGGCCTGCCTCTTCGGAAGATATATTTTCCATAAAATTACATGGAGAAAGAATGCAAAGCTAAATAAGAGTAAGCTGTACAATAAAACCAACATTTATTCAGCCTCTCCAATTAGCTGTAAATTAGTAAAAAAATCATTTAATCTTTTAAATTCATCATAGGTCTGTAAAGATGTCCTTGCCTCTGAAACCACTATCTCAGCCCCAATGGCATCAACGAGCTCAGATAGCAGCTTAGGTTCATATCCATCATTTGGTGCATGGACTGCATAGCGAAATGGAAATTTTTTACAAATCTGTTTGATGCTGTCTAATTTATAAAGATAATCAATATTGGTATATAACTCTACTGCTGAAAGGCCAGCCCTTTCTATATCTTTCAGGATTTTTTCATCAGGAGCGCACTTAGCTACTATTATCATATTCAGATATTGAATTCAGTCTGTCATTCCTGCGAAAGCAGGAATCCAGACGCCGTCCCTGTGAAAACAGGGAACCAAACAAAGCCACTGGATTCCGCATCAAGTGCGGAATGACACTTCAAAAGATGTTTAGAAGCATTATGAACAACACATCAGATAAAATTAATATGCATAGGGGGCTCGCCTTCAGCCTTATTTAGAACAGCCCCGTTATTTTTTAAATCCCACAGAAATTCATTAACCTTATGCTGCAAACACAAAGAACCGCACATTGTTCTTGCGTCAAATCTGTCTGATGCAATCAGGTTCAGAACCTCCCAGTAACGCTCGCCCTGATAGAGCTTCTTGAATGATGTATCCGCTATATTGCCGATGTGATATTTTTTATACCTATCATTAAAAAGCATGCCGCATGGTGCAACAAGGCCTGAACCTGAAAACTGCATGATAAAGGGAGGGCCGTAACATCGGCTGTAATAGCGTTTGCCTCCGCTTAGAATCTTAGACCATTTTGCCCTGACAATATAATTATCATCTGAATATGCCTCTGCTGTCTTTAGAAGGTCAACCATATCCTGATATTTCGTATAATCAACGCCAATGCTGCCCATCTCGTCATCGCTGCAATGCTTAATAACAAGGTAATCTACCTGTAGCTCTCTGCCTAACTTTGATAGGGGTATAATCTGATCTTCAAATTCTGGCAGAAGCACCATCTGAAGTCCTATTGTAACATCAATGCTGTTTCTCTTTTTAATTTTTACAGATTCTTTTATTGTATTTATTACCTTATAAAAATGCTCTACCTTGCTCCCGTGAATGCCAGCATATCTCTCGGCCTCTCCAGCGGATATATTAAACCTTAAATATGTAAGTGCTGGGAGTATCTCCTCAAGGCGTTCATCCTTTAATAAATAGCCGTTTGTCCCAAGCGCCATATCAAGTCCGTTTGCCTTGCCCCTTAATATAGCATCGTAAAGGTGCGGACTGCAGGTACTTTCGCCATCGCTTACAAAACTGATAGCCTTAACCCCGATCTCAGCAGCATCATCAAGGAATCTGAAGATAACATCTTTTGTCATCCTTTTTTCATCATTCTCCTGAAGCATGCCATAGCAGTAGACGCATTTATAAGTGCAGCCCCTTGTAAGGGCGCAGTCAATAGTAATCGGTGCTATTCTCTCGCCCCTCTGCCATGCATCTAGTCTTTCTCTATGCCATAGAAGCTTGTGCCCGTCTAAAATTAATGTGCTCATACTTTGCTATTATCCTGTTGTCTTCTGATCGCGGTCAAGGAATCTTCTGTAAAACTTACATTTTCTTTATGATTATGCCTGAAATACTGATCCCTTACCAGACGCAGATAGCCTTTCATAACCTTAAATAAAGACGGAAATGTAACTGCCTTGGAAATGCCTTCCTTTCTTAAATCAATTCTGTACGGAAC
>MFNH01000029.1:0-2230 GCA_001781995.1 Candidatus Levybacteria bacterium RBG_16_35_11 | reverse complement strand
TCCCTTCTCTACTGTCCTTATCAGGATGTCTGTCTGAAAGAAAAAGCTGTTGCTTCTGTAATCCAACTCTTTTAGCATAGATTTTCTGTAAAGGATAGTGCCGTTGGTATAATTAAAATTAACCAAAAAAGTGGTATTTATGATAAATCGGTAAAGATAGGACAGGATGTTTCTAAAGAGCGACCTTACCCTCTTATTATAGACAAATGGTATTACTATATCCACATGTTCCAACATCTTATAGTAACGAAGAATCTCCCACGGGTCGTTCTCATTGTCTCCAGGCAGCATAACGATTATATCGCCTCTGGCATTGTCAACGCCCTCCCAGAATGATGCGCCTATCCCTTTTGGAGCCTCGTGTTTGAGCAGCCTGACTCGCTTCTCCTTTTGTATAATACTATTTACTATTTTTTCAGTATTATCTCTGCTTCCATCGTTGACAACAATAATTTCACCGTTAATATTAAAATCCTTAAATGCCTTGATGGTATTGCTAATGGCAGCCGCAATATTCTTCTCTTCATTAAGGGCTGGCATAACTACTGTCAGAAATATATTGTTTGAGCCGTTCTTCAACTAACACCGCCTTATATCATAAATTAGGTTAAATCTTATGTCCTAATATATCCTGCCTTTGAATCTAAAATCCATTCTTTAATCATCTTATTAAAATCTGTATTTTGCCCTTCATAAGGGTCAAATACCCTCATATTTATTAACTGCATAATCTTCTTATCATCTTCTCCGCAGCAATGGGAAGGGCCAAGAAATTTAAAGTAATCATTTACCCCTGTGGCAACGAATTTTACATTCAATTTCTGTAATACCACATCATTTCTTATCTGCTCCAATGCGCGATATACAAGAAAATTTACAATGGAGTATACAACAGGTATCAGGCCTGTCATTGCCATGCCTGCTGCAATGCCAACAGTCCCCTGCTCCATAATCCCCATATTAAAGATCCTTTTGGGAAATTCCTTTTTGAAATTATCAGTAACCCCAAAACCCATATCACATACAAGCAATACAATCCTTTCGTCACTTTTTGCATAAGGTATGATTGAGTCTACAATCTCTTTTCTGTAATTCTGGTCTTTATTGCTCATAGCGATTTCCCATCCTTAATTCTTCATCTGTAGGAAGCCGAAAGTGAAACTTTGGAATATTCTCCATACATACCAGCCCATAACCCTTGATTGTATTTGCAATCAATGCCTGTGGTCTGGAAATTCTCTTTCCCTCCTTTAACCAATTGTCAATAGCAGAAACAATCTTTTCAATATCATGGCCATCGCAGGTCTTTACTTCACATCCAAAGGCCACGAGTTTTTTCTTCAGATCATCTTTCCTGCCTTTTGAAGTCATAACATTTTCCAGAAAATCCATTGCCTGCAGTCCATTATTATCTATGACTATTGTTAGATTTGACAATTCATGCTTAACAGCAAACTGAACAGCCTCCCACATAGACCCTTCCTGCATCTCGCCGTCGCCAACAACACAATAAACCCTGTATTTCTTATTCTGTAATTTTGCCCCGAATGCTATGCCAACTGCAATCGGCAGGCCGTGGCCAAGGGCGCCGCAGCTAACTTCTATACCGTGCTCTATGCTGCGCTCTATACATCCCATTAGAAACCTTCCTTTATAAAAGTCTTCCCAATCCTCTCGTCTGATATAGCCGATATCTGAAAGGATTGCATAGACGCCGTAACAGCCATGCGCCTTTGAAAAAACAAGGCGGTCCCTTTGATCCCATTGAGGATCATCTGATAGATTCATTATCCTGTAGTACAGTGCTGTTAGGATATCTACGCAGGAGAGCGAAGGAGAGATGTGTCCTGCTTCATTTCTGACAGCTACTTCAATTAAGTCTTTTCTTATCTGATTTGCCTTTTCTCTTAATTCGCTGTACGACAATTTTTTATCTGCCTTAATAATATCTTTTACCATAGCATCCATAGCATTATACCTGCTTTCTTTGATTTTTAAATCTTATATAAAATTAACATGCGCAGGCGGATTTCTCAGATTCCACAGATATTGATTTATCTCATCCATCCTGCAGTTTACCCTGCACTCTTTTGCGCTGATATTATTCTCAAACCAGTTTAGAGATTCTCTTCTCTTCACACCTTCCCATATCTCTTTAAAGGTATTTTCATATATATTGCCGTAAAGAAATCTCTCATCGCCAAGATATACACTGCAGCCCCAGACCTTT
>MFNH01000028.1 GCA_001781995.1 Candidatus Levybacteria bacterium RBG_16_35_11 | reverse complement strand
GATGCGGAAGAAAAAGCATACTTGCGCGATATAGAAAAACTGATTGCCCAAAAGATTCCTATTGTTGAAAACCATCCTTTCCCACTGATTGATCATAACCCGGTGAAATCTCACAACCGCCATTCGGCGAGGCAGGGACAGCAGCACAGGAGAGGAGGTTCAGGTCAATCGAAACCGAAACACCCCGGAAGTAATAATCGCAAAAGGTGGTCGGGTAAGCCAAAGAAAACGAGGTAGATTTATAATTAAATGCGACTTTAGTTGCATAATTTTTTACAGTTTCAACCCAGCGCAAGAGATTAATTTTTTTTGTTTTCTATTTGGATGAACTTAATTTTTGATGGACTACAATCAGTCAAAACAATGAAAGGTTTAACTAAATTTGATTCCGGTAAACAAACAGTTATTCTAAACTATTTGGTGATAGTGCGAAAACAACAGAACTAATGAAGATAAACAATGTGAACAAATGAGGAAACAAGAACGATACATTAAATATTTTATAAATTTGCAAAGCCGAACATTAACTTAAATTAAACATTACATCAGGATCAATAATAAAATTGGCAGACATAAAAACAATATTACGAGAACTCAGTGTTATATTGGGATATATACTCTCAAAATACAAGCTTACTTTCACCGAGGAACTTATAGATGTAAAAACCTATTTGGACTTTATAAGAAAATATTGTAAGAATGTAAATGAATGTAATTCTGAAATTCGAAAAATAGAAGAACTTGATAACTTCATTATTCATAAGGACATAATTCAAAATGGATTGAAACTTGGTAAGTTGCTTTGCGAGAAATTAAATCTTGATGGTGATATTTATTGGCTTGGTGTAAAAGTAAATTCAAAGTACCCATTCGACATTAAAATTGGAGAGACAGGTATATCATTAAAGGAAGATAGCCACATACTAAAAAACCCTTCTTTTGCTGATTATTTAAATGCCTTAGTGCAACCAGCACTGCCCTTTAAAAATGTACATGTGTTCAGAGAGTTTTCCCCTATTGAATTTAAGAAATGGTATGACTACACTTACCTAAAATTATTTGAAGAATTCAGTAAGCACAATGCAAACGAAATTATTTTCAATTATGCCAAAAGAGGCACTTTCATTAGGAAAGGAGCCTCATGTCTAATTTTTGGAGGGCAATCAAATTCAATCGAAATAGGGACTAATGAAAATCTAAATGAAATTTCTTTTAACTCTAGGTTAGGCGGATATATTTTTGAACATACAGTTAGTAAATGGATTAAGGAAAAATTGGAAAAGAAAGATGAACAGTATGAAAAGCTAAAGAAGGAATGCTCTTCAAAAGCCGGTGATAATTTAAAGAAATTTGTCAATCGGAATTTAAATTTGAATGTGGGTAAGATTTTGGAATTGTTTCAAATTTACGATATACCTTACTATTATGGAAAAAGTTTTCGAGACATGCAACTATATGAAGTCCCAAATAGTAAAGAATGCAAAGTAAGCTTGGTTAATATTGAAATTAAAGTTCCACAATCTCAATTGAATGTGTATTTCACTTTTACTGTCTCAAACAGTAACGGTTCAAACTCAATAATATTTAGAGTTGAATGCCGATATTCGCACGGACAATTCAAAGGAATTCCAGAAGCAAAATTATATTACACAGACAATGTTAATCATTTGCAAAACCTATATAAAATTATAAAATAATTTAAAATGGCTACAATAAAAACAAGAACGGGAACTGAAACAAGTTCCTTTGGAACAAATGGAAGAATTAATCATGATAGTTCCAAGTTTTACAATTCAAAGTTGTATACAGAACTTGGCGAAAAGAAAATTCTTGACAAGAATGAAAACGATTTTCCGAATGAATTAGAAAATCAAATTCTACTAGGTTCAGCCGAGAATATGAAAGAGTTACCAGACAACTCAATTCACTTAATGATTACTTCACCACCTTACAATGTTTCCAAAGATTATGATGATGATCTTACACTCAAAGAATACTTACAATTACTCGAAAATTCTTTTAAAGAAACTTACCGTGTTCTTGTTAATGGTGGACGTGCCTGCATTAATGTAGCAAACTTAGGTCGTAAGCCATATATTCCTCTTTCAGATTACATTTCCAAAATCATGCTCGATATTGGTTTCAATATGCGTGGAGAAATAATTTGGAACAAAGCAGCAAGTGCAAGCCCATCAACTGCATGGGGTAGCTGGTTGAGTGCAGCAAATCCTATCCTACGAGATGTTCACGAATATATTTTGGTTTTCTCCAAGGGTGATTACAATCGAATAAAAAAAGACAAACAGAATACTATCACGAAAGAACAATTTATGGAATATACAAAATCTATTTGGACCATGAATGCAGAGAGTGCAAGGCGAATAGGACATCCTGCGCCATTTCCAGAGGAACTCCCTTTTCGTTTAATACAGTTATATTCTTTTAAAGGTGATATGGTTCTTGACCCATTTATGGGAAGTGGAACAACAGCAGTTTCGGCGGTCAAGTCAGATAGAAAATTTATTGGTTACGATACAAACCAAGAATATATTTCGCTTGCAGAAAAAAGGGTGAGACCTTATTTGACGCAAACGAAACTATCTTTTGTAAAAACTTGAAACTTATAACCAAATAACAAAAGTGAATGTTGGAAGCTAACTTTATATCTGAATTTAATAAACAACAATTTCAAGAACGTTTTGAAAAATTACCAAAACGGATTTATCTGGATACAAATGTCGTTCAATATGTAAGTGACTTTGGTGAATTTATTTTTGACAACTACAATGAGAATGAAGATTATTTTGTGGGGGCAAAAGGCAAAAAAATAGAAAGAGAAGATTTTTTATTTGGGCAAATAGAGGCGTTAAGACAAATTTTTATTACAGTTGAAAGAACTCCTTTTGAATTTGCCATATCAACTTGTGTTTATGAAGAAATACAAAGAAAGAATGATTATCACTTGACCCGTTGGTTTTATGAATTATGGGACTATTGGCAGACTGTCATTGGAGAATATAACGGAAACGCTTTCACTGGAAACGGCAAAGTGTTTTTAAATCAGTTACAATCTGACAACTCAATTAAAGGGGCATTGTCAAAAGATGATTTTGAAATATTTTGCGACGCTGTTGAACTGGAATGCAACGCCATTCTGACTTGCGATAAGTATAGAAACGGTCAAAAATGGATATATAAAAAATATGGGCTTATGATTTTGTATCCTAGTGACTTTATTGAACTGACAAAAGAATTCCAAGCGTTGTGGTTTTGACAGATAATATAAAGGCAACTAACAGCGCATTTGCAATAGACGGAGTTTGGTCCTCCGCAGACAGTTTTGTGGTCAAAGAAAGTTCGGTTCTTCGCATTAAGTTTTGTGCTGAAAAGCCCAAAACTGTTACCAGTAATTATAAGGAACCAAATATGATAGACAAACTCATATTAATAACATTGACATTATTGACAATTAATGTTTTTGGGCAAATTGAAAGTTCAACTTATAAAATAGTTGCAGACAAATTTGTGGAAAACTACAATGAAAATGACTTTAAAAGCATTTTCGATTCATTTTCCCTTGAAATGCAAAGTGCTTTGCCATTGGATAAAGCAACCGATTTTTTGAAAGGACTAAAATCTCAAGCTGGACAAATTACAAAGCTACAATTTGTAAAGTATGTCAATGGAACTTATGCTTCTTACAAAACAAATTTTGAAAGGGCATTATTTACTGTAAATATTTCGGTTGACAATAATTCAAAGATTAATGGACTTTTCATAAAACCTTTCACCGACGAAAATTTACCGAAAATGGAACGGAATATTACAAAATTGCAAT
The DNA here is from genome assembly GCA_001781995.1 of Candidatus Levybacteria bacterium RBG_16_35_11. GTDB lineage: Bacteria > Patescibacteriota > Microgenomatia > Levybacterales > UBA12049 > MFNH01. Next base: position 2,429 of record MFNH01000028.1, on the reverse strand, counting down.
TACCATTTAATGGTGAATGGACAGTATTTTGGGGTGGCGACACTAAAGAATTAAATTATCACATTGAAAATCAAGCGCAGAAAAATGCTTTTGACATAGTTATAAAAGACGAAAAAGGAAATTCATTCAGAATAGATGGAATAACCAATGAAGATTATTATGCTTTTGGTAAAGAACTAATTGCTCCTTGTGATGGGGAGATAGTTTTAGTGGTTGATGGAATTAAAGACAATAAACCAGGTGAACTAAATCCAATGTACGCTCCTGGAAATTCGGTAATTATAAAGACAGACAAAAATGAATACTTGTTTTTTGCACACTTTAAACAAAACACCATAAAGGTAAAACAAGGGCAAAATGTAAAACAAGGAGAATTATTAGGTCTTTGTGGAAATTCGGGTAACTCATCAGAACCACATTTACATTTTCACATTCAGAACATTGAAGATATGAATGCAGCAACTGGAGTAAAATGTTATTTTGATAAATTGAATGTAAACGGACAAATTAAGACAGACTACTCTCCCATAAAAAATGAAAAAATATCAAACGTAAAATAATAATTGCTGGTAATATGTGTTTTGTGAGATTGCGGATTTTGGGTTTAATTTAAATTTCGGTCATCAAATAAACACTAGTAATTACGGAGAATCCCGGTTACAAATTCCGCAACCTTACAATCCCGCGGGTCGCTAGCGGTAAGCATCAGAAATAAAAAAGAAAACCCTTTGAGAATTAGGAAAAAAGGGGGGATATGAAAAGTTACAAGTTTTCTATGATATTTTTATAGTCTCTGCCAATAGGAATAGATACTCCATTAACCTCACACATTTCGGCCGTGTAAGATTCAATCTTGCTTATTGAAACTATAAAAGAGCGGTGAATCCGTTTGAAGAGATTTGAAGGTAAAAGAGCCTCAATTTCATGAGTACTTATCTTTGAAATGTATTCTTTTTTTGTTGTGATGATTTTGATGTATTCCCGTTGACTTTCAATATAAAGAATCTCTGAGAATAAAATTTTCACCTTCTTTTTTTGCACATTTAGAAATATAAAATCCCTTATTTCCTGTCTTTCATTTGGATTCTGTTTTTCTCTTTGAGTCGTTTTAACCTTATTTACTGCTATTAAAAATCGTTCAAATTCAAATGGCTTTAAGAGGTAATCAGTTACGTTCAAATTAAACCCTTCCACTGCGTATTGATGATAAGCAGTTGTTATAATTACTGCAGGCGGATTTGTAAGAGTTTTTATAAAAGCCATCCCTTTTAGTTTGGGTAGATGAATATCTAAGAAAATAAGATCAGTCTGATTAGTACGCAAGTAATCGGTTGCAAGAATAGCATCTTTAAAAGTTTTTTGTAATTCAAGAAACTGCACTTGCGAAATATAATCTGATAAAATTTTTACAGCTAACGGCTCATCTTCTATTATAATGCATTTTATTTTAGACATGGCTTGCAAGATTAATTTTTAAAGAAGCTGTGAACATAGATTCGCCCTGTTGAAGAGATAGGTTGTAATCTTTATAGAGCAATTCCAATTGGCGTCTCAGATTAGAAAGGCCGATATTCTCTTTTACACTCTGTTCCTCAGAAAATTTCTCGGTGGAATTTTTTACAACAAATACTAAAAGCCGGTTTTTAACTGAAAGATGAATATCAATAAAAGGATGACCCCTTGTTTCAGATACACCATGTTTGAAGGCATTTTCTACTATTGGTATCAGCAGCAGAGGCGGTAACGCCTGGTTCATATCCTCAATATCATTGTTAAAATTGATATGTAAAGAATCATCGTAACGAAGTTTTTCAAGAGCAATATAATCACTTATAATTTTCAGTTCCTTTTCTATAGCTATATACTCACCGCCGGTTTCATATAACATAAAACGTAATATTTTTGACAGACGTAAAATTGATTCCGGAGCTCGGTCTGACTTATCCCTTGCCAATGAATAAATATTATTTAACGTGTTGAATAAAAAATGCGGATTTGTTTGTGACTTGAGGTAATTCAATTCTGCCTGCTGTTTTTCAATGCGCAGCTGCTGCGCTGCCAGTTTTAATTTTTTATAATCATAAACATGTTTAATAATTCCAAAAAAGAAAATTGACATCACGCCATATGCAGCTTGAGCAGAAACTGCATGTGACGGTGAGGAGAATGTTAGTAAGGCAGTATAAATATGCAGCTGGATCCCAATGTATCTCCATGCATACACGCCAAAGGAACATAAAATTAACTGAAACCATAAAGCTAAAAGGAAGAGAAGAATATTGTAAAGGAAATATTTCCTTTTCCGCTTTATAAAAGGGAGAGTGAACTCGAAAAAAATAAAATTGGCAATAACAATGTAAACAAATCGCCAAATATTATTGGAAACCTCTGCCAGCAACGGACCGGTATAATTTACTAAATCTATGAAC
>MFNH01000027.1 GCA_001781995.1 Candidatus Levybacteria bacterium RBG_16_35_11 | reverse complement strand
CAGAATAGCAGGAACAATAACTATCTGAAAAACTCAAAAAAAAAAACCATAAAACTACAACAAATAATAACGACTAAGGTCTAATATATTAAAATTGCTTACGAATCTGAACCTAATCTGCCCAAACTCAGTTTTAAAGAATGGTTAGAATTGAAAGGTAAATTAGAGGTGAAAGAATAATGTTTCATTTCTTTAGAAACCGTTTTACTTTCAAAATGAATATGGGTTGTTTATCATGTCTTTTTTTATTAGCTAAAACTCAAAGATTAGAAGGAATAACTTCTCTTTTACTGAATGGTAAACATATTGTTTTAGCTGATATTGAAGATTGTAGTCTTGAAGAAGCAGAAAAAGAATTATTGTATGTTCAACAAAAATATAGTCTATCTGATATTTTCATTGTTTCTGATAGAGATAGAAGTTATAGAGCTTTTTGTTATTCTCAAGTTGATTATAAAACACTTCTCAAGATTCTTTTGGATATTCCACATTTAGATATGGTATTTTTTAATTATACAGTTAAACGCAAAAAAGCAACATTAAGGGTAAGCAACAAAAAGGATAGACAGAAACAAGAGTTAGTTAGTGTTTTAAAATCTTATTCTGCGCCAATTCCAGATGAAGTTGAAAAGGTAATTTATGATACTGGAATTGTGAAAAAGGGAATACAGATTTCTTTAGGAGATGACGATTAATGAGTTTTTCTGAGGGTTTTCAAGAAGCATTCAGAAGGTTTGAAAAGAGAGTTGATACAAGTAAATTTAAAAATTTCACAGAGTTAGGTCGTGCTTTTGCTCATTGGGCAAGTTATAGATGGGTTGGCACTTATCGACAACACAGTGCTTTAGCATATGAAGCTAGAGAAAGAGGTTTTGAAGATGCCTATATTCCTTATAGCGTTCATGCAAGAGCAAGACCAAGCCAAGAGAGATGGTCTGGTGCTTACAAGAAGAGAGTTAGGAAAGCAAGAAAAGTTGTTATGAGGAAATATAAAGGCGTAGGAAAAGTTAGGATTAAAGCAATAAATCGGTATGTAGGTAAAGGTTACTCAGCTAATAAGATTCAGAAGAGATTGAAAGCTAGAGGTTTAGGTGTAAGGCGAAAGACACTTCTGAAAATAGTTAGACAGACTAGATTGAAACAAGAGAGAGCTAACACTTGGAAGTATACTCCTAAAAAGTATAGGAAAAAGAGAAGATGACTAGAAATGGGTGGAAATGTTAATGTTCTTTATTTAGTTGAATATTACAAAAAGCAAATGTTGAAAGCACAGAATGAGAATAGAGAATTAAGAATGGAGATTGGAAGTTTAATAGAGGAAATTAGTTTTTTGAAGAAGACACGCAAAGACAGTTTTTAGATTTTTCTTTTTACTGTTCTGTAGAGTTGTCGGTTGACAGAGTACCCTGTAAACATTCGGTTGAGGACTAATTTTGAGATATTTAATCAGCTATGATTACCGTATGAATTTTTGTCCAAGTTTTTTAGATGAAAAGAGTTTAGGGATGCTACAATCGCGATTGTTTCAGGGTTTGCTGACTGGAATTGCATCAGCATAATCAATTACGTCTCGGATTTCTTTCGGTGTAACGAGATGAGTTTTCAATGCAATGATACACAGAATGCAAAAGGCAAGTGTCATCGCAACTATTTGCATCCAAATCGCTATTTCAATGAGCAAAACTTCAGGATATAGGTAATAAAACAAGCAAAGCAAACCTGAAAGTATAAACAACAAACCTAGAACAAAAAACGTAAGGAAAATTTTCTTACCACTAAACATGCTTATGAATCTAATGGAATAATCAGTCAAAATTTCAATTCTTTTTGGTTCCCTAAGCCTGATCATTGTCCAAGCATACGATAATACTGCGGGTAGACCCAAGACGATTATAAAACCCAATGTGGCAAATGTAGCTATAACACTAGTACACTCACTTAACAATAATGGCGTCCTTCCACCACAAACCGAACAAATCCTTCAACGTGTCAGCAACAGGTTTAATAGCATTCTCAATAAGCAAATTGCTTGTTCTTAGTACCCCGTTTTGTTCTAATGCTTGATGTGGTTTTTCAAGCCTAAAATGCTTTGAATCAATAATTACCCAATGAAGCAAAGGTTTGTCACTTTCTCTTACGTCGAACTTGCTATCGACAGCTAATTTGGCAAGCCAAGGAAGTTCATTTTTTCTCTCGTCCCATCGGATGTTGTGGTCTAGGAGTATTCTAAAAGACCCAACTTTACTATAAGCACTGATAAAAGCCTGTCTAATTCTCGGTCGATTGAAAAATGATGGATGCAAGGTAGTGCTTATAGATACTGATTCGGTTGCCCTATCAAATAATCCAGCAATTACTTCTTCAGGGTCAACATCTTGAAGTTCAGTGACTTTCAAAGCATCACCCCATAAACATTATATTAAATCGTAAGATAAGCCTTTCGCAGCAGAAATCCAACTTTATCTCCTCTCCATATTTAGCAATTCACCTTAAAAATTTTTCCGAAGAAAATTTTGGTCAATTTAAGGACAACTACAGCACATAATTGGTAGCGATATATATCTATAATAGTTCAGTGAAGGACTAACAATGCTAAATAGCACTTGTATTCTGGATCAAAGTTATCCATTTATTCTTTCCTTCAACTCTTATTCCACAAACTTCGGCTGGTGTTTTACCGCTTAGCCCTTCGTGTTCTCGGACATAATTATGGTAAATTTGGTATCCTTTTAGGATTGGGGTATCTTTGCGTTTTAGCCCCATCATGGTTTTCTCTCGATCTCGGATTTCTCCGTTTAAGCGTTCCATTTTGTTATTGTTCATGTCTCCTCTGAATACTCCGAGGAGTCTAGTTTAATTTTCTATAACAATCTTCCATTTTAAGTTAAAACTAGGCTTGTACAATACGTTTTATTTGAAAAGGAAGTTGAAATTATGCCGTTTCGCAATTCTAAGACGTTAAAAATTGAATTAGCAGATTACGGTTCTTATTTGGGTAGGTCTGAAGGTTGTTTTGAAGTTAGAAACAAAAATGGAGAAGTTGAACGTTATCCTCATTTTGAAAAGGAAATAGGAGAGTGTATCCTAAAATCTGGTAGTTATGTAAGTGTTGACGCTTTAATTGATTTAGCATTATGGAATATTGATACTTACATCATGACTAAAAGAAATAGGGTTGTTGCTATTCTAAAAAATCTTGAAGATGACTCTCATGTTAAGACAAGAGTTAGCCAATATCAAGCAATCAATAACGAAAAAGGAGTTACGATTGCTAAACAAATTGTGAAATCTAAGATTGAAGGACAAAACAGAGTTTTAAAGAAATATAACTTAAAACCTTTTGATTACCATATTGAAGATGTTAAAGACAAAAAAAGACTTCTTACAATTGAAAGCAGAAGTGCAAGACATTATTTCAATCAAATTTTCAGTTTGTTTCCAGAGAACATTAGACCAGAGAAAAGAATAGGTTACAAAGCTTATGATGGATTAAATAACGTTTTCAATTTTGGCTATTATGTTTTAAGATGTAGAATTCATAAGGCAATTTTGAAAGCGAAACTTGAACCGTATTTAGGGTTTCTTCATTCCACGCAATTTGGAAAACCTAGTTTAGTTTGTGACCTTCAAGATTTGTATCGCTATTTAATAGATGATTTTTTGATTGAAAGACGTAAGAAATTTCATAAGAAAGATTTTGTTGTTGTTACAGATTTTATGATGCGCTTAAAGATGGGAAAGAGAATTCATCTCTGTGATTATGAAGCTGATAGTTTAGCTGAAGGCTTGAATAGTCTTTTTGAAAGAGAAGTAGGTATTCCAAGAATAAGGCATGGAAAGAAACAAACACTTGGCACGTTAATTAGTGAAGAAGCTCTTTTGTTGGCGAAGTATCTTAGGAAGGAAAGAAAAGATTGGTGCCCAAGACTGACAACCCTAACCCCAAATTAGTGTGAATTTCAATACTTTTCCTAAAATGAGTCCAATCTCTCGAACATTTATTCGTATACTTTTCATAATGAGACTAAAGCGAAAAAACTTAAAACCCATCATGCAAACTGATGTGGGATAAAAATTGGATTCAATCAAAAACCTGTCCACACAACTTATAAAAAATTATCTCAACTGGATAAGGCATTGTGCTTCTCAAATTTCACTGGCTGATAGAGGAATCTTCCCCTCATATTGGTTTTACCCATATCAAGTAATAATTTTCAAAAACAGTATCGATGATTTGGCAATAATTCTAAAAAGAAAAGTATCAGGAAAAACAGACAAGATAACCGTAAGAAATTATGAAGATAGAATCGAAAAATCGGCATTTCCTAATCTTGCTTACGAAAAAAATCCCCCCATGGTTAATGTACCCGATAATGTTCACGATTCATCAATTCAATCGCTCACCATCGACCTAAATGGCATTAACCCTTTTTTAGTGCTAGGCTTTGGTTGCGAATTCAGATTGATGGACATAAGGGTTGAAGCAAAAGCGCAAGGATATCCTCTAGAGTATGAATTTTTGTGGTTCTTGACATTCCCTAATATCAAGTATCTAGTTAAAGAAAATGCAGAATGGAAAGCTGAATCTGATTTTTGGGGCAGAATTAATCATATCTTAACTGTCGGTATGGATAATTTTTTTGACAAGAATTTGGGTCGGAAAACTGTTCAAACAGTTCTAAGCTATTTGGAAAGAATTAAAACTGAACTGAACCTGCTAATATCTCGACAAGATTTGGCTGAACAACAGCTTCAAGATTTTCTCGAAAAGTACTATTTCCTGCTCTTCAACGGTAAGCCAATTGTTAAGAAATCAAGAGAACTTGGCATATACAAGACCGATTTCACGTTACTCCTTAAAGATGGGTCAATAATACTAATCGAAATTCAGCTTAATAACGACCCCATTATTGCTGACAACAAGCCCTCGCAAGGTTTTCGGGAGGCAATTACACAAGTTAATGAATGGTTTGACTGGATAGAAAGAAATGACTTGAAGAATCTAAAAAAATATTCGGGCAAAATAATTATTGGAAGAAACACAGATTATATACTTCACAAAGACAAAATCGACTTAATTGTATCCAAGCTAAAGTATCCCATCAAGATTGAGACTTATGACGACCTTAACAATAATGTCGATATGCTAAAAGAAGCAATATCAGCCTTGATAAAATGAGTTTTTGGATGAACTTTTCAATGAAGGTGCAATCTAAATCTCTCTTTGTTTGTCTGTCTCTGTCTGTTTGTCTGTGGGACTATCTACGTGTGTCATGTTTCACGCGCTCCACTCGCTTCGCTCGTTCGCGCACGAGGGCTATTGTGTGTTGTAATTGTAATAGAGAGAAGTAATAGAGAGAGTATATGAGTAAGTAGAGCAGGCGTAGGCGTAAAAACAGGAAATCAGAGAGAGAGAAGATTAAAATTTAATTTCTTATCATTTTATACTTTCCGTGTACTGTACCTTGTAAGCCCGTTTTTTGGTTATTTTTGTGGGTTATGATTGTGTTTTGGGCTTGTTTTGGCGGGGAACAAAATATTCAAGCCCATTTTATTTCCTGCATATGTCTTTTATTTAACGCATGTGAGCGCGCGCATATGAAATTAACACTTTAGGAACATTGGCTAAGACAATAAATTGTCAAGGT
>MFNH01000026.1 GCA_001781995.1 Candidatus Levybacteria bacterium RBG_16_35_11 | reverse complement strand
AAAGGAATAGGACTTTTGGTAATAGACTATCTCCAATTGGCTGACCCGGGAAAAAGATATGACAATAGGGTGCAGGAAGTTTCAATAATTTCTCAACAACTTAAAAAGCTGGCAAGAGAACTAAAAATTCCGGTTTTAGCTGTATCGCAGTTATCTCGTGCTGTTGAACATAGAGGTGAACGAAGGCCGCAGCTAGCAGATCTTCGTGAATCGGGCTCAATTGAACAAGATGCCGATGTAGTTATGTTTATCTACAGACCTGAAGGTGAACTTTCAAATGTTATGCAGACAAAATTACTTGTTGCAAAGCACAGAAATGGACCAGTTGGTGAAATTGATTTACTTTTCAGAGGGGATAGGATAAAATTTTATAATGTGGAGAAAAAAAGAGAGGGAGGTGAATAAACTTAATGGATGACTTAAATCAAAACCAACAACCACCAGTTGATCCAAGCGGAACTCCTGCAACAGGGGCAGGTCAGCCAAATGTTCCAACAGGGACAGCTGATGTTCCAGGATCAGTTCCACCACCGCCAGTCCCTCCTGTCAATGAGCCTGTTACGCCTGCCGGTCCAATGCAGACCCCTACTGTGGAAAACCCAACAGCAGGTCAAACACCGGCTCAAGGGGGAGAAAACACAAATCAAGGTGGGGGAACGGGAGTTTAATCGAATTACCAAGGGTTAAAGCTGTGCTCTTATGTAAATGAAAGTGTTGCTTTAACCTTTGATTGTTATTGTGCTTAATAAGTGACAGATTTTGTGTCTTGAATATAATTTATGTTATCTCTACCGCAGATAATTGAGTGGTTACTAGTATATAAATATATTGTTCTTTTCCCAATTATGGTAATTGAGGGGCCAATAATTACTATAATTGCCGGTTTTTTTGCCTCTTTAAGTTTATTAAATATATATATTGTTTATATTGTTATATTAGTGGCAGACTTAACAGGCGACGTTATCTATTATTCGATCGGCAGATGGGGAAGAGAAAGCTTCTTAGATCACTATGGCAAGTATCTTGGCTTAAAGAAGAAAAACATAGAAAGGGTTGAGTCTCACTTTGAAAAGCACAGAAAAAAAACGCTAATAGCGGGGAAATTGTCCCATGCTGTGGGAGCTCCCATTTTGGTTGCAGCGGGAATTGCTAAAGTTCCATTTTTTGAATTTTTGTGGCTAAATGCTGTTGCCACTTTACCTAAAGCTTTAGCATTTCTTTTAATCGGATATTACTTTGGGCAAGCCTATGTTAGGCTAAACAAATATTTGGACTATATTTCTTTAGGATTTTTAATTTTAGGAATTTTATTTATTATTTTTTATTTTGGTTTTAATCGAATTAAGGGAAAATTTGATAAACTAATAAGAGGGATAAGCAAAAATTAATTTTGATTAATGAGAATTGCTTTTTATTCAGATAATTTTTACCCAGAGCTTTCTGGAATAAGCGATTCTATAATCACTACCTCAAAAAAACTGGCGGAAATGGGACATTTTATTAATTTTTTTGTCCCTTCATATAGTCGCAAAAATTACAATCTCTTAAAGCTACCATATGAGGAAATAAATCTTGGTGAAAGAATAAAGATTACAAGACTTGCATCTATTTCTTATCCCACGGGAACTAAGCAGGGAAGACTAGTGATTCCAACAGGCTTAAGAAGCATAGCTCTTAAGAAATTTAAACCCGATTTAATTCACTCTCATCTTATAGCCGGGGTTGGACTTGAGGCTCTTTTCGACTCAAAAATTCTCAAAATTCCAATGATTGGGACAAATCACACTCCAATTTCCGAATTTGTAAGATATGCGCCTATAAAATGGAAATGGATTCAAAATTTAACTCAGAGATATGATGTTTGGTATTATAATCACTGCAAATTTGTTTCCTCTCCCTCAAGTCCGGTTTTAGAAGAAATGAAAAGCCTAGGTTTTAATAAGCCCTCGCATTCTGTTTCAAATCCGGTTGACATAGAACTGTTTCATAAGAAACATGATAAAAAAATGCTTAAGGAAAAATATGGCCTTTCGGATTTCACCTTAATTTATTGCGGAAGACTTGCCCCCGAGAAGCACGTAGACTTAATTATTAAAGCGGCCGCAGGACTTAAAGATGAAATCCCGGATATTTCAATAATAATTTCAGGAGCTGGTAATGAAGAAAAAAATCTTAAAGAACTTGCAACAAAGCTTGGAATTTTTGAAAAAATCAAATTTTTTGGCTATATGAAAGACAAAGAAGAATTTGCCAAACAATATAGTGCTGCCGATTTATTCTTAATGCTTAGCACTGCGGAAACCCAAAGTATTGTTATGATGCAGGCAATGGCTACAGGACTTCCGGTAATCGGAGTTAATGCTTGGGGATTACCTGATTACATTTATAAGGAAAACGGAATTTTAATTGAGCCAAATGATTTAAATGCCTTAAAAGAAAAAATTCTTTTCCTTTACAAAAATAAAAAAGTAAGAGAACAATTAGGGGAGGGAGGAAAGAAGTTTGTCCAAGGATTTACTCCTTTAAAAATTGCCAAAGCCTGGGAGGATATCTACTTGGCAGTTTTAAAAAATACCATTTAAGATTCTTCTTTATTTACCAAGATTTTACAGTTATAATTGGGAATAATGAAATTATCTTTTGTTATCCCTGCCTATAATGAGGAAGCCTACATTGGAGAGTGTTTAGAGTCAATCTTCAAAGAAACAAAAGGTAAAAAATATGATTTTGAAGTAATTGTAGTAAATAATGCTTCAACAGATAAAACCGCAAAAGTAGCCTCTTCCTTTAAAGGAGTTAGGGTAGTAAACGAATTGAAAAAAGGCTTGGTAAGCGCAAGAAAGGCTGGGTTTAGCGCATCATCTGGCGATTTAATTGCAAATGTAGATGCTGATACCAGGTTAACTTATGGTTGGATAGAAAGAGTTCTTTTGGAATTTAAAAACCCAAAACTTACCGGACTATCAGGTCCTTTTATTTATTATGATCTTTCAAAAAAACATAAAATTATGGTGAAGTTTTTTTATTGTTATGCTTATTCTCTTTATCTTTTAAACCGCTATATTTTTAATAGGGGATCAATGCTTCAGGGAGGCAATTTTGTTGTCCGAAGAGAAGCCCTTAAAAAAATTGGAGGATTTGATGATAAGCATTTTTCTTTTTATGGCGAAGATGCAGACATTGCAATGAGACTTCATCAAACGGGAATTGTTAAATGGACTTTTTCTTTTCCTATTTATACATCTGGAAGAAGATTAGCAGCAGAGGGTTTATTTACAATGTCATCGCGCTATACAGTAAACTACATTTGGGTTACGCTTTTTGGCAGGCCATTTACCAGCAAGGTAATTGACGTTCGATTCAAAGGGATAAAAAATAAATACCTGCATATTCGTCCGATAAACTTAAGAAAAGAACTTCTTAGCAGCATTTTAGATGCAGTTGTAATTTTCGGTTTTTTACCGGTTGTAGTTCCTGTTATGACTGGCTATCTTCTGCAAAATCTGGTTAAAATAATTTTTAAGCAATAGGTGTCCCCGACTCTAGAGTCTCCTTAAAGCCCGTTTAAAATGAGCGGAAAATTGAATTTAATGCAGAAAGTTGCTAATCTTTACAATATGTGCGGGATAGTTGGATATATAGGCGAAGAAAACTCTTTGCCAATTTTAATTAATGGGCTTAAGGCTCTTGAGTATCGTGGGTATGATTCTGCCGGTATTGCTATATTTTCAAATAATAAAGTTAAAGTAAGAAAAAGCGTCGGAGAAGTTAAGATATTGGAAAATGATTTAAAAGACCAAACTAGCTTAGTTGGGCATCTGGGCATTGGCCACACTCGTTGGGCAACACACGGTGCGCCAAGCGTGATAAATGCGCATCCGCATAGCGATTGCACAAGGCGTATTTTCGTTGTCCATAATGGAATAATTGAAAATTACAAAGAATTAAAAAAATACCTACAAAATCGTGGACACAGTTTTCTTTCTAACACCGATACTGAAATTGTTTCACATCTTATCGAGGATTTTTTAAGAGAAAAAAAAGATTTTAAGACTGCTTTGTTTGATGCTCTTAAGATGATAAAAGGTGCATATGCTTTTGCAATAATCGATTCAAAAAATCCCGATACTTTATATGCTGTTAGACTTTCGAGCCCGTTAGTGATTGGGGTTGGCAAGCACGAAAACTTTTTAGCTTCCGACCCGTCAGCTTTGATTGGGAAAACTAAGGACGTAATATATCTAAAAGATGGGGAAATTGGAGAAATAACAAAGGGTGGCGTTAGCATCACCAATCTTAGAAAACAAAAAACACCATCTGAAATTGTACGGTTGGAATGGGATCTGGAGCAGGCGCAAAAAGGTAATTATCCTCATTTTATGCTTAAAGAAATCTTTGAGGGGGCTGAAGTCGTTCTTTACGCATTGCGCGGGAGACTTAGAAGTAAAGAAAACCTTGTTAAATTAGGTGGCTTAGAACAAGTTGCCGAAAAGTTAAAAGAAACCAAAAGACTGTTGATCTTGGCTTGTGGTACTTCTTATTATGCCGGCTTAGTCGGTGAATATCTTTTCGAAGAGATATCAAAGATACCAACGGAAGTTCATTTTGCTTCTGAATTTCGGTATCGGGAAGAACCGTTTGAAAAAAAGACAGTGGCAATAGCAATTTCTCAATCTGGAGAAACCGCTGATACTCTTGCCGCAATTCGCAAGGCAAAAAAAAACGGCATACTAACACTTGGCATTGTAAACACTGTGGGTTCTACAATCGCCAGAGAAACAGAAGCAGGAGTTTATAATCACGCCGGGCCGGAAATCGGAGTTGCTTCCACCAAAGCATTTTTATCTCAATTAACCGTACTGACACTTATGGCAGTTTACTTATCCAAATCTAACGGAAAGTCATCAAATCATGCGCTTTTATACGAGTTGGAAAGAATTCCAGAAAAAATAAGAACAATTCTAAGTAAAGCTTCAGAGGTAGAAAAGTTAGCGGAAAAATATAAAAATTGCGATAATTTTTTGTTTCTTGGGCGGCGCTACAATTATCCGGTGGCTTTAGAAGGAGCACTAAAATTAAAAGAAATATCTTATATCCATGCAGAAGGTTACGGCGCTGGGGAGATGAAGCATGGTCCAATCGCTATGATTTGTGAAAAACTTCCAACTATGGCAATTGTTCCTCAAAACAGTATTTCAGAAAAGATGTTTTCAAATCTTGAAGAAATTAAAGCACGAAAAGGACCTATATTCGCAATTGCAACAGAAGGCGATGAGGGGATCGAGATGCTGGCAGATAATGTTTTTTTTATACCTAAAACCATTGAACCGCTTGAACCTTTTTTAACCGTAATTCCTCTTCAACTTTTTGCCTATTATATCGGGACCAAACGGGGATTTAACGTTGATAAGCCAAGAAACCTTGCAAAATCGGTAACTGTTGAATAATTTTCCACACCAACCGCAAAGAAAAGGATTAGAATCTAGGAGGAGCCATATAAGGTTTGTTGTCTTCAAAATCATCAGGGGGAGGTTCGAGCATTTGACGACATTTTTTAACCCCATCTTCTATTAAAAAATTCCCGCAACCATTCTCACAAAGCCAATCGAAAGACCATTGTCTGCTCCCATCATTTGCCAAGTACGTATCGTGAATAGGTTCGATGGTATTTGCTCCATTATCTAATTTTTCTTTCATCAATTTTAATACATGCGTAGTTGCTTGAACACTTTTTTCGTAAGCTTCTGGATCTCTCAAGAACTCATACCTTTTTTTAGAATCATGTAAATTGAAATCAGTGTATCTACGAGCAGCTTCTTCAATGCTTCTTCCATCGTATTCAACATCGAAAGTCACTTCAACCCAAAAAATTCTATAATGATGCTCGCTCAGAGTTATAGGCATATCTTTAGCTTCGGTAGTCATAATTGAGGGATTATATCACGATAAGACAGAATTGTCCTGTGCCGAGGGAGGGAGTCGAACCCTCACAGCCTTGCGACTAGTAGTTTTTCTTAGAACAATTATTAGGATCTATGTGGTTTTACTCGTACTCAGCCTCCGAGGGGGTTTTATAGTCTCAGAGTTTTAAGGGTGTCGAACTTTTTCAATTTAAATTTTAAATTTTGACATCAAGAGAGAAGTTGTCTTCATATTGAGAGGAGGACAAGATCCTTTAATTGCTCCAGCATCCAAAGAAATTGTTGACACAATTTTTGAATAAGGTTTTCGTTTTTGACTAAGTACGATCTTTAATGCCTTTCTAGCAATTTTCATTTTTCTTTTGAGACAGCGCAGATTAGGTTTATAGTAAATAAAATTTAGTAAAAGAACAGACTCCTTTTTAGCGAATTTTACTTCCCATATTGGTGCTTTATTTTCTGTCCCAGATCTTTCATTACAAGATACTGATCCTTTTACTTGGGCTAATTTGTGAATTCTTTCAGAAAGCCATATGATGTGTTTCTCGCTCGCAGAGATAAATTTTACATAAAGTCGTTGATTAGAATATTGTCGTCCACGATAAAAGTTATACGTATCGGTGTATAGCATAACCGTTCCGTCCCCATCAAGATGGCCTCGTAGGAAATCCCTAAAAAACTCCTTTTGTATATTGATTTGTCCAAGTGTGTATGTTTTTGCCGGGAATAATCCGATCTCCATTAACCACCGATAAAAAATAACGTTTCCAAACTGGATTCTGAAGCTAGGTTTTTTCGCATACCCATTATTAGTTGAAAGTGCAATTTTATTGTTTATTGAAAGGCATTTTCGAAATTTTTCTAATAATTCTTTATCTGAGGATCTCATGATAATATGTCGTCCATCTTTTGAGAGATTTCCGTCAGTTGTCAGTAAGCCAACGATATATGCAAGCTTTGGAGTCCAGACGAATGTTTTAGAAGGTAACGTACTCATTAAGAGTACCGGAGGAGGGGATCGAACCCTCATGATCTTGCGATCACACGCTCTTGAGGCGTGCGCGTCTGCCAATTCCGCCACTCCGGCTTTCTTTTTAGCCTCTATTATTATATAATTTACAGTTAGACAGTTCAATCCTATGACTATTCAACAGATTTATGATTTAGCAATTCAAATGGGAATAAAAGCCGATCCAAGAGGGGAGGGCGGTATTAAAGATATTCTTGCCCAAACAAAAAAAGAATACAACGAGCTTTCCGAGAAAGAGAAAAAATATTATGACAAAGAGAATTTTGTCAACCCTTTTTCTGATTCAAGAATTTTAAATGGCGATCCTAAAACAAAGGTTTCAAAAGTAATTACAGGGATTGATATTGATACAGGTGAGGTTGTTTTAACAGATAGGTTAAATGAGAAGGGCGAGAAAATAGATTTAATTATTGGTCATCACCCCCACGGTGCAGCTTTAGCAGCGTTGGATGAAGTAATGAATGTTCAGGTTGATTTAATGGAGTTGGTTGGAGTTCCTGTAAATGTGGCCGAATTTTTAATGGAAGATAGAATTGGTCAGGTAAGAAGGGGAGTTGCTCCGGCAAATCATTTCCAAAGCGTTGACGCAGCCCGTCTTTTAGGAATTCCTTTTATGGTCATTCATACCATTTGGGATAATCTTGGATTTAATTTTCTCTCAAAACATTTAAACAACAAGAAACCTAAAACAGTAGGAGATGTTTTGGATGCAATAGAAGAAATTCCGGAATTTACAGAAGGAAAGATGCGAAAAGCAGGTCCAAAAATTACTTTGGGGGCAAGGAAAAACCGGGCAGGAAAACTTGCAGTTGGATTCACAGGCGGAACATCCGGTTCAAAAGAACTATATGAAAAAATGGCTCAATCCGGAGTAGGAACAGTAGTTGAAATGCACATGAACGAGGAGCATTTTAAAGAGGCAAAAAAGCATCATCTAAACGTTATTATTTCCGGCCACATTGCATCTGATTCTTTGGGTGCAAACTTATTTTTGGACGAATTAGAAAAAAGGGGAATACAAGTTGTCCCTTTTTCAGGTTTAATCCGCATTAAAAGGAACAGAAAACAAAAATGATCTCCGTTACTGATTTAAGATCTGGCGTTGTTTTTGAGGATTCTGGAAATATTTTCCAGGTGCTTTCTTACGAGCACATAAAGATGGGGCGTGGATCGGCAAATATTAAGGTAAAAGTAAAAAACATAAAAACCGGCACAACAATTGACAAAAGCTTTATAAATGGTGCAAAGGTTCACTCTCTAACCGTTATTAAAAAAGAAATGCAGTATCTTTATAAAGATTCAAACTTTGCTTACTTTATGGATCCCATCACTTTTGAACAGATAAATATTCCAATTCCCGTTATTAATGAAGACCAATTTTATCTAATGATCGGAAAAAATTATTCTGTAAGTTTTATAGAAAATGAGGTATTATGTATAAATCTTCCGCCAAAAATGGAATTTGAGGTTTCTGAAACTGGTCCAAGCTTGCGGGGAAATTCTGCAACCAATATTTACAAAGATGCAATTTTGGAAAACGGTTTAAAAACAAGAGTCCCTTTATTTATAAAGGTAGGGGACAAGGTTAGCATAGATACAAGAACTGGACAATATTCACAAAAAGCCTAAAGATATGCAATTTTTCATATTTGTTCTTCTTTTTTGTTTTTTCATTTTTCTTTTTACCTTATACGAGCTAAGTCAAGATGATTTTATCTTTATAAGAAAGGGGATTTCCGTTGAAACGATATTTAATACTGCTTTTTTGGTTGCAATTGTAAGTTTATTTGCGGCAAGATTTCTTTACATTTTTTCTTATCCACAACCGATCTTTTTTACAATTTTGGGATCTTTTCTTTTTCCTTATTTTCCAGGTTTATCTATTGTTGGCTCTGTTTTTGGTGGAACCATTTTTCTAACGCTTTATTGTCTTTACAAAAAATTTCCAATTGGTAGGATGCTTGATTTTTTTTCGATAAGCTTTTTAAGCACACTTCCCTTAGGATTTCTTTTTGTTTTCCTGATTAATCAAGGGAATAATTTCCTTTTACTATCTTTAGTTTTCTATATTCTTTTTTTAATTTTTGCAATTTTTGTTTTACTTCCGCTTGCAACAAAAGGCAAGATGAGAGATGGGGGAATAGGACTTCTTTTCTTGGTTGTTTTTTCCGCCTTTACATTTATTATTAATATTTTTATGGCAAATTTAAAATTTGTTTACTCTTTGGAAAATATAGTCCTTTTTCCGGGATTAATCCTATCTTTAGTCCTCTTCATCCGTAAACAGCTGATTGGGAAAAGAGGTTAAAATGACAATAAAAGCTTTATTGCGTAAACAACAAACTTGTTTATTTGAAGACGAAAGTATTTTAGTTTTAAACAAACCTGCTGGAATAACTGTTAATCGTTCCGAGACGACAAGACACGAAGAAACTGTGCAGGATTGGCTGGAAAAAAGACTTAAGACTGAAAAATTAAAACTTAGAAACCGCCTAAGCGAGAGCGATTTTTATAAACGGGCGGGGATCGTGCATCGATTAGACAAGGAAACATCGGGAATTCTGTTAGTTGCAAAAGATGAAGATTCATTTATGAATTTGCAAAAACAGTTTAAAGAGAGAATGGTTAAAAAAACATACCTTGCGCTTACTCACGGGAAAATAAAGGTCAAGGAGGGAGAGATTAAGGTTCCAGTTGGAAGACTTCCCTGGAATCGAAAAAGATTTGGAATCTTAGCAGGGGGCAGGGAATCGGTAACTGAATATAAGGTGTTAAATTACTTTATTTCCAAGAAAAATAATTCGGAATTTTATTCACTGGTTGAACTTTACCCTAAAACAGGGAGAACGCATCAAATAAGAGTTCATTTAAAATTCATAAATCATCCGATTTTTTCTGATTTCTTGTATGCAGGTAGAAAGACGGCAAGAGAGGACAGGAAGATATTGAAAAGGGTCTTTCTTCATGCATCAAAAATAAGTTTTAGCCATCCTAAAAGTGGAGAAAGGATGGCGTTTGAAAGTCCACTACCCCCCGATCTTTCTAAAACTCTTCAACAAGATTTCTCAAAAATCTAGTCAGTTTATCTATTTAGTTTCTTTTGATATTATAAAGACGTGGAATGCACAATTGGTTGGATAAAAATAAAAGATGGATTTATTTTATTTAAAAATAGAGATAGAAAAAAAGAAGAACCAAAAGAAAACTTTCTTTATAAAAATAAAGAAGTAATAACTTTTGAAGACAGGAAATATGTAGGCTGTTGGATTGGCATAAATAAATACGGAATAGGAGTAGTTTCTTCAGCGGGTCCTTCTAAAGATGTTCTCGATGGATACATAAGCTCAGAAGAGGGATTTTTTAATGTAAACAGAGAGGTTTTATTAAAAAGTAAAAATTTAAAAGAAGTCACCCAATTATACATAAAAATTTTTAAAGAACTAAAACTAGGAGAATCATTTAATATAATCATCTGCGACAAAAAACAAGCAAATATACTGGAATTGATCTCGAATCAGGTAAATATTCAAACTAATCATAGAGATGCTTTTAGAACAAATAATTTTGAAACTATGAGAGAATATAACATTTCTAACCAAAGAACCAAAAGATCGGGAGTGAGATTAAAAAAGCTTTTAGCCCTTATTAAGGACATAAAAGATCCTAAAGATCTAATTCCAATTTTGAGTTATCACTCTGAAAATAATAATGAAAATATTTGTAGGCATGATTCAAGCACAACATCAGGATCAGCTATTATTAAATATCAAGACAATGAAATAAATACTTTTTATCTGCTAAATATATCGCCTTGCGAGGGGAAATATAAAGAAGAAACTTTTAGCTTTTAACGGCTAATTTCATTAACCTTAAACGAATTAAATTGCATGCTCGTAATTTTTAATTTACTATTAATACTGGAGGTGATTTAGGTTGGGAAGTTTTGGCGGTTATTATAAGGGAGAGAAGAAAAAGTCAAAAAAAGATAAAGTATCAAAAAAAACTTTTGGGAATGCCCCGACTTTTACATTGCCGGAAATTATTTCTAAGAAAAATAAATAATCTATGCATGAGAAAGAAGAAGAAAAAGAGCAATAATTTAAAATTTGCTTTATATTTCATAATATTAGTTATTTTTTTTGGCGGATTGTCTTTGTCATTTAAGCTTGGTCTGGTTTTGAAAAACAGCAGCTTTGACAATAACCATAGGTATAATCTGGAGCTTAGAAAAGGGCAGATTTCTTGCGTTGCCTCTTTCTCTCCGCAAACCAATTCAATTTCAATCGTCAACATAGATGGTAGGGTGGAGGGTAGTTTGAATAAAGCCATAAGCATTCCAATTGATGCTAAGACTTTAGGGAGCTGTCCTATTAACGAATCCAGCATTTTTTCAACATTAGTAGGTATTTTCCCTAATACTTTTAAAGTAGACTCAAGTCCGACCTTCATAGATGTTCTTAGGTTAATGATATTTGTAAAAAGCATATCCGAGGAATCAATCTTAGAAGAGAGAATAAGTGTTTCTTTGGATGACTCTTTAAAACAACAAGTTTTATCTCCTTTATTTTTGGATCAATCAATTATAAGTGAGAAAAAAACAATTGAAATAATAAACTCAACAGATATACCTGGACTGGGAGCACGGCTTGCAATCCTTTTAAACAATATCGGAGCAAATATAGTCTTGGTAATTACATCCGAAAAAGGGGAAAAAGAATCTCAAATTACATACTTTGGTAAAGACTCTTATACGGTGGGAAAGCTGTCTTCAATTCTTGATTTTAAGAAGGTTAAAAAAGAAGGTAAATCAATCGCAGATGTTATAATTGTAATTGGGAAGGATCAGGAAAATACGTTAAAATTCTAAAATGTTTTTAAAAATAGTTATAGTTATTGCCATAATTTCATTTCTTTTATCCTGCTACTCTTTAAAGCGGGAGAGTCATAAAAGGGAATTAAGTAAAGCGAAGAAAAAACTTTCTTTGGGAAGAGTAATTTTTCAAAAGAAAAGTTAGCTTTAGACCTCGTCTTCTTCCTTGTCTAAACTCTTCAATTGATTCTTTATTTTATTATTTTTATCAAAAACAAGAGGCACTTCCGAGGCTGAAATAAAAGAGGGTTGAAATTTGAACCTTGATGCCCGCTTTACCTCTTTAACAAAAACATGAACTTTGTGGACGGTTGCAGATTTTACGTAAGCTTCATACTTGTTTCCGAATTTCATAAATTTTATTAACCTTTTCCCAATATCATCGGGCAAGACACCAACGTATTGCTTATCCTCTAAAACAAATATTCGGGATCTTTTTATGCATAAATTTACAACTTCTCCAATTCTTAATCGTTCAATTATCCTTGGTTGAGCTATATTAATCAACTCAACAATTTTAGTTTTGCCCGTTTCCTCCAGAAAATTATTATTTATCTGGTAGTCGGTGGGTTGACAGCTCTTGGGACTTAGGTCTTTTAATTTTTTTAAATTTTTAATTGCGATGGTATTTAAGGGGTCCAATTCAAAAACTTTTTTGTAGGTCGCCTTTGCATTTTTGATTTTCCCCATTATTGTATACGCAAGCGCAAGCCTGTTTAGGCAATCAATATCATCCGGGTTTTCGCAAAGAAGGGTTTTGTTTAGACTTATTGCCTTTTCCCAATCTCCCAAAAGCGCGGTCTGAATTGCTTTTTGCTTGAGATTTGAAGATGAGATATCAGTCATTTTTGGACAGAATTAATTGAAAGATTTTACTATAGTTTTATTGCAAAAGTCAAGAAGGAAAGGGTATAATTAAGGCCTTGACAACAAATTCTAAAATATGAGCGGACATTCAAAGTGGTCACAGATTAAGAGGCAAAAAGGGGTTGCAGATATTAAAAAAGGAAGAACTTTCACAAAAATCTCCAATGCAATTACAATTGCGGTTAAGCAGGGCGGGGGAGTAACTGATCCTGATCAAAATTTTAGATTAAGGCTGGCAATAGATAGTTCTAAAGCGGCAAACATGCCGAAGGAAAACATAGAAAGAGCTATAAAAAGAGCTATTTCAAAAGAAGCGGGGGATATAGAGGAAGTAATCTATGAAGGATTTGCCCCAGGCGGAAAAGTATCATTGATTATCGAAGCGGCAACTGATAATGTGCAAAGAACATCGGCAACTATAAAAAGCATTTTTAATAAGTCGGGAGCTAACTTTGGGCAGCCTGGTTCAGTAATGTATCAATTTAAACAAATAGGGAGAATAATTGTAAATAAAAAGGGAACAACCTTTGAGAAAATTTTCGAAGAAGCGGTAAACCTTGGGGCTGAGGACGTTGAAGATGTCAATGATGAGGTCTTTATCTATGCAAATGTTGGAAACATAAAGGAAGTAAGAGATGGATTATCCGAACAGGGAATTGAGGTGTTGGATTCTGAGATCTCAAAAATTCCTGTTGCAACCATTTCTTTAGATGAAGACTTGCAATCAAAGACAAAAGTTGAGAAATTTATTGAATCTCTAGAAGAGCTAGATGATGTTCAAAAAGTTTATTCAAACTTAGAATAATAGCCATGTTTAAAAGGCGATTAAAACTTGCAAGGAAAGTCCGAACCTCAAACTTCGGGAAAAAATTAAGATCTTTTCTAATCGGAAAGAGGCAGCGTTTCGTCGCGTCGGTAATTTTTCTCTCTACAGCCTTATTCATCTCCGAATATTTTCTAGGAAGGTCAGGAATGTTCTTAGTTTTCGGTTTGGCAATTCTTACAGATTTTCTTTTATACCTTAGCGTAAAAGGGGATTTAAAAGACAATTTTTCGCCTCAGGTTTTTATTCTCCCATTTTTATACAGTCTTGCAATCGGTCTTTTCTACCTTCTTGTTCCAGCAAGGCTTTTAACCAGGATTACAATAACTTCTCTGTATGCATTAGGGCTTTACTCTCTTTATTTAAGTGAGAATATTTTTATTGTTTCCTCTATGCGTACAATAGCACTTCTTTCAAGCGCAAGGACAGTTACGTTTACAATTAGCCTTTTGTCGTACTTCTTCCTTTCAAATGTTATTTTTTCGCTGCATCTTAATGTATTTCTAACCTTATTTTTTATATTTTGCTTTACTTTTCCAATGATTCTTCAAGCCCTTTGGATATATACTTTAGAAAAGAGCATTAAGACCAATTTTAATTGGGCATTGTTTTTAACTATTTCTATTTTTGAGCTTTCAATTCTGCTTTGGTTTTGGCCAAGCACCCCAACTCTTATTGCGCTTTTCTTAACGGGAGTTTTTTATAGTATTGTCGGATTATCTCAGGTATGGCTGGAGAAGAGGCTGTTTAAAGGAGTAATTTGGGAATATATATTAGTTTCCTTAATCGTATTTTCTGTTTTATTTTTTTACACTTCTTGGTCTTAAAAAAATACTGACACCATAGGGGAGCAGGGAAGAGGGATGCCCTAAAAAATAAATATTGTACCTAATTATAGGTGATATAGTTTGATATATTCAACATAAATTATTATAGGACATATTAATCAGCAAAAAAAGCTTTCTATTGTGGATAACTTTTATTTTCACAGAAATATGCGGGAATTTTCACAGAATGGGCGCTTGCTTCCTCGCAAGGCTACATCCTTATCTAGTGAGAATGCGGCTAGGCTGCAAATAGCTACGTATAGAAAAAAATACGAATGCATATCCCGGGAGAAGCCCATTCCTCCTTTTCTTACAATTACTTATTTCTAAATGTTACAATTTCGAGACTAAAATTTAACGTTTAGATTGCTATTTCTCGCTAAACGTAACACTATCCTGGATCAGGAAAGAGAAAGGAATTAGTTACATAGAATTAATCAAGTACTTTAAAAAGACTAAGCAGAAGAGAACGTAGGGGGAGATATTCCTTAGTCTACTGTCTGTTTACTCTCTTCACCTATCCACGTTAAGGAAAAAGAGCTTTCATAGGCGCTAGGAGAGGTGAAGTGATTATGTCGCACAATAATACTTTTACGACGTCTCTCAGGCTCAAGCCTTGGGGGAAGACCTATTTTATTAAGCTATTTTTTTAACAAAAGTTAGAAATATTTTAATACATGTCATTCTCTATTTAGATAATTCTCTATTTTCATCTCCTATAAGGATCTCTCTTTAATCCCCTACTATAGGGTTTGATAAATTTCTATTTTTGAGGCTAATTGAGGCTAGAATTTTAAAATTCTAAGTCTTCTCTGAAGCTAGAGAGGTAGTTTTATTATTGATCTGCAGGTCTTTTGCCCTTTTCGTTTTTGCAACGGTTATCTCTATCTTGGCACTCATTCATACAATTGATATCTTCGACATATATCTTTGGACATTCACTTAATTCAGGGTAAGAATAACGAATACATTTTCCACTTGGAGAACATGCAAATAGCAGAACGGGACCTGTGGGAGATGGAACCGTTGTTACTGACGGAATAATAGACGGAGTCGGGTAAATTAGAGGACAACCATAGTTTAGTCTAATATTATCAGATACCCCGTAGTTAAATTGGCATTCCGGACCGCAGCCTTTTCTACAATGAACGACATCAATGCTTTGATCCTGAGTGTTTTTTAGATTTGTAGTTATTTTATACCAATTAGGACAGGTAGTGTTATTAGTCTCATATGTAAAAGGCATATCATTATCTTTGCAAGGAAAATTCTTAATGTAGATTTTATTATTCACTCTAAGATCGGTTCCACATGCAGGAAGCTCTGTGGGAAAGCAAGAATAGTCATCATAATAGTCGGCAAAAGCTATTTTTACTGAATTTAAATTAACTTTTGTTTTTGCATCTTGTGCTTTTATTATCTGAGGATAAACCGAAATATAGGTTGCGAAGGCTAAAACAATCATCACCGCTAGGACAATAAGCAGTTCGATTAAAAATATTCCTCTTATATTATAACTGCGAGAAAATTTCTTTTTTTTCTTCTTTCTCATTGGCTTTATCTATAATCTCACATTTTTTTGTAATTGACAAAAAAGGAGCAATCTTGTTAAATGGAAATGTAATGTTCCTCTTAGCCCTATATATAACATCTTTTTTCATATTATTCCCGTTTAATCTAACCATTCATAAAACTCAAGAAAAAATCA
>MFNH01000025.1 GCA_001781995.1 Candidatus Levybacteria bacterium RBG_16_35_11 | reverse complement strand
AGTGATGGTTGGTTCAAAAGAAAAAATAGAGCAAGCCTTAAAATTACTTAAAAAAGGCCCGATTCTTGCTGAAGTTAAAGATATTTCCATTGAATGGGAAGAAAAAGAACCGGATTTTAATGGCTTTGAAATTATCGTATAATACCTCAAGATGCTATTAACAATTTTATTTTTTACGATAATTGGAAGCGTATTTTCTTTGTTGGGAGGAATCATTCTTCTATTTGCAAAAAAAACCACGCTTAAAATTTCTCATTTACTAATTTCTTTTGCGGCAGGAACTCTTTTGGGAACTGCTTTTTTTGATTTAATGCCGGAGGCAATAGAACAGGCAGGGGAAATAAATATTTTTCTTTGGGTAACCTTTGGTGTTTTATTCTTCTTTATAATCGAGCGATTCTTAAATTGGTTTCACTTTCACAGTCATGAGGAATGGGAAGAAAAGAAAAGTAAACCAACAATCCCTTTAATTATTTTAGGAGACGGTATTCATAACTTTATTGATGGGGTTGTTATTGCGGCGACGTTTTTGGTGAGTGTTCCTCTTGGAATTATTACTACTCTTGCCGTCGCTGCCCATGAAATTCCTCAGGAGCTAGGGGATTTTGCAATTTTTATTCACAACGGGGTATCTAGAAAAAAGACAATAATGGTAAATTTGGCAAGCGCCTTAATTTCTATCCTAGGTGCGTTGATCACTTTTTTCTTAAGAGAATCAATCCAAAGCTCATTGCCTATTTTTCTTTCTCTAACCGCAGGTTTTTTTATTTACATTGCTTCTTCCGATTTAATTCCAGAGATACATCACGGAGAAAAAAAGGGCTTTGCTTTTATGGAAACGGTCCTTCTTATTGTTGGAGCATTTTTAATTTACTTTTTGGTTGGGGTGCTTGAATAGATTATTTCGCAAGAAACAAACTTGTTTATTTGGCGCCTAATTCCTGATCTATTAAATTCTTTAATTCAGCATAGGGGACAGCGCCAACCAGGATTTTACCATTTACAAAAGTAGTTGGAGTGCCGGAAACACTTACTTTTTGCCCTGCCGCCAAATCATCGTCAACAGCTTTTGCGTACTTATCGGTATCAAGACAAGAATTGAATTGAGTGGTGTTTAAACCAAGCGCAGCGGCGAATTTCTTCAAATTTTCCTTGCTAAATCCGCCTTGATTTTCTCCCGACTGGTTCTTGAAGAGATAATCATGCATCTCCCAAAACTTACCTTGTTCGTTAGCACATTCTGACGCCTCTGCTGCCCATTTGGATTCATCTCCCAAAAACGCATAGTTTCTGAAAGCAAAGCTTGCTTTTCCAGTGTCGACATATTCTTTTATGAGTTGCGTTCCGGCATCTGAAAACCATTTTTCGCAAAAGGGGCATTGAAAATCCGCAAATTCAATAACTGTAATTTTGGCATTCTTATCTCCCTTAACCGGGAAATGACCGGCATCAATATCGTATCTTTTGTTAGGATCTGGTTGCTGTGGTCCTGCTCCTTGAGTTGGCGCGAAAGCTTTTTCTTCTTGCTTTGGAGCTGTTGTGCCTCCTTGCAGCATTGAGACTTTGGTGGTTAAAGAACCCAGAAAAAATGCGGCAATAATTAAAAGAACCACTAAGAAAGGAACATATTTTCCCATGTCTTTGTTAATTGCCATAGAAATCATTCTATAGATTCTAAAACTCTTTTGTCAACCATTAATTTTTTATTTCTTATCCTTTAGTATTTTTGCTACATTTTGATATATTCGCTGAGGTTTTAAAAAAATTGACAAAGATTTAAAATTGATATATAAAATATACTCCAAATGAAAGTAAAAACCCGAAGATGCGTTAGCTTCAAAGGTTTAATCAATACTATTAAAACAACAGCCTTAACTTCATTTTTTCTATTGATGATATTATTTGGCTTGTCGACGATTGTTTTTGGGCTAAATATTGCTTCTTTACAGTTCTTTACCTATTGGTATTTCATGATAATCCTAGCATTAAGCTTTGGTTTTCAAATCTCCAAAGAAATTCAACCTCTCTAGTTAAGATATGCTAAAATATCTTTAATATGGACGATAAGTCCCTTTCAGACCCTGCCGAAGTTTTAATATCCACGTTTGAAAAGGAAGAACCAAAAGACCGTGATAAAAAAATTAGTGTTAATCCCGTTGTTTCAAAAGTTGCCACAATGTACGAAAAACTAAGAACGGCAATGGATTATAGAGATGAGGAGTTAATTTTAAGAACAGCCATTGAGAGAATCTTAAAAAGAAGGATCCTTTTTGGAGGGGTAGGAAAACCAATCGCAGAACCCCTCGTTCGCGAGTTGGTTTGGGCAAGGTATTTTCCAGATGAATCGGTTTCTGAATCTATAGTTTCTAAGATTCAAAAAACAATAGAGTTATACCTTACTCTTCGCTCAAATATTTTAAAACAACATCACAAATTGACTGAAAAAACAGTTAATCAATGGATTAACCAGCTAATGTCGGCTGAAATAGAGCACCTTTTAGCTCCAAGGAAAAAAAAGGAAGCAATGGCAAGCTTCATGTTCAACATTATTAAACCCTATATTAATATTGAAGATCAGGACGAGCAAGCAAAAGATGTTCAGGCTTTTATTGCGGTTAGAAAAGCTTATGCGCACGATGATTTGCCTTTTTTAAGATACCGTCTTTTTAATCAATTTTTTGGCGAGCTTACAGAGGAAAGCTTAAGTTATGTTTCTGAGAATTTCTTAAAAGGATATGATGAGATAAACAGTCAATTAAAACATCCAAGAAAAGATAAAATCTTAAATTATGTTAAAGATAAAACAGTCGTTTTCTTTATCCTAGAGGATCTTTTAAACGTAGAGCAGGGAGGAATAAGACAACTTGTTAGAGATGAAGCAGGTTTAAAAAGAGTTATCTTTTCCATTTGCCATGCACGTTACGGGGGGATAGCTTCAAAGGTGAGAAGAGCAATTATAAGGTCTGTTATTTTTATTCTTTTAACAAAAGCCTTCTTTGCTTTTGCAGTTGAGGGAACATATGAGACTATATTTTTTGGTCGTATTATTTGGACATCAACTGCAATTAACATTGGGATTCCACCGCTTCTTATGGCTTTTATTGGCCTTTTTATCAAAGCACCTGACAGGACAAACTCAGAACGTATTTTTAATTATGTTCACGCAATACTTATTAATGGTAACCCAAATTTTCAAAAACATTTAACAATTAAAGCTGCACCTGACAAGGCTACTTTATTAAACACTATCTTTACTATTTTGTGGGTTACAACCTTTCTTGTTGCTTTTGGATTAATTTTTTACATTTTAAATTTGCTTCGCTTTAATATTTTAAGCATGGGAGTTTTTGTTTTCTTTTTGGCAATAGTTTCCTTTTTATCTTACAGAGTCAATCAAACTGCCAAGATTTACTCAATTGAAGATGGGAAAAGTTTAACAGCTCCTATTTTAGATTTTATTTTTATTCCATTTGTAAGGGTGGGACGAAAGTTAACCGAGGGGATTTCACAAATAAATATTTTTATGTATTTCTTAGATTTTGTTTTCGAAGCCCCATTTAAAGGTTTATTTGGTTTTTTTGAACAATGGTTCCTCTTTTTGCAAAACAAACGAGAAGAGTTGGAATAAAGCAGCATCTAGTAACTAGTTGCTAGTAACTGATATTCCGATATAGTAAATTGTTGTTGACACATTTTTTTTCTGCTGTTACATTAGAAAAGCATTTATCTTTATGTCGGATATTTCTTTAACGGATTCTACTTTTGATTCGGAAGTTCTAAAATCAGAAACGCCTGTTTTAGTTGATTTTTGGGCTCCATGGTGTCCTCCTTGCAGAATTCTAGGCCCTGTTATTGAAGAATTGGCAAATGAGTTTAAAGATAAAGTAAAAGTGGGGAAGTTAGACGTTGACCAAAACCAGCAAACGGCATCCAAATACGGAATTATGAGTTTACCAACAGTTCTTCTTTTTAAAGATGGTAAGCCGATTAAAAGTTTAGTTGGAGTTCAGTCTAAAGAAAATTACAATTCAGAACTCAATAAGCTTCTTTAAACCACCCGATGTCCTTGATACTTAATGCCTAATACTTTATACTGAATGATACTTTTATGTATGATGTCCTAATTTTAGGTGGTGGTCCAGCAGGAATGACAGCTGCAATTTATGCCTCCCGAGCAAAATTAAAAACGCTGGTTGTTGCGGGCGAAAACTGGGGAGGGCAGTTAATGACAACGTCATTGGTTGAGAATTTTCCCGGTTTTCCGGAAGGGATTCATGGACCAGAGCTCATGGAGAGAATTAAAAAACAAGCCGAAAAATTTGGCGCAGAATTTATTTACCAAAACTTTAAAGAATCAGATTTCTCCAAATCCCCGTTTAAGATAACAGCTGGAGACAAAATCTTTGAGGCAAAAACAGTAATTATTGCCATGGGAGCATCGGCAAAATGGCTAAAAGTTCCCGGGGAAGCAGAAAAAATCGGTAGAGGAGTTTCCGGTTGTGCTCCTTGCGATGGCCCATTTTTTAAAGAAAAAGATATTATCGTTGCTGGTGGAGGAGACTGCGCAATGGAGGAAGCGATAATTTTAACTAGGTTTGCAAAATCAGTAACAATAATTCATCGTCGTGATACTTTTAAAGCAAGCATTCATATGCTGAATCGGGCAAAGTCTGATCCAAAAATAAAATTTATCGTTAATAAACAAATTACAAAAATCTTAGGTCAAGAAAAAGTTGAAGGAGTGGAAGTAAAAGATTCAATAACAGGAGAAATTTCCCAAATCAAAACCGAGGGAATTTTCGTTGCAATCGGGCATCATCCCAATACTGCCGGCTTAAAGGGAATTGAGTTTGATGATCAGGGATACGTTAAGGCAGAGGATCACATAAAAACAAATATTTCAGGAGTTTTTGTTGCCGGGGATATTCATGATTGCCTATACCAACAAGCCATAACAGCTGCAGGTTACGGCTGCATGGCAGCATTAAAAGTAGAAGAGTGGCTTTTGGAAAAGTAAAATTACGGCTTGAAATTTAAATAAAATTTTTTTAAAATTCATCAATATGAGCGAGAAATTAATGGCAATTCCGCAAAAAGATCTAAATATGGCAGCGGTTGCCGACGAACTGTACTTTCACAAAAAAGGCTGGGTGGTTCTCGTAGGAAAAAATGATACAGGAGTTATAGAAGGGGATGGAGAATTACCTGTTGATTACTCGGGTTTTCAGCTTTTCGATGGCGGTGCGGAGTTTTCTCCGCGAAGTCATATTTGGATAACTGAAGGAAAACATATAAGGTTCGTTTCTCACGACCTTCAATTACTCGAATTCGAAGATTATCTTGAAAAAATTAAAAGAGGAGAAGTTAAAAAAGCAAGAACAACCAAGGCGGGAATGATATTTTCTTCTGGGAACGGTGGTAAACCTGCTTTTAAAGAAATAGCCCTTGTTCCAGTTCCCAAATAATTCCAACCTAAATTGCCACAAGAACTGCGCCGATTAACATTACTAAAGCTCCTAATAATTTTTCTCGAATATCCTTTTCTTTTAAAAACAAGGCAGCTAAAAGAATTATAAAAATTGATTGAAGTCTAAAAATTGAAGTTACGTAGCCTAAATTTGCAAGCGAAAACGCTGTATAAGCAGCAAATTGGGAAAGTGCCCCGAAAAAACCAAGAATCAAAAAAATCCAAATATAGCTTTTAACTTTTGGTAAAGAAAGCTTAATTTTGGAGAGAACAAAAGGTGTGAGAAAAAGAACCACAAAGAAACCATCGGCAAAAGAGGCCATCAGCGGTGTTTTAGGAAAAGTATTTTCGAGTGCAATTTTTTGAAAAATCGGAGTAATTGCCCAGAGAAAAGTTGCCAGAAAAAAAAGCTGGACCCCTTTATGGGAAATCAATTTTTTGATAGGTTCAAAAAATCCATGATGAATGTGCTTTACATTCAAAAGATATGCGCCAATAACTACTATTATTATTCCAACTAGCTTTAATGTCGTTGGAAATTCTCTTAAGGTAAGCGCTGCAAATATAGTTGTAAAAATCGGACCAAAAGAAGCCATTGGTGAAATTACAGAAAGCGGAGAAATCTTTATTGCCGTAGTTGAAAGCATAAAAGCAGCTACGTCAATTAATGCCGCAATGATAATTGTCAAAAAGAATAAAGAGTTTAATTTTGGTAGTCCGGTTGTTAACATAATTATTAAAAACGAAAAAGGGATAACAAATAAAATTGAACAAAACAAAGTCATATTCTTATCAAGAACCATAAGAAGTTTTTTAATAATCAGTGAAGCAATAGATGTCCAGAGGGCAAAAAATAATGCCAAATAAACCCACATACCAATATTCTACATTAATTTTTTATTTCTATCATCTTGAAGCATCTTGCTATACCCTAATTAGTCAAAATATATCGAAGCATAACCTATTGACAGCAATCTTATAGTGTGATAATATTCACAAATTATGGGAGTTAATGTAGAAATTTTAAGAAATTTACAGGATGCGGAAAAAAGACACGACAAAAAGGCCATTGTAATTTGGCAGAATCAACTCAATGATCTTAAGGCATTGGAAGAGATAAGGCTGATTAAACAATTGCCACACGCAGCCATGGCAGAAGCCCCTAATGTCCAAAGACTTTCAAAAGAAACTCAAAGATTGGTTGAATACTTAAAAAAAGACGGATATGCAGTTTATGATTATGCCGGCAGAACTCCCCTGCAGGTTAAAAAAGATGGAATGAGATTTTGGTATTTAAACCCTATCCTTGAAAACTTAAGTTCAGATCCTTCTCTCTTGGCTTTTAAATCAGCCCCAGAGGATTTTTATTTAAGAGGAAGTCAAAAGTTACCACATGAAAAACAACTAGAGCTTCTTGCACAAGAAAGGCAAAGTGTTGAAAGAGCATATCCCAGTGCAGGGCTTATTACTCGTGAATGGCATGCACCGGAATTAATAGATCTTTCCTTGCAGCATCTTAAAACTACGAAGATTCGCTTGCAGGGGAAAGACTTTGGATATAGTTATACCTGGACAGATACTTATTCAAGTAACCAACCGGGCGCCACTCGTGCGGGTGTAGGCAGTTGGCGCGGGACTTCTGGTCTCTATGCCGATTTCTGGAGCTCTGAGGATGTCTCTCCGTACTTGAGGTTGGCTCCTGTGGTAGAAATTCCTCGAAAATAGGGTCTTGAAATTTTGGTTCTTCGATTTTAAGATAGAATACGGCAGTGAGTATTGGTGTCTTCATTAATACCGCCTTTAATGTTTCTTGTAAGCCAGAATCTTGAAAAAGTAACTATTCAAAAGCGTGCTTCCAATGAAAACAAGATAACTACGTATACTTTTCTTTTGTCCGATGTAATTTCGGATGGATAAAATTCAGCGATAATACAATGTAGAATCGCAGTGAGGGAGGGGTGCGGAAAAGTATTAATTAAGGCGCCAATCGTGCAAGTGTAGGCAATTGGAACGAGACTAATGGTCTCAATGCCAATTTCTGGAACTCTGACAATGTCAATCCGAACTTGAGGTTGGCTCCTGTGATAGTCTCTTGTTCGAAACATTTTGAGAACGTATCCATCCTCCAAGCATTCTACCTATTTCTTGGAGTTTTGCTTGGAGGAGGATATAATCTTTTTCCCTTAGGCATTGATTATCTCTGGAGAGCCGTAGGAGTATTTTAAGAAGATCCAATTTAACACTTAATGCCTTAAGAGTTTCCAATTTGCTTTGGCTTAACGGAATAGAAACCAATAGCTCAATTGAGATAATAACTTGTCTGTCGAGTTCCTGTCCGAGGGTATAGCGTTTTGCTTTAGGAAATAGACCAATTGCGCGAGTTAAGAGATTATAAAATTCGTAGAGTCGGGAAAAGATAGGAATATTAAAAATACTATCGGTGTGTGTGTGTATGTGAACAGACTTAACGGATGGGATTTTCTTATATGACATACGATAATCTTATTTCACTGCAGAATCTTTTTCAAGCTTATTCTGAATTTAGAAAAGGAAAGAAGAAACGGCTTGATTTGCAGATTTTTGAAAGAAATTTGGAAGACAATTTATTTGCTTTGCATTTAAGTTTGAAAGTCAAAACTTATCATCACGGAAAATATGAAGAATTTTTCATAAACGATCCTAAGAGACGCCATATTCATAAAGCACCAGTTGCAGATAGAGTCGTTCACCACCTTTTATATAAATATCTTTACCAAGTTTTTGATAAATCTTTTATATATGATTCGAATTCTTGCAGGATTGGCAAAGGAACGCATAAAGGAGTTAAAAGACTTGATGCTTTTGCTCGGAAAGTATCTAAAAACTATTCAAGAGATTGTTTTGCTCTAAAATTAGACATTAAAAAATTCTTTGCAAGAGTAGATCACCAGACATTAATTAGCTTACTGAAAAAAAGAATAAAAGATAAAGATATTATCTGGTTATTGACGGAAGTAATAAATAGTTTCCAGACGGAGAATAGAAAAGGAATTCCTCTTGGCAATTTAACGTCTCAAATATTTGCCAACATTTATTTAAATCAGCTTGACCAGTTTGTAAAACATGTCCTTAAAGTTAAATATTATATTCGCTACGCGGATGATTTTATAATTTTAGATTCAAATCAGGAAGCTTTAAACAGGTATACATGTATATTAGCCAAGTTTTTGAAAGAAAAACTTAAACTCGATCTTCATCCTCAAAAAGTAAATATTAGAAAGTTTTCGTGGGGGATAGATTTTTTGGGGTATGTTGTATTGCCGTTTTATATCTTACCAAGAAGAAAAACCAAAAGAAGAATTCTTAGAAAAATTAAATCGAGAATTCAAGCCTATCAAAATAAACAAATTTCAGATTATTCATTAAACCAAACGATCCAATCCTATTTAGGCCATCTTTCTCACGCTAATACTTATAAATTCAGGCAAAAGTTATTACAACAATAGTAAGCTATATTTAATGGTTGACAGGCTAAAACCCTTGTGTTAACATACCTTTACGAGATTAAATCTCGCTTAAGGCGGACACCAATCGTTTATGATAAGAAATATTCAAATAGTAGAAGTAACCCTTTGTGGGCCTCTATTGTCTGGTTAACGATTCGGTTTCCTCTTTTAGCAATTTTCTCGTTTAACAAATTATTTTTTTTGATTCGGGCCGGTAGCTTAGCTGGTAGAGCGCAGCTTTTGCATAGCTGAGGTCGAGAGTTCGAATCTCTTCCGGTCCACAAGATCGGTTATATTGTCTTTTGGGGCAAGCCCCCTAGTAAGAGGGGGTTATCCCGAAAAGATAATGAGTTGGCTCTTTGAAAAGTGAAGAGAAATTGTCTTTAACCCAGCACCAGACGGTGCTGGATAAGAAAATCTACTCATAATGCCGATAATGGATGCCTAGGAGATTTTGGCCGAGGAAGGACGCATATGGCGGCGATACACGTCGGGTAGGTGCCATAAACCTTTAATCCGGCGATGTCCGAATGGGGAAACCCCTCGCATTTGCGAGAGTCAAACGTAAAAATGTATCAGCAATGGTATGTAT
>MFNH01000024.1 GCA_001781995.1 Candidatus Levybacteria bacterium RBG_16_35_11 | reverse complement strand
TAGGAATGTCAATTGTACCAACGATAATAATTGAATGATATTATTCTTGCAAAATAAGGGCAAATTGCATATATACAGATCTTATTGGACTATAAGTAAAATTTACCCTTAAGCAATATCAGATAAGTAGGAATTTTGTTAAGTTAGTATAATTTTTATTGTTGTTGAAGTTAGATGATAAGGCGATGGATATGATCAATAAGGCATTAAAAGAATTTGGTGCTACGGATAGAGTTAAAAAGATGGAAGCTGGATTTGGTGGCGGGAAATGTCCTAAACACATTGTAGATTTTTATATCCGGGACAAAAACTATTTTGCCTTCCTTATGGGAACTATATATAACCAGCAAATGCCTGCAGAACACGTGTGGGCAATCCCTTATAATTTGTTTAAAATCCTCGGACATCTTGATCCTTTGAAAATCTCAAATATGTCCGTTCGTGATATTCTGTCTCTGTTTGATAAACTTCCGCGTAAGCCACGATATCCTCCGCAAATGGCTCAGCAGACAATTGAAGGTGCAAAGAAAATTATTAATGAATATAGAGGTAACGTCGAGAATTTATGGGCTGATAATCCAACATGTTCACAAGTACAAAAGAGATTTGAGGATTTCAAAGGTATCGGGCAGAAGAAAGCAGCTATGGCAACAGAAACCCTTGTAAAGAAATTTAATATCCCCCTCCGAGATCGTTCCGGGCTTGATATAGCTGTTGATAGTTTGGTAATCAGGGTTTTTAAACGATGCGGTTTTGTAGATCAGGAAGATAAGAATTTAGTAATCCTTAAAGCACGAGAATTGAACCCAGAATATCCGGGCATATTAGATAGACCATGTTGGGAAATTGGCAGAAGTTATTGTTTCCCGACAAATCCTGACTGTAACAATTGCCCGATTGGGGATGTCTGCCTCAGAAGAATATAAGAAAAGATAAAGATCCTTATAAAGGCTCTAAAACTAATAGGCGTTATCGACAAATAGCCATATGAAAGATTATCAAAAAGTTGAGGATCATTTTAATACCCTAAAAACTACTTTAGGCAAAAGAGATAATGAAGACAAAATCAAAATAATTGATTACCTGATTAATTTTCTTGCTTGCATAATACTTTCAACATTAATTAAGAAATACAATGAAAATGAACTTTTAAAAGATAGTATAATTTCAAGACTTACAGCTGGGAGATGGGCGAATCTTATAGAGAAATGGATTTCAGAATATTTAGCTCTGTGTAATTTCCCAGCCTTGGCCAGTATTAAAAATGAATTTTTTAGAAGCGAAGGTGGAGCAAAACTCAGCGGTTACATTTACCGATGGATTGACATAAGAAATGAACTTGCACATGAAAGGATTATTAGTAATGATGAAGAACTGCCCGACTATTCAACATATATTGATGAGTTTGTTAACTCCTTGTTGAGGGTAGTTCAAGAAAGCGATGGCATCATTCAAAAACCTTTTTTCCATTTCCAAAATAGTACCTTATATATCTATTCTGAACTTGATCGAAAAAATAATATAAAGTATCGAAATTACAGAGACAAACCGGTAGTAATTGCAAGATCAGATTATCCAGATTTTCCCTTATCACATAGAGAAATATTCTTGTCACTTTCTCCAACCCCGGCATACATATTAATAGGAAAAGATACGATAAAAATTGAAATAAAGACATTACACCCTAAAAATGTACATAAAAATCATTTTGAACTTTGGATTAACAAACAATGCGTAGGGAAATTTTCTAAGAGTTATTTTGATAAAGATATTATAGAATTTGCCTCTACGGAGTTTACATTTGATGATGGCAAAGCCAATGAAATAGAGGTACGAGCTCTTAAGAAAGGAGAGATTATAGCCTCTGATATAACAAGAACAACAATTTACTCAAAAGTGCCGGATGCTCGAATTTTATGGGAATGGACAGAGGAAACAAAACTTCCTCTTGATAAAGTTTCTACAATAAACTTATCTGTCCAGTCCTTGTTTGAAATCAGAGATCTGGAGATTTCCTCTCTGGAAGCTCCTCAGTTCATTGAGATTCTTGGTGATAAACCAACTTTTGTGAAAAAAGATTCACGTTATACAGCAACACTCAACATATTATCTACCCATATTGGTGAATCGACACTAAAAGCTCTTGTTTCATATACCGATAGAACAAGCATAAAGAAGACTCAGAGCGCAGATCTAAAAATAATATGTACTCCCAATTTTTTTGAGCCTAGTTTTGAAGGAGAAGACCGTAAATTATTGATTAAAGAGATTCTTTCAAAAAGGAAGAATTACCTAATAATAGGCGAAGGAGGTATCGGGAAAAGTCGTTTAATTCAGGAAATTTTTAACAATATCAAACACAAACATGAATGCCATGCACTAACAGCATTACCTTTAATATCTTTAGCTAACGAATTTGGTGAAATCCTAAGGGTGGAGTTTAATAAGAATGATACGCCTGATGATAAACGATCCAAGATAATAGAGTGTTTTCAAAAGGAAGCTAAATTAGGTATTGAAAAAACATTTTGGATTAAAGACTGTCATGAAATCTCAGAGGATAATGAGAGAATATTCTTAAAGACTGTTGCTAAAATCTGTAGCTCCTCTGGAAATCATATAATGCTTCTTTTAGAGTCGAGGGATCAAACATGGGGCAAAAATGCAAAACAATTAATTGAAGAAATCAAGACAACAGATGCCGAGATAATCCAATTACCAAGGTTTAAAGATGAGGGGATGATGAATATTATCGATTCCATTTTTAAACCCAATAAATTTGATATCGATCTGAAAAGGTATTTGATATCGAAAAGCGATGGCATTATCTACATCCTCTTAGAATATCTAAAACACTTATACGATAAAGAATATTTTACGTATGAGGAAGGAGAAATATGGTCGGCAAAATCATTTTCTGGAATAGATGATTTACTAAAAGAGATTAGTTTCAACAAAGTGCTTAAAATTAACATAGATGATTGTCTGGCTATACTTGATAAAAAAGGATTAGGAGATAAAGGTCGTGATCTGTTGCGTTACCTTTATTTCAAAAATATTCATACTTATATTTTAAAAGAATTATTAGAACTTGATTTACATGATTTGCAGTATATATTGGATGTTTTTGAAAACAACTATATTATCAAAAAGCAGTTTGATCCCAGACGTGGTTTAGATCTCGATAAGCATGATTTGGAAGCTATCTCTGATATTATTTCAAGCGATGAGGTAGCCTGCTGGGTAGGCTTCCCTTCTCATCCAGCTGGTTTCTCAAGCGATGACGTACATCTTCCTCAAAGTCAGTGGGATAAAGATAGAGTCTTAGATTTTTGTGAAGACAGAGGATTAGATGTAATAAAGCCGGATTATGTTTACGAATTCCACCATCGGTTAAAAGCAGAATATTGTTTTGAAAATTATCTTTCTAATAGGTTCATAAGTGACTATTTTATTATGGTCGCAAAACATTATAAATTTTATTTTGGTTATGATATTTTGTTTGATGGTATCTATCTCCGTGATGAATTCAGGAACCTTAGTGAACCCCATCTTAAAGAAAAACTTCATTTTTTATTGCTCGAGGCATTTGATTATGTATGCCCTGAAGCATCTTTAGACGTGTTATATAAATATGAATCATTTTTTACTGTTGAAGAAATACTTCAAGGAATTGAAGAAGCATTATTTTCGTTCAGAATATTGCGTGCATATAATTTTTCTAAGCGTTATATAGATTTTTATTCTTTAAAAAAGACAATTTACTACTTCTTTGATAAAAGGAATCTTGATGATCTTACCCCTTATGATAATCATCATCTATCATTATATTATTTCATAAAGTATAGGATTGAAATTGAAGAATTAATACAGCATCTTCGTGAGGAATATGGTATCAGAGATTATAGGGAGTCAATAAAATTTGATGAATTATTTATTCCTATATTTAAATTTTCAGATGGATTTTCGAGGAATGAAAAGTTACTAAAAGAGACATGTGACAAGCTTTACAATATTCTTAGTTATTTCGAATTCGATCCCGAGCAAATATATTTCTACCATGGCTACCATTGGCAAGGGCAGGATATTTACAAGTCTATAGCTCACATAAGTGGCCTTCTCATGTTAGCCCAGCCTTATGAAAAAGAAAGGCTAATTCCTGAATATTTGGATTATTTTATTAAACTATTTTTCTTGCCTCAACCAATATTTGGTTTTAGAACTGAAGAAACCATTGATTTTTTTAAATTCCATAAAAAATATTTCCTTAAGGACTATCCGGAGATATTAAGCATAATATCCTACAATATTTCTTACATAATTGATAAAAAAGTTGAATTAAAGAAGGAATATGAATATGTGAAAGAAATTTTAGAAACAATTAAAAGAGAAATTGAAAATAACTTATAAGATTTTGAAGGAGGTGGGAGAATTATGTCTTACGATGGTTTTTATGATAGTCAAAGATTCAATGAACTTATTGAGATTGTAAGAAATAAATGGCCAATTTCTTCTGCAGAAGTGCACAGAGAATTTCTGATAAATCCAAGATACAGAGCTAAGCTATCTACGATAAGGAGAAGACTCAAAATGATGGCACATAAAGGCTATATAAAAGAAATTGGAAAAGATTTATATGGCCGATAAGGTAGTCTTAAAAACAGTTTTTTCTGTTATTTATTTTAGATATCTGATCACTATTGTAACGTTGAATCTCTTCCCTATGGGTCAAACCAAACCATGTCACAGATACCATCGCCCTCGACTTGAGTTTTGCCTACATCTATTCTGAAAGCTCTTTGAATCAATTAAGCAGGAGGTAACATGGGATACTCAAAATGGAAAAAAATTACCGAACCTTCATATTGCAATGAACCCGCTGTTTATAAGATTCGTTTAAAAGATAATGAAGGGTCTGTGGTTTCCCTTAATAGATTTCTTGGAAAAGATGAAAAAGGCATACTTTGCATAGGTAGTACTAAAAACATGGAAATAAGGCGCAAAAAATTTGTAAGAGGAATACAACATGGTACGACCCATTCTGAAGCCAAACTCATTTATTTAATCAAAACATGTTGCAAAAAATTTCAAGAAAATTACGCAGAGCCGAAATATGAATATTCATTTGAAAAAGTATTAACAAAGGAAGAAGCTGAAAGAAAGGAAGTTCAACTCATAAAGGATTATATTAAACAATATGGTGAAGCTCCACCATTTAACAGTGCAATACCCAAAAGATTTGACAGGGAAGGTTGGATTAACTGATATTGAAAAAATGTTATCTAACAGAAATGAGAAATTGTTTTCTTGCAAAATCTATTTGTGACGAGGATATATTATTTAGTTTTTTGGATTGTTTTTTTCATGCCGGTTTGTCCGGCATCCTTTTTCAAAGAAAGTTTCCCGACAAGAGGGAATGACAGACAACCATTGGAACAGAGTTCAATATGAATAAATGGCTCATCACAGTTACAGTAATGCTCCCTACCCTCATA
>MFNH01000023.1 GCA_001781995.1 Candidatus Levybacteria bacterium RBG_16_35_11 | reverse complement strand
GATGAGCTTCGGCTGGGTCAGAGTGATGTTTTCTATCTCCCCCTTCAAAGGCATTCTGATTTTTCCATCAAAATCAATCCGAGAACTATGAAAAGACAAACCTCTGTCTTTTATTCTTGTTATATCCAGATCTGAGATTTCTGCCTTTAATCCGGGAGAGAATGAGAGGTTTTGCACACTTATTTTATAGCCAAGCGTATTAGCCAGTACTGAGCTCAATCTGTTGACAAAGGCAGGAGTTTGGATAAGAAGGAAGAGAAGTAACAGGAAAATGAAGCATATTGCAGGTAGAAAAAAGAAAACAAATTTTCTTTTGATCATTTTATATGGGATTATATCATAGGAGTGTTTTAGTTTTTCCAAAAGAACAGTTGATGGATTGATTAAGAAGAAGGGTTAGGCCATGTGGTAGCGTTATATTCAGAATATTGAAAATTTCCTAGAAGTCGATCACATTAACTTCTTCATCTGCTTCACGTGCAAGAAGGTTCTCTCAGACTACGCACTCCACCTACAAAGTGTCAATTTTTATGATTAACAAAAGGTTTTGGTTAACAAGAGAAATCTTCCCTCCTTACTTCCGTGTTAATTCGTCTCTAATAATGTCTTTAGCACTATGCACTGCTCTTACAAAATCAGAAATCATATTCATAGTGATTTCATTGTCAGATACTTTGCAAACAAGTGCATATTTTCTATCATCGTTTATTTCTTCTGGCTCAATTATTCTTCCTTTATAAGCACTGGAAAATTTTAGAAAATTAACAGGATGGTTACTAACATTAATCGACCCATCGTGCAGAATAAAAATATCATTGTTTTCATCTATCGCTATTCTACCCGCCAGCTTTCCTCTTTTTTTCTGAACATATGGGAAATTTACTTGAACTGTTATTCTATAATCGCCTCCTCTGTCAAGTTCATCCTGTGAGATTCCAAATACATTCCAGAATTTCTCACTTTTAGTTTTATAGTGTTTTCCTATACGAAAATATATTCCATGGTTTCTACTCCAATAAAGTGTACTTAGTTTTCTGAAACCTGGACCTTTTAAATTTGCTTCTATTTCGAGATTAGAATACTTTATTAAAATTTCCTCGAACTTCCTTTGTATTTTTTTTATTTCTTCAATATCTGTAACAACCTTAAGCATTGATTACCCTTTCCATTATTTGTCTAAAAAGAAATAACACAGGACTTTGACCCTTCATCTCTATCTTGTTCGTTTTACAAAGCGTTATATATTAACGTAGAACGTCGCTCAATTTTCTTGACGCTTACGTTCGGAAGGAGTGCCATAGTCTCTCAAAATGGCTTCTTTTACTTCGTTCATCGGTTTTTATTCCTCCTTTTTGGATACTATCATAGTGTCTAAAATGGTCTCATAATCTCGGATAGCTTTCATGGAAAGCGGGATGGGAGTATAGAATATGAGTTTTTGCATCCCATATCAAGAGTTCGATTGCTCCCCAAATTTCCAGTGCCGATATTATAAGTAAAGCTACATATAGTCCATACCCTGAGACCACCACATAGGGCGGCCCATAACCTTGTGTATGGATATTTTTTAGCAGTTCGAGAATGTCCGCTATATGTCTACCAACATTCAGCATATTACTGCCAAGTTTAATGTAAATGAGTTCTCCGAACTCTGCCGCTGCGGAGTAGTCTTTTACGGAACCTGCGAGTACTAACACTTTCTTTTCCATACACTTTACTGTTCCACCTCCTTGTCAAGATTTACTATTTTCCAGTAGCCGTTCAGTTCCTTCTGGGTATATTCCTGGGCTTCTATAGTGGAATCGAAGAGGTGTGATTCTTCTTGTCAATCGTTTCTATAGGTTCTCCTGTTTCTATCTTTTTCTTGGCAATTTGAATAATCTTAGGCCAAACATCCCTTTCAAATATTTCCATGGAATTTTCCTTCACTCTCCTAATTGACACTACATGAATCTTTTTTCATAGATTATCTAAAGTCTTTATCATCGCCATAACATTAGCCCTGGCTAAGAATACGCTTGTTTTATCATACGACTCTTTAGCCAAGTCCTTCGGGTCAATCGTAAAGGTTTTCTTCATCGCTTGTGTGTAGCAAATTAATATCTTTTCAGCAAGATTTCCCAAATCCGTTATAGAGTCAAAACTTATATCTATTTTAGCAGCAGAGTCTTTCAAAACAGTTCCAAGACGTGGGACGTCCATTAAGGTGACTTTGGGTCTGCTATATTTGTCAGCTTGGGCAGCAAAATCTACTCCTGACCGCTCAATTACCCCACTGTATCCAAGGAAAAAAGTCGAAATTGCATAAACTATAAAAAGTCCTTGAGTTATGCCACGTTTCGTAGGCATAGAGTCATGACTTGTTAAAATGTTAATAATATCACGCAAGACCGATAAGGTGGGGATTGATTTTGCTCGGTTTAAATCTGCAACTCTTTCTATTTCGTCAACACTTACTACCAATCCCTGGTATCCAAGATTGTTCAATAAATCTTTTAATAAGTAAAGTGCTCTGTCAGTAGGAACATTTAACAGGGATTTCATTGTCTTGTCAAATATCCCCATCTCTTTGAGTTCCTTAACACTCTTTGATTCTCCCTTAAGCCATGATAAAGACATTTTTTTAAGCTGTTCATTAGAATCGTTGGTCACATGTGATAAAGCCGAAGTTAAAGCTGGGCTCCAAAATTCAAAGGTCGCTAAATCCTTCTCCAATGTGCCATTCACTTTTTTTCTTGTCTTATCATCTTGATATATTTTCCACGAAAATACTTGTTCATCTGGCAGGCGAAGATTGTTAAATATCTGCAAGGTGAAATATGGAGCGGGGCCGTATTGTGCAATTTGGTCATCTTTTATTTCTATATGTGCCATTGGGTATCCCAATTGGTCAGCAATATATTCCAGATGTTTGACGTAGACAGATTTTCCATCGCCGTTATCTCCGTCAACCAAAATAAAATTCCATCGTTTAGCCTTCATGCTCTCAACAAAATTGTTATGTAGTGTTGCCGCCTTCCCTGGCAAAACATATAACCAGGGGCAGGTTGTCCTCATTCCCTTTCTCATCAATTCAACATTTTCTATCCCTAATTCTCCTTTGCATGTATTACAATCCATTTTTATCCCTCCTTTTTATGATATTGCTCTATGCTGATATAGAGATTGGTGTCTTTATTAAAAGATAACATCTGGCAAGGCTGCCTTTGAGCAACAAAAATCTCATTCTTTTTTGAAGGCTTAAGAATCCACATATCAACTGTACCCATCTTTGGTATTAAAACTCTTTTCAGTGTTGCAAGCTCCAATAAACGTTTTGACATGTCATTTTCGTAATTTTTAATAGATACTATATTTTCAATCCATTGATTTAGGATACTAT
The DNA here is from genome assembly GCA_001781995.1 of Candidatus Levybacteria bacterium RBG_16_35_11. Taxonomy (GTDB): domain Bacteria; phylum Patescibacteriota; class Microgenomatia; order Levybacterales; family UBA12049; genus MFNH01. The sequence goes on along the minus strand of MFNH01000023.1, from coordinate 2,422 downwards.
GCCGAATTTTCGTGGTGGGTTGTGAAGGTTTGATTTCAAAGTTGTCAATAATATACTGTATTAATTCATCGATTGAGAAAATTAATTTATTTTTTTCTTCAACCAACTGAAAAAGCAAGAGTAACAATAAGTCATATTTTTTAACATCCATGCTGTATGCTGTTCGCACAGTAATAGAATTGTCATTATAATACTGATTTACTAATTCCCAGATGGTTATAATCAATTTTTCTATATCTCGTCCTTGTCGTTTTATTACTTTTATAAACTCAATAAACCCTCCATCTACAATGCGCCAAAATTTTCCTGGCTTATAGGAATAAGGAGCTTTAAAAATTTCCCATAATAATAGAAGGATTTTTTCTTTATGAAGTTCAGGGATATGCCCCATTGTAAGGTTCTTTATTAAGTCCAACTGCCTACCAATACTTGTCTGTTTCAACCCTAACTTTTTCTGCCCTCTATCTGTTGTTGCCCTTCCTTCAAAATAGCAAGCTACGATTGGATTTTCAAATGGTACTAACTCACCATGCATGGAGACATTGAGTGGAGCTGAAAGAAGAGATTTGATTTGGTTGAGATATGTGGCTGCCTTATTTTGTAAGGCTTTCATTTGAATTATTTTCTCTCGGTCGAAGGAAGCTATCTCAATTCCATATTTTGAAGCTACTGATGCCTTATTTATTAAATCGTTTGGTATTGCCCATACTAATCGGCTTCGTGGATGATGCTGGTCAACAAGTCTTCTATACTCAATCATTTGGCTTTCGGATATATTGCTCCACTTGACCTCGACAAAGCATAGAATTTTATTTTTATCCTCAAAAAGTAAATCTATACGTTTTAGCTCCTCAGTTGAAAGATATTTTTCTCCTCTTAATAATTTCAAACCTTCCTCGATTAGAAAAGGGTTAGCCCTAAGGACTGGATGCACATCTCTTGCTTCATCCAAATTCAATGATTCTTTGCTATTTATTTCTGACATAATATTCTACTTTATAGGTTATTGGCTATAATCTACACTAATTTGAATATTTTAGGAAGCGTGAAGAGGAAGGACAATGCAAAGGGGACGATATGACAACAATTTTCACTTTCTATGTGAAAGGGATAATTAAACCTTGATCTGGCATGTCTGTAATATTAAATCTTATCTATCACATCTCAGAACTAATATTGTGGGTTGTAAATTTTCTCAGAAGAAATCTTCATGTTAAATCTAACATTAAAATGCTGCGCCTTTTGAACATTCTTCATCTAAGTAAGTCATCTCTATCTTGTTCTTTTTATAAGGCATTATAGAATAACGTAGAATGTCGTCCAATTTTCTTGACGCTTACGTTCGGAAGGAGTGCTAAAATGCCCCTTATTACAGAGCCTATTCTACGATATTTGTCTACATCGACTTGTCGAAGCATGTCTGGCCTGCTCATTTTGCCGTCCTTTTGAAGAATTGTCCAAACCTCTTTTATTGCCCATTTAGGCACAGGTCTTGGCGATCCATTAGGCCGATTAATTTCATTTTTTTCTGAGCGCACGGTAATTACATTATCCTCTACTTTCATCACCCAATTTTTATTCTTCCTGTCAATCGTTTCTATAGGTTCTCCTGTTTCTACTTTTTTCTTGGCAATGTGAATAATCTTAGGCCAAACATCCCTTTCAAACATCTCCATGGAATTGTCCCTCCTTCACATCTATTGCTTCATCCAAATCCAATGATTCTTTGCTATTTGTTTCTGATACGATATCTACTTTATAGATTCTTGGTAATAAATCTATACCTTCCGTCAGAATTTTTCAAGGCAAAGTTCAGGAAGGAACTGACGTTAAAACTGTTGCAGTCGGATATCACTTTCTATGTGTACTCTTGCCCTCCGCCAAGACTCCAAGAGGCGTCTGTTTCAGGAAGTTATCGCGAGCAGGTTCAAAAAACTTTGGGAGATGCACATTTCTATGTGTACTCCCTCAAAAAGCATAATCCCAAATCCAGTGATAAAAATTGTCATTGCGAGTGAAACGAGGCAATCTCGCCTTTTCTGAAGAGATTGCCACGCACCCTTCGGGTGCTCGCAATGACAGGCGCAATCGATACTTGCAATGGGTATCGCTGGAGTTGGGATAATGAATACGGGGACTGGCCAAGTTCTGCTAAAGCTTGCCTTTCCTGTAAAGCAATGATCTATGGATAACCACATTCCAGTGGATTGTGGGCGGGTAATGGTAGCCTAAGTTACCTATCTGTTACGTATTTTCAAAGGCATATCTTCTTTAAAAAGCACAACCCCTTCTTTTTTTTCGTGTGAACGAGTTGACTTAGGTTTTTACACTATTGCGGAAAGCCGGAACTTCAACATAGCGTTCACGTGACATTTCTGCACCGTAAGCTATGGCAGCTCGGATATCCTCTTCCGTCAGTTGA
>MFNH01000022.1 GCA_001781995.1 Candidatus Levybacteria bacterium RBG_16_35_11 | reverse complement strand
CTGAGATAGCTGAAGGGTTGGCTGGACATTCAGGAGGCTATCTTGAGGAGTCTTATAGGCGACACCCTCTAAAGCAGGTAACAGATTATTTCCTTAAACACCAAAGACAACTCTACTTATATTTACCGAAGGAAGATATTGAGAAGTTAGAAACTGAGTTCAATTTAAAGCATGAGAAATTGGAGACCGAATTTGAGGCAAAAAATTCAGTTACAAAGGATATGGTCACAAAATTTGCTATTGATAATTATAATTCGCAGAAGAAATTTGAACAGCAACTCTCGGAAAAAGAGGAGCAGATTAATAGCCTCTCTACGAAGCATGATAACCTTCAACTAACAATGGAAGCGACAATCGAAAAGGCAGTGCGGGAAAGGATGGACGCATATCGGAAAACTATGGAGACACCAATCAACGAGAGCATGATGATGCAAATGATAAAGGAGACTAATGAAAATTTTCGTGCTCATGTTGACCGTATGGAGAAAGAAAATGAGACTCTGAAGCAGAAACTCGAAGAAAAAGAAAGCAAGAAAAAAAAGTAGTTCAATAAAGAAATAGAGCCCTGTATTTGACTTATATGGTGTTTTTTCACAGACTTGGGGTGAAACTACCCCCATATTATGTTCTAAATTCAGTCGAATTTGTATGCTTGACCATTATACACTATTCAGGTCAGGGGAGAATATCTGAGGGCGATACCGAAGCTTGGGGTTTAGTCATTTAACCTTAACCGCATAGAGAAAGAAAAGGATACTCTATAACAGGAACTTAAAGAACTCAAGGCAAGAAAAAAGAAATAGCTCCATAAAGAAATAGAGAACATTAATATTTATATAATAAATGCATAAATTAAGTATAAAATTTTTTAATAGAAAAGGAGACTTTTTATGGCAGGAAAAAAATCAACTGATAAAATCCAGAATTTGTCAATAGAAGATATTATTGAAATGATAAAAGTTACTTCCAATACAAGAGACCGTGCGATTCTACTATTGCTCTTTAAAACGGGTATCAGAGTTGGCGAATTAATTAATCTAAACTTGGAGAATGTCTCGTTAGATAATGGAACTATCAGTATGCCAATGTCTATGAAAAAAGAGCAGCGAGATATATATTTTGACGAAGAATGTGGAGAAGCCTTAAAAGCATGGATATCTGTGAGAGTATCCAATGGAAACAATGCTTTGTTTATTGATAATGGGGACAGATTGAAAGATAATTTTGTAAGAACTATTGTGAAAGAGACAGCAAATAGAAGCGGTATCCAAGCATCAGTGACTCCGCATGCCTTCCGACGTGCTTTCGCATATCATTTGACATTTAAAGGCTGTAATATGAATATCATTTACACACTATTGGGACATGCCAAAAGCCATGATGATAGTTACATTCAATTACCTCCAGAACAGGTCAGGGCAGAATATTTGAAAGCGATACCGAAACTTGGGGTTTAAAATTTCAAGACATGATTTTTCCCTATACTTTGCCAAAATCCTCCCGCAATACTTCGATATATCTCGGAATCTCAAAAGGCTCAGGGATGAGAACATACCTTATCTGATGCCTTCCCATGCGGGGATAAGTGCACTTCAAAAAGCCAAGCATTTCCAGTTCCTTTATATGCTCTGTGACCTTGCCTATCGACAGCCAGTTAACATTGTATTTTGCAACCAGTTTTTTATACTCTGTAAAAACATTCATTGGTGTCACTTTGGCGCTGCTATCTTTGGAAAATAAACGGATACATGCACATAATACGAGTTTTGAGTGAATCGGCAGGGTTCTAAGCTCATTGAGTATTATCTCCGAATGTGGCACAGCTACCTTCGGATTTTGCATGTCTCCAGCTTTCTTCTCAATCAATTCCATAATTACATACCTTTTGAGTTTTATGGCGTCCACAAATAACTATTTTCAATATAACAAACATATTTAAGAATTATAAACCTTTACCCATTTTGCATTTGTGATAACATGAGTCTTTCCAGATTAGGAGCGATAGATGACTGATATTACGATTATCCCTTTAAAACATCCAATTCTTATCAGCTTCCCTGAACTTTCCGATTATGAGAACAACAAAACACGAATATTGCGGATAATAAAAACCAAACACAAGCTCAATAAGTTTGTTTTTGCTACTGGCGAATGGTTCAATGAAAATTATTCCGAAAAATCCATTGTTGTAAAGCGGTTTACCGATGAAAAAGGTTACACAAACGCTTTGCTATTCAAAGGAAGCCAGCAGTTGGTGGAAGATATAAAAACTCTCCTTGATTCTCTTAAAATCAAATACGAAGGGATATTCATTTGGATAGTTTCAGCAAAAAAGGTTACACTCCCATCCTCCATCAAACTCAAGACTTGTCATGATGCTTTCTTAATCACCCACTCAACAAGTCCAGCCGAAACTGTCAGTTCAGTTACTTTGTCAATGAAATACAGTTTTGTGTCGGTGTCATTTTGATAATTAAACAAGTCCTTTTTTGGTGCATGAACCACATAGAAAAATTTGTCATAGCTTGTCATTTTTGCAAACTTATTTTGATACTCTTCAAACTCTTTCAAATCGGATTGTGATTTAATTTGAACAATGGCACGTTCTCCTGTTACAGGCGCAAATAAATCAAGGTCTAAAGTTTTTTGTGTCTTGCCTGTCGACCCAACTCTTTGCCAACCTGCTTGTCTAAAGATTAGGTCAATAAGTGTTTCAAAGTCCTTCCATTGCAGATGTTTGATGAGGTGTGATAATTTGTTTTTGAGATTATTCATTGCAACTTCAACTTCTACAACTTCATTCATTTGCTCACCGTTGATTTTTGCAAGCGCATATTTTTCTTCTGGAACGGAGCAAATCGTTCCTCTGAAACCTTGTGTCTTTAGTAGTTTGCCGCTTATGTTATCTGCCGTGAGAAGTTTCCCTTTGATGTCTTTGTCAGACCACTTACCAATCACAGGTCTTGTTTTAGTTTTGTCTGGAAGCAAGGTTATCTCTGGTTTTGAGAAGCACCACCAAAGTTTGTTAGCATAAAAAGTAATCCAAAGTGTATGTTCATTTATTACGTAAAATTGTTTTATTTGGTTTGAGTGGCTTGTAGCTACAAAAGGTTTTGTCTTTTCTTCTTGTGTAAAATGGTCAATAACAGCTTTCCATTCTCCTTTCATACAAATTTCGTGGGGAACTCTACTATAACCAAGTCGTAAGGTTTGGGCTTTCTCAATGCAGTCCTTTTCATACTCTCCACCTTCACCAAGTTTTATAAACAGCACTTTTTTCGCTTCTATTTTACTCATAGTTCATTTTGAATTCTTTTACCCTCAAATAAATCTTATTCATCTGAATGCTTCAATGACATCAGTCGCCAGCCCTTCTCCAAAAATCTTTCCCAATATATGCAAAAAGGAACAAAGGTTTATCGACCAAGCCTATTATTAAGCATAAAACCTTAACAGACCTGAATTTGCTATTCCCAACATCCTACCAAACGTTTCCTTTTTAATCTGTTCCCGTTCCTCTGGCGAAAAATCATTGTAGTGCAGAGGCGGGGCATGTTCGTAACTTGGCTATCTGGTTTAAATACGGATGTTTTAATGTAAATTGTTTCGTCCTCTTGTATGTACCCACGCTTAACAAAGGATTACTCCGTACCTTGTCCCAACCGCAGCAGAGCTGCGAGGTATAGCGATTAAGAATCAATAACCGCTATATTGTGCTCGCTCACAAATGATATGATATTGCCTATCCACCTTTTCATTAAGAGGGTGCTATCTGCATAGTTCATCAAAGTCTTTTCTATAGTTGTTTGCCATTGAATACCAGAATATTTTTTCTTGAATTTTATTATTTGCTCATTAGTCGCATTAGATTCAAAGCTCTTTGTCAGCATTTTCAAAACGAAACGTAAATAGTCTTTGTTCATGAAATGAAATCTTTCATTAATAACATATATAGCTTACGGAATATGGAATGATGAAAATCTATGCTACACAATTCACACCTGAACAGGTCAGGGAAGAATATCTAAGGGCAATACCTAAGCTTGGAGTTCAGTCTTTGTAAATGAAAGGATAGAACATCTTAGATAATATCAATAGTATCAATACTACGGGTAATACCCTGAAAGATTTCTTACTCAGCCGCCTCATATCGTTGGCACGTTCCTCGCCAACCAGTTACGGTATTATGGGTAACAATGTCTCCAGCATGTCGCCTATTATTTTCTTCACCTTTTCAAAAAGGAGATAAATGACAGCTTACGCTATATGAAATTTAATAGATAGCCTATGGGAATTTGGTTCCTCGCAAACACAACAAGATAACTCAGACTATCAGAAACGTTATGTTGCCGCCTCATATCATTGGCACGTTCCTCGCAAACGGTATAGTTTTTTCCCTTTAAATCCTTTTCTAAGCACCAATAAACCGTCTTTTCAGTGGTAAATATGGCTGGTCGATTTTAATTGAAAGGCTTAAAGTTTTTGATAGAATACAATTGCCGTTTCCAGAGAAGCAAGCCACAAGGTTCTGTCAAGTTGTTGTTTGCTGGGATACTCTGTCAAAATTCGTTTGCTGGATTGATGGTGGGATTATTCGATGCTTATAAAAATCCTGATATTTTTTGTATATACATACCTAATAATAAAGACGCCAAAGCAATAATAACCTGAAGAATTATATTATTGTATTGAATGCTCTTCTTATGAGCAAACGACCACTTTAAATGTTGTACTTTGTTTGTATAAAGTTCGTTCAAATCATCTATTAGCTGCTGTTTCTTTAACTCATTTTTTACTTCTTGCATCCCATGTTTGATTTCTGAAAAATCCACAATTTTGATTTTGACTGAATTCATACTTTCTTCTATTCTCTCCAAATTATTATTTATCAGAGTCATATATAAATAACGTATCATTTCTTCGTAGGCTTTTTTCCTATCAATTGTAGGGTCAGTTATATTAGCGTTAAAATCTTCTTTTTTCTCGTCTGATATCAATAATTCCCCAAAATCGGACAGATGAAAATTCTGTACCTCCTCTAATTTATATTCTAATAATTCGAGGTTGCCATTAGTATCGTCTAAATACTCCATAGAACACCTCAGAAGTAATCCCAAAATGACTTCCGTCTTTTGACCCTACCACCAGGAGTTGTAGGTAGATTTTCATACTTGCCTGGAGATTTTTTAACCGCAACAATCAATCCAGTTTCGGTGTCTTTTTTAACCCACCTGCCTATTTGACCATTATAGACTTGATAATAACGTGACATGGAATCTCTTCTGTCTTCCGTGTCCTTATCGTTGTTATTATTTATATCAGTTTCTATTTCTTTTTGTATCACCTCTTCCTTATTATCAAGCTTTTGTCTTATTCAAGTCAATCAACTCTTTTTCGCTTTAAAGGGTTATCTTCTATTATGTTACTTCTAACAGCAAACGACTTTTGACAGGGTATCGTAGCAAACGCAGACTTGACTGAACCAAGCCACAATAAACGCTATATACCTAAACGAATGGATAGAAAATTATTTAAAACAAGTGAAAGACCTTAGAGTGATAAAATGAAAATCAAATCTTTAGGATACAAAGTAACAGATGAGGAAAGCGGTATTGTATTTGAACTGATTCCTAAAACGGAAGAAGCAACTCAGGAGCTTGTTGAGAAATTCTTTAGCAGTTTCCAAGTCTTGAAAGCGGAAACTCCAAAAGTTGAGCTTTTAAAGAAGGAAAAGAAAACACCCAAAAAACCATCCAAGAAACCAAAGTTTGTGAAGACAAAACCTGAGAAAAAAGGCATACCGAATCCATTGGAAAGGCAGACTAAGGAGTTAGCTGACCTGCCAGAAGAGTTCGTCATTGCGGACATAGGCGACCTGTTTAAGAAAGAAGGCTACGACAGGAAAAAGATTATAGAAAATGCCTATCACGATATCGATAACCTGATTGAAAAGAACAAAATAATTTACTCAGAAGGCACAAAACCAAAGAAGTATAGAATAGTATCACGAGATACCAGCGATTTGGGATAAGAGTATCCCATTCTTTTTTTTGGATAAAAAACTGAATTATCAGATTGTATAAATAAATGATTGGTTAGAACTTCTTAGATAATATCACCAATCTTAAACCGCTCCTATGGAAATGGGTTCTGATTTTATCCCGACATGTGATATGCTAAATGTATCTGTGTATGCCTTTGCTGCATTCTTCACAGGCTCCATAATTACCCTAAAATGGTCGAATGCAGGTGTGTGCTCAAAGAAGTTATCAAATGCCTTCCCATACATTTTTGCCCAGAGATTATGAAGTTCTTTATATGTTTCAGGGTCAGCGTCTTGCTTTGATAATTTCTCAGCCTTCTGCGACAGTTTTCCAAGGATTACTATCCAGGATTTGCAGAGGTTCAGATTGATATTTTCGCTCTGTACGAAATGCTCTAAAACTTCCTTTGTAGGTCGCATGGATTGGGTATTAAACAATCTGCCATAGGTTTCCTGATATGTATTCATCCATAAGGCATGAAATCCTTTATAGGCTTGGAGGCTTGCATTTCCCTGGGGAATCTCTACTGATTTCGAAGAAAGCTTCAGCATGGAGTTAGTATATGGCACATATAACTTTGTGTATGAATCTTTCCATATTTTTAATATCTGCTCAAAGGCTTCTAAATATATATGCGATGTTCCTGCAGTGTTCTCAAAGAAAAATTTCATGTTTTGCCGAAATGGAAGTGTAAGAAGCTCGTTAAGCATTTTTCCATACGACTTGACCCACATACCATAGACTTCTAAATATTTTGCAGGAACTGCTTCACCCTGGAGTACTTCGTGCGTCGCCCTGGAATTATTCTCTACCTCGGCAATCCATGAATTGTATATTTTATTCGATTCTTCTGCGCTAATTAGGAGTTTGTCAAATGTTTCCTTATTATATTCCAGAGTTGGGATTTGATAATATTTACCGAAGCTGTTCTGGGACGTTTTCACCCATTCATCATAAAATTCCATATATGTTTCTGGTGTAGCATCCTTTGAAAGTTCAAATGCTTTCTTAAACAACGTTTCTGTGGATTCGAACCAGAGCCTATATAGCTTTGTGCAGGAATTGTTCCATATTCCTTCAACCATATTGTTATCTCCTTTTTTTTATTTAGAAAAAACACTTCATATTTTCAATTTTAGGGTCTTAAATCACATGAGCTCACTTTGCGCCGAAGCCTCCCCGCAGGAAGCGCCTCATGTCTTCATCGTCGTCTGAATTCTCAAGTTTCTTTATTTCGTTAGTATCCATTTTCTTTTTTCTCATTCAATAGACCATCCTCTATGGAAAAAGCATTCTTGCAGGTCTGACATATATACTGCATGTTTGAGGTCAGAGGCACCTCTACCTGGTCATGTAAAAATTCAATTGGGGAATTGATGCTATGTACCAAATCCATGTCATCAAGTACGCTCATACACAATGGTTCTGTGAATCTGCCTGATTCATTCTCAATAGCAGCACCCAGTGTTTCGAATATTAATTCATCAGAATTAATAAGGTAAGACGCTCTTTCAAGTTCAATCTCATTCAGTTCTTTCCATATCGCCAGATTTTGTTTTGTTGCCATAACTACTCACTTCATTCTTTTCAATATCTCGCTGTTGTTTTCTATAGAGTCACATTGCAGAAATTGAATGCTACCCTCACATGCTTCCCGTTTTTCACAACATTCTCATCCTACTTATATCAAATATCCCCTTGTTTTTTGATTAAGCACAGCGATTGAATTGAATACTTTTTGCTCCAGATTAGGTAGTATTCTGCAATTATTATAAGTATTATAATGATATAGTAGCATTGATAAATAGTTTGTGGTGAAGAAAGTAGCACTAAATAACTTCCACTCAATCAAAATAAAGGGGTAAAATATGGTTTTTATAATTAACTATACATTCAACCTTATCCCATTTTGAATTTTTAGTCTCAATGAGCATTTCGGGTTCAACCAACTATCCTCTTCGCTGACCTGAGGAATAGCCATTCTCACATCCACCCTGCTGTTTCTTTTTTAATCTCTTCCCTTTCTGCTGGCGACCAATCGTTATTGTAGTAATGTTTAAAACTCGTTGCACTGGTATGCCCCTGAGAAGCCATAACCCGTATTTCAGGATAGCCCGACTCCAACAAATAACTCTCCCACGTCTTCCTCAATGTCCCTCCTGAAATATTGATGCTATCTTCAATTCCTGCCTGCGAAGCCCATCTGATTAAATTAGCCTGCCATGTTTGATAAGTTGGATACTCTAATTGATTTCCTCCCTCCAAATAGTAGTATAAGATTTCTGAGAACTGTGGCGTTAGATTTACTTTCCTTTCTTCTGATGTCTTTGTGTATCTACCAGGCAGGATTATGAGTTTGCGGTCATGCTTGAACCATTGGGGATTTTCTGAAAAATGCTGGAGCTCTTTGTACCTCATTCCAGTAAATAACTCGGTATTGAAGCACATTTTGTGTTTCATTTTCGGTATCTTTTCAATGATACTTTTGGCTTCCTGGGGTTTGAGAACCCGATAAAATTCTGTTTTCATATACTTAAATTTCTAAACTTTTTTCAGTATTTCGTGCTTTTACCCCGACTTTATTGGCGAATTTTAGGTCTTTCAGTGTCAAAATACTGGAAAAATACTACAAAATTACAGTATAATTCAAGCCCTTGAATCCTGACTTTTTTCCAGCATATCTATCGCTTTACGAATATCCGACAAGGGAAATTTTCCTAAAAGACTTTTTAATTCTTTGAGTAATTCTTTGAAATTATCAGCAGTTCTTGTTTTCGGCGTTTCTTGCGTAGTTTCGCTAACCTTATCATTACCTCTGCTATTGCCCTTATTACCTGTTTTAGGTTCAGGTAGGTTCTCTCGTTTTCGGATTTTTCTTGCCATGTGCTGGATAGAATAATCCGATATGCAAGTTGCATCCTCTTCCAATTCTTCAGGTAAAATAGAAGCGACATAGTCCTGAATTTTCTTTTTGGTCTCTGATGTTATGTCCTCTCCTTGCCTCCAGCCAAGCTGGTACTCATCAAGCTTTTTTTCAATGAAAGCCTCTTTAAGACTGCATTTCTTGGTCATGTCATCATCCCATTGAATAGGAAAAAGTAAGGGTGATATCTCTTACTTTTCTCCATCGTCAACTCCGATGATATCTGAAAGTTGAGGATTTTGTAACCATCTCGAAAGATGTTCTTCATCGAGTGGGATACCGATTTTGATAGCTTTCTTTGAATTATCCAATTCTAAAGCCCGATTACTCCTCTTGCTCTGGACTTCTGCAATCTTCTTTTCGGTTTCATTAAAGTAGGGCATTTCCTCTATACCTTTTTCGCTCATGAATTCCCGAAAAGCATCGACTTTTTCCTTTGAAACCCCCACGATAAAACTATTTTCATCAAAATCATATGGCAGATTATTATCGAATTCGGATATCGCATTGATGAACTTTTCTGAATCCTCGAACCGTAAGGTGATGGACTCTCCAATCTGTTCCTTATCTTTATCAGGGATTTCGACATCATCAACTTTCTTTTCAAAGCCTGCAACTGCTGCTTCTTGTGCGATGGTTTCCTCTTTATTTTCTCCAATAGGAATAGGAACTACAGCGACCTCATTTGAAATTGCATCTGTATCTTTCTTCAATGCTGCCGCAGAATGCCTTCTGCCCTTATTTGTAAGAGGGTCTCTTGGCTCCTTATAGCCGCCAACCTTATTCTTTTTATTGTCTTTCATTGTCTTTTCTTTACATTCTTGCATTTTACTTGCTTCTTTACTTTTTACCATGTTTTCACTCCACGATTATTGTTACCGTTCTCTCTTTTTGAGGAACAATCACAAATTCAAATTTTATTTTAAAAGGTTCATCACTCTTTTTTTCTATTGGTTCTTTAATTTCAATTTCCCTTTTTGTACCTATCATATTTTACTCCATTTTTTATTGTAATAAGCGGAGATAGTGAGGTGACTAACAGCTCCGCTTGGCATTATTTTGATTATTAATTCAAACCACACCCAGGGTATTTTTTGAATCAAACTTAGAAATTGGGCTATCAATCCCCACATGACCAGAGTTTTTCAAGAACTCCTCTTGTGTAAGAGGAGTTTTTGTGAAATGACAACTTCTGGAAGGAGATGGGTCTTTGCCGAAACGAAAAGGTTTCAGTGAGCATTTTACAGAACACAATTCAATTTCTTTTGTTGAACTGCAACAGCAATCAAGACAGTTTATCCTTATTGCCTTGAGTATTGCATTCTTAGTTGTCATCTAACCCCACTTCTTATCCTTATGATGAGACTTCCTCACAGGTATTTAAACCTTTTGGTAAGTTTTTTTAAGATAATACCTGATATTAAAACTCTGTTTTTTAATTAGAGTTATAATAAACTGCTAAAATCAATAATGTTATCATATTTTTGTTTATTATGGCAAAATATTTCATAGTTTTTCTTTGATTATATTTATGATTTTCAACTGAAAAATTGAGGTTTATTTCAAAAAAAAGTTCCGACATTAACGAAAATTGATAAAATGACTGAATTAAAAGCGGTGTTTCCTGAGCCAAATGGCACGCTAAAGATGCAAGCATCATTAGACGGTAAATACGTGTCAGGAAGGCGGATATCATGGAAATATATGATACATGGTTTATTGATACTGTTTTGACTGAAGAAATACTTTAAAATAGAGAAGTTCCTCGATAAAAAAGATAACAACCGCTATGACTGCTTGGAGAACTGGAAGCATGCCTTCATGAATGCCAGTGAATGCTTGCCCTAAGTGGTTTGAAGAATGAGGTGCAATTGCAGTTCGAGAACAAATTACACAGCTTATCCAGAAATGTCACGATTCGCAACTAATGATTGGAAAGAAACGGATGTGCTATCATAGCTCATCCCCGTTACTTTCTTCCATCATTTCCATTCCTTTAGCTATCAAAAATCCCCTGGCTCTCTCGGTATATTTATACTCGCCAACTTTTGTCCAGAAAGCTTTTGAATGGTTTGGATACTGAAGATGTGTCATTTCGTGCATAATTACGTAGTCAAGAACCCATTTCGGCATTTCTAAGAGCTTATGAGACAATCGAATGGTGCATTGGTTGGGTGTGCAACTCCCATTCACTTTTGTTTGATTTGTAACAAATTCTATGGAATTGACCTTCAGTTTCCCCTGAAAATACTTGACGTTAAATTCATTAAACTTTTTTGTTAGATAATCGTCATTATTGATGTGTTTTTTGTGGAGTTTTTTGTCCATTTTTTCCTTCATTTTT
>MFNH01000021.1 GCA_001781995.1 Candidatus Levybacteria bacterium RBG_16_35_11 | reverse complement strand
TTTCAACTGCACTTTACCCCCACCAGTTCCTCGTGGCTCAATCTCGTGGAACGTTGGTTCCGGGAACTGACGCAGAACCGACTCCGCCGCCGCGTGTTCCGCAGCGTTCCGGAATTGATCGCCGGCATCGAGGGGTTCATGGCTTCGTATAACAACGACCCCAAGCCCTTTTTCTGGACCGCCTCAGCCAATGCCATCATCGAAAAGGTCAGTCGTTGTAAAGTCATTTTGGAGACGCACCACTAGATTCTGTGCGGCCTCGTTACAATTTGTCTCTTGCAGCCGACTTTAGGGGCAGCATTTCAGTGTCCAGATTAATGGGTACTAGACCGATATGACGCCAAATATAGCATTCATTCTTACTCTTGTTTTTATCATATTGGTTTTCAAAATAGATTTTAATCGGAAATCAAATGTTTCGTATGCTCTATGGATTCCATTGATATGGATGATGAATTCTGCAACAAGGCCTATGTCCTTTTGGTTTAGCACAGCACCCTCTACAACTTCAAAGGAAAGAATCTACATGGAGGGAAATCCTTTTGATCGGACTATTTTATCTATACTTATTATTTTCAGTATATATATTTTATTAAAAAGGAATATAGAGTGGCGATCAATATTTAAAAAAAATGTGATGATTTTTCTTTGGTTTTTATTCTGTGGGATTAGTATATTATGGTCGGATTTCGCAATGGTATCATTCAGAAGATGGGTAAAAATAACTGGTCTTTTATTAAGTGTATTAATTGTTCATACAGAGACTGAACCTATTGAAGCTGTAAAAATAATCATGAAAAGATTTGCTTATTTTCTTATACCAATTTCAATATTAATTATTATATATTTCCCAAAAATAGGTATTGAATATTATACTGATACTGAAGCAGTAAATTATAAAGGTGTTACATATGACAAAAATCAACTTGCTCAAATATGCGCAATTTCTATTATTTTTTTTATTTATAATATAATTACAATGAGGCGAATAAAAAAAACACCCAATGATAAAAAAGAAATATTAATTCAAGTTTTATTTTTAATCTTGACGATTTATCTGTTTAGTATACTGGACAGTGCAACTTCATTAGGTGCGCTATTTATAAGCATAATTATCTTTATAGCTTTAGGTTTCAAGGTATTAAAAAAATATATTAAACACTTTGAAATATTTATTTTTGCAGCTCTTATTATCGGTTTTATTCTTCAAGACTCATTCAATATAATAGGTATGTTCGCAGCATCTCAAGGACGTAATTTAACGTTTACTGATAGAACCTTTATTTGGAAAAGCCTGTTATCTTTCAATATAAACCCGATGATTGGAGTGGGCTACGGTAGTTTTTGGCTTGGAAATAGATTATTAACCCTATGGGGGATGTTAGGATATGAACCATCTCAAAGTCATAACGGATACTTAAATGTATATCTTGAACTCGGGGTGGTAGGACTTTGTTTACTAATAGGAGTTATATATTTTACTTTTTTGAATATTAAAAAGTCATCATTATTTGATGACTTTGATTATGTAAGGTTTCGAATGGCTATTTTTGTTTTTGCGTTGATACATAACATTATGGAATCATCTTTCGGAATGAATACTTTGATATGGTTTGTATTCCTTCTTATCGCGGTAGATATTCCACATAAATCGCAATTATATAATAATAGGAAATTTACTACTTTAGCAAGTTCTTCACATGGCGGGCGATAGTAAAAGAGAAGATACTTATGTGTTATTTCATTTTTTACAGTATCAATTGGCATGATTAAGTGAAAAAATTTAATTCAAAATTTTCGCAAAAAGATGAATATTTTGATTCCGATAAATTTAAATCTAAATTAAGAACACATGCCATCAAAGGAGCCGGCGCTACACTCCTATCTGGATTTTCTACTTTTTTTTTCCAGACGATAGGTGTTGTTATACTAGCGCGCCTACTTAATCCAGAAGATTTTGGATTAGTGGCTATGGTGACCTCAATTTATTTATTTTTTAGGGTTTTAAGAGGTTTTGGCCTTCTTGACGCTACGCTTCAGGAAAAAGAAATTAATCATAAGAAAATTAGTACACTTTTCTGGGTAAATGTTTTTTTCGGCATCTTAACTACCTTAATTTTTATAGCCGTAGGGCCGATAATTTCTTGGTTTTATAAAGAGCCTCGAATTACATCAATTGCAATGATAATTTCTCTTGATTTATTTTTTGGAGGATTTGCAACTCAGCATCGGGCTTTACTCAAGCGGAATTTCCAATTTTATAAAGATGCAGTCATAGATATACCAGCAACAATAATAGGTTTTGGTACTGCAATTTTATTAGCTTGGTATGGATGGGGATACTGGGCAATCGTATCGCGATGGGTGGTTTATGCAATGGTAGAAGTCATTGCTGCATGGACATTTTGCCCATGGCGCCCCGGTTTACCTGCTTTTGGCACCGGAATTATGCCCATGATCAAATTTGGCATGAATATGATTGGAAATTTCTCTATCGGTTATTTTTCATCGTATTTTGATAAAGTGCTTATTGGATGGCGTCATGGGAGTTTATCATTGGGATACTACGATAGGGCGTATTATTTATTTATGGCACCCACCCAAAGAATGTCAATTCCTCTTATACATGTATCTGTTACAACATTGAGCAAATTACGCGAAGAACCAGAAAAATACCGACGATACTATCTAAATGCCGTTTCAACAATTGCATTTATTGGTTTTCCTATAAGCGCAATGTTAGTTATTATGAGTAATGATATCACTCTTTTACTTTTAGGGCCGAAATGGGGAAAAACAGCCGACATATTTTCTGTTTTTGGGTTTGCCATAGGAATACAATTAATATATTCTACCTTCGCATGGTTTCATATTTCTCTGGGAAAATCCGATAGATTGATGCGCTGGAGTATTATAGAATCAACATTTTCTACAATCTCATATTTTCTTGGATTGCCATTCGGAGCAATAGGAGTTGCTATTGCGTATACCGCATCCAGATATATTTTAATAGGCCCTTGCTTGTGGTATGCAGCAAAGCCAATTAATCTCAAGTTGCGATCAATCATATCTGTAATCTGGAGATATTATTTATCTGCATTATGTATGGGGTTATTCTTGTGGTATATTTTAAATTCATTCACTTTAACGTCTAACATTCTTTTTGAATTAAACATCTTTACAAGATTGGTTTTAATGATAATTTTTTGTATTTTGACATATATTATTATTGTTATAACTCTATTTAAAAGTACTAAACCTATAACACAATTTATTTCACTTGGCTTGGAAATGGTTCCAAATGTTTTGCAAAAGAAGTAAAAAAAATATTATTTTATATTTTTAATATTTTTTCTATTTTGGGAAAGACGTAATATATAAATTATTTAATTAGATGTAAGTGAGGATCGTATTTCGGATAGCTTTCCCTGGATAAATAGGTGGGAACGGGGTTGGGGATCTTAATGTTTTGAAACCCACAGTATAACATAACCAGTGACTCGATTTACTCCGGCAACCGGTTATCCGCCCCGAGTGATCAGTATAACTTTCTGGGACACCCTAGAAGAACATTATTGTTATCTTATATTCATATTTTATAAAAATATGTAATTTTCCTTCCGACAACAATTAAAAAACATTAAGAAATCATATGTTTAAGAGTATTTCGAGTCGGGCACTTAATTTGCACGATTTGAAATTGTTATGAAGTAGACCAATATGAAATGTTTATGTAAATATTTATTTTTATAATTTTTGATTATTATTTGTACTATGAAGGTAAAGAAGGGAATACAAGTATTGGGACGTTAGATATAGCGTCAGATGAAGATGTTGTCCCTATCGTGGAACCTCTACAGGAAAGTTTGTAATCGAAACTCGCACAAAAGAGGAAATCGAATGAAAAGAACATTTTTTGTCATTATGTTTCTTTGCATTGCGTGTATATCAAATGCAGCTAATATTAACCTTAACGACTGTTCGCAAAGTACCGTACAGACTTCCATTAATAGTTCCACAGATGGGGATACGATTGTATGTCCGGCAGGAAGTTGGACATGGGGTTCCCGTGTATCTTGGCCAAATAAAAGCGTGACGCTACAAGGCGCAGGGATAGACACCACAATAATATCTCTGTTAACTCAAAATATTATCGAAGTTCAATCATCATACACGAAATCATTTAGAATTACTGGATTCACCTTCAAATCGTTGGGAAATTTTGGTGGTGACACTGGGATAATGCTGATCCGTGGTACCGGATGGAGAATTGATCACAACAAATTTCAAATGTACTCAAATCAATGCGGTTATAATGGGGGTTCTGGGATTAGAATCAATGCTGGGTCAACTGGAGTAATAGATCATAACGAATTTAGAAATGACAAATCGCGCTCTACTGCTGGAACTCACGCATCCATATATATTAGCGGGCCAGGTGATATTTCTTGGGGATGGGATTCTCAAATAGGAACTGGAAATAATACAGTTTTTATTGAGGACAACATATTCGAGGAAACAATGTTATGCACTGACCACAATAGTCATGCGGCCTATGGTGGCGGGGGAATGATTTACGTTTTCCGACATAATGACGTTACCGGTATGAATATAGATGGACATGGCTTTTGCAGCGCTATTGGAACTAGGGAAATGGAGATTAGCAACAACAAGTTCAGGGCAACCCCCAGTGGTCTATGGGCAATAATTCAATTCCGGGGCGGGACAGGAGTTGTTTACAATAATATTGTTGAGTCTCCGTATCCATCTAGAGGAATATATTTCAGAGAAGATAGAGCACCATCGGCCTCTCCAAGTTGTACTGGCATATCAAATTATAATGAGCGGGTTAATCAAAATATTTATGGGAACTGGGATTGCCCGTCTTATGAAGGATGGCCTTGCACTGACCAGGTAGGGCGAGGAAAGAATCAGAATTCTGACCCGTTGTATATATGGGGCAATCCTAACTGGCCGACTAATGCAAATGACGATCCGACTTACATCCAAGCAGGTAGAGACTATTATATAAATCAGGGGGCGAAACCAGGATACGTTGGTTATCAATACCCGAATCCTCTTACCGGAGAGCCCTGTATAGAAAACTGCGGAAAGGGGCAAACGACTAGTTCTATTCCAAATCCGCCGTCACAACTTCAAGTGAATTAAATAATATGGTGATTGATTACCCTGGTTTTTTACACAGAATCGCACAGTATTGCGCGATATACGGAAAGAAAACCTTCTTGCTATGATTGTATCGGAACTCCCGTTCCATAAAGTAGACTCAAGTTTGACAACCCCTTGATCGCTCGATGATCAAACCCGTTATTTTTCGATAACATCGCGAATGCGTTATTCCGAAAAATCCACTTGTTGAGATGATCTTTGTAACACATGGTCCTGCGATACCTCGCCTTCTCCCACAAAGACGGATCGAAGCGGAAATATCTCCAGATTGTTTAGACCTACCGAGAAAGCATCAGGAATAAGGCCGATTTTTAATCCGATTTGAAGAACCATTACCAAATAATTTATACAATTTTTGGACAGGAGTTTAAGAGATAACCCGTTCACCTGGTCCAAACCTGTTGGATTC
>MFNH01000020.1 GCA_001781995.1 Candidatus Levybacteria bacterium RBG_16_35_11 | reverse complement strand
GGATTTTGACAGTGTAGATGCAGAAGTTCTGAATTCACTGAAGAGCAGTTTTGCGAAAGATATCATTACTAGACGAAAACTATTAAAAATTGTGGGATATGTTAACAATATAAAAAAAGAGTCTCCAACTGGCAAGATGCATCCCTTCACGGATTTGCATAATGTACTTAGTTTTAGAAGTTCATCGCACAGTCCCAACAGTCAAAATTGGCCCAGAAGAGATGAAGATGCAAAATCTGCCATTAGAAAAGGCATAGTTCCAAGTTTAGGAAATAAGTTGGCTTGTATAGATTTTGGGTCACAGGAAGTTAGGGTTGCAGCATGCTATACAAAAGATCCAACTTTGATCAAATACATTAATGATCCCACTACAGATATGCATAGAGATGTGGGTATGGGTTTGTTTGGATTGACACAGCAGGAGATAACAAAGGACATTAGGTTTTATGCTAAGAACCAGTTTGTATTTCCTGAGTTTTATGGTAGCTATTTTGGGTCTTGTGCAAGGCTGCTGAAAGAGACATGTTGGAATTTGAAAACAAACGATGAGATAACTGTCAAGCAGCACTTGAAAGAAGTGGGAATAATAAAGAACTATAATGATTATTTCGGTTTTGAAAATCATGTCAAGACTTTTGAACGATCTTTTTGGAAGAAGTTTCATGTCTTTCGAGAATGGCAAGATATAACCTTATCAGATTACATAGAGAAAGGCTATATCGAGTATTTTGGTGGATTCAGACAAACAGGTTATTTGACTCCCAATATGGTATATAATTATCTTATTCAGGGAAGTGCTTTCCATTTATTGCTCTGGTGCTTGGTGGAGTTGAATAGAATTGCTAAAAGAAAGGGTTGGAAGTCTAAAATTATAGCTGAAATTCATGATGAAATAATTTGGGATTTAAATCCTGAAGAAGAAGCAATTGTATTAAATGAAACAAAAAATGTTATGGAAGTCAAGACTAGGGAACGCTTTGATTGGTTGATAGTTCCTCTTGTTGCAGAGATTTCTACAACAAATATCAACGAAAGTTGGTACTTTAAAAAATAAGTATGGTATAATAAATTATGGTTAGAGAGATAAGAAAATTAAATGTAATTGATAAAGTGGAGAAAAAGAAAGTTGTTCAAAGAACATTAAGATTGAAACTTGAATTGGTAGATAAAGGATCTAAGGATAGAATAGATAAAATAGTTAGAGATTGTCCTTATGCTGCTAATGGAATTATTAATGGGCAGTGGTTTAATGATTATGAGGCAGATGCATTACGATATAGAGTAATTGGGAATGTAAATTTTAAAGAATTGACGGACTGTGAAAAGGAGGAATACAAAAATAAACTATCATCGTGTGAAGATATTCTGATACAAAAATATGGTACCAAGAGACAGGCAACAACAGAGAGGGATATAAAAAATCTTTTCCCTGAAATTCCTCCTTGTGTGACTAATCCATTAAATAATAAAATAGTGTCAACATATAATAAAGTTAAAGGGGATATCAAAAAAGGCAATAGAGTGTTGTCTACATTTAAGAAAGACATGCCTATTCCAACAACATTATCGAGCGTTGTTTTTGGTGAAGATAAAGGGAAGTTTTTTATAGTATGGTCATTAAGTAGATCTGAAAAAATTAAGTTTAAAATTAAATTGGGAAAGGATAAATCTGGATACAAACAGGATTTAGTTGCTATAATTAATAAAACAAAAAATATATGTGCCCCAGAATTTCAATATAAAAAAAGGAATTTTTATTTATTGTTACCAGTAAAAGATGAGGTAAATCCACATAGTCATCTTTTTAATGATAGGGTTGTTGGTATTGATTTAGGATTAAATATTCCTGCATATGCTTCATGTATATCAAATGGAAGTGAGTTTGTTGATTCAGAGCATTTTGGTAGTAAAGAATCATTTTTAAAAGTTAGGTTACAGTTTAGAAACAGGAAGAGACAACTACAAAAGGATCTCCAATATGTTAATGGGGGGAAAGGTAGACGTAAAAAAACTAAGGCTTTGGATGAATATGAGTTTAAAGAGAGAAACTACTGTAGAACTTATAATCATAATTTAACATCAAAAATAATTGATTTTGCTATTAAATGTGGTGCAAAACATATTAATTTGGAATCTTTGAAAGGATTTAGAGAAAAAAAGATATTGGGGTTTTGGTCTTATTTTGAAATGCAAACGTTATTGGAATATAAAGCAAAACGAAATAATATTGAAGTTCATTTTGTAAGTGCAAATTATACTTCTCAAACATGTTCACAATGTGGTAATTGTGATAAAACCCAAAGAAAGGGAGTTAATTTTACGTGTAATAAGTGTGGTTATGTGGAGGATGCAGATTTTAATGCCTCCATAAATATAGCTAAGTCCATTCAGTTTGTTGCCAATAAAAAGGCATCCAAATAGCTATCATAGTTATTTGTGGCCGGGTTCACGGCCAAAGGTTGAGGGAATTTTATTCCACTCGATAACCCCGTATGAGGATAAATCTGTACGTGTGGCTAGGTTCATAGCCAAAGGTCGAGGGGTAGTATTTATCCACTCGATAACCCCGATATATTTGGTATATATCATATTTAATTTTATCTATAATTATTTCATATAGTTACAGATAGAGTGGTATCCACGTACGCGGGGATGAATCAAGGATTGCATCTATTAAAAGAATAATTTTGAAGTGGTATCCACGTACGCGGGGATGAATCGTATTTGCAGATTTAGTTGAATATTTATTGACAGTGGTATCCACGTACGCGGGGATGAATCTCGACAACATAAATTACTGAAAAAGTGGTATCCACGTACGCGGGGATGAATCATGGAGTCAATCTATCAGTGGATTCATACCGCTGTGGTATCCACATATGCGGGGATGAATCTCGAAAGGTGGTATCTAAGTACATGGGGATGAATCAAGAAAATAGTTATGAAAATGATGTAACAGTAGACAAATACAATTTACACACAGAGTTGGAAACTCTCCCAACGCTAATCGCAAAATGGAGGAAGAAATATTCGATAGCAGAAGGTATTTTGGATAAATTAACATCTGACATCCCAATTTTTAAGGCTGAAATTAAAATGGAATTTGAGATGGCTGTTGCAAAAATTGAGGCTGATCTTAGAGAGAATTGGGATCAACATTGTCCCGATGTCAGGGCAACGGAAGGGGCAGTTCAAAATAAAGTTAAGACTCTTCCTGAATTTGCAGAGGCACACAAAAAGTCAATTAATGAAAATCTGAAATTGAGTGAAGAGTTGGCTTGTGCTGTGGAAGATAAAGGCACCTTCTATGGGGCTTGTCGGGCATTAGAAGCGAAAGAAACTGCTCTTACAAAATTAGTGAAATTGTATTTGTCAGGTTATTATGAGAGACCCAAAATTACAAATGAATTGGAGAAGGAGGTACAGAAGGCAACATCGGATAATTTAAAAAGTAAATTAAGAACTAGGAGATTAACTAAATAAGTATAGGAGAATTAGATGGCTTTAAACAGAGTACAACGACCGACACGAACAACAGAAACACCTAAGCAACCTCAGAGATCTACAGCACCTAAACGTACAGCAACACCACAAAAAGCAAGTCCAAAGAAAAGTGGTGGTACTGATCGCAGCAGTAAATTAAAGCAAAAGATTCAAAACAATCAGAAGCGTGTGAAGATGGGGAAGGGAATCTTTCGGGATGATGTTTCCGTGGATTTCTACACCCCAAAAGCGGGGGAACATATTGTGGATATTGTTCCCTTTGATATGGGACCGGATTCCCCGATTTTTAGGGGGAAGCCTTTGACAGTTGAAGGTGATCCTGATTATGTTTTGGATCTTTGGGTTCACTATGGAGAAGGGGTGGGTGCTGATCAGTCTGTTATTTGTTTAGCGCAAACATTTGAAAAGAAGTGCCCCATCTGTGAACATCGGCAGCAATTGATGGCAGATGGTGAAACGGAAAAGGCAGATCAGTTGAAGTCTAAACGTAGGACAATTTACAATGTTGTGTCCTATGATAGCAGAGCGGATGAAGCAAAGGGTGTTCAAGTCTGGAATGTGGCCTTCTTCTATATAGAGAAGCATTTGCTAAAACTTGCCAAGCAGCCGATCCGTTCAGGACGAACGGACATTGACCCTTATATTAATTTTGCTTCTGAGTTTTCTGATGGGAAGTCAATCTCCTTTGAGATTGATGACAAGGGAGAGTATGCAGAGTATGGTGGACATAAACTATTAGATAGGGATTATGATCTACCACAAGAAGTCATTGAAGGTGCTCATCAGTTGGATCAATTGATAAATATTCCTGAATATGAGGATGTGTATCAATTGCATTATATGGAAGAGGAAACCACTGAAGGAGAGGAAGATTTTCAAGTCCCTGAAGAAGATGAAGTTGAAGAAACATCGGTTCCTGCCCGTGGAAGGGGAAGAGCACGGCAGCCTGAACCTGTAGTGGAAGAAGAAGTTCAAGAAGATACTGAGGAATCGCAGGATGAAGTTGTGGAAGATGTTCAAGAAGAGATAGAAGAAACCCCTCCTCCAAAACCTGCTAGGCGAGCAAGAATGCCCAAGCAGAAAGAGCCTGTTGTTGAAGATGAAAATCCCTGCATTGGTGAAGGCACATTTGGAGTTGACAATGGTAATCTAAATGAATGTGATGAGTGTTCAGTCTTTGATTCGTGTTTTGAAGAAGGTGAACGATTAAAGAGTCAAGACAAGCCTAAGACCCCAAGGGGCAGATCCCGTAGGTAGGATTAATAAATCTTGATTAATCCCCGTTAAGGTACTTTTACCTTAACGGGGATTTAACCAACAAATGAAAGGAAAATCTAATGAATTTTGAAGAGTTTGCTAAAAAAAATGATATCAATGTGGATTTGGTAGGTGATTATCATCAGCATGAAAATGGTGGTGGATGGATTAAAAATACTGCTCAAGTTGATAATTCTGCATTTATTGGGGAAAATGTCGAGATTTCTGGCAACGCCTGGATTTATGGCCATGTCGAGATTTCTGGCAACGCCTGGAAAACATCACCATTATAGAAAATTATTTCAGTTAATTGGTAAGCGAATATAGTACTGCAAAAATAACAAAACAATATAGAGCCACTAATTAATTAATACTATTCTCCGTTAAGGTAAAAGTACCTTAACGGGGATTTCAATCAAGTACTTTAGGAGATTGAATGCCAAGACCACCTAGACAATTAAGTCAAAAAGAAAAAGCAACTAAAACGGAAGTTGCACAGATAAAAAAACAAGCTAAGAAAGAGATCATTCCTGATAAGGAACCGACATTTGAGCGAGTAGTATCTACTGGAAGCACCCTGTTGGATTTAGTTATTTCTGGTAGAAGAATTAGGGGTGGGGGCATTCCAGGGGGGATATTTATTGAATTGTTTGGTCCCCCTTCTGCTGGCAAAACTGCCCTACTTTGTGAGTTATTGGCTTCTGCTCAGATTAGAGGGGGACAAACCAAGTTTGCGGACAGTGAAGCACGGTTGGATTCTCTGTATGCTAAGGTCTATGATTTTGTGATTGATCCTGAAGATACAGAAGTCTATTACAAACCGACAACAGTTGAGGATATGTTTGATGGTTTGTTAGGATGGAAACCAGAAGAAAACAATCTAGGAATAAATGTTTTTGCTGGTGACAGCCTGGCGGTTTTGACTACTGATTTAGAAATGTCAAAAGATGGTGATAAGAGAGGGCAGAAGCGAGCAAAAGATATTCATGCCGGATTGCGTAAGACAAGAATATTGGTAGAGAAAAATGATTGGATTGTGGCTCTGAC
>MFNH01000019.1 GCA_001781995.1 Candidatus Levybacteria bacterium RBG_16_35_11 | reverse complement strand
GGTTATTGAATACTTTTTCTATCTTCTCTTTTTTTCGGTTCCTCTCTACTTTTCCTCATCAACCTCTGAACTTTTTGAATTTAATAAACTCTGGTTAACCTTTGGTATTACTATTATAATAGTAGCTGCTTGGCTGACAAGAATGCTTGCCGAGCGCAAATTTAAAATCCAAAGAACGATTTTAGATATTCCAATTGGTCTTTTTTTACTCTCTCAAATAATATCAACTATTGTTTCAATTGACCCCCACACTTCCATTTGGGGTTATTATTCAAGGTTTAACGGAGGGCTTTTATCTATGCTCTCCTATATTCTTTTATACTATGCTTTTGTTTCAAATTTAGCCGAAATTAAGTACGTTAAAAGGGTTTTAAAAATTTCGCTTATCTCTGGCTTAATTGTTTCCCTTTGGGGTCTTCCCTCCCACTTCGGTTATGACCCAACCTGCCTTTTATTTAGGGGAACATTTGATGTTTCCTGCTGGACTGCGGATTTTCAGCCAAAGGTCCGAATCTTCTCAACTTTGGGTCAGCCGGATTGGCTGGCCGCTTACCTTGCAATTCTTATTCCTGTATCCCTTGCATTTTCTATTGAAAAGATTAGAGAAAAAGTTGGAGAGAAAGTTAAAGGAGTTTTGGGGTTTTTAAAAAATTATTATCTTGCAATTATCTATCTTCTTCTTGCCATGTTTTTCTATCTTGATCTTTTATACACAGCTTCAAGATCCGGAGCCTTGGCAATTTGGGCATCTTTAGTAGTTTTTGCTGCTGTTTACTTTTGGTTAGAGCGAAAAACTCTTAAGGGAATTAAAAAAACTGTTAGGTTTCATTGGAGTATCCTTTTTATCTTAGTATTTGTTCTTGTTTTAAATTTCTTTGAGGGCGATCGGCTCGGCGTTTTAGGTAGATTATCTTATCCGCAGGTTTCTCAAAAGATTATCTCTCTAACAGGACAGAAAGAGGCAGTAAAATCTGCTCCCATTAAACAACCTGCCCCGATGGCTCACGTTACCGAATTCGGCGGGACAGATTCTACAAAAATAAGGGCAATTGTCTGGACTGGAGCACTTAAAGTCTGGCAAAATTATCCTCTTTTTGGGTCAGGAGTAGAGACATTTGCATTTTCCTATTATGAATTTAGACCAGCAGCTCATAATTTAACCTCTGAATGGAACTTTCTTTACAATAAAGCCCATAATGAATTCTTAAACTACATGGCAACAACCGGAACTTTTGGGATTTTAACCTATCTTGCAATTATTTTTTACTTTATCTGGATTGTTTTTTCAAAGGGTTTTAATAAATTAAAAATTGCAAAAATCGAAGAAAACAAACTTTTAACACTTGGTCTTCTCTGCTCTTTTATTTCAATTCTAATTACTAATTTTTTTGGATTTTCGGTTGTAATCGTAAACATTTATTTTTTCCTAATTTTAGGGTTTTCGCTAACCTTACTTGATCTAACAGATAAAAATTCTAAATTTGGATTTGAATGGACAAAAAAAGCTTCTCCTCAATCCTCCCATGTAAAGGCAAAGTTTCAAAAAGTGCATATAAGGGAAAAGTTAGGGACAATAACTATTGGTTTAATACTAATTATAATTTCTGCATCGGGTTATTTTATATATGAACTTATTATTTTTAGAGAAGCTGATAAAGTTTATGCATATGGATATAATCTGGACAGGGCCCAACAATACCAATCTGCTTACCAGTATCTCCACAAAGCTAACTCCTTAAGGCCAAAAGAGCCAGTTATTGCACAAGAAATGGCCTATAATGATTCTGTTATGGCCGTTTTAGTTCTCCAACAGGATCAAGAGCAAAAATCTACTCAGTCTGCAGAGGTAGCCCAAAAACTTGCTCAGGAGGCAGTTTCGGTCGGAGTAAAAACAACTACAGAGAACCCAAATAATATAGTTTTTTGGAAAACCCAAACAAGAATCTATTATACCTTAGCTCAAGTTGATCCTCAGTATCTTCCCCTGGCCCTTGAGGCAATTAAAAAAGCAGCAAGTCTTGCTCCAACCGATGCAAATATTCATTATAATTTAGGAATCCTATATGGTCAAAACGGACAGATCGATAATGCTATAAAAACTCTTAAAGAAACAACAGGACTTAAGTCAGATTACAGAGACGCTTTTTACGCGCTTGGAATTTTTTATCACCAGGCAGCAGTGGATCAGAGTGGTAAAGTAGTAAAGCCAGAATTAAATCAAAAAGCAATTGAAACAATGAAGCATATCCTAACTTATATAACCGAAAAAGATACCGCTGCTCAAGACGCAATAAAAACCTGGTCAAGCCAATAAAATATTGACTCACCCTTAATCTGTGTTATATAATCTCCCCTTATGCCAGAAACACCAATAACCACCGAGCGAGGAATAATCAGACCGGGAGTTACATTAAAAGATCTTGTACAGGAAAGAGAATATAGAGGAGATCCTACCTCTTTTGTTGTGAGCATTCTTTCTGAATGGCATACTAGAATTAGTCCTGGTATTCAACAAGAACTAAGTAAGCCAATTGGAAACAATAAAGATGGCGATTCGAAACCCGTTACTTTAAAAACGGACAAGCTATTTCTTTCCGATACTAATTTGCAACTGCTAGGCGTTATCCACGGTCTTGGAATAAAAAAAACAAAATCAAGTTACGGAGAACTAATCCGAAATTATGTTGCAGAAGCAGCAAGAAATGGATTTGCTTGGTTTATAGAAGAAGGGATTAAGGATTTTGATGTCCCGGCAACCAGCTTAACCGACATGTGCGAATATGTAGAAACTTACCTGGGGCCTCTTTTGCAAAGCATTAAGGGCCCTAAAATTTTAGGGATAGTGAAGGTTATGAAAATTATTAAAGACGAATTTGTAAATGCAGCAGAGAGTAGCGATTTAAGCAAAGAGGCGGCGCATGCAATAGCCCAAGCACACGGGAAACTACGAATATTAAGAAATCTTGGATATGCGTTGCAAATGCAAAACATATTTGATATTGCAAAATTACCAGAACCATTAAGCATGGAGATTGGCCTCGCATTATTAGCTGATAAAAAAGGGGTAGGCGCACGCCATTTGGGCATTGAAAGATCAATGATCCAGGCAAGGCAGCTAAGAGAACTAGTATTAATGCTTCGCGAACAGCGTAGCCAAGAACCAGGAGAAAATATAAATGTTGGTTTTATCTGTGGGGATTTCCACCGAAGCGAAGTTAAATATCTTATAGCTCACCCGAATTATAATCCACATTCATCTCTACAAGAGGCAAAGGCTCTGCTTGCCTAAAATTAATTACCTTCTTTGTGCTATAATTTTGCAAATGACGGAAATCGTTAAAGCTCCAAATAATGTTCTTTCCCAAAAGGCAAAACCGGTTAAAAAAGTTGACGGACAGATACTCAAAATTATCGGCCAGATGAAAAAAGCGCTTCTTGCCGCAAAGGATCCTGTCGGAGTAGGATTGGCAGCTCCCCAGATCGGGAAGTTGCTTCAAATTTTTTTGGCAAAACCAAATGCAAATTCCAAAATTCACGTTTTTATAAACCCGAAGGTTGAGCTTTTGGGAAAACCCGTGAGTAAAAAAAAAGGCAAGGAAATAAAGCTTGAAGGGTGTCTTTCTCTACCTAATATTTGGGGAGAGTTAAAAAGACCATCTTCTCTTTCAATTACCTATTTGGATGAAAAGAGAATAAAAAATACAAAGAAAGTTAGCGGATTCTTAGCAACAATCATTTTACATGAAATGGATCATCTAAGTGGGATTTTGTTTCCAAAAAGAGTCCTTGAGCAAAAAGGAACATTATACCGCAGTGAAAAAGATGAAAAAGGCGAGGACGTTTTTGAGGAAATAAAAATTTAATCAGCATCAATTGCACCAGGGCTCGCATGATAACCGCTAGTATATCCTTCTATGGGTCCATACATAACCGAAGTAGCAAAGTTTGCAAAATCTTCTGGGGTATTTAATTTATTAACTCTATTCATAAGTCCCTCCTCTAAATAAGCGCTGACCCTAATTCTACATAAATTTATGGCTTTTTGTTTAACTTCTTCCGGCATCCAATCCCTAAGTAATTCCCTACTCACAATATATGCCGATGGCGGAATTTCGATAAACAATTTTCTGCCACCTTGCCTCTGAGATCCAAGCTCAAATTCTGCCGCTTTTTTGTTTTCAATCTGCTCTGATACAAAAATATAAGGAGAAGGAGTAACCTCTAGTCCTAAACCTCCACTTGAATTTCTTCTTTGGGAAAAATTATGAATTTTCCCACCCACAATTGTAATTGCCTTTTTTGTATCTGTTAAATTATATACATCTCCTCTAACATAGATTATTCCAGACTGATTATGAATTACTTCATTTACATCGCCGTCAACATAGACAGTTCCTCCCCAAACTCCTGTTACCTCATCAACATCTCCTCTAAAAACTACCATTCCTTTATGAAGATGAGGGAGACATGGGAAAGCGTCTTTTACATCATCTGATCTGTCCCGATATATCGGCCATGGAGATTTAGGGTTATGAAACTCCTTTGTAGGGACCATTTCCAAATACTCTCCTTGTTCTACTAGCTCATCTGCCAATCTTCCTGCAATTGATTGCGCGCTATACAAGACAGCGGTATCCCTGTTATAAGGACCTGTTTTTATAATGCTTACTCCATATTCTGGTAGTGCAGGATCTGTTGCCACCTTTCTAAACATTTTTAGATCCGTAGGACTTTCTGGCATATATTTCCCTCCCCATCCAGAAATCCAGGAATCGTGAGGATTATACTCATCTGCGTTTGCAACATATTCTGCAAATTTACCAACTGAGAGATTTTTTGCGTAGGCAGGTTTATTGATGGGGCTACCGTCTATTTCAATTCTCATTGAGTATTGCTTATTATAAAAAGATTTTTATTAATGTCAATAGTTATTTTTCCTCAAGAATCAATAATTGTTATAATATGGATATGAAAATTGTATTTTTTGGAACTGGAAATTATGCTCTTTCCATTATAGGCGCATTAAAAAAAGAGTTCGAGCTAACCATTTTTACAACCGCGAAAGAAAAACAAGATCCATTAATCAAGTATTGCCTGGAAAATAAGATCAGTTGCCTCTCTTTCTCTTCATTTTTAGACAAAGACATAATGAATAAGTTAAGGAAGACAAAAGCTGATTTGGCAGTTGTTGTAAGTTTTAGATGGCTACTTCCAAAAGAGATTTTAGACCTATTCCCAAAAGGAGTTTTAAATGTTCATCCATCTCTTCTTCCAAGATACCGAGGCGCAACCCCTGGACAATCTGCGGTATTAAATAACGATAAAAAAACGGGGGTAAGCATTATTAAATTAGATGAGAAAATAGATCACGGACCGATTCTCTGGCAAAAAGAAGAAGAAATACAAGCTAATGATACAGCAGAAAGTTTGTATTTAAGGTTATTTAAGCTGGCAGCAAATTCAATAACTGATGTTATCAAGCGATATTTAAAAGGAGATTTGATTCCAATTGCTCAAGACGATAAAAAAGCAACATATGTAAAGACTTTAACTAGAAAAAGTGTATATATTGATCCTACTAAACCACCCTCTCCTGAAATCTTAAATAGAATGATCCGGGCATATTATCCTTGGCCCGGAGTTTGGACCCGCCTTCACTTAAGCTACGGTGGGCAAGCCAAGATTGTAAAATTTTTGCCCAACAAAATGATTCAAGTTGAGGGTAAAAAACCGATAAGCTACAAGGATTTTGAAAACGGTTACCCAATGGTATATAATGAATTTGAAAAAATATTTAAATGAATTGGAAATTATCCCTATCTTTTGCTTTAACAATAATTATTCCAATTCTCTACTTCATTAACATTTTCCTCGCCTACTTTATTAGAAACACCTATGACGGTCCTGTCTTTTTGGTACTTCTGGGTATTCCGGTTGCTTTTTTCGGATTAATCTTTTGGGCAACAAGCTTTATTAACATCAGGAAGGTTTTTGGAGTTTTACCGCAGGAGCAAAAGAGAATTAAAACAGGGCTATACCGCTATTTTAGACACCCCATGTATTGGGGAATTTGGTTTACTTTTCTGGGATTAAGCCTGGCAAACGAATCATACCCTTCTCTACTTTTCCTTTTTATTGTAATAACGCCAACTTTAATAATAAGGGCTCTAATTGAAGAGAGAAAGTTAAAAGATTAAGAAGTTGCTGCTACTTGAGATTCCCCTAATTGATCGGTCTGCTTTGAAGCTTTTCGCTCTAACCTCACCATTCTTAAACATTTTGTGCAAAGTTTAACTTTTTTAGTTGTTCCATTAATTGTAATCCTTGCGCGATGAAGGTTGGGCTTAAAAATTCTCCTAGTTCGCCTTTTTGAATGCGAAACATTATGCCCATACATTATTCCCTTTCCGCAATTAACACATCTTAACGCCATAGACAATCTTTCTTAAAACGATTATACTAAAAAAATCCAAGCTAAACAAGGAGGTTTTTGTAGTATCTATGCTTTCAGGAATAATTGTGTTAATTGTTTTAATTTTTTCAGCGATTTTTCATGAAGTGGCACATGGTTATGTTGCCGAAAGATTGGGAGACCCGACCGCAAGACTTTTAGGAAGATTAACTTTAAATCCCATAAAACACATTGATCCGATCATGAGCATTTTTCTTCCTCTTATCCTAATCTTTTCAGGTTCCCCTGTTATTTTTGGAGCTGCAAAACCTGTCCCAATAGATCCTTTTAATCTCAAAGACGGCAGAAAAGATATTGCATTGGTTTCAATTGCAGGACCTGGAACAAATATATTAATTGCGATTGTTTCTGGCTTTTTTTGCCGTATTCTTTTTCCTGGCTTGAATTTAGAAATGATAATGAGTAGTGGTCTTTTTGGTTTTATTTTGGGAACTATATTTTACATAAACTTACTTTTGGCGATTTTCAATTTAATACCAATTCCTCCATTGGACGGATCTAAAGTTTTTGCACTACTTTTACCCGAGGGTCTCTCCGTTGCTTATTTATCTTTGGGGTCAATAGGGTTTTTTATAATTTTCTTTTTATTGCTATTTCCGTTTGGAGGATTTTCTTTAGGGCAGTTTATTTTTAATATTTTAATTTTCGCAGAACGTTTGCTGGGACTTTAACTAGCTTCTTTTTCAAGATCATTTTAAGGTAATTGAACACCTAAAATATACATTCAAGTTTTCTTTTTTAAAGCTTGACAAACGCATATAGATTGATATACTTAAGATGTTCTTTGGTATTAGAGTTAGTTAGAGATTTTTCCTCTACAAGTTCACTGGATGTGAGGTACTCGCCAAATTGGCGAGGACAGGGCAAATTGCGTTAAGCTGTGGCTGAAGCGCTTAGCCCACCTAGTTAATCGTCCGGGGAAATACTAATAAACTCGATACCAAAGATGAATTTATTATCAGAATAAATCCTCCCTTGCTTCAGGGCTTGTTCCGAGTATTTTCATTTGATAAAATTAATTCGTTGTTTTGCCTCCATAGCTCAATGGAAGAGCGGCGGTTTTGTAAACCGTTGACAACAGTTCGATTCTGTTTGGAGGCTCATCGGCTGGGGTGGCGGAGTAGCAATCGCACTTGACTGTAGATCAAGCGTCCGAAAGGACTTCGGGGGTGCAATTCCCTCCTCCAGCACAATTTCGTGCTTGATTTTCCCAATAACTAATCATATGCTATAACTAGCTATTCTCATTTTTGATCAGACCGACTTCTCCAAGAATAATCTAAAAAAACTATATGAAGATGGAAATTCTATGACTGACATGGCAAGACTTCTTTCCTGCTCTGTTCATAAAGTTGTTTATTGGATGGATAAATACGATTTAAAAAGGAGAGGACTTAGTGAAGCCATTTACCTTAAATCTAACCCTAATGGTGATCCCTTCAAGATCAAAACAGGTTTAAATACTAAGGAGATGTTTTTGCTCGGATTGGGTCTTGGAATATATTGGGGAGAAGGAGAAAAAACATCGAAAAACTTGGTTAGAGTTACCAATAGTAATCCTGAAATTATTAAAACTTTTATAAGATTTCTTTTAGACCTCTGCCAATTAAAAGAGCATAAATTGCTATGTCAAGTCATTTGCTTTAACGATAGTAACCCAACAGAGGTTAAGAAGTATTGGGCAAATGAACTTAGAATTTCACAAAAAAAATTTGGTAAAATTGTTCAAATACCTAGTAAGGGAAAAGGCACATATAAAAGCAAATCCTCAAAAGGGGTTTGTATTTTAACTGTGGCTAGTATAAAATTAAAACCCTGGATTATGGGAGAGTTGAAAAAGCTAGAAAATCTGCCGGGATGGCTCAGTGGTAGAGCGAGTAATTGGTAATTACTAGGTCATGGGTTCGATTCCCATTCTCGGCTCATTAAGAAAGGAGGAAGTATGGCAAAAAAAGGAGAGCATAGAATAAAAATAGGTCTTGTTTGCAGTGTTTGTAAAGGAAGAAATTATATTACAACCAGAAATAAACTTAATACGCCGGAAAAAATTAAATTAACAAAGTTTTGCAAAAAGTGCAGAAAAAAGACCGAACATAAAGAAACTGA
>MFNH01000018.1 GCA_001781995.1 Candidatus Levybacteria bacterium RBG_16_35_11 | reverse complement strand
TAGCGTTTTCCTGACTCAACAAAATTAGTTAGAGACATTACAACGCCATTACCTGTTTGATATGCTTTTCTTTTACCTATCCTTACTTTTACTACTCTAACCATACCCATTGCCTCACATTTCACTATAATTCAGTAGTATTTATACTTTTCTATTTATAAGTAGTAGTAGATAAGTGGTAGTAGATAATTAAAATAAAAATATTGATGCATAGATATTTATACTGATAAGTCTGGAAGATATTAAGTGGAAGGCGTGACTATTTTCAAAATACTCATTCCTCAACCTTCCACCAGTATTGTTATCGTTAGGTTGCGAATCGTGCCATTCCTGGATAAGCTGTGTAAATTTCTTCTTAATTTCTTCTCGAACTGCAAAATTGCACCTCATTACTTGGGACAAGCATTCACATCGGTCTCGCATTCGTGAAGGCATGCTTCCAGTTTTCCAAGCAGATAATAGCGGTTGTAGAGCAAGATAGTAAATTTGATTTCGTTTCACAACTTTATTGTCCAATATCAAACATTGTCCCAACAAATTACCGACAGAACCGACAATCTTTCTTACCATAGGCTATATTTTGTTATTGAGAGAATTGTAAATTTGAGAGTCACATATTTTTCCATTAAAATATCTCGTCCACCCGCTTTGCTCTTTATGACATCTCAGATGTCGTTGCATGCTCTTCGTTCCTGGTGACACTTGGCTTTTTGCCATAATCAAACATCAGAGTTTTCTTCTTTCAGGTAGGATGAAATCAAATGTATCATAAACTTTACCTATTTTTCCACGAATTCCAGAAGCCCTTGCTTTAAAATCTTGTGTCATTTTCTTGGTTTTGCCCTTGAATTTGATTGGAACAAGCAATCCCATGCCCCAGTTTTTCCAGTATCTTTTTAGAGCTTTCTTTCCTTTTAAAGTCAATTTGAATTCTAATTTTTGGCGACCTCGATAATGCTTTACTACTCTTCTTTTTCTCCCCGTAATTAATCCCAATTGCCTATACCGTCTTAGGTTTTCCTTTAGACTCTTAGCTTTGACTTCTTTTCCAATGAAAGGTATTCGATTGAGTTCGTCCAATATTTTGTCTATAGTAAGTCTTTTTGCCGATTTGTCAAGAATATCGAGTGTGAGCATCTTCATTGTTCCGAAGTTGCCTCGCCAATAACAAAAGAGGCATACCGTTTTTTCAGGGTGTTCCTTAATGAATCCGCAGGAAGGGCAGACATTAGTTCTTGATTCCATATAAAAATTTTATGATTGTCCATATTATAAATATATGCATCAAAATAACAGAAATAGTGTTTTTAAATCATTAAATAGGAATCCATAATGGTATAATTTACCATAATATCCAAAAATATGATAACATCAATGATTTTAACAATTATTATAACTCTAATACAAAAATAGAGTTCTTTAAGTATTTATTCTGATGCGATATTTTATATACATTGAGCGTATTTATATTTTTATAGAGTGGGTGAAAAAGTTTGATAAAATATCCTTACCATGAATGTAGTCGCTTCCTAAAATGTTCCGTAAATAATTGCCCGCTGCATCCTTCTTTCCCAGAGTTATACATTGACCCTGATGATTTCCAGGTGAAATGCAAGGTGGAAAAGGAAGTCAGATTTAGAATCGGCTCAAAATATCCAGACCTCCTGAGATATCAAGGGCTTACTCCCCAAGAATGGGCTGGAAAGAAAAGATTTGAGAGTTTGCCAGACCAAGACAAAGAAATTGTCAGGGAAAGGGCAAGAAGGTCGATTTTGTCGGCGTGTGAAACGGATGTCAACCTGGGAGGGGTTAGACTACCCACCTCTCAGGCTAAAGGAGATAAAAATCTGAAAGTAGAGGCGATATGAATGGATAATCAGATAATGCCACAAAGCGGAGCTACAATCCACCTATCTTCTCCGCTTTTACAATCATTCCAGTTAGGTCGCTGGAGAAAAGTGGTGGTTCGATATAATGCCAAGCGGATTAGCATTCACCTCCTTCTCCGCTTAATCACAATCAATATGGTGAAAAATATGTTACGAAAAAGAACCAGGGAAAGAATAAAGAAATTTGAAAATGAGCAGTATAAAATTAGATTTGTAAAAAAATCTGACGTTCCTCAAAAAGAGGAGACCGTTACCGTAAAAAATTAGTGGAGTGGAAAACATGCATAAAAAGGAAATTAAGAATAAAGAATGTAAAGACAAGACAGTGCAGGCAAATGAACTCAAGGGATTCCATGAAGAGAAGAATGTATTATCTGGAAAATCTCAACAGCATCAGGCATCGGCAATGAAAAACAAGTTCGAAAAAGAACAAATTTCAGAGGAAATCGCAATAACTCCTGCTGATAAGGAACAGGAAGAAAAGGCTTTAATCCTGCGTTTCAAAGATAGTAATCGTTTTCTCGATGCTGTTTATGAGTTCGAGGAGCTCAAAAATATCACTATACCGTTAGACTTCGATGAGGGGAAAGAGGGTGAGGAAGGCAGTTTTTTAGTGGGGGTATCAAAGGAAATAGGCATTGAATTTCAGAATTTCATGAAAGAAAAAGGATTTGAAATGCCTGAAGCCAAAATTGACGCAAAAATGGCTAAAGAAATTGACGCAAAAATCACTGAAGTCCAAAATTCCAGAAGTAAATCTGCTTTAGACAAGGACAACTCAATTACCGCACAGAAGGTCGGTAAGCAGGAGAATCCAGAAGATGTGAAATCTTGGCTGGCTCATCCAAATCTATCGGACTTGGAAACCATTGATACCGCTACTGAAAAGAAAAAAATATCATAATTGGAGTGAAAATATTGACCTACTGCAATAATTTGGCGGAGCCACTGAAAAACAGGATTGAAGTTGAGAAACAGTCCCTCGATACAATAGCCCAAGAACTATGTGGCGATACGGTAAAAAACCCACGTCAGAAGGCTATTCGGCTAATAAAGATTTTACTCGATGACGACATTCTCATAAAAAATGCCGAAACTTTGGGCTATGATGCTAAAAAAGCAGTAAGAACAAAATCAGCTTCTTCTGACTCTGGAAAAATCGTTTCAAAACCTGAAGTGCCAGCAAGCCCTGAGACATCTGCAAAAATGGGTTGCAGTAATCAGAATGCTGCGCCTAAATCAACCGAAAATATAGACCTGCTCGTTAAAAGACTAAAACACCTGTTAAGCAAGTATAATTTTTCACTTAATGAAATGAAGCAGGCGATGGCTGTTCTTGAGACTGGAATTTAAGGATATTATGTTTGAGATTCCTTTTTCATGGACTTACTGTTTCAGGTATCAAAGAGGAACTAAATTATGAATGTCACCCCTATTTTAGAGCCAATTTTATACCAAAAAGGTGGCAATTTAACAAACAGTAAGTTACTCACAACCGAGCCAATTCTGCACAGGGGTATGAATAAAGAAGAGTGTAAGATTATCTGCACCAGCTCTATCATTCCATTAAGGGAGAAAACCTTCTTCCGATTGATTTATGAATGTCAATTAAGACCTTTTGAGGTCATGAACCTGGAGATTGAAAACTGGGATAGAAATCAGAAGATGGTTACGGCAGTAAGGGTTAAGCAGAAATGGGATAATAAACACAAACGATATCTATCAAGTATTCCAAGAACAGCAATTTTAACAGATAACACCAATGAAATGATAAGAACCCTGGTATCCAATCGAAAAAAGGGAAAAATCTTTGTCAATAAAGACGGCGAGCCGTTCGCCGATTTGGCATGGTTCAAAATGCAAATCCATCGTTATGCAACCCTTTTGAGCATCCAGAAAGTCAAGAAACACTATGTTGATGGAAGACCTTTGCATTTAGTGACGTTAATGGGTCTTAGGGAAGCAGGTGAGAGGCAGCATGATAATGCAGGTGGTAGCAGAAAACTCAGTTCTGTCGCTTCTGGGCATTCGATGAGAGTCAAAGAAAGGCATTACGAAAAGGTTGGCGAAGACTTTGAGCAAGTCCATGACAGTTATAGAAATTATCATCCTGCTTTTACTGAGGGATGGTAAGTAGATGATGTAAAAGACAACTCGTTGATGTCAAAGATGCCATAAGTGACAATGATATACATACAAATTATTTTGTTTATTATAAAGATATTATACAATTATCAAAGTAATATTAAAATTTTTCTAAAATGGGTTGTGTTGCGTTGTCGGGACTTTTAACTATCTAAACCCAACTGTTGCATGGCGGGATTTTATAACCCTGCCGAGTAGTTAAGTGTGTGAATTAAGGAGGAAACACAATGGTTCAAAACTTTTTGCGGGTTCGGTTAGGACGGGTTGTTATAAATGGAAAAGCAAATTCTGAACATCTGTTTGATTTATGCAAAAAAGAAAAACCACCCTGTATTGCAGTTGGTTGGGGTGAAATTGATTTAAGCAAAAACTTAGACGAGATTAAGCGAGAATACTTACAAGAATATAAAGAACCTTTGGAGAGAAAAGAGTTAAGTGAAGTAAAAAAATGGATAGCGATGAATAAAGGGGATGGAGTAATCGCAATGAAGAGTCCAGGAACAATATGTGCTGTAGGAGAAATAATAAGCAAAAAACGCTATTGGAAAGTCGATGAAAAATTCAGATTAATACTTGTTGGTGGACGACCTTATACTGAAAAAAAACCTTATGGTGAAGTTCTGTTTTTTAATAGAATAGATGTCAAGTGGATAACAACTCCAGATAAATGTGTAAAAGTTAGGTCTCTTTGTTTGTCTGAACCCCTCGAAAATAAACTGCTTCTACCACAGGCAATTATAAAAATCACAGCGAACGATTTCGATTTAATTCAAGAGGCAATAGAATCTTATGTGCCTACAGAAGGTGAATCGCCGCCTAAATATAATCGTACATATGATAATTATGGTAAATCTGGTCGATAAAAGTGGCAAACTGGATGCAATCATCTGACTGAGCACAGGAATTTATCAAGATGGGCGGGATGGAGCTATTAGAAGAGAAAAATTAATCACTTTTTAATTTTTTTAATTGCCTGTTCAACATACGGGCGCAGCTCCGTTTATTCCTTTTTTTTGGGAAATGCTGCGTCTTGTGTATTTCAAACAGTTCCTCAAGGACATTGTCTTGAAGTCCGATATCGTCAATTAGTGACATTATTAAACTTTTTAAAATCGGGATATAATCAAGTTGAAGCGTTCTATTAAGGCTGGATATTCTTTTTTCTTCATTAGGCTCTTTTGCGTAATTATCCAACATTTTCAATAACCTATAATAAAGAAGAGTCGCACCAATATTAAAAGCGCCTGCTTGGACGATTGATAGAGAATCATTACAATCTTGACATCGACAGCCTTTGTTTTTCATCTCTAAAAGCATACGGCGATGAAACGGAATATTTGTTGCTTCGTGTATTATAGAGGTTCTTGAATACTCTACGTTTTTTTTACTCTTAATGTTTTTATGAACATATCCTATATTACAGAAACAATCAAGTGCTGCGCTTATTGTTGAACGAGAGAATGTAGGGAGTTTTTCTGATATCTCTTTAAATCGAATAGTTGAACCATCATTGGGTATTGTTTGATAAACCTTTTCCCATTTTTCAGATACAAAACCATTTACAGTCGTTGTCAATTAGTACACCTCGTTAGACTTATTATTACCTAAGAGATAATCAAGCTACCTATGGAATACAAAACCAGCCCGATAAGGCTTCCACATTGGGCAACCAATGAAATAGAAAAATACGCATGGAGAAAATGTCATTAAATTTAAATAAAGCAACCAGATTTAATAACTCCTGACAGGTGTACTCATGGATTCTTCTTTATTACAAACTGTAATATACTTGCCATTTTTCGCTCTTGCGTTGGCTCTTTATTATCGCAGCGAGCGTTCTGTATGGAAGGGGCAGTTAATTGAATGTTTAGCCTTGGCAAATGGGGTCGGTGCTTTCTTTTTAGTTATTATAGAAGTTACATTCTTTCCACCCTTTAATATTGATGTAGTTACATTTTTTAGTATAATAATTATAGGTCTAAATGCCTTTTATACAGGCAAAATAAAAAAACCACAGAAACCTATTATTGGGAGGAAGGATTCAACAAAAAAGTCTTAGACTTTTCTCAACAGAACCACGACACGCAAGAACGACGCAAGATAATGTAGCTGTCTTGTTAATAAAAATAGAGAATGAGATACTCTTATCCCAAATCGCTGGTATCTCTTGATACTATTTTATACTTCTTTGGTTTTGTGCCTTCTAAGTAAATTATTTTGTTCTTTTCAATCAGGTTATCGATATCGTGATAGGCATTTTCTATAATCTTTTTCCTGTCGTAGCCTTCT
>MFNH01000017.1:24161-28344 GCA_001781995.1 Candidatus Levybacteria bacterium RBG_16_35_11 | reverse complement strand
ATACTGTAAATGGAAAGTCATAAGAAATTCATCATGTCTTTCATCATAAGTAATCTGAACTTGATGTTCGATGCTTTCACAATTACAGATGATTATTATATTATTGTTACCCGACCTGTAGATGTTATTCATAGTTATACACCGTGTTAGTGAGAGAAGCTAGAGATAACTCTCAGCAGGGAGTTGAACCCGCACACTGCTTCTTACTCTTTCCGTTGAGTTATTGAATAGATAGTTATTCATGCTCACTGTTATATCCCTGATCTTATTTTACATCATCCTTATACAGAGAAGATTAGGATCAGATTAGAGTAGAATAGATATTTTCTCAGGTCGCCTTTTCATGAAGATATACCCTTATTGAGTACATAACATTTGCCAATTGTAGCCATGCTGGATTATCAACATGACAATTGAAACTACCTTCTTTGAAGAACTCATCATAAGCTATTAGAGCCTCTTGTAATAGGTCAAGAACTTCTATTTCTCTCTCCTTGATTAATTTCAGAGCATTGTTGGTAGAGATTTTTCCATACGGTCTTCTCAAGATAGTACATAATTCTTTGTTAATATTCTCATAATTTTCAATACTTGTAAGATACAGATTTTTCCAATATTGAATGTTGGATTCAGAAATAAGGCATAAAGTATCATGGGTTTCTGTTACCCACTTATTACAGTAGCCACAAAATTTTGTTGGATCATTAATTTGTGTCATTATATTTTCTCCATTTATTTACCTAATATTATCTTATTTATATCGAGGTTTCTTTCCTAAATCTCTCCAGGATGGTATTGCACCTTGATCTACATAGGCTAAACCCCATACCATAGCTGTTATCATCAAGCGATAATAGATGGGGTTTATTTTCTGCTTCAACCAGTATTTCAATGTTACCCATCTCCACCAAAGACCAAATCCTGCATCCTTACGAATATATACATTCTTATGAGAATAGTTTTCTTCGATACATTTCAGTGGAAATGGCAATTTATCTATCTCAGTCCAGCGAGGGTCAAGTATAACAGGATAAGTTATTTTTCCCTCCCATTTATAGGTACAGTAATGTCTATCCAGGGGTAACTTGTATCTGGTGATTACAATGTCAGCATAATTTGTATTATTCATCATAATCTCCATAGAAACATTGTAGCCAGGAAAAGAAATCTTCGATTACGTCATAAGCAATCTTAGCGTCAAGTTGTTTATCCCTCTCAGGAAGTATACTCCAAAGCAGATATTCTGTTTTTATATCTCTACCTTGAGCCTTCATCATATTTACCCACGAACTCCATACTTGTAAAGCTCCTGATGTCTTTGAATATTCAGAAATAATCTTGCTAATTTCTTCTTGAGTAAATGTAGATAGATCAATCATATTTTATCTCTCAATAAAATGCCATCAAAATACCAAGTCCTAATCTTTTTAGGTGCATCATTCTAACAACTCCAACATTGCTCCTATGAAGTAGCATATAAGTAATATGAATACACCAGCAATTATATATTGCCCAAGCTCAAATAATTGAACAACCTTAATCATACCGTATATGACTAATCCTACTCCTGATAGAAACATCATTGTAAAAGCCCCGATAATAATTCGTTTGACATGTGTCATTTTATCCTCTTTAATGTTCAAATATCTTATCATAAGACCAGAGGGATGTCAATATTATATATAAGGGGGAAAATGAGAAGAAAATTAGAAAAAATGTATGGGTGCATACGTGCGTGTGCTCGCTCGCTCTTTCTGCGTTAGGTATTCTCCTAGATTATTATGTACTACCAATAAGGTCTAATTCCTAAAGATACCATAATTATATAGATTGATTGTGATGATATACACAATGCAACAATCTAATATACCTGATATATAAGATTATATAAGTAAGGTAGGTTGTACACGGTGTAACCATGCTGGTAACTGGCATATAACTGTGTCACTCCAGGTGTATCCTATCATCCATATCTGATAAGATACATCCGGCGATCCCACCAATGACCATACACAGAACGAACAAAAGGAAAGCTATAAGGATTATCATAAGGTTAGTGCTCCTATGCCTGATAATACCAGTCTGGTTAGTGGAGTAACCTGACGGATATGTTAGATTAATTATTACTCATATTTCTCATAATTGCCTTGTAATCCGTGGGGTAAGGTGAGAAGATTGAAAGCAAAAATGTTCTAATTGTTAGAACATATATTCTGATTATTTAGAGAGAGAGAGGATAATAAGATGAGTTACAAGGTAAAATTTACACAGCATTTAGGGGACGGATATTTTGGGCGGATTGGTTATAAGACTATAACCAGAGAATTGCCGGACACAATCCATCTGGACAAGGTGGTTAAGTCAATCCGGGGAACATTACATAAGAATCGTGTGCTATGTGGACATCTGATGTATTTTGTCTTTTTGTCCACGCCTAACGGGGATTCTTACCGAATTACTGAGGATAGCATTGAAAAATTACCATAAGAAAGAGGAATAACAATAACGTTCCAATTGTTAGAACGTACATTCTATTATTTAGAGAGAGAGGATAACATGATGGATGACAAGATGCTAAGTGAATGGGTAATCTATTTAGAGAATGAAGTCACTGAATGTAAACTTAATTTATCCGAATATGGCAGTGATGATGATTACCGCAAAGGTTACTATGTTGGTAGATTGCATGAAGTACAGGCTATATATAAAGCATGGTTAGAATTGCCTGTAGTATCACCTGAGATAACCTATCTGGTAATAGTCACAGTGACAGACGAAGATTGTTATAACCATGATTATTATGCACTGATTAGAACAAGTATGAAGGCTGATAGTCCAGAAATATTACCAATGTTGGCTGATAAGACATTACAAATAAATAATGTATCATTGGAAGGAAAGTTATTAGCAGAGGTAAGCATAACTCAAAACATACCTGAGGTGAGAATATGACAACATCCGACATTGTAATAATCTTTTACATACATTGCTTTACTTTAGACGAAGATAAGGTACACACACAAACATCATATTTGATTGCCAGACATGTACAAGACTTTACAGATAGTGAATTGCTAAATGTAGCTCTTGACCATTTTGATATACATCAAAATATGGTTATTAATTATGAGATTATAAGGAAT
Organism: Candidatus Levybacteria bacterium RBG_16_35_11; assembly: GCA_001781995.1. GTDB lineage: Bacteria > Patescibacteriota > Microgenomatia > Levybacterales > UBA12049 > MFNH01. The sequence continues at coordinate 25,201 of MFNH01000017.1, read as the reverse complement.
GTTGATGTAGCAAATGTATAACTCAGAAGGAGAAATGAACAAAATGACAATAAAAATTACAACTTATAAAGCACGTGGAGAGGATGTAGAGGGAGTAACTATAAATGTTACTAAGGTCATTCCCCCCACATCATCAATGTCAGTCCAAATCAACAAAATCGCCATATCTGAGGCAGAAAAAATTGCACGTGCACTATACAATAATTTGCCAGGAATAATATGGGTTGAACTGAAAGCATACATAATGAACATATAACTTACTCGAAACGTCTTCACTAACCGATAAAAATAATCTTAGTGAGGACGTAACCGGAAAATATAGCCGGTCTGATGAGAGTAAACTAAACAACATAAAACAGAATGGAGATTGATAAAACAAATGATGATAACTGAACAAGAGATCACAAGTTTTTTATTTCATAACTTTGGTTGGATTTTATATGGCATTCTAATTTTTTTGTTCTATAGAATGCTTGCTCACATAAGATCAAAATAACTTTAGGATTAGGCGGTTATTGACACAATTTTTAGGCAAAATGAGAGGATGTAACAAGCATGGGATATAAAGTATCTGGTAGGATGTTTCAATTGTTAGGACGTAAGCTTTACTCAGATCATGCAGTGACTATTGCCTGCCGTGAATTGGCACAAAATAGTCGAGACGCCATAAAAGCTTTACAGCTTGACAAGCCAAGATATGCAGGATCGATCCAGGTATCAATACGGGTAAATGATATAGATAAGACAATAACAGTTACTTGTATTGATAATGGCATAGGCATGTCTGATGATATTTTAGTAAACAAATTTCTGTGTCTCGGTGAATCACAAAAGTCTGGAACTGATAATGTTGGAGGATTCGGAATAGCCAAAGCTAGTTTGTTTATCTGTGAGCGTTGGCAATGTTGGACAAATAATCTGTATATTGACTCGCACATGGTTGAGGCTGATACGGGCCCGAAAATCGTTGATAATCCGATGGCAGGGACAAAAATCATCCTGAGATATGACTATGGAAAAAATAGAGAGGATACGTTATA
>MFNH01000017.1:22909-24114 GCA_001781995.1 Candidatus Levybacteria bacterium RBG_16_35_11 | reverse complement strand
ATGGAAAAATCAATGTAGACTTAACCATTAATGATCATATATGCACTATAGATCAAGGCAAGATCAAATCAGACTATGCACTAACTGATAACGAGACTGAGTATACAATTAATCTGTGTAAAGCTATCTCTCTAACTATGCTGGATTATACGACATGGCAAGTTGAGGATTATAGTGTTTATCGTTTGAATGGGTTAGTCCAATTTCTACATCGGGAATATTCCAACAAAAAAATAAATTGCACAATTGATGTAAAAACAAGTCAATTACCTGAATCACCAAGCTATCCTTTCACCATGTCAAGGGAGGCATTGAGTCAGACTGGCGTCAAAAATATAATCCAGGAGCAAATTAATACTTACGGAATAGATAAGCATTCAACCATGCGCAAATTGGCAAATAAAAAAGAGAAATTCAGAGTCTTAAATAAGAAGGGAGAGAAAATTAACGGAATATATGAAACGTTATCGAATTACCGGATACAACCATCTAAACCTGAGGAAGGTATTGAGATAGACACGGGAATAAATGGACTAATTGCCTCTTTACGTCCAGTAGATAGCACAAAGGTTATGTTGCACAGCGCAAACAGGAAGAATCTAACCACAAACGAACGTATATTGATGAGGGTGTGGGGCAAATTATTACAGTTATGCGCAAGTGAGGAATTTTACATCGGGATTACTGACAGTGAAGATATGAATGCCTGTCGTTACACTGAGAATATGGAGGTATATTATTTAATTAATCCAAAGAGCTTGGTAGAAATAAACGATAAAAAGGCACTAATCATATATATTTGGCACCTGGCAATTCATGAAACGAGTCATGCTCACGAATCTAACCATAACGAAGATTTTACAGTTCGAGAAGGCGAAATACTGAAATTCACAGCATTACCAGTGATGTTACTTATCAATGATTTAGCACGTGTAACCCTACGAAGGTATAACCTAATTGGAGAGGATAACTAATATGATTACCTTAGAGAGAGACAATAATTTTACGTCAATCGAATTGGGGGATAATCTCGAATTCTATTTTTCATACAAGACTTGTATCGCCTTCAGATTATGCGGAAAGTTGACGATTAGTGAAAATGTTTGGAGTACCACGACCGGATTCCATCTGAATTACATCAATTCAGATCATAAGATAAGGATACCACACGACAAATTTGAAGAGGCACTAACGAAATTAATTGA
>MFNH01000017.1:21624-22880 GCA_001781995.1 Candidatus Levybacteria bacterium RBG_16_35_11 | reverse complement strand
GGTGGCCCAAAACATAAGCTAACAGGTTACCTTCCTCACTGGCAAGATTAGATTAAAATCAAAATCGAGTGACAAAATAAAAATGTCACTCGATTTTGATTTTAATCTACACAGTGTAAACTAAAAATAGCCATAGAATAACAACATATTATATGAAGAGACTTCCCTCTATGAAAATTATAAATATTGTCTCGAACATGGCATATATTGACGTGATTCTGTGTCAGATCACCCATATCATATTATTAAGCATATGCCAAGATATACATAATCTTACCTATAATGTCTTATTAGTAGGGATATGTCTGGCTAATAATCTACCTGTAATAAGATCACAGATATATGGCAAGCTGGTACTTCACTGTACAAACATATTAATACTGCAATAAATTTTTTCTGATGCAAAGTTTATGTTTTTTGAGTCACTGCAATAAATTAATATTTTCTCACAATTCTCATAAATAGGTTGTATTTTATAAATTTGGTGAAATAATATATCTATAATTATAAAAAGGAAGGATAATACAATGAAAATGAACATAAAAGACTATGACAACCATGAGGATGGTTACTTTACTGATGTTTATGGAATACATCGGGAATGGATTAGTAAATACAAGATGACAGACGTTGAAAGCTGGCTTAAGTCTGTGTCATGTTATGATACTCAGATAATCACAGTACGATTAGGTAAATGTTGGTATAGAGGGGTGGAATATTATCAAGATAGATCACCTTTAGCAGGGGCAAAATCACAAGAGAACTATACAGTTCATGGTCTTTACCTTTTGGGGATTATGCCTCATAAATTTCATGCTTATTATGATGCGGGTAATTATAGACCGTTTAGTAACATAAAAGGTCAATGGTATGTTGGCTCATATTATCAAGGTAGCATTAAACCCGAACATAAACAATTTAATTCTTTTGGAATTAACTTTAGCTTATTTCCTTATGAAAGTAAATTTGCTCCCTCAGGTAAACGTATAACTATGTCGGTAGTATATCCTGGCACAACTTTACGTCATTTATTAAGTAACAAATATACTTATGTTACGGAAAGTCAAGACCTTGAGGCAATAATCGGATACTTTGGATTAACTAAATATGCTGAAGATATAACGGGAGCAATAGTAGAAATAAATAATGGTGAATATATCAATGCTTATTTTACTGAATCATCCCAACCCTATAATTTAAGTTCGTTTTATGCCCATGTAACTCACTATTTGTCATAAATTGAAGCAATAACAGAA
>MFNH01000017.1:18577-21615 GCA_001781995.1 Candidatus Levybacteria bacterium RBG_16_35_11 | reverse complement strand
AATAATGGAAAAGAAATTTTTAGTCAAACAAGGCGCAAGTAATTATTATTTAGTAAACAGCGGAATGGGAGGATTTTTATGTCCTCTTGGTCATCCAGAGCATAATTGGTGCATAGAGGAATATAGAGGTGGCCGTTGCATGGAAATGTATAGTTTATCTAGTGCCAAAGGAGCTGAATATTTACCTCCAAGAGTACGATGGAATTCCGCTTTTTTGCTTGCTAGATGGAAAGCACGACATTCTCAGGATATACCGGACAGTGCATGGTTAGATCAAGTATATACTCATTTCAACCATCGTTATAGTCCAGATGGTGTAAATAGAAATGCAGGCGATTGCATTTTGGATTATAAGAATGAACAACCTCCTGAGTATCACCTGGCATATTTGTTTGTCAAACAATTCTATCCTGACCATGTTCCAGATATGGTAAGGATAAAAGGTAAGTAATGTCACAATTAAGTGACATTATTGTTGTGATTTTATTTGGATTATCCCTAATGTGTTTTGGGATTACATTAGGGATAATCTTCAATACTTATAACCGATATAGAGAGGGTGAAGATAATGTATATAAAAAGTGACTTGGTTCGTGGATTGTTATGGTGGGTAGTTTGTATCTTAATCTTTACTGCAATATTATTTTCATGTTTTATCGCCTCAGAATTGGAAGGGTTCACACCTTAATACTGCAATAAATTTACAATGTCAAAAAAGAGAGGATATTATAATGATACCGAATAAAATTAAAGAATGTCTGCCCAAGAGAGTAGAATTAATTTACACTGATTATCGGGATAGTTTAGATGAGTACCTTGACTTAGTGCAAAATGCAATCCAGACTCAGGATAAATCATGTTTATATGAGCAGATAGATGAATGGTATTTTGAGTCATCTGATTATGGTATTGATGGCTATTTAGATGGACTTAAAAAAGATTTACATTGGGCATATAAATATCCTGACCATGCAATTGAAAAACATAAAGAAGAAATTATTGAGTACCTTTATGATCATGATGAATCTAATGTTTTAGATGATCTAATCAGACATACATCTGAACCCATAATATTTTATGATCTTGGGTTAGACGTGCCGGAATTATGGGCGGAATCAAGTGACAGCGAATATTATCAGGAATGGCTAGGATTAATAAAAGATACCTTACAAATTACTGATGATAAATATGACAAATTGATTGCCTCACTTACAACAAATGCTGGTTATGGAGGTAGATTAGTGGTGTATTTTCAAGGCGATATAGAGGAAATGTTAAACTTATCAGGTAAGAATACAATCCAATTTACTAATCCTATGATTGCCATTATTGATACATATAATGGTAGTGGTGATAACGAGGAATTTTCTGGCCATACCTTCAAGGTCGAATTGAAGCCAGATAATCTATTCCTTGATAAAACAATCAAGTATTCTTATACTTACTCCGTTTGTGGAATGTCATCAGACTGGTGTGGATGCACAAGAGTAAATTATCTTGTTAGTGATAATCCAGTGTTGGTTATACCCTCGACCGTGAATCGTGAGATAGAGGTAGAAAATATGTATAAGAAGGCATACACAGCAGGTGGATGTACCTATGGGGATATGGACGTGAATCGACACAGAATTAAGCTATATATCAATGACTTTCCTTGTGGATTACATTGTACAGCTTGTGGTACTTTTTGGATTGATTAAAATGGAGAATAGATCATGACTTACATAAGAAGAACAAAAGATGAATATAAGATTATGGCACGTTATGTTCCCGAATATGGTTGGGAAGAGGTGCATTCTGAGGATACCTTCAGGGAAGCCAGATTAAGGTTAAAAGAGTATTGTGAGAATGAACCTCAATATTCGCACAAAATTGTAAGGAAAAGAATAAGAATTGAGGCGTAAAATGTTAAATGAACCTGAATGTAAAGATAATGTTGAAAGATCATTTTTAACTGAGTGGTCGCAAAATGGATTTAAGTTATTATTATGGTGGGGTGAATCATACATAAAGATGGGCATCCTAAGAGACAAGCTATATTATGAATTCTATGACAATAATGAACTGATCTTCTCAGGTGATGATTTCTCACCTTCTATTTTACACTGTGTTGATAGTGAGGAAAGCATTTTTAGTTCATTAAGTTTTCTTACCTTACAAGAGGGTGATACAGACAACGAATACTTTGAAAAATACATTCCACGTCAATTAGAGTGGTCATGTAGTGATAGATGTGAGGAATTGCGCTTTATTGTATTCGAATTCGAGAACGTTGAAGCATAAATTTACTACAGATGAATGCAAGAGAGGAGGCAAAAAATCCGCCTCTCTTGCTTCAATTTATAGACGTGCTAACCCTACGCCTCTTGAGGCATTGACACGAGAGGCGGTATCTTTATTGTGTCCTGATCTGCTAGAATTAGAGTACCAGATAGATAGTGACATTGCAAAAGACATCCACCAATATCTTGATATATATTTTGAAATAAACTGCAACCAATGTGCAATAGAAGTAGATGGCTCTCACTCTTGGCACTATGCAGGTAAGATGGAAAGTTATGACGAACTAAAAGCACAATATTGCAAGAGACACAACATTGTGCTAATTTACGTGCAATCACGGTGGATTAATAACCATACTGCAATAGAATTATCTGACTGGCTAAAGACACAAATTCATGGAATTATTAGCTGATTTTTATAATGTATTAATCTGCAATGTATATAATAAATCTTATATAGTGCAAGAGAATATTTGAGGTGCAATATGATTACAGATGGAATAATCTGCAAGTATATGAATGAGAATATTCAAGATCATGTTGATCCCAAAACAGGTGAAGTAAATGACACATCACTTGCTGAAGATGCCTGCTCTCATTTTAATGATTATGAGAGTGAAGATAACATACCAGGTCGATATTTTGATCTGGCTTTCAAGGTTTGCACGAAATATGAATTAAAGAGTGCAACCTATGTAGAACATGAACCATCACCTAGTGAGTGGGGTACAGAATGAAATATAAATATAAAACTGT
>MFNH01000017.1:18217-18414 GCA_001781995.1 Candidatus Levybacteria bacterium RBG_16_35_11 | reverse complement strand
TCATTCTCCGTCAACCTCAATAGCGAAGTCGCGGACGTTGACGATACAACTCTGGAATACGCTGTGCAATTGTGCCTGGAAAACGTGATCTCCAGGCACGATTGCGCTATGTGGCATACCGGGAAATTATCCCGGCATCTGCGCGGGGTATTCAAGATGTTGAAACCGCTGGGGTTTGATCCGTTATCTATCCAGAT
>MFNH01000017.1:3787-18191 GCA_001781995.1 Candidatus Levybacteria bacterium RBG_16_35_11 | reverse complement strand
TATATATTTATTCACTGCATTAGGGATACGTGAGGCGTCTGTTTGGTTGAGTGGCTATATTGATGGATATACCTGTGCAAAAAAGGAATACAGAAATGAGTAAATTTACACCGAGTAGATACCAAAGTGCAGTGTTTGATTGGTTCAGAACTGCAACCTCAAATATGGAATACTTTGATGCTCCCCAAATTAGGCACAGCCTAATTATTGAGGCGGTTGCTGGTAGTGGCAAAACTACCACAGGAATTGAAGCATTGAAATATATTCCTAAAGCATTAGAGGGGATTTATGTTGCCTTCAATAAACACATTGCCACTGAATTACAATCCAGACTTCCAGAGAATATTCAAGCAAAAACTTATCATGCGCTAGGATTATCAATCTGCAAGGATAATATCGGCAGGAAACTTCAATTAAATGCAGATAAGATTGAAGTAATTTTGAAAGGAAATTACCGCTATAAGACACAACGATGGTTGTTTAGTCCTGTGAAGAGGATTATCTCATTGCTAAAAGCTAACCTCTTAGATGCAACAGGTGAAAATATTTTAGAGTTGGCTTTTTATCACAATATTGAGTTGTCAAATGATTATAAAAACTTTTCTGATGATGTAATTGAGTGCGTTCAATATGCCATGAGAGAATCATGTTCATGGCAAGAAATGATTGACTTTGAAGATATGTGCTATTTTCCAGTGCATTTCAAGATGAATGCTCATAAGTTTGATTTTTTATTTGTAGATGAGCTTCAGGATACAAATAAAGTCCAGATGGAACTAGCACTCATGAGTGTCAATGAGCATGGTTGCATAGTAGGTTGTGGTGATCGGTATCAATCTATTTATGCTTTTAGGGGGGCGGATTCTAGTGCAATTCCTAATATGATAGAACGGCTACAGGCTGATACATTACCCTTATCTATAACTTATCGTAATCCTAAGAGCATTGTAGAATTGGTAAAATCAAAGTTTCCTTACATCAATATAGAACATGCTGATTGGGCGCAAGATGGGATAATAGATTCAATCAAAGATGAAGTTGCACTTGATATGTATAAACCAGAAGATATGATTTTATGTCGCACAAATGCGCCACTTATTGAACCTTGCTTTGCTTTGATCCGTAAAGGAATTAAAGCACAAGTAAAAGGTAGGGACATAGGTCAAGGATTGACAGCACTGATAAAGAAAATGAAAGCATCTGATGTTTCTGATCTTATTGATAAATTAGTTGAATACAGAGGCGTCGAATCAGAACGATTAGCAAAACAAGAGAAGTTTAGCCTCATTACAGTTATGGAAGATAAAGTAGATACAATTTTTGCCCTGACTGAGGATGTTCAAACAGTAGAAGATTTATTTGCAAAAATTACAGCCATTTTTGCAGATGAAATTGAGGGTGTAACATTCTCATCAATTCATAAGGCTAAAGGATTGGAAGCAAAAAGAGTATTTATTCTACGTCCTGATCTAATGCCTCACCCTATGGCTATGAAATCTAAGCAGGAATGGGCGGCACAACAAGAGCGTAATATCGAATATGTTGCAATTACAAGATCACTGAGTGAATTACATTATGTGATGCAGTGAGGGTTAGCATGAGTAAAACAACCGTAATATGCCAAATCTGTTATAAAAGTGAAACATTCCAAGATAAAGTAGATTATGATAATAAGGATCACCAAAAATCATATTTTACCTGCAAAGAATGTTTATTTAAGCCAACATATATTTCTGGCACATATACATTAGATTTCATTGAATATTCATATCCTTATCCATTTGAAGATGCACTTGAATGGTGGGAATATCCTGGGTTCTATCTTAATAATCGTATTATTAAGATACATAAAAAGGATTGTCTCCACAGTGGAATATGGTTTAATCCACTATGTGACTGTAATAAGATTTTTGAAAAACTTTTAGAATTTAGGTGGAATATCCGTAAAGAAGTAAAATTGATTGAAGATCAAGTAGAACGAGAATTAAGAATACTTAAAAGCAATGGACATAAGATCAATCCTGAGGAATTTCAATATTGTGATCTTGCAAAAACATATCGAAAATTGCTGAAAGAAAATTGGGAAGTGTCTGTTCCAGTAAAAATTTCATGAAAATATGAGGAAAATAAAATGGCAACTAAAGTAATATTCAGAAAATTCAAGGATAATGGAGATATTATTGCTTTCTTTCCTGATGAATTATGGGATAAAACTCATAATTATGTGGCCAGTTATATGAATGTTGGGCAACATAATGGTGCAGATTATTGCGGTCTGCTAAGTCTAACCATCCTTGCAACACCAAAAGAATATGATAGTTTATTGCAAGAATTAATTTCTATTGGATATGATGATCTGCAAATTAGAAAGAGGCATACAAAGCAAAGAGCAAATATCTTAATTGACCTTTAATCTTATTATGATAAATTTATGCTATAGTAAGGATGGTCACTCCCCACACGGGGGGTGTGGATTGAAACAAAAAGAAAGAAATGAGGTTTATTATGAAAAAAACAATTGAACATAATGGTAAAGTTTATCACTCGGTAGAGGTTGCAGGAAAACTTTATGTGCAAGATAAGGTGTACTTTGCGGTGCAACCTGAACCTGTGGCAAAAGATTCTTGGCAGAATGATAATGAAAAGAGGTTTTTGGCCATTCCTGGTGAGCCAATTGAATATAATCACGAAGGGAAACCTCTTTATTCATTTGCACGACATGTTATCATCTCTGGTGATTATTTGCTGGATTTGTGTTGTCTGACTGAGATTTATTGTTGGGGTAGGCTGGATGAAATTGAACCAGATCATAAGCAGATAGCCACCTTATTTGATGAAGTTCTGCCTGTCAATGATGATCTCATTGATTTTGAAACAGGATACTTAAAGTTTTAGTATTAAAAGGTGAAACAATAAATTTGTAGTGATGGAGAGATCAATATGAATGCAAATGAAATAAATGAAAACCTAGTTAAACATGCTCTTTGGATTACGAGCAATCAAACAGTGGGAGTTAGGGCAAATTTGAGTGAGGCAAATTTGAGTGGGGCAGATTTGAGTGGGGCAGATTTGAGTGAGGCAGATTTGAGTGAGGCAGATTTGAGTGGGGCAGATTTGAGTAAGGCAGATTTGAGTGAGGCAGATTTGAGTAAGGCAGATTTGAGTAAGGCAGATTTGAGTAAGGCAAATTTGAGTAAGGCAAATTTGAGTGGGGCATCAGGTATATTCGCCACAGGATATTTTGGCAAACATCATGCCGTCGCCGCAGGGGGATACATCAGTATTGGATGTGAAAGGCATACATATGATGAGTGGCTAAAGGATGGAGAAAATATTGGAAAAAACAATGGATATACTGATGATGAAATCAATCTTTATATGGCATGGATTAGACTTACTGTAAGCTGGCTAAAAGAAATGGAGAAATAAAATTCATGGCAGATCAAGCAGTTGCAACTTATCCAGTAACATTTTCATGGTTGCATGTACAACCAGATCGGAGGGCATATAAACCTTCCAATCCATTATTAATAGCAAAGGACATTTTGATAGTAGTGGAAGTGCCATTGACACAGGAGTTTATTTACAATGCTAACAGCATAATGAAGATGCAACTTGACAATGGCGCCCCTCCCATATCAACTATTCTTACTCCAAGAGGAATGAGGTATTGTATCGACAAATTAGAGGAGGAAATGTTAGAAAAAGAAGTGAAAACAGAAAAAACTACAAACGATAAAGACGAAGATTGGGAAAAATGGAGCTAAAGAAAATGTCATATAAACCGCAGAGAATAAAATCAGATTTTGCAGGATCGCCAGTAATTGCAAAGGTGCGACTAAATGAGAGCAAGACAAAAGTTCAAGTTGTAACCAAAGGTACAGACGAAAGCCCAAGCAAGACTTTCGTCTTAGCAAAAGAGGATTGTCCAGAGCATGTAACCGGAGGGGAGTTTATTGTGCAACTTACCAAAGAAAAGGACAAGATGCTCAATATGCACCCCGTAAACGGTATGTTTTGGGGAAAAGTGTCGGGATTTCCTGCCTCAAAAGATAAACCTCCAACTATCCGCCGTTCAACAGGGGAATTTCCATATGATTATTTTTTAGTCTTAGTAGAGATCAGTCAAGGAGAATACAAAGGAATGAGTATTCCTTATGCTCTCCGGTATCACTTCACAGAAGCTACAGAGACAATCAATGGAAAAGAAGAATCAGTTGTTGCCATTGGACACTTGAAGTCAAAATATACCCCACCTCTCGAAGATTTCTGTGAGGCTACAGGTATATGGACACGTGGGGCAATCCGATATAGTGATAATATCTTGACGACACTTCAGAAGAGGATTTTGAGAGAGGCAAGGGAATTTCAGTTTGTTCTAAAGGATGGTTGGGTTAATACTGTCTTTGTGCCAGAAACAGAAGAAAAAGATGAACCAGAACCCTCCACCGATGAAGAAGAAATGAAAAAGAAATTCACTCCCCAAAGTGAACCTACCCCTGAACCTGCTGCATCTACTCCATCTGAGGACGAAGAAATCCCGTTTGATGATGCAAGTGGATCACCTGAAGAGGATGAATTTGAGTAAGGGTGATATAATAATCGAATAGCCATTGGTTGTGTGGTATGGCTGCCCTCCTTTCTGATGGGGAGTGGATGATCCGGTACAATCTCCACTCCCCGAATTTTTCTACTAACATCTATATGGACAACCTATCATGGATTATGGAATTATTTATTGTAGGATAAATGGCAAACAAAAACGTGTCTTGGCAATCAATGAATATATAGGTATAACAGATGAGATAAGTGGTTATAGAGTTTATAAATTGAAGCAGGGTGAGCCATTTATTCAAGCTATCTTCTCCAGTAAACAAGATTGCATAAAGTTTGCAGAATGGATTGTAAACACATTTCAAGATTATTTTTACTTATGGGAGCAATATCCAGAAGCAGATATTGTATCCTTATGTAAGTGGAGTGTTCAGGACGGAATAAAAATCCACGAAACACTTATTCAACTAAAGAAAAATGTAATCATAAAATTATCTTATGTAGTTGATTTATTCCACAAGGTAAATGAAAATGAATGGACAAGACACTTTAGAGAAACTAAGTGAACTGCTAAATAATGCTCGTAGGTATGAAAATTATATTGCATCATCTTGTCCATTTCATGATGATTCAAGACCTAGCTTTTTTGTTTATGAAGATACTTATAAGTGTTCAAGTTGTGGAAAGTGGGGTAAAACTAGCACATTATTGAGGCAACTAGAAAAGAAAACTATGAGGGTTGTCCAGGATCAGCCCTCTTATGATTATAATCCCTGGTCAAAGTGGCTAAAGAAAATGTCACTTCCTGAGATCGTAAAGGTATCACAACATATTTTGAGTGACCGACCTAGTATGTATCTCAGGAATAGAGGTATAAGTACAAGGCATCAAATCAAGTTAGGGTTAGGAATGTTAGAGGATTGGCTGATTTTTCCAATAAAAAATCAATTCATGCAAGTTATTGGTGGTGTTGCCAGAGCGGGTGAGAGCAATACATCTTCATTGAAATATGTCATTCCAAATGGACAAGACCCAAATTTATTATATGTGCCTAGTTGGAGTGCTGTAAAGAATAAAAGTTATTTCTACCTTACATTTGGAATTATAGATAGCATATCAATCTTGATATGTGGTGATGCTGCTATGTCTACTACCACAGGAAAAAGACTAAATCCTGACGCACTCCAATCTCTCAGGAAAAAAATTTATATTTTTCCCGATCATGGAGAGGAAAAAGAGGCGTATAATTTGGCTAATTCATTGGGTTGGAGAGGCAAAGTTATAAAGTATGCTTATCCAGACAAAGCAAAAGACCCGAACGATTTATTCCAGATAGGAATATTGAAGAATGTCCTACAAGCCACAACGCATTGATACCAGTCCTGGTAGTATGGTACAGAAACCTATCTTTGTGCGTCCTGAGATATTGTTACATTCAAATATTCCTAAGCCACTACACAGTGTAAATCCTCGCACAATTAAGGGTAAGGACTGGTGGAATGAAAAAAGAAAAAAGGCTTATGCTGCCAATAACTTTTGTTGTTGGGCATGTGGAGTTCACAAATCAAAAGATAAGTTTCATAATCATTTAGAGGCACATGAATATTATGATATAGACTATGAAAAGGGGGAAATGAGATTAAAAGAGATTGTAGCGTTATGCCATACCTGTCATAATTATATTCATTCTGGCAGATTATCCATGATATTACTAAAGGGTGAAGTAAGCGAAGATGACTTTGAATATATTATGGCTTATGGCAGAGATATTATAGACAAAAACAAACTTACTTTACCTCTATTACCAGAGAAAATAGCAGAATGGTCACAGTGGCATTTGATTTTAGATGGAGAGAAACATTTTTCTCCATTCAAGAGTTATCACGAATGGGTTGAACATTATCAGACACAAGAAGAGGAATAGTTATGCCTACCTCATGGGAAGATTCAAGTGAGATCGTTGCTGGATTGCTTATCATGGGCAAACTCAGTGTAAATGCTGTAAGTGAAAGTTTATTTTTTCCACCTTATGATGAGATAATCAAGCAAATAAAATCTGGAAAGTCAGAGCCAGAAGATTTGATTGAAACAGTTGGATTGAATCCAGTTCAAGCAAGCCTCGAAGCTGCAAAATCATTGAATGGCTTGTCCGGTGCAAATTGGATAAGAATACTAGAAAATTCAGCATTAATGTATGATGCTGGAACAAAGATGGAAAAATTGGGGAGAAAATTACAGAGAGGGGAAGAAATAGATTGGTCACAAATGACCTCAATTGCTGCAAAGTCACAAAGTAATATTGGGCATGCTTTTACTCCACTATCAGAAATAGAGGGAGGTCAAATCCCATTCAAACCTACAGGACTTGTAGCAATAGATGAACACCTAACCGGATTTCCTGAAACTGGTCAGGTTATTGTTGCTGCTCCTCCTGGTACTGGCAAGACAACATTACTAACTGCTATTGCCTCATGTTGGGCAAAACAACATGAGCAAGAAACAGTTGGAATTTTTACATTAGAAATGATAAAGAAAGAAATTGCAAATAGATTTTCAGAAACAAGTTCTCTTACTGAGGAACAAAAAAGTCGAATATTGATAAATGATGATCCATTGATACCAGAAGAGGTATTGAATAAATCAGCAACTATCCCTCATAGAGGTCTGATCTTGATAGACTTTGCTGATTTATTGGTGAGAGGTGAAACAACTGAGAGTGCTGTAGCCCATATCTATAGAACTTTCATGTTAGGAGCAAAAGCATTAAACTGTCCTGTAGTTTTATTATCACAGTTGAATAGAAACTATACAGGTGGTATCCCACGTCCATATAATATCAGATATTCAGGATTGGCCGAAGCATTGGGTTGGATGATTTTGATGCTTTACAATCCATCTACAGATTATTTTGCTGAAGAAGATACAAAAGATAAAGATAATAAAGTTATCCTTCCAATCATTGAAAATAGAGCATACATAATTGCTTGGAAAGTTCGAGGCGGATTTAGGAAACACTTAGAAGATAGTCCTGGGGCAATCCAAATTCCATTCAGAGGAGACAAAGGATGGGCAACTAAATCTAAAGGTCAGTGGTTTAGTCTAAGGAAGTTATCATGACGTTCTCATTCATTATTAATCTTTTTCAAGTAAAATGGTATTGTGTTAGTAAGTTGAGGACTGTACTAACACAACGATAGCACAAGTCTTATTCAGGATGCACCTTAAATGATTGGAAATCAGGTATTTCACTCCTTAAATATGATAAGCCTGCATAGGGCAATTCTCGATTTCTTCTAAATAAAAATGCTGCCACATGGCAGGACTGAATAAGACTTGTGAAAATAAATATGATAGAAAGGATATAAATATGAAGAAAGAAAAGGCAATATTTCACCTGACATCTTTGATGACAGCAACACAAAAAATCAGAAGTATCATGGATGAGAATGAGCTTATTACAGATCGTGATGATATAGAATTTTTGCATTTTACAACTGGTCAGGCATCTGAAATGTGGAAATATGTGTGGGGGGAGGCCTGTATACTTCCTATATTATCCAAACTTCTGGATGATTATGAGATAACAAAAGAATTAGCTCCTCATGATTTCTACAATATGATTTTTATTGCAGCAAGTTTAGAACCATTATTAGCTACTGCTACATTAGTCAATGATCCTGAATTTCCAGATCAAGCCTCACTTGAATGGCTGAAAGGATGGGAAGACGAACAATGAAAATAAGATTCGGAAAATTTGAGCTTCATATAGACCCTGAAATATTGATTTTTGTGTTACTAATTATTGGTGTATTTGTAACAATCATAATCTCAATTTTGAAAGGAACAATACAATGAATAAAATATTTAACCATCCAACATATCGGTTCTTTTATCAATTACTTTGGCTATATGTCCTGATGTCATTTGTTCTATCAGGGTGTGCTGCTGCTAATGTTTACCCCTCTCATGTGCTGCCAGAAGTGGGAGATGTGTGGGGATTGTATTATGGATCGGCCCGCTACATTGTAGATGGGGCAATCAACTTTGAACCGTTCTCAGCTATCTATGAAAGTCCCGACAAAATATTTTATGTCTTTGCCCGACCTATAGCAAATGGATGGGGGTGGGTTGTGGCAAAAAGCAATGTTATTTTATCTGAGATAAAATTCGATAGTGGAAATTATGCCTGTTGTTCAACATGGAGCAATCTTAGAACATGGATGGAAAATAACCACTGGACAATATTATCTGGAGGGCTGACTACACAACTTCGATTGATAGCGTCATCAATTTCTGAGGTGAACTTAGCCCCAATATTTCTATTTCCAGCTTCACTAGATAGCATTTATCAAGAGTATGAAAATATTGGAGGGACTATAGACGGATAAATAACAATGGGCTAGTAATGGTACGCCCTTCTATGGCGAAAACGCATAATTGGATGGAAATGTGGGTTCGAGTCCCACCTAGCCCTTTGAAGATGGAAATAAGATAAGAGATAAACAAGATGATAAATAAGAATAATAAAATGCCCAAATTAAATAATCTCAGTATATGTGCTGATTCATTTGAGTTACTTCCTGAACTACCTGACAAATGTGTGGACTTGGTTGTAACTGACCCACCTTATAATCTTAGCCATGAAAAGATAGTTTGGCTGCATTCTCAGTTCATAAGAATTTGTAAGAAACAAGTTATTGTGTTTGCTCCTCCTGAGAACCAATGGATACATCCAGCAGATCAATATTTATTCTGGATAAAGCCCATCTCTACCAAAAACACCAGTAAACATTATAGTCGGTTCGTAGAGGTAATCTTTATATATGGTGATGGAATATGGAATAGTAGTCGTCACTGGTCACAATATACAAATGTATTCACAGATTTGGTAGATGATAATGGCCTCCATCCATGCAGGAAGCCTCCATCTTTGATTGAACGATTATTGAAAAACCACGCAAATGAAGGCTCAATAATTCTTGATCCATTTGCTGGTTCATTTGTAGTGCAAAATGTGGCATCTAAATTATTAATGTCTAGTGTTTCTATAGAACAGGATGAGGCCATGGTAAGAAAATTTGGTGTGTTCTTTGCATACAAAGAACAAATAAAACTATTCCTATCACGATCAATTAGATAAAAGAAGTGCGATTGTCCTGATCCATATGATAGTGAAATTTATGATACAGAATGAATAAAAGATGAACATAATAAAAGATATTCCCCCCGTTTTATCTAAGAATACATGGGTTGCATTAGATTTAGAAATATTCAATCTAAATTCCAAGCAGATGCACCGTCCCACTTCAGGAAACTTTGCCTGCCTAACAGTATGCTTTGATCCTGAGACAGTATATTTAGTAAATAAGCCAGAAATGGTTGGTGCTGTAATCTCTAACATTCAAGAGGGGATATGGATATTCCATCATGCTAAATTTGACATCACCCATCTCAGAAGATGGGCGAACATCCCTCCACGTAAAAAGATATGGGATACACTTCTGATCGAACGTATTTTATGGAATGATTATTACACAGGCCTTGGATTGGATGACTTAGCCCGTAGGTATTTAGACATCAAACTGGATAAGTCTTTACAATCCAGCTTTGAAGATGCAAGTGAGATGACTCCAGAACAAGAGCAATATGCTGCTATGGATTGTGTTACCACATTATTGTGTCAAAAAAAGCAATTCAAACTGATGGATAAAGGTGATTTTATTATATGGTCTGTTATAGATAGACCTGCTCTTTGGGCATTCTTAGATTTTCAAGGGTTTATCATCAATCCTGATGAATGGAAAGACCTTGCAGAAAAGAATAAAGCTAAGTCAAAAGCAGTGGATGAACTCTTGTCATTCAATCCAAGATCATATAAAGTTGTAAAAGAGCAACTATTGAACACTGGATTTATGAAACTTCCTGATACCGAAGAAAAAACTTTAGTACAGTGGATGAAAAAATTTCCAGACACAGAAGCATTCAGGTTAGCTGAACTTGTCTTGGAAAGTAGGAAATATTCCAAGCGTGCGTCTACCTATGGCATGAATTGGATTGAAAAGTTTATTGAATATGATCCTACATTAGATGTGCATTTTGTGGTAGGAGATTATTCGGTCACTGGTGCCGGTACTGGCAGGACTGCTTGCAGTGATCCTAATATGACTAATGTTCCTTCAAGAGATACAAAAGACTTTAGAAAATGTTTCAAAGCCAGACCTGGGAATAAGTTACTGATCGCTGATTATTCACAACAAGAAATTGGGATTATTGCATTTCTAAGCCAAGATGAAAAGATGATAGCTATGTTCAACTCTGGTGGGGATGCCTATATCAATATGGCAAAAGTCATGTATGGTAAGGTCATAGATAAAAATGATCCACTTAGACGAACCATGAAAGATATGATGTTGGGATTTGATTATGGTATGTCTCTTGATACTATGGCAGAGAGAGGTGGCATATCTGAAGAAGAAGCTGCTCAAGTCATGCTTGACTTGGAAAAAGCATTTCCTGATCTAAAGAACTGGATGGAAAAACAGAAAAAACTTAAGAAACAAACAAAAACCATTATGGGAAGAAAAGCACATCTTAATCCTTATTCAGGTCAATGTGAAAGAAATGCACTGAATAATCCAGTACAAGGAAGTGCTGCTGATATGCTGAAAATGGCCATTGGTAAAATGCACGAAACTTGGAGTTTTCCTTTTCCTTTTGCTATGGTTGAGGAAGTCCATGATGAAATCGGAATGGATGTTCCTGAGGAATTTGTGAATAGTATAAGTGCATTTATGAAGGAATGTATGATTTCAGTTGCAAACAAAATGTGTCCTGGCATGTTATTTAATGCTGATGTAACCATCTGTGATACTTGGGCTGATAAGGAATAATATTATGCTTACACAAGAACAATATGGATTAATGATAACTTCTTTACGTATGTATAGAAAAAAGACGGAGAAAAGCATTAGACAAGTAGAACAACATTTTGGTTCTTTTGTTGACAAAAAGACATTACAAGACAAAGAAAAACGATTGGAAATGCTCATTGAATTAGAAGAAAAAATAAAGTGGCTTATGAAAATAGATAAGGCATGAAATCATGAATGGAAAAATAAACGGTTGGGATGAAGATGAATTAGTTTGCCCTCATTGTAAAGATGAGGATTTGGTTTTACCAACGCACATAAGAAACTCTACTGTTCTTCTTATTGGTGAGTTTCCTGGTGACGAAGAAATAAAACATGGTAGACCGTTTGTTGGTGCAACTGGAAGTGTATTGAAAACAGAATTAGCCAGAGTTGGTTTAGATATACGTCAATTTTCTTTGGCTAATCTTTGGATACATAAGCCCAACTCAAATAAGGCTTGTCTTGAGTATGGAATAACAAAGATAATCCAGATTGCAAAAGGAAAAACTGCCATTCTCTTGATTGGTTCTGATGTGGTTGGATATTTTGTTGATGAAAAAGTATCTCAAGTGAATGGATTAGAGGTAAAATCACCTTACTTATCTGCTCCCCTCATCATGGCATGTATCCAACCAGCTACAGTATTTCACCAACCTCTTGGGGAACTCAGATTAACCTTATCAAAATTCGCCAAAAAACTAAAGGAGATAACAAAATGATAAAGACTAGCATTTATTGTGATAGATGCAACAATGAAATGGATGGATTGATAGATGACATAACCATTATTGCTGACAAAGACCTTGAAATAACTTTTGGCGGTATCTTGGTTTTTGATGGAATCAAGAGATTGGATTTTTGTGATACATCTTGCTTGCGAGTATTCTTTGAACAAGGATATAAAAAAGTAAAAGAAATGTTACTTGAAAGACACAAAAATGAGTGACATAGTTATTACATCAGGATTAGATCAATCAATTCCCATCAGTGTTGACACAGTTTTGGATAAAGTTGACACGATATTTATGCAATCTTTGAAAGAAAAAGACCCATATTTGGCATTGAATGAAGCCAAAACTGTACTGCAACTGGCTAATCTATCTGGCTGGTATCTGGCTAAGTTGCTTTATCTTATGGAGAAAAATTGGACTGTCTATGAGATAGATGATCGGTTCGAGGATGTTGTCTTTAGCTGGATGGGGCTGCATCGAGATACAGTATCCAAGTATGTCAAAGTATGGTCACTGTTTGCTGGAACTGATGTTCCTGAGAGTAGAAAACTTCAATTATTACAGAGGAACATTAAAGACTTGATCCCAATAGCCAACGCAATCTCACAAGGTTATGAGATTGAAGATGAAGATTGGGAAGAAATATCAGATGCAGTGGACTTCAATTCCTTGTCAGAGGTTATGAGGGAAATAAAAGGACAAGAGCCACGCAAAAATGCCATGAGGATATTCATGGATAATGTTGGTACTTTGTTTGTTTATCATCAAGATAAAGAATATTTCTTGGGTTCATTGGAAGTATCAGATGATAATGAAATAGTAAAGAAAGCAATCAATAGGATCATCAAAAATTCAGGGATCATACAAAAATGAGCATAAATATAATCGGAAGTGTAACAAAGACGCAACGCTTGATCACAGGGATGTATTCTTTTGATAGAGCATTCAGAAATCAGAAAGGAGAAGTTGGATTTCCACTTGGAAAAATAACAGAAATTTCAGGGTATCAAGGGGTTGGAAAATCAACATTTACTTTTGGCTTGTCAGGAATGATTGCAAAGGATCATGGAAACATTACCGTAGCAGACATTGAAGGATTTGATCCTGAATTTTTGAGTACAATTTTACACAGTGTAGGATACTCAGGTGATGTAACTTATATTTATGAGGACAATGATGAGGAGATTTTAGATCAACTCATACATTGGATGAAAGATAAAACTTACACAGTGGGAATGTTGGATAGTGTTGGTGCAATCTCTCCAATCTCTGAGTTAGACGGTGATCTTGGGGAGGCAAATATGGGGAGGCGTGCAAAGTTAGTTGCACAATTCAGCAGAAAGGCAAATCATGTTATATTGCAATCACCCAAAGAACCAAAGAATTTCTTGCTTATCAATCATCAGCATTCAATTTTCGGGAGCAAGGGAATAAATACTACTGGTGGAGAGACACTCAAATATATCTCATCTGTCCGTATCAGATTGAGAAGAAAAGAAGAATTCCCAAATGGAAGTTATGTTTTGGAAGGAAAAGTTATAAAAAACAGATTTGGGTACAAGGACAAATTATTCTATGTATTTGTCCTGGCAGGAATGGGAATGCACGCTGGCTTGACTTGGATGTATGATGGATTCTTGTTAGAAAAAATAACCAGAGGCAAAGTTGTAAAGATTGGTGATAAGAGTCTTGGATACCTAAAAGACATTGTGGAGAAAGCATATAAAGAAGATGAACAAGAATTTTTCAATATATTCAAAGATGCAATCTCTGGAGTTGATAAAGATATAACAGAAAATAAAGATGAGGAAATACAAGATGGATCAAGCGAGAGCGAATAAAATAAAATTAGAAATATTACAAGTACCCACCGATGAAGCATACAGTACAATCAATATGATGTGGAAGGTGACAACATATCATTGTTATATGGCAAACATCCAGAAAAAATGCACACTTCAGTTTGGCATTGATCCTGGAACAGTTAATTTAGGAATTGCTAGATTGTATCGTTCAGCATTATGTTTGTATGAAATAGAGATTGCAAAGAGAGAAGCCAACTCAATACAAAGAATTATTAATGCCAACATCCTACTGAGTTATGCCCTTTCCTCTCTTACTGGTATTCAGGCAAATTATGTCATTGAAGGTGCAAGTTATGGAGATAGATTTAGGCAGGTTGAATTGGCTGAAATGAGAGCAACAATA
>MFNH01000017.1:0-3777 GCA_001781995.1 Candidatus Levybacteria bacterium RBG_16_35_11 | reverse complement strand
TTATTAATGCACTAGATATACATAATGTAGAAGATGTCCTACTAAATCCCAATCAAATTCAAATTGTTCCCCCAAAGAAGATCAGAAAAGCCGTGTTTCAAGATGGAAATACAAAAGCATCAGACATATGGACAAATATTCCTAAGAATGCTGCTGATGCTCTAGCTTGTGCTTTATATCCTATGTTTTCTGATTCATAATTCTATAAACATTCCTTTTCACACCATTTATTACAATTGAACGTACCTCAATTAGATTGAGAGATTCAAGTTTTGATAAGAATCTCTCAATCTTTTTTATTGTGTATCCATATTCTTGCATCAATTCTTGCTTGGTTCTTTCATCTGGAAGTTTGATGTCTTTATCTCTCACCAACTCCATAATTTCATCCCACATTTTTTGTTTTCTTTCGTCTGATATATCCATGCTTTTTATATCTCTTTCCGTGTTCGTATGTCCAACGTCTGTATAAGGAAATGCGTTTTATGTATTTGTCCATCTAAGACCTCGAATACAACCATTCCATTGGTGACAAATGGGAAGTGTAATGTAATTTGTTGTGTGTATTCTCCAAATCCACAATAACTAGGCAAAGAGATTAGTGTAACTTCTATCTCTTTATCTTTCACAAACATACTTATTGTTTCTTTAGCTAAAGTGTGCCGGTGTCCACGCAAGATTAATCTTGGAGGTACGCCTCCATGATCTATCTCATCTTTGATAAGAGATTTCAGATAATAGCGTGCCTCATTTCCTATCAACCAGTTTCTTTTACCAATAGGAGGCCCGTGATGGGCAACATCCATCGTTAGCCCTCTGTGATTGAACAAACCATGCCATAATGCTTCTATCTTATGATGAGGAAATCTTCTACTCAAATACCCTTCTGTTACAGTGTCAGATGTCCCCATGCCAAAGTTATGAGCTATAGTTCCCTTGAAAATCTCCATTGCAATCAAATTTTTATACAAGAACCAGGGGATTAAATTGTACTCTGCAATTATGAATTGATCTGCAATGGCATTAGAAATTAATTCATTTCCAAATCTATTTCCTTGTGTCAAATCCCCCAAATGAAATACAATCAAATCATCCCCACCCGCTATCTGCATAACAGTTTGCACATGCTGTGAGTACAATTCCCATAAATATTGAGAGACTTCTGTGGGATGACCGATCTCATATTTTGTAACTGTCCCGTCTTTATTTTCTCTTGATAATATTGTTTCTGGATTACACAAGCCTAACTTATGCCCTGCATGTGTGTCACTCAGGGCAACTATAACACTCCTATTGGTGTTCAATGTAGTGTTCTCCTATGAAGTTTACTTTGGTCTAGTAAGCCAAGATGCAACCCAACCTTCTATCTTATACCTTATTCTCCCATCTTCATCCTGCTTTGTGTCTATAACATGCAACTCTTTTCCATTCTGGATAGCCACAATAATATACCCACCTTTCAAATTTGTTGCTCTAAGATTTAACCCTGCTGGACTATTCACAATCACATATTCTGGATATTGATAGATAGACCCATTACCAAACAAGCTCACAACCTCTTGTGGAGTTCCATTGAAGTTATCTAAATCTATGTTCCCAATTACTCCAGGCAATACACCTCTATCTGTATATTGATGCAATATGTAAGAACTCCAGGGAGCAGGAATAATTGGTTCTTCAACATAATAATGTGCAATCCAGAGATCATATTTCAACCCAAAAAATGCTGGAGGTTTTAGAATTGAGCTAATGAAGTATGGGCTGGAATATATCCAGGGCATGTAGCCTGTCTGTTCATACACCCGATCACAAAAATCATTCACCAACTCATGCAGTGGTGTACTCAGATTATATTGTGATATAACTTCTTCAACAACCTTTGTAAGTTCTTCGGGCAATTCTTTCAAAGCTCTCCAGGGTGCTTTCATTTTAGCTGCTTTTATGTATCTTCCAAGTGATGTAGTTGGTTGGAAACGTTCTATTGCCTCATTAAGTACCGTTGTTTCTACATCACATACAAATATCTTTGATCCACCTTGAACTTTGCTCACATAAAAGTTAGCCTGTGCAATTGGATCAGATAATGGAGCAAAAAAATGATAAGAAGCCCACGGACAGGCTGTTTGAATGCAACCATTCTTGCTTGAATAATATTTACTATCAACAATAGTTGTGCCTTGAGTGCATTTATTAATAGCACCATAGATATGTGGTCTAACCACCGCCCAATCAACTGTTTCCCAATGTGATGTGTCAACCAATTTTATTTTAGCCATATTTTATCCTTATAAAGCTAGGTGTCTATATACAGAGAAATCAACAATTTGTGAGTGTCCTCTCCAAGTTGGCATTTCTAAATAAGATTGCATTTGCCAATCGCCATCTATATCCATGTCACCATCCTGGGTAATATAGCGGAGTAAATAATCAGCACCATTAGTAACAAACGATCCAGTCCTTAGAAATGTGCTGCCATCTGGACGCTTGAACTTATAATTTATTACTGTAGCTGAGGAAATATCAGCCAATGTATTCAGAATAAGTGCTGTTCCAATGTCATTTATATAAATTTTTCCAGCCATTATCCTACCTCCGATTCAAATGTAATACTTTGAAGAATATCAGAAACAAATATCTCTTGTGTCAATATAGGAGATAAGAAGATTATCTGCTCATAAAATAATGGGATAGCTGTTACTGCAACTGCCTCACCTAAAGTTATCCCATCAGTGACATTGATTTGTGGTGTTGGGACTACAATAAATGAAACTGATGAGGATTGAGCAAGTGTCACTCCATCTACAACTGAAATATCAGGAATGACTAATGGATCAATCCCCAGGCTTTCAGCTAAAGTCATCCCATCTGTGACCGTAATGTTGAAGTCAATAACCCCACCCAACACTACAGTTATAGTTTCCCCTAAAGTAACACCATCATTTACATTAACTATCAGATCAGAGGGAACTACTGCAATTATTTCTCCAGGCATAATCTCATCAGACACAGTAATAGAAAATGCGCCGGCTTCTATCAGAGTTACATTTGCCGTATCTGCAACTGTCACTCCGTCTGTGACACTTACTAACAAGTTACTTATGACAACTGTAGTGGTTTCACCTAGAGTTACACCATCAGATACAGACACATATAATTCGCCTGCTGCTGGCATTATGACTGAAGTTGTTTCTGCTAATGTGATATTATCTGTGACATTGATGCTTAGTGCATCAGGTAAAGTAACTGTTCTAGTCTCTCCAAGTGTTATATCTTCTGCAATGGATACTGCAAGAGCATCTTGAATAGCAACAAAGGTTGTTTCACCTAATGTTATATTCTCGGTAATGTTGATTTGTGCATCAGACAAGACAATACTAATAACTTCCCCCAAAGCCACTGTGTCTGATACATTTATATCAAGTTCCCCTTCTACAGCTATTGTTACATTAGAAGTCTCTCCAAGTGTCCCCCCATCTGACACAGAAATGAGTAACTTATCAAAAACGGCAGCCGATGTGACTTCTGCTAATGTCACCCCATCTGTAACATTAATCATCAAAGCATCAGGTATGACAACTGATACTGCTTCTCCCAAAGTCACAGTAGTTTCAATTACATTGACATCTATCTGAAGGTTTACATTAGAGGTTTCTCCAAGTGTTATATTGTCTGATTTTGAGGTGTCAGGTAATGCCAATGGAGTTACATCAGACGTTTCGCCAACTGTTGTTCCTTCTGAAATGCTGATGACCGTACCCCCTGCTGCGGCGGCAAGCA
>MFNH01000016.1 GCA_001781995.1 Candidatus Levybacteria bacterium RBG_16_35_11 | reverse complement strand
AATGAACGGCTCAGATATACTCAGGATGAACTACACCACAATAATATGCCCTTATGGACATGAAAAAAGCATCAGAACTGACCTTTACAAAGCAATGAAATTCGTTGGAAGCCGTGTTAGATGCAGTAAATGCATAGAATTAATCGAGATAAAATAATATCCAAATGATGGATTTAAAATTAATAAAAAATGATGGTTTTACTCTTGGCGAAAGACTTACCTTGCTTGATGGCAATACTCTCCTGTGCCGCCATTGTGGTAGTAGTCTTTTCTGGTGTGGGGAACTAATCGATTTCCGTCCATTAGGTTTCAACCAGATAAATCGTAAAATCGCATGTGTTAGATGTGATAAAGAAACTTATTACGATGTAAAAGACCTTGAGAAACACGAAGTGAATTTTATAGGGCTTTGGGCTGAATCTTGAAGGATATGAGGGTCTTTGTATCGTTACTGTTATGGTCTTATTTCTCGGTTGAATTAAACCTTAATAATAAAGGCGGCAAGAGGGCAATATTTAAAACTTGGACATAATAATTTACAATACATATTTATATTTGATTCATTAATTAATATAATGGGTCGAAACATGGTTACTGCCTTTAGAAATATAATATTAGCTTTATTGATTTTATCACTCTTGCCAATTAGTAGTGTAGCTGAAAGTGAAATAAATTTAACTTTGGAGGACAATGTTGTAATTTTGTTAGATTATTCAAGGGGTCTGGATGATGTGCATTGGTTTTATATTAAATCAAACGTTGAAGAAGGCTTCAAAACCAATGTAAAGAGCAATATATCAATAATAGCCTATGGTTATGGTAATTCAACTATTAGTAAAAGTAATTTGACTTATTCAGATTTAAGAGAGTTTCTTCAATCTACACCCCGACAAATCACTGATATACCAGGTAGAAACAACAAAGGTGACAACATTTATCAAGCTTTTAATGAAACAAAGAGTATATTATATAATGCTCTGGGGTCAAAACAAATTATCTTAATTTCTAATGGT
Source organism: Candidatus Levybacteria bacterium RBG_16_35_11 (assembly GCA_001781995.1). Classification (GTDB taxonomy): domain Bacteria; phylum Patescibacteriota; class Microgenomatia; order Levybacterales; family UBA12049; genus MFNH01. The sequence goes on along the minus strand of MFNH01000016.1, from coordinate 10,326 downwards.
TATATAGATGGGAAACTTAGTTTTAATGAAGAATTAGACAATAATTCTTTAAAAGAGTTAGTAAGAGACCTTAAGAAAAATAATATCACGATAAATTTATCTCAGGTTCTTAATGATGATACTATCCAAAAAGAAAACAGTATAATAAGAGCCTATAGTGATTTAAGTAAAGAAGTAAATACCGAAATTGTGGTTTTGAATCGAAGTGAAAGACTACACTTTGTAAATCGTGAAATTGAAAAATCAAAACAATTGGAGGGAGAACGTGGCGATTATACTAATGAACTTTTTGATAACAACCAAACGGCTAACGTTACAGATTCGATGATGTATCAAAATGAAGAAATATCTTTCTCTAATAACTATAAAGCCGTTGATTTTTATCAATATTGGGATGGCTATAATCATATTGTTATTCCAATTAGCAGAAATGAGGGGGTATTTGATGAGCAAACAATGAGAGAAATTTTCAGGGGCAAAGATGCTATTGGGATGGTTAAATCGAAAAATATTACAGAATCGCCTTATTTAATATCAAACCCATCAAAAGATTTAATATGTGGATACTATTCTGATTCTTTTGCAGAAGAAAGTAAAAATGCGGCTGTTTCGGTTATTGAAAAATCCTCAAATAAACCAGAATTCAAAAAATCAATGAAAATAATTAAGACTTTTGGGGGTGTAAAAAGATTCAATGTTTTATCATTCGCTATTTCGAGTGAATGTGAAATTTCAAGATATGACGACCTTCCAGAGAAAATTGTTGATGGAGGAAGTTATGTATATAATCTTGAAAATGGATATACATATAATGGAATTGTGAATGATTTTAAAAATTATAATGATGGTCTTATAAAAGATATTAATGAACGAAATAACGACCTTGTAAGGACACTTATATACATTTTTAATGCACCTAATTATCAACCATCGTTAATTAAAGGAATAGAAAGTAATAATATTCAATTATCAAAATTATTAAATATCGATTATAGCGAAAATGTTGAATTAGCAATTAAGCAGATTGGACGTAAAAGAAATGATTCCAACTATGCTATCAATGACGCTGAAAAACAACTTAATGAGTTAAAGAGGCAAATTCAAAATCACCCTATTCAATTTCAAAACGAATATTTCAGGAAGGCAATAGAAATTCGGGAAGATGCTCAGAAAGATTTTGATGCGGCCTGGGATAATCAAACAATATCCAAGTTTAATACTGCTATTCTAAATGCAAACGAATCAAAGAAAAAAGCTGTAGATGGCATAACGTATTTAGGTGAAAGCAAAAATAGACCGATGCCGACAATATCAATCGCTATGATTATCACTGCCTTTATCATTGTTGCTATTCTAATAAAAAGGAAAATGAAAACGTGATAAAGATTTCGATGTGATAAGGTAACACGGCATTAACGTGAAAGATATGGGTTGAACATGCTTTATCAGGGGCGCATTATATGGAAAATAATGAAAAACAATTATCAAAAATTTTAAACAAAAAGCCTACTTATCGAGAAGAGACTAACGCTTTAATTTGTGAATGTTTAAGAAATGGATTTATTGAAGATTTACATTCAAGAATTAGTGATGAAGAAATGAAGAAACTTATGATTGAAACTTCTGCAAATTTAGAAAAAAAGCTTATAATGAAAGATAAACATCCAAAAGAATATAAGAAATTTATAAATTTTATAACTCTTACATACACTAAAGAATGGAGCACAGATTTGACAGAATATGAACTAAAAGAAGATAGAAAGTGAAGAAAAACAAATCAGGATACTTTTGAAACTTGGCAGCCAAAGTTCATCATATGGACTTTGAGCCTTCGGGAAGGAAGGAGGCGATATCGCTTACTTTTATCACCAATAAAAATCTCTTTTTGTTCATTGAGGTTCTATCCTCACTATGGTTTTTGGCTTATAAAAGCAGGGGGTTTGATATGAGTCTAATAGTCCAAAATAGTCCTCTGAAACGGGTCATCCACCGCATTGGTCAGCACCTTGAAGTTATTCTTTATTCTCCCCATCAAATTAGCCCTGAAATCCACATCAGGATAAAGGTATTCAGAATTCTTTATTACCTTCATCCTGGTCAGGTCAAATAGCCCTATATCCTCCATGTCAAGCGTGCTTTTCGAGAACTTTTTCGCTGCCAGATAGAAGTATTCGCAAGTTGGTCTATATGTCTCCAGATAATCCTTCGCCATCTTTGGATTCAAAGGCTTATCCCATTCTTTGATTTCGATTCCCACGATATAGAACCGCTCAGACTGCTTATAGACTGCAATGATATCAGCCAGATTACAGGTGCTTTCCCGACATAAGAAGGGCTTTAGATGCATCTCAGATGTGTGGAATACAGGGACACCATGTTGAGTGATGGCTTTGACTATCACATGGGAATTAATGGTAGTTCCAAAGGTGGAGAAGTGCATTAGATATTGGAGGGAGGCGTATAGGATAAAGTTGAGGTAAGGGATGTGAAAGTATTTCCGAAACAAAATGAAAGGACTGGTATGGAACTGATAAAAGACCGTCAGATAGAAATAGGAAACCCGTGACATGGAGGATTAAGTATGGGAGATAAAAAGATAAACTGTATTGATTGTTACAAAGATTTCATTTTCACGGAAAGTGAGCAACAATTCTTTGAAGAGAAGGGATACAGTGAGCCAATTAGATGCAAGGACTGTCGGAGTAAGAAAAAAGCCCAAAAGAGACCCAGTGGCTTCAGTGGATATTAATTAACCATGTCCTCATTCGATATAACAGAAAAACGCCTCTGTATCAACATTTTTAAGTTCAATAAGGCATATTATTTCAAGCACTTCTTCGATGACCCAGAGCTGTTCCAAGAACTCGAACCATATTATGAAAAGGCAAGTTACAGGTTCAAAATGACATCGGCTGGCGCAAGAAATAAAGTAATGAAATATCTGGACAGGAAAGGTTTTGACCCAAATATTATAGAAGACGCTGCGCCTTTTACTGTGGAAATAGGGAAGTATCAGAATTATGGTGAGCTTCTCAAGAACTCGGTCGAGAGTTATCCGCTACGGGATAAAGTGGTTCTTGTCATGAAAGATATAGTATGGGTTGAGCAGGCTTTGGTTAAGGGTGTATTATTGAAAAACTATATGTAATACAATAGAATCTTGTGTTTCTCAAATAGAAATCACTATTTGTTTTTTTTCTGACAATTGAAGGCTATTCAATTCCATTGAAATTACGGCTATTCCTTCAATGAGTAATGTTACCAAAGCAAGAATTGGAGGAACAAAGAGAAGCACAAGAACTAAAGTGAGGAATAATGTGGAAATAGGAACAAACAAGGCAAGAATAAAGGCAACAAAGGATAATATCAATATTGATTTATTCTTTCTGTTATTTCTTAAAAATGAGAGTGCAAAATCATCAACATTTTCCTCGCCGACGAAGTCATTCTTATTTCGCCTAACTTCAAGTTCGTTAATCTTAATATTCTCCCAAATTTTATTGAAAATATTCAAATTTTCCTTCATAACTTTGGAAAGAAAATATAATTTACCGTTTTTATCATCTTGAGTTGTAATTATTCCGTTTTTTGTAAGGATGTCAAATTGATTAATAGTAGTTTTATAATCCAAATTCAACCCCTCAGCTAATTGACTTACATCACACGGTTTATCGATAAATTTCTTCAGGATAAATCCACGGTTATATCCCCCTCGTGTTCCTGCGAACAAATACCATAGTAGTATCTTCACCCATATTCACTGATAATTTCTACCACTTGCATTCCTCCTATCCTAATGTTTTCCCCGTTTTTCCTTATAAATAATTGAACTCTCTATCTTATAAATATTGCTATACATTTTCAATTAAGCCTTCTAACAACATCCTGAAGCTTGGAACAGTCCTGCCCATATTACCCTCCAAATTCATTTAATCTGGTCTGACCGAAGGGTATCAAATTTCTTAATGCATTTCCCTCACAGGTTATCCTGATGAGTTTCTTGCAATAAGGATAGAGTGAAATTATAGAACAGCATTATGTATCGGAGATTGTAATGAGCTATGATAATTTGGACTTGATGAATGAGAGTTTATCCTGTTATTATTGCGGTAGAGCATTTAAGACTCATCGAGCTCTGCATGCTCATATGAGATTCTGTGAAGAACGGGAGTTCTCAAGGCGTCCTGCGGGGTGGTTCTAATCCCTTCAACCTTTTAAGCCTTGCCTGCACCTCTTCTACCGTTTTTCTCTGTTGTTTTTCAAGCAAGAACATCAACCTTAGTTACTTCATGTCTTTTAAATTTTGATAATGCTTCCTTAACAAACTCATCTCACTCCCTAAAACAGTTGCCTGTCCAGAATTTTCAATGATTTCTATGGCTCTATCAAAATGAGCTGTGCCAGAATTATCTTGCGATAAAGTAAGGATTACAGTCCAAGCTCTATCATGTAGCATTATATTTAAGGTGGTAATATGTTAGAATTATTTTAACAATTGTAGGGCTACAAATTATAATTTCTATTTTTTGTTAGGTTTTTCTTCCTTTGTTTCTTCGTCTGTTTTCTTAACTTGTTTATCTAACTCGGCAATGGTGTTAATACCTGGGCTTAATTCTAACAATCGTTTTTTTTGCTCGCTTGTTAACTCATCCATCTCTTCTAATGCCTGTTTTTCCTTGAGTTCTTCTGATTGATGGGCTTTCATTTCCGTTAGCATTTGTTGATTTTTTTCAAAAGCATTTTCTGCTATTTTTAAACCTGCTACAGTATTATTACATTTTTTACAAAGACCTGCAAAATTGACAAGTTTTTTTGCTCCGCAAATTTTACATATATTGAATGGTTTAGCCATATTTTATCATCTTTTATTTTTTTCTTAAATTTTGTTTATATATGACTTTTGGGTATATGAATTATAGTGAGCGTATATCCCTTTCCCTGGTTTTTTCATATTGAAAATGTAACAGATTGGGGATACCCTGAGTGTTATTCATTGAATGTCAAAACATAAGTAAAATGGGCAGGTCGGGGAGTGGGGTTAATGTATAAAAAAGTTTTCCTGCCCACTGAATCCATACTCACGTTTCTTTGTGGTATAGAGGTATTCCATAATTATACCCAAATTAATAAATCCTAAAACTCCCAAATCGTCCTCTGGAACGGGTCAATCTTTGTTGAACGTCGCTACGTGAAAATTCTTGTGAATGTCTGCTCCCAGTTGGCTTGAATCCTAACAAGTTTCAGTTCACAATGTTCTTATAGCAAGCATGTTGTCATTGTTTAGGATTCATACAAAGTTTGCGTTATCGGATAACGCTGAGGAAAATAAGAATTCTGCCATAAGCCATGAGGCAAAATGACTACCATAATCATAAAAAGTGATATGCATAAACTGGATAATAAAATATTACAGGATTTGGGCTATACGCTGACAAGAGGTGTCTGGAGTAAAAAAGTTGAAATGCCACAGATTAGAAGCGAAATCGAGAAACTCCAGATATTAAAGATTCCAAACATCGAAATTGTATTAGATTAACAGCCATCGAGTCTCAGGATAGACTGCGAAATCGATGATTCAGGTAACCTGCATGGGTGGGCATTTTTTATCGGCATACAAACAGAATATGCAACAGTCACCGTCTTTAGGTCTCATGGAATATCCGCAGTTCCTGCATTCATAATATACAAGACAACTATCTTATGGCATGGTTTCTTTATGGAGGATTTATTTCTCCTATAAACATTATTGTTATCGGCAATTCCAGTTTTATATCCTTGGCACATTGTGGATGGTAATCCTCCTCCATGCCATTTTTTTCATGGACTATGTATTCCCCCTTTATCTGTTTTGCACATATTTTACACAATATGGCTTTTCGTCCATTCATATTTCCTCCCCATCAAATTAAAGGGATGGCATATTAATAAACTTTGTGCTTTCGTTCTTGTAAAATAATTTCACAGAACCACAGTGAGCCTAACATCTTTAAAAATAAATTATTCCCCCAATTTTTTCAACCGCTCAATCCTGCCTCCGCCTCATCAACTGCTATCTCACACAGGAATTGAAAGAGTTATTTATGTGATTGTTCCTATCAATACCTATGGCATGGAGAATTTAGCATGGGCGATAAAAAGATAAACTGCATAGATTGTTACAAAGATTTCATATTCACAGAAAGTGAGCAACAATTCTTTGAAGAGAAAGGATACACTGAACCAATTAGGTGCAAGGACTGTCGGAGTAAGAAGAAAGCACAAAAGAGACCCAGTGGCTTCAATGGATAATAATTAACCATGCCCTCATTCGATATAACAGAAAAGCGTCAGCGTATCAACATTTTTAAGCTCAATAAGGCATATTATTTCAAGCACTTCTTCGATGACCCAGAGCTGTTCAGAGAACTCGAACCATATTATGAAAAGGCAAGCTACAGGTTCAAAATGACATCGGCTGGAGCAAGAAATAAAGTAATGAAATATCTGGATAGGAAAGGCTTTGACCCAAATATAATCGAAGAAGCTGCTCCCTTTACGGTGGAAATAGGCAAATATCAGAATTACGGCGAGCTTCTCAAGAACTCAGTAGAGAGTTATCCGCTACGGGATAAGATAGTTCTCGTAATGAAGGGCATTGAATGGGTTGAACAGGCTTTATCAATGGGAGCGATAAAAAAAACATCTGTGTAACGATTTCAAGATGCACTCATATAGAATACTTTCGCACCGCTTACCCATTGTTTATATTCGGCAATGACGTTTAGTTCAATAAGGGGAAGCTATATGTTACTCTCTTCCCCATCTCCTCAAATTATTTTATCTCAGTTCAAATCTGATAACAAATATACACTGATTGTAAAATAAAGGTTCTTTGCCGAAAAGTTTATCCTATTTTGAAAGAATTATTGGAAGAGCATTCGTAGGAGGTTTGCTTGGGCTGAGGTTTTTATCCTCGGTCTTTCTACTGTTATTGCTTTATCCAAATACCTTTGATGCTATCTTATGTTCTTCCATAATGTCACCTATTATCGTTATTAATGTCAAGTGACAACATTTATAGTCCAATAATGGTCTTCAGGGTGTAAATAATATCAATTTACAATAAAGAAGCTGGAGAAAAAGAGCTATGGGGCAAAAATAAAATATTTAAGGATATAAGTATCTTATACCCCTAATATCGCCTGATTCAAGCGTTCTTTTTTCTATATCTCCAACCCATGAATATCCATACATAGTTTGCTGGGAACATGCAGATGTATAAAGGTCGGATAGACCAAAAGCATGACCAAATTCATGAGTTGCTATGTTTTGAACATCCATTACTGAGGGATTTCCATCCATTGCCCAGGGGAAATCTTCTTCAAGGCTCATATCGAATTCAACTATTTGACCAGGTCTCCCGCCAAAACCACGATAATACCATATAATAGTTTGCGCTATCACGCCTGTATCGCCAACGTTGTCTCCAAAAACAACGCTATTTTTTCCATCATAAACACCAAATGAATTAGTTCCGTCTGGTGTTAAATCATTCACGAGAGATGTTCCAGTAGCATCATCCCAAGTTTTTGAGGCGATATTTATAGTATTAGCTAATTCTATCCAATCCAATCCATAAACATTATTTGGTCTGAAATGATAATTCACTGGAGTAGTAGTCCATCTGGCAAAGGATTTAGAACAAGAATCCTTTGGAGCTTTACCATTTTGGCTTACTTGTTTTACAGGTTTTTCTTTTGGATGTGAGACTATCCTTTTAATGAGAGTTTTACCATCGGGTGTCGTGCCGACGATTTCTTCTTTGATGTTTACATCATCTGAATTTTTATCATCTTTCGTTGAAACTGCAGAGGCAGTAGTTACAAATCCACTTGCTATTATCATGGCAATGAGGAATATTATATAAGATTTCATGAAATCACCTTGGTCGTGCCTGCTTTCAATAGTTTTATTCTGTGTTCGGAAGTTTCCAGCATAATTACATAATATATGCTACTCGTTTTTAATCCAATATTAAAAAGATATTAAAGCTTAAATAATCATGCATCTAAATAATCTATATATAGTTAAAAACCAAACAATTCAAACTATCTTTGCTGACTTTGCGCTCTTTGAAGAAACTTTTTGCATAGGGAAGACTTCCATATTGTTCGCCTTTTCCCCAAGAGAACTTTGGGTCATCAAGGAAACCAATATAAATATCATAATATGTCATTTATTACCTCTGCGGTGCTATTCTTGGGCTTGTTGCAGGGTGGGTATGGGTCATTTGGGACACCATCTGATACAGGCTCATGCCTTAGCACTACGCTTTTTGATATACACTTGAATGCTTTTATAGCAGTCATCACATAACGCCCACGGGGTTTCGCTCTTATCAACGATGGATTTCCACGGACTATTTTTAATTACATTAAGATTTATTAAGTTATAATAATTTTTCAGTATGTTAAACCCCATATTACTTATTAAATAGTTACAAATTATGGTTCTATCGCAGATGCAAAATATAGCTACAGGTAAAATGGAGTTTTCACTAAACGGAGTTTGATATTGAGCATGGATGCATGGAATGACCAAATATTGCCCCGTTTCGATTCAGGCGCATGATAACAAGTTACAAACCATCAATAAAGGTTATATTGACTTGTTACATTTAAGCAAACATGGTGGATGTAGATTGGGATTATATATATCCTGGAAAAAAGCCTGTTTGCATGGTGGGAGCTGGTTTTCAAAAAGCTGTGCTACATGAAGAGTTGAAATTACCATCTACTGAGGATATTATTGAGAAAACTGTTGAAAGTCAAGGGGAACAATTTCCAATACTTTCGATATTATTTGATAAAAAAATTTCGCCTCGATGTGATTTAAATTATATCTGGAAAAATATTAACAGGTTGTCTTCATTACTGGCTAATTATTACTCAAAAATAGAATTAAATTATTCATTATTAAATAATAAAATAATTGAAGTGATAAATTATTATAAAAAGTGTAATCAACCACCTCATACAATAATATGGGTAGTTCTTGGGTTAGAATTGAAAAAGATGCTCGCTTACCAATACAATTCCACTAAAATCAATGGAGAATCATCTTTTAAAAAATGTGCAATTGGCAATTTGAAAGAAATCATTTCAAAAAGTGAGAAAATCACATGGATTTCTTTAAACTATGACATTGTATTGGAACAAATGCTGGTGTATGCTATTTACAATCAAAAAAAGTTTAATCATTCTTTTGGGGAAGTGAAATATTCTTTCGAACAATTATTTGGTAATTTAAATATTGTTGATTTTAAACATTTAATTATCAAACCACATGGTAGCCTAAACGTTGTTTTTAAAACAGAAAACCAAAATTCCAATGACAAAATTCATAGTCTTTGCTTTAAAGAAGATGATGATTATTTTGCGACTTTTGATTGGAATGAATTTGGGTATGATAAAAATAATCAAAATCTTGAAAAAAGACCGTGGTTGATTGGTTATTTGCCTGATGAGATGAAAGACGAATTGAATTCAAGAGCATGTTTTTCTGATTTGGCGCATGATTTGTGTAAATGGAATATGGCATCCACTTCTTTCGCGTTAGAATATGCATCATCTATTTTTATTTTAGGATATAGTATGCCTCAGGAAGATGAATGGATATGGGCGAGATTCAGGAATATTCGTAAAAAAAATAAAAATATTTTTGTTGCTTCAAAATGTAGCAGTGAAAGAATTGTCAAAGAATTTAAGAGAAACGGCTTTGAAAATGTAAATATTATAAATGATGGGAAAATTTGACAAAAAACAATAAGATGTTCAAAGTAAGCGAATAAAAAATGAACCGTCGAGAAAAAAACAGAATTAACATACCGAAAAATAGTTAATAATTCCATGCTGTAGAGTGCATCCATAATACTATTCCTATAATTAAACCCCATATGGAAGTTACCAATAATTTTTTTGGATTACTTTTAAATTTTTTTTACCCATTGTTGATTATCATTATATTTATCTCGTTCGTATGACATAACTATTTTATCATCAATAGTTGTATTTATTTCTATTTTACTCCATCTATCTGATGCAAATGTTACAGGTAATGGAAGTATAGTTTTCTTAACCATTTCCTTATTTACAACAACATTATCAAATTTAACATCCTTAGAGAAATAAATAGTATTATCTGGTCGAAATAATGTTATTTTGACTACTATTTCAGGTATATAAGTAGTATTATAGTTAAGAACCTAACATTTCTAACTTATTATCAAGAAACTTTTCAATCCATCTCTTAGCAAAGCTCAATTTTGACGAAAAGTTCTGAAAACTG
>MFNH01000015.1 GCA_001781995.1 Candidatus Levybacteria bacterium RBG_16_35_11 | reverse complement strand
ACTTACAAGTCGAGCAGGTGCGAAAGCAGGTCTTAGTGATCCTGTGATGCGTAGTGGTACGCACACAGCTTAACGGATAAAAGCTACCCCGGGGATACATTACTGTGTCCCGATTTTATGGTAACATAGAATCAAAGTATACGGCTAATAACGGTGAAGCCCTCTTGTTTGATGGTTAAAGTCTTCCATCACGAGGAAACAAAGGGTGATACCGTGGGAAGTCAGAGGAAAATGACACGAAAACAAAAAGATATCGTAATTGGAATGATTTTGGGAGATGCTTATCTACAAAAGACAGGTAAGCAAAACGCGAGATTAAGACTTGAACAGGGAATTTCTCAAAGAGACTATCTTGAGTGGAAGGTAAGGGAATTAAAAAACTACTTCCAAAGTAAGATAAAAACTCTTGAACGAAACAATCCTATATGGAGGAGAACGTATCAATATGTTCGAATTCAATCAACAGCAAGTCCTGATTTTGGAAAATTGAGAAGCATTTTTTACAACAATTCTCAAAAAATTATTCCAAAAACAATCGCGATAATCTTTAAAAACCCTCTTTCTTTAGCTGTTTGGTTTATGGATGATGGCCATTATTATCAAAGAGATAGAATGGCTTACCTTTATATTCCAAACTTTGATAAAGAAAGTATAAAACTTCTGTTAGAAATGTTAAAAGTTAATTTTAATCTTTTACCGATTGCGAAACAGAAGAAGAGAGGAAATGTTTTGGTTTTCAGTGTTAACGAAACGAAGAAATTGATGAATTTAATACAAAAATATATTATTCCATCAATGCGTTACAAATTGCCTCTTGACCCCGTATCGACTGATCGAAAATCCGATTTTCGGATAAGTAGTGAGATGGTTTTATAATCATCACACGCCGTACTCCGCTATTTTATTAGCGGATGAAGATATAGTCAGTGCAGCAAGAAATTGCTGATTAAATGTAGAAATACATTCATGAACAGGTGATCGCATCCAAGCGTCAAATTTGGCGCCACTCGATAGTAATATCGGGATGAACGAAGCAACTAATATCGGTGAACCCCTATTAATTTTATGATAGGATGATACCGAGGGAAGTCGTCTTATTTAAGATTGACCCCGTAACGACTGATAGTCGCCTTAGGGCGACTTGAGATAGCTCAAGCTCTGCGTATGAGCAGAAATTCACGAGTTATCACACGTTGCTATCCTGAAAAGGATAAAGATATAGTCTAATTCCATAAGTAATTATGGGTTAATTGCCACAGCGACGATGCGGTTTGGCACCTCGATGTCGGCTCATCGCATCCTGGGGCTGGAGAAGGTCCCAAGGGTCGGGCTGTTCGCCCGTTAAAGCGGTACGCGAGCTGGGTTCAGAGCGTCGTAAGACAGCAAACATGACCGTTACTGTCTATAAATCTAGCTATATGCTGGAAACTCCGAGTATCTTGTGCTACTTAATATAAATTAAGTGATAAAGCATCAAGTGCGGACAATCAGCAGGCAACTAGAAAGAAAACTCTTTCTAGCGCCTCAGAGACTATACGTTAGACTCTATTTCACCCCATTGAAGGGATAAAGATATAGTCTAATTCCATAAGTAATTATGGGTTAATTGCCACAGCGACGATGCGGTTTGGCACCTCGATGTCGGCTCATCGCATCCTGGGGCTGGAGAAGGTCCCAAGGGTCGGGCTGTTCGCCCGTTAAAGCGGTACGCGAGCTGGGTTCAGAGCGTCGTAAGACAGCAAACATGACCGTTACTGTCTATAAATCTAGCTATATGCTGGAAACTCCGAGTATCTTGTGCTACTTAATATAAATTAAGTGATAAAGCATCAAGTGCGGACAATCAGCAGGCAACTAGAAAGAAAACTCTTTCTAGCGCCTCAGAGACTATACGTTAGACTCTATTTCACCCCATTGAAGTAGGGAAGATATAGTCCGAACTGCATGGCGACATGCAGAGTGCAGCAGAAATGTTGCACCTTTCTTTATAAGAAATGTAACATAATTGTCGGTCTCTATCCTGTACGACCGTTCCAGATTTGAGGGAATTCGCGCCTAGTACGAGAGGACTGGTGTGAGGGAATCCCTGGTGTGCCAGTTGTTTCAAACAAGAGCAACGCTGGGTAGCTATATTCCCAACCGATAACCGCTGAAAGCATCTAAGTGGGAAGCGGTTCCTAAGATAAGATCTGGTTATCATCGCAAGATGGTTTAAGACCCCTTGTAGACCACGAGGTTGATAGGCGGGCAGTGTAAGTGCCGCAAGGTATTTAGCTTACCCGTACTAATGGTCGAAGAGTAGATTTTTTAAGGACATTATTTCTCTTCACTTTATAGAGAGTCAAAAAAAGCACATTTGAAAGGAGAAATTTTCTGGTAATTAGAGCGAAGTGGAAACACCTCTTCCCATTCCGAACAGAGAAGTGAAACGCTTCAGCGCCTACGATACTGGGATTTCCCGGGACAATAGGTCATTGCCAGAATATTTCTCTTTTTAAGTTTTATGCCCTTTTTTGACAAATGTTTTTCTTCCAGATAAAATAACTACCCAAATGACAGAAACAAGAAGAACTCCAACGCCTGCGGATATTCGACACCTCGCTCAAATAAGTGAAGTAGCAGCTTCAGGCAAGTTATTCAACGATATTGGAATAATTCTTTGGGTTGGGGGGTTAGAAAAAGTTAAGAGATTTGAGGGAACTCCAATGATTCACAGAACGGATCTTTGGATTCACACAAGAAGAACTGCATATCTTGCAGATGTTTTAAGGCAATTAGAGCAACCTTTAACAGAGGAAACTTTAAATCAACAAGACATTTTCTGGATGGGAATGCATCATGACGACGGTGAGCTAATGAGAGGTGACATCCCATCGCCGGAAAAAAGAAAAATGTCAGCGGAGGAGAAAAAAGCATTAAAAGATGAAGAAACAGGCGCAGTAAGGTTTCTGGCAGATTTTTTTCAACATGCTGATCGAGATCGGTACGTTAGACTTTTTAACGAAGCAAGCGAAAAGCAGACCTTATCGGCTCAGATCGTTGACCTTGCAGATAAATTGGATGGGTTAGGGGAAACAATACATGAAATTAGGTGTGGAAATGAGAATTTTTTTGAACCCTTAGAAAACTACAGAATAATTTTTGGAGAATTTGAAGGAAGAGCTTTTTGGAGAAAGCTTAAATTGCATCCATGGTTTAACCTGGATATGGTGCCATCGAGGAAAGAAGTGGAAATGATTCCAAAGATATCCGTAGATGATTTAAAGAATAAAGAAACAGCTTGGGAAAATATGTTAAAAGGACCGATGCCTTCTTTCTATAGAACCTGGCTAGAATTGACTCTAAAAGTTTTTGACATTAGAACCGAAAAATACTTATTGCCCGGTTGGTACATGGAGCTATGGAGAAATTGGGGCGTGCCCGCGAATTCTTCTACGCTAAGAGGGATAGTAACTCCAGGATTAGTTTTGCCGGGAGATTTCTCCTTTTAATTTAATATAGTAATCAAAATTAAAAAATGCTATATTAGGGGAGTGGGATTTATAAAGAGGAATTTATTTCTGATTATAATTATTCTTGTTGCCTCAATCCTTCGTTTTTTCTGGCTTGATAAAATTCCCAATGCAATCGGCGGAGATGAGCTGGTTTACGTTCTTACCGCGAAATCAATTTTTCTAAGATGGAGCGATTTAACCGGCGTCTGGAATCCTTTTTCGATTTTTGCTTTTCAGTATCCTCCGGGAGAAGCGCAAGCCGAACTCCCATATTTTTTACTCACTCCATTCGTTGGATTTGCAAATTTTTCTCTCCTCACATCTCGAGTTCTTTATGCAATTTTGAGCATTTTAAGTGTTCTTGTAATTTATTTAATTTCAGATAAACTTTTTTCAAAGAAAGTTGCAATTTTTGCAGGTTTTATCGCTGCAATAAATCCATGGTTTATTTATATTGGTAGAACAAATTATGAAGTTGTTCCGGCTGTATTTTTCTTTTTATTAAGTTTTTATTCCCTTTTGTTATTTAAAGGCTGGAAGATCTTAATTTCTATCCCTTTTTTATTTTTTGCCTTTTATTCATATATAGGGACAAAGCTAATTTTTCTCCCTTTTGTGTTTATCGCCATCCTTTATTCTTTTATTTTCATTAACAAAAGAAAATATTTAAAACAATATTTAATTGTTTTTTTTCTATCTCTAATCCTGGTTCTCTTTTTTGCTTTCTCTGTAAAAACAAGTTCTGTTGGCGAAAGATCTGCAGAAATTTTTTTACCAACAGATCCTTATGTTTCAAATCAGGTTGATTTGTTAAAACATGCATCCATTCAAACTCCTTTTATAGTTTTTTTTCAAAACAAAGCCAATCTTTATGTAAAATTGATTTTTACAAAACTTATAGATTCTTTTTCTTTTAATTATCTTTTCCTAAGAGGGGATAGCTTTTTTAACATAAATTATGGATTTTTCTATATTATTGATGTTGTTTTTCTTATCCTTGGATTAGTCTTTGCATTCTCCAAGAAGAAAAAAGCATTTATTTTACTTACAATCTTTATATTATTAGGAGCTCTTCCTCAGGTTTTCTACTCACCTCCTTTAGGAAATGCTTTGGAAAATTTTGCTCCTCACCTTGCTTTGATTTTTCCATTCTTAATCATATTCATTGGAGTCGGTTTAGCAGGTTTTTTTGAACTATTGAGAGGAAGAAAAATATTTTATTATGTTTTAGGTTTTATTTCTTTTATCTATTTTTTTTCTGTTTTAGGTTTTTTTTATCTTTACTTTTTCCAATTCCCACTTCAAGGCAACTTTGATTTTCATGTAAGACTTATGTCAAAGTATGTAAAGTTAGCAAGTAAAGATAATGAATTGATAATTATTTATTCTCCTAAATTTAAAGACGAATTTAAAAAATACCTTTTCTATTCTAATTCATTAAACGGGCAGACTATTGATCAAATAGCAACGTTAATAAATAGTGAAGATAGGATAAAGCTTAATAATATAGAATTTTGGGGTTGTAACAATACCATAGATCCAAGCAAAACAGATAAAGTAATAGTTTACGATTATATTTGCGGGTCACTTCCCAAAGAGAAAAAACACCTAACTATTCCAAGACTTTTGGATGGAGGAGAAAGTTATAGAATTTATAATGACCAACTTTGTTTAGGAATTAAGTTAAGAGGATTTCCCAGAACTTCTGTTTCCGATTTTTCAATAGAGGAAATGTCCACCAAAAAATTCTGCGAAACCTTTATTACGCTATATAAATAACTCTCTTCTGGTATTTCTTCATTTCTTCGGGGCAAACTCTTTCTAGGTGATTTTTTGTCCAGGCACTTGATTCTATTTTTTGTCTAAAGAAAGATTCAGCCTTGCCCCATATTACTGAATTTTCATTTAAAAAACCTTTGAGAAACAATTCGCCGGTTAATAAATGAGGAATTGTTAAAATATAAGAATCTGTCGTTTCTCTTTTTCTTTTTTCAACTTTTCTTAGTTTTCTCGATGTTCTTTCTTCTATTAATTTTTTAACATCTTCCAGTAGTGGTTCAGAAGAGCTACTAATGTCAATAAAGCCATCGGAGTCGAATGAGGCTCCAGTTGCAAGAAAATACTTTAAAAATTCATCTTTGA
Organism: Candidatus Levybacteria bacterium RBG_16_35_11; assembly: GCA_001781995.1. Taxonomy (GTDB): domain Bacteria; phylum Patescibacteriota; class Microgenomatia; order Levybacterales; family UBA12049; genus MFNH01. The sequence continues at coordinate 3,034 of MFNH01000015.1, read as the reverse complement.
TGTCCTGTTCAGCGTTTTTGATTTGGATTGGCAAACCTGTTTGTCTTTTTTGTCCTTTATTTTTTGGATAACCTAAATAGTCAACAAAAAAAGAACCAACCAGACTTGATTGATAGAGAAGTACCATTGTTCCATCTCCTTTTTGTTTTCTGCTGAGTTTAAATTGAGGTTCTTTAAATGGTAAATTAAAGACTTTACTAAATAGACCACCAACTTTTTCTTCAAATAATCTTCTATTTGCTACCGGAGTGCAAAGTCTAAGGTAGCCTTTATTTAAATGTCCGCATCCGTAAGCTATTCCTAAAACCGCAGCGGTATCTTTGTCAATTTCAGTAGGTATTTTAATTTCTTTTTCGACATCATGATTTGTTCGAAAAACTTCAAATGGTCCAAATGGACCGCTTAGCACTATGGTTTCTCCTCTTTTATCCCCGTGAATTTTCCTAGAGATATTAACCGGTGATTCATTTGAATCTGAAAATCTACTCTTAATTCGAGTTTTTGCCTTGATCATTGCAGCTTTTACCTCCTCATCTTTCATTCCCAAACTTTGCTGCGCACTCATTATTTTTATGGCAGAGATTCTGTGTCCTTGCCAATACGATAAATCAAAAATACTCTTGAAACTTAACCTTGGATGCGCAAATACCAGCGCTAATTCATCAGAAGATAGTTTTCGGTTAAAAGCAAGTGCTAGGGCGTATATCTCATTAGACTCAGTTAGCAACGCCTCTATTTCTTTAGGTGCTAGATCTTGATTTTGAATTGGAATTTTTCTTGGTTTCGCCAACCATTTAGCTGGAATAAAAGGAGAATACTTGTTTTCCCACCAGACCCGATAGGTTTTTTCCCAAGTGGCAATTTCTATTGTGGTGCCATTCCAGGGGAAAGAATAGGGGAAAGAACCATTATTCCTTGTTTCCAATTCGGGGATTCTTAAGAAATCTACCTGTCCAGAATTAACCTGCCGCAAAGTTTCAGCAAATGTTGGCATCTTGAGGCTAAATTATAGCAGATTTCAACACTGCAATAAAGTTTGCAAGCCAGAAGTGGTAATGGTATACTGTATTCAAATCAAAAGAAAGGAAAATAAATGAGTGTCAAATTCCTCAGCAAGTAAAAAAGCCCAAACAATGGCGGATTTAATGAAATCCGTCAAATCTACATTTGTCGTTCCTAAAAAAGGAGAAAGCTTTGAGGGAACAGTTACTAAACTTACTTCATCTGAAATCTTGGTTGACATTGGTTCAAAAACAGAGGCGACGGTTCTTGAGAAAGACAAAAGGCTTTTAAGGAATTTACTTGGTCAAATAAAAGTAGGGGATAAAGTAACGGTTACGGTTTTAAATCCAGAATCAGACATGGGAAATCCTGTTGTATCGCTTCGAAGGTTTATTGAAGATAAACTATGGGAAGAAATTGAAAAACTAAAAGGTGAAAAAAAAGAGTTTGAGGTTACGATTGATGATATTACAAAAGGAGGATTTTTAGTTTCCACCCCTTCCGGAATTTCAGGTTTCTTGCCAAATTCTCAGACTCAGTTTTTGGAAGTAAATCAGAATCAAATTGGCAAAAAAGTTCTTGCATCGCTTTTGGAAATTAACAGGCAGGAGCATAAAATTATTTTTTCCCAAAAAACAACAATGGGAAGACAGGATTTTGAAAAGGAAATTATTAATCTTTCACCCGAACAAAAGATTTACGCAACAATTACAAATATTACCCCATTTGGAATATTTGTATCATTGCAAGGGAAGGAAAAACCAATTGAGGGCTTTATTCATCTTTCGGAAATTTCTTGGGAAAAACTCGAAAATGTTCCCTCATCCTATAAAATTGGGGAGAAAATAGAAGCAGAAATTATAAATTTTGATAAAAAAAATTTTAAAGTTAATTTATCAATTAAGCAATTAACAGAAGCTCCGTTTCAGAAAGAATTGGAAAAATTCATAGAAGAGAGAAAAGTAACTGCAAAAATTACAAAAGTATTATCCAGCGGAGTCATATTGGATTTGGGAGAAAATATTGAGGGATTTATTAAAAAAGAAAAAATCCCGCCAACTGTTAGTTTTAATGAGGGAGCAGAAATAACAGCAACTGTTTTAGAAGTAGATAAGAAAAAGCACCGAGTAATTTTAGTCCCGGTTTTAAAAGAAAAGCCAATTGGTTATCGCTAATGTTTGGTAATTATTATGAAATCATCAACATCATTTGTCTGTCAGCAATGTGGCTATGAATCTTTGCAGTGGCTGGGAAAATGCCCTGAGTGCAATGAATGGAATTCCTTAAAGGAATTTAGAATTCAGAGCTCAGAGTTTAAAGCTAAAGGAAAAGGTTCAAAACTCCAAGCGGAAGATATTCAACCGAAAAAACTAGAGAAGATTTCATTTTTGGAGAAAAACAGAATAAACACGACTTTTTTAGAGGCTGATGGGGTATTGGGTGGGGGAATTGTTCCAGGATCTGTAATTCTTTTGGCGGGCGACCCGGGAATTGGAAAATCGACATTGCTTTTACAGATCGCCCTTTTAATTTCCCAAAAAATGGATGTACTTTACGTTTCTGGGGAAGAGTCAGAAGGACAGGTAAAACTTCGGGCAAAAAGAATTGGGAATTTGGAAAAGGCAAAAAATTTCTTACTTCTGTCAACAACAAATATAAATGCCGTCCTTAACGTCATAGAAGGGTCAAAACCAGGGCTTGTTATTATTGATTCGATACAAACTATGGAATCGGAAAGTTTAGGCGGTTTATCGGGCAGCATTGGTCAAATTCGTTATGCTACCTCTATGCTTATAAAGGCAGCAAAAATTCTAAACATCCCCATAATTTTAGTTGGACATGTAACAAAAGAAGGAATGGTTGCAGGCCCAATGATTCTTTCCCATATGGTTGATTGCGTACTGTTTCTTGAAGGGGAAAAAGCAACCGGAACGAGAATTTTAAGAAGTTTAAAAAATCGTTTTGGACCCATTGATGAAGTCGGAGTTTTTATTATGGGAGAGGAAGGACTAACGGAGGCAAAAAATCCAGA
>MFNH01000014.1 GCA_001781995.1 Candidatus Levybacteria bacterium RBG_16_35_11 | reverse complement strand
TTGAGTGGTTTTTGCCTTTGCCATGCCCCCATTTTAGACCAAGTTTATGTTAAAATACAAGATATCAAAATATAACTAGCTTTCGGGGTGTAGTTTACCGGTAGAATGCGTAGGTTGGATTCTAGCTAGAACCTTGTCAAGTTTATTAATTGGGAATAGATCTTTTGGATAAATTCCAATTAGAGCTATCTTATTTGCTTTAGCAATTTTAAGCTTCTCTTTTCTTAACCTATCATATCTTTTATGTTGTTTATATAATCCAAAAAACTCTACCCAATAATCTCCTATAAGAAAATCGACGGTTAATTTATGATTACTTGGATAAACAACAGAACGCTTATGCTCTACGGCTCGTGCATATAACCAATCGTCAATAATTTTCTCTGATAATGAATCACATTCATGTCCATCATTTGCAATCCATTTCTTAGCAAACGTAACTGTATTCGGCTCAAATCCAGCTGCTTTTATCGCGTTGCTCCAATTAGTAAAATGGTTTCTAGCTGCAGAGTAGCTATAGAATTCTCTTTTCAAAGGAATTCTCCCTGTTTTTTTAAAGAAGGATTTAATTTCTTTGACAATATATTCTTTATTCAGTGATTGGGCTTTATGTTTGCAAGTCAAAGAACAATATTTTTGGTTAGTTTTGAAGTATTCGTTGCAATTTAAACACTTTTTAATAATGGCACGTTTCTTGGGGAATTTCGAATTATTAACCGAAGCTGCGCAAGAACGGGAACAATATGTTTCTATCGTGTTCTTGAAAATCTTCCTCTTAAAATTTCTTCTGCATCGAGGATTAGAACACTGAAGGTTCTTTTTTCTGCTTTTTCCAGAAGACTGACATTCTTTTGAACAAAATTGTCTCCACCCGAACCTATTTGTCTCGTTTATTTGACCCACAGATCTAGAAAAAGGCTCTTTGCAATAACTGCAACATATGAAGCGGTAATTCATTTGTCGGGGGAACTGGTTCCGCCCCAGCGACCTCTCGCACCCCATGCGAGTGCTCTGCCTATCTGAGCTATCCCCCGTTCATACCTATTGTATCATACCTAGTAAGTCGTGCTCAAAGTTCGATTCTCAACATCTCGACTCTGTTTAACTTGATTTTCAGCCTCAACTAAAGTAGAATTGAAACCCTCAAGATAACTATGGAACGACCTAGATTAATAATAAAAGCATTTGAGTCTTTCACTAGAGGAAGGTCCAATACCAACTCCGAAGAGGAAGGAAGGATCTGGCAAGAATTTGAGCAAATTAAACCTCAACTTGAAGGGAAAACAATTCTTATTATAATGGATGGGAACAGAAGATATGCAGAAGAAAGAGGCTGGGAAAGAAAAATTGGTCACAAGATAGGAGTAGAGAATGCAAAAGATTTATCCCGATTTTTGCTTTCTCTTAAAATGAATGTTGTGCTCTGGGGTTTTTCAACAGATAATTGGAAGCGTGCTCCCTCTGAAGCTGAAAACATTTTTAAAATTTCAAATCAAGCTTTAATAGACTCGATTGATGAAATGGACGAAAAAAACGTTAGAGTTAGACATCTTGGAGACAAAGAAAGACTCCCTTCCTACCTTCAAGAAACAATTGCAAACGCCGAAGAAAGAACTCGGGGTAATACTGGTCCTTTTTTCCAGATTGCCCTAAGTTATTCAGGAAGAGACGAAATAAATAGGGCCGGAATGAATATCGCTAAAAAATTAGCAAATCGTGAACTTGTAATAACGGAGGATGGAAAAAGACTTAAAGACCCAACCTTGGAAGACAGAGAAGGAAAAACATTGATTGAATTGATAAAAGAAAACAGTGACGATAAAGGGAGTGCTTTTGAGATTGATTTTGTATTAAGGCCAGGAGGAGTATTTCGCTTATCCGGGTTTGGAATAAGAGCGGAATTTAGCGAGTATTCTTTTTCTGATAAAAATTTCCCTGAATTTATAACTGTTGATTTGGTAAAAGCATTAATAGAACTTACAAAAAGAGACCGACGTTTCGGAGGAGATTCTAAGCCACAAATAGAATAATTCCCCATGAGTGAACGATTAACAATAAAATACAAACCAAGATACAAAGGCAGTAAAGAAAGTGAAATTGAGTTGCAACCTTTCTGGGGAGAATATCCTGAGTTGCTTGAGGCAATTTCAAGAGGTCTTCCCCGTCAATTAATTCTTTCCGAAACTGAATGGGATCCTGAAAAGCTAAAGAAACTTTTATCTTGCATAAAATTTGTTCCTATTAAATCCGTGCTTGCGCTTGGAGTTTCGGAAGAGGTCTTAGGAAGAATAAGCGCTTCACATAAAGTCGGTAAGAAAACAAAAAACGAACTTATTAGTGATAATCGAATAATTAAGCTGGAAGGATCTTATTCCGACAGTTTTAGACTCTTAGAAGAGTGGACGTTTAGAAACAGCGGCCAGCTTGTTACCTTTGTTGATTCTTTAGAAAGAGCAGACGATTTTAATTCTGATTCAGATTTAGTTTTAAGACTAAATGGAAGTTGGGATTTTAAAAACGTAGCCAAGGCAATAGTTGATTATTCAAATGCTCTCCCAGATATAGAACCGACTCGCAAACAAAGACTGGTTGATCTTATTCAAGACAAGATTAGATCTTAACGCTTGGGGCTTTGTTTCTTTCTCCTTGCTTTTCCACCCATACCAACGTTTCTTCGCTGTCTTACTCTTGGATCCCTGGTTAAAAATCCTTTTTTCTTTAAAATTTGCCTGTTTTTTTGATCTAATTTCGCTAAAGCACGGGATACTGCATGAATTATTGCTTCAAGTTGTCCTTTTTGTCCACCGCCTGAAACTTTTGCGGTTAATGCAAACTTATCAAGGGTATTGGTAATTCTAAACGGCTCCTCGAGTTGCAACTTTGAAATCTTATCTTTAAAATAGTCGAAAGCTCTCTTGTTGTTAACGAAAAAGTCTCCTTTTTTAACCTTTTCCCCCAAGATCTCCAGGTTGCTTTTAACTTCCTGATAAAGCCTAATCCTTGCAACCGATTCTTTTCTTCGGCCAACTGTCGCAATATATCCTTCTTTTATTGTATTTTTTTTCTCTTCTGCCATATTTATTCCTTAAATTTATCTTGAAAAGTATGGTTTTCTCCTGAAAATACCTTTAGTCTTTTTAACATTTTAGCTCTTAATCTATTTTGAGGCAACATTCCGGAAACTGCGTGCCTTATTATCTCCTCGGGTTTTTTGATTCGCAATTCCCTAAGGGTTTCTGCTTTAAACCCACCCGGATAGCCTGAGTGCCTGTAATATTTCTTTTGATCTTCTTTTTTGCCGGTTACTTTAATTTCTTTAGCATTTATCAAAACGACATAATCCCCCATGTCCAAATGTCTGACAAAATTAGACTTGGATTTTCCCATTAAAAGTCCTGCTATCTCAGTTGATACTCTTCCTAAAGTTTTCCCTTTTAAATCTATTAAATGCCACTTCCTTTTAATGTCTTTTTCTTTTGTATCAGTTGATGATTTCATTTTTTACTACTCCTTAGTCTTGACGTTTTTTTGTTTACTTTTCTAACCGGTCTTTTAATTTCTTTTTCCTTTTTTCCTTTTGTCGTTTTCTTTTTTACCTCTACGGGTTCTATAATTTGAGCTTTCTCCGTCCATTCAAGCATTACAACCTGGGCATCATCCCCGAATCTTTTCCCAAGCCTTATTATTCTTGTATAGCCTCCTTTTCTTTCTTTAAACCTGGGAGCGACGCTATCTATCATTTTTTCAATTGCCAAAGGTGTTAATTTTTTACCTAATAGTCTTTTTGCTAATTCTTTTTCTTTTCTTGCTTTTGTAACTAATTTATCAATTTCTGCCTTTATTGCTTTTGCTTTTGCCTCTGTTGTTTTAATGCTTTCATTTAAAACCAAAGAAGACATTAGTCCCTTAAAAAGGGCCGTTCTTTCATTTTTGTCTCTTGATAATTGTTTTCCAAAAATGTTTTTTTTCATATTATTTTTGAGGAATGCTGGGGAATTATCGGTTCCTGCCAGCCCCTCAGGTAACCACAGACTGACAGAAATTTTATTTATGCAGTAAGGGTTATTCCTTTTTCTTTAAGTTTTTCTTCTATGACTGCAATTGATTTTCCACCCATATTTCTCATTCCGATTAATTCTTTTCGAGGAGTTTCTAAAAGTTGCGAAACAGTCTCTATTCCTCCGTTTCTTAAACTATTATAAATTCTAGTTGGCAAATCAAGCTCATCTACGGTCATTTTTAACAAGCTTTCCGGATACGCTAAAGTTGAAGTTGTGCTTTCTGCGGCAGGTGCTGTTTTTGGCTCGTAAATTTGAAAGAAAAAAGAGGCCAAAACTCTAGATGCTTCATCCAATGCTTCTTTCGGGGTAACTACGCCATTTGTCCAAACCTTCAGAAGCAATCTGTCTAAATTGGTTTGCCTACCAACTCGGGTTGCCGAAACTTCGTAAGTAACTCTTTTAACAGGTGTAAAAACAGCATCAGTTGGAATTACGCCTAAGGTGGAAACTTTTCTTTCTTCCGAAACCTGGTATCCCATTCCCCTCTCGATTGTTAACTCCATCTCAAGCTTACTTTTTTTGTCGCCTAGTGAGCCGATGTGATGGGAGGGGTTTACAACTTCCACATCTTCAGGAAGCTCTAAATCTTTGGCAGTAATTTCTTTCGGTCCTTTTACCGAAAGTTTTACAGTGCTTTCTTCTTTTGAATCTAACAATCTAAAATTAACTCCCTTAATGTTTAAAAGAAGATCTACTACGTTTTCCTTTAGCCCTGGGACAGTAGAAAATTTATGCTTAACTCCTGAAATTTTTACCGATGTAACAGCCGCTCCGGGAATTGCGACTAAAAGAACCCTTCTTAGCGCATTTCCTAATGTATGTCCAAATCCAGGCTCCAATGGTTCTAAAATAAACTCTGCGTATTCCTCTGTGCTTTTTGACTCTTTAACTTTAAATGTAGGATTAACCATAAGTAACTATTTTAGCACTACCTTGAATAATATTCAATGATAAGCTTAACGTCAAAAGGAACTTGAATATCCTCTTTTTTGGGCATTCTAATTAATTCTCCTGATAGGTTTTTCCCTCTTTTTATAAAAGGCATTAAATTATCCACTCTTTCCTCCACTGATTGCAATATTTGGGGATTTTTCGAAAGCTTAGGGGAAACAGAGATTTTATCTCCTATGCTCACTCTATATGAAGGTATGTTTAGTTTTTTAGCATTTACCAGTACATGTCCATGGGAAACAAGCTGTCTTGCCATCATTCTTGATTTTGCAAAACCAAGTCTATAAACAAGATTATCCAACCTTGTTTCCAAAGCAGAAATTATTAATTCTCCTGTGTCTCCCTTTTTTCTTTGCACATCTAAAACAAGATTTTTAAATTGTTTTTCTAAAAGCAGATAGGCAATCTTTGCTTTTTGTTTTTCTCTCATTTGAAGTCCGAATTCAGAAAGCCTTCTTTTTCTTTTTCTTCCATGTACCCCTGGAGGTATATTTAACCTTCGCTGCAAAGATTGAGAACTCTTATCTAAAAGATTAACCCCTACTTTTCTTGCTAATTTATGTTTTGGACCAGTGTATCTAGCCATTAAACTCTCCTTTTCTTTTTTGCCCTTGGACCGTTATGCGGAATGGGCGTAACGTCGGCTATCATTGAAATTGATAATCCAGCTGCTTTTAATGCCCGCAGCGATGCATCCCTTCCCGATCCCGGACCTTTGATATATACCTCAACGGTTTTTAAGCCCTTTTCAGCCGCTTTTCTGGCAACATTCTCGACTGCAGATGTTGCTGCAAAGGGAGTTGATTTTCTTGTTCCTTTAAAACCCGCCGCACCAGATGAACTCCAGGCAATGGTATCTCCTTTTTCATTCGTAATTGTAACCAAAGTATTATTAAAAGTCGCGGAAATATATACCTTTCCGTGCTCTGTTACTTTAAGGCCACTTTTTTTCTTTACTGTTTTTTTAGTTTTAGTTGTCTCTTTCATTACTTCTTAACTTCTTTTGTTTCCATTTTTGCTGCTACTTCCTTTTTAATTGCACCAATTGTTACTCTTTTCCCTCTTTTAGTTCTTGCATTTGATCTTGTCCTCTGTCCTCTTGCAGGTAGGTTTTTACCATGCCTTGATCCCCGGTAGGATCCTATTTCCTTAAGTCTCTTTATATTGTTTGAAACTTCAACTCTTAAATCCCCTTCAACCTTGTATTGCTCAAGTGTTTTCTGGATCCTTTTTTGCTCATCCTCGGATAGATTTTTTATTCTTTTCGACCCATCAATATCTGCCTTTTTTAATACTTCTAAGACATTGCTTCTGCCAATACCATAAAAATAGGTTAGGCCTACGTCAACCCTTTTTTCATCCGGTAAATTAATTCCTAAAATTCTCATACAATCAGTTAGCCTTGCCTCTGTTTATGTCTTGGATTATCACAGACAACTCTAAGCACTCCTTTGCGCTTTATAATTTTACATTTCTTACACCTTGGTTTTACACTTGCTTGTACTTTCATGATCTATCCAATCTATTTCAATCTAAACGTTATTCTTCCTTTTGTCTTGTCATAGGGGGTCATTTCTACCCTAACCCTATCTCCCGGAAGAATTTTAATAAAATGCATCCTCATTTTTCCCGAGAGATGACATAAAACTATGCTGCCATCCGGTAACTCTACCCGAAATAGAGTATTTGGCAATGATTCTAAAACTTTCCCTTCGACCTCAACTGACCCTTGATGAGCCATAATCAATAAACACAAAAAATCACTTCACCTTTGTGAGTGATTATTAACCTAAATTATAGCAAATTAAGCTTAAAACAGCAATGATTCATCTGGTTAGTATTAATGGCTCGCTCTTTGTAACTGCTATTGTCCGTTCGAACAGCCCTGAAATTTGCCCATCCTTTGTTCTTATTGTCCAGCCGTCTTTATCATATTTGACATCACTTTTCCCCATGTTATAAATAACTTCAATTGCTAAGGTCATTCCTGCTTTTAATAATGAGGTGTCTTCGATTCTGCCTTGCAAAAAACCGGGCACTTCGGGCTCTTCATGCAAGTCTTTGCCAATCCCATGGCCAACCAGAGTTCTTACAACAGAATAACCGGCTCTCTCGATAATCTCCTGGATTTTTTGGGAGATATTGCCAACTCTATTTCCTATCCTTGCTTGACCTATCGCCTCAGATAGTGCTTTTCTTCCTGTTTCTAAAAATTTATAAATTTCATTATTAGTTGATCCTACGGAAACCGTTTCTGCCATATCCGTATTAAATCCCTTATAAAAAACTCCGCAGTCTATTCCAACTATATCTCCCTCTTTAAATCTGTAGTTCCCAGGAATTCCATGAACAACGGTGTCATTAATAGAAAGACAAAGAGCATTTTTGTATCCCCTTACCTTTTTAAAGGACGGATAACCTCCTCTTTTTTTAATCTCTAAATTTGCTATTTCTTCAAGCTCTTTTTCGGAAACTCCCGGTTTTACGCCTTCACTAACTATGGCTAAAATTTGTGCGAGTATTTTTCCACCTTCCTGCATTTTTCTTAAATCTTCTGGGGATTTAATTTTTATCATAGAGGCCTCTTTTTTTCATTTCTTCAATTATTTTGTTTATGGTTTCTTCCTCTGATAGATAAGAATTATCAAGAATAAAATATCCATATTCCCCTGGGTTGGTAACTAGCGTCTTATTAATTTGCATATCTTCTTTGTCTCTGTTGATCACGCTCTCTAAAATTTTTTCAAAGTCTAAGCTCTTGTTCTTTTCCTCTTTCTGCTTTAATCTTCTTTCTGCTCTTACTTTTAAATCTGCCGTTAGAAAAATTTTTAGATCTGCATTGGGAATTACTTTTGTTGCAATATCTCTTCCTTCGGCGACGAAAGCAAGTCCTCTGTCTGTAGTTTTCTCCGCAATTTTTCTCTGTTGCGAAATTAAAACTTCTCTTACTTTCGTTATTCCGGCAACTTTAGGAACCAGAAGGTCAATCTCTTTAGTTCTTATTTCATGTGTTACATCTTTTCCGTTTAAAAAAAACTTATCCTGGGTTACATCTATGTCTACTTCGGACAATGCTTTTTCAACTTCTTTAGAATTATCTAAATCAACCTTATTAAGTAAGCTGTGTAAAGCTACGCATCTATACATTGCCCCTGTATCAAGATAAATACCGTTTAACTTTTTAGCAATTATCGGGGCGATTGTCCCTTTTCCTGCTGCAACTGGTCCGTCTATGGCAATTGTGAAACCTTTCATATTAGATGATAATAAGTCCGGGGTTAAATTCCTAATTTTTTGAAAATTTCCTTAGATACTTCCTCAATGGGTTTTTCTCCATCCACCTCGATTAGGATTCCCTTTTTTCTATAGTAATCTAAAACCGGCTCGGTAACTTTGTGGAATAATTCAATTCTTTTCCTCACGGCAGCTACTGTTTCATCATCTCTAACCTCCCCGTTTCGGTAAGACAATCTCCATAAAGCCTCTTTATCGGAAACTCTTAAATAAACAACTTTGTCTACTTCGTGGGAAAATTCTTTTGCTTGTTCCACGGTCCTAGGAAAACCGTCTATAATATATCCATTTTTATATTCCGGTCTTTGCAGATACTCCGTAACAATTTGCAAAGTTTTTTTATCCGGAATAAGAAATCCAGCAGTCATTGTTTCTTTGATGTATCTGCCTATTTTGGACTTTTCTCTTGCCAGTTTTCTGAAGATGTGACCGGTAGAAAGATAAGGAACATCTAGTCTTTCTGCCAAAAGATTTCCTTGGGTTGATTTTCCAGCCCCCTGAATACCAATAATTACAATTTTCATATTATTTTACGTATCCTTCGTAGCTTCTCATCACAAGCTGAGCCTCTATTGCTTTAATTGTTTCCAAAACTACCGAAACTACGATTAAGATTCCTGTTCCTCCTAGCATTAAATTCTGGACATTGGTAAATAATCTTGCTATGGATGGAAAGATAGCAATTATACCTAAAAATACTGCTCCTGCCAAGGTTATTCTGGTTAGAATATAGTTTAGATAAGCTGCGGTTGGTGAACCCGGTCTTATTCCCGGAATAAAGCCCCCGTATTTTTGAATTTCTTCAGAGATTTTTTTCGGGTTAAAAACAACAGCCGTGTAAAAATAGGTAAAGCCAACAACCAATAGAAAATAAAGTGCGTTATACAAAAGACCGTTTGGATTAAAAGATGTTGCTATGAATGTTGCAACTGAATGAAGAATGGGAATTTTTGAAACTGAGAGATAATTTGCCATAAGGGATGGTAGTAAAACCAATGATACGGCAAAAATAATTGGAATAACTCCTGCCTGGTTAAGCCTTAGAGGAAGATGGGTTGATTGTCCGCCATACATCTTATTTCCCCTCACTCTTTTTGCATAATAAACTGTTATTTGTCTTGTTGCCTCATTTATAACAACAATTGATGCAATAACCAAAAGAGCCATAACAACAAATGAAAGGATATTGAAAAGATTTTGTGCCGATGCTGTTGAGATTGTCTGACCAAAAACCGTAGGGAGCCTTCCCACAATTCCAGCAAAGATAAGAAGGGAGATTCCATTCCCAATCCCTTTCTCGGTTATTAATTCCCCAAGCCAGACTAGAAGCATTGTCCCGGCTGTCATTGTTAGTATAAACGATATTAAAAGCACGGGATTTAAATTTGAAATAATGTTTTGATTTCTAAGAAGCGCATAAGTTCCCACCGCCTGAAGCATTGCCAGTGGAACCGTAAGATAGCGGGTATATTGATTTATTTTTCTTCTTCCCGATTCCCCTTCTTTTTGAATCTCTTCAAGTTTTGGGAAAACCATAGTTAAAAGCTGAAAGATAATTGAAGCATTAATGTATGGATTAAGCCCTAGCGCCATTACCGAAAAATTAGATAATGTTCCTCCTGAAAAAATATCTAAAAGTCCCAAAAACTGGTTTTGAGAAAAGAGTATTTTTAATTGGGCAAGGTTAACTCCGGAGACGGGAATGTGGGCGAAAATTCGAAACACTACTAAAATACCGGCTGTAAACAACAGCTTGCGTCGTATGTCCGGCGATTTTGCGCTATTTTTAAAAATAGATAAAATTCTATCCATTATTGTGTGAACAACAAACTTGTTTATTTTTGGGGTTCTACCTTACCCCCGGCTTTAATAATTTTTTTCCCTGCTCCTTTTGAAACCGGCAATTTTACTATTAACGGAGTTTTTAATTCCCCGTCTCCTAAAATCTTTACTCCATATAGCTTAGCATCTTTTTCATCGACAATTTTATTTGAAACTAAAGTTTTTAAATCAACAATCGTATCTTTTTTTAAAAGATTTAAAACTTTGACATTTATTACGATCGGCTTTTTCTTAAAAACTTTATTTCTGCCTTTTCCACGCCTAAATGGCAACCTTTTTATAAGCGGGAGTGCTCCTCCCTCAAAATAAATTGGCAGTTTGTTTCTAGATGTTTGACCCTTTGTTCCACGACCTGCTGTTTTTCCCCTTCCTGTTCCATGACCAAGGCCCAATCTTCTTTTTTGTTTTTTTGTAATTTTTTTTAACGTATTTAAATTTGCCATATATTTTTATTTATTGTCTTTTGCTTTCCCTCTTGTATCTTTCCGCTAATCTTTTTAATGCTTCAATTGTCGCATAAACATTACTGGCCTGATTTTTTGTTCCTAAAACTTTAGATGAAATATTTTGAATACCAGCAAGGGAAACAACCGATCTAACAGCACCTCCTGCAATTACTCCTGACCCTTTTGGAGCAGGCTTTAAAATAACTTTTGCAGCTCCCAGTTTAATTCTAAATTCAAAAGGAATTGTACCGTTTACAATTGGTATCTCTATAGCGTGTTTTTTTGCAATTGCAACTCCTTTTTTTATTGCAGATGCAACGTCAGGAGCTTTTCCAAGACCAACGCCTACTTTCCCCCTCCTATCTCCAACTACGGTTAAAACCGAAAACCCGATTCTATTTCCACCCTTGGTTTTTTTGGAAACTCTATTTACCTGAACAATTTCTTCCTCAAATCCCATATCTTTTTGATTGACTTGTATTTCACTCTGGTATGCCATTTAAAAAACCAAGCCTCCTTCCCTTGCTCCTTGCGCAAATTCCTTTACTCTTCCATGATAGGCGTATCTTCCTCGGTCAAAAACAACCAATTTTATTTTTTTTGCCAATGCACGCTTTGCAAGAAGCAGTCCTAATTTTTTTGCTTTCTCAGATTTAATTCCTTTTTGTTCGATTTCTTTTTCGGAAATTCCAATTAATGTCTTCCCGTTTTGATCATCTATTATTTGTGCATAAATAAATTTATTGGATCTAAAAACGGAAAGCCTTGGTCTATCTTTTGAAACCTTTATTTTTGTCCTTATTCTCCTTTGTCTCTTTAAATATGTTTTATTCATTATTTTCGATCCTTTCAGGAGAGAAAAGACGTCATCAACGTCATTTACCTCCTATTGTTTTAGCAACTTTTCCAGCCTTTCTTCTAACTTTCTCACCCACATATTTAATCCCTTTTCCTTTATATGGCTCGGGTGGCCGAATGCTCCTAATTTTAGCTGCCGTATTGCCGACTAATTCCTTATCGGCTCCTGAAATTGTTATAATCCCCTCTGTTACGGAAAATGTAATTCCCTCTTTTCCGATGACGTTAACAGGATGAGAATAGCCAAGTGATAAAGTTAAATTATTCCCTGATGCCACTGCCCGGTATCCAACCCCAGAAAGTTCGAGCTTTTTTTCAAAACCTTTCGAAACACCGGTTATCATGTTGGCAATTATTGCACGGCTTAGGCCAAATAGAGCTTTTGTCTCATCTTCTTTTCCCTTTTTTTGTAAAACCGTAATCTTATTGTCTTCAATTTTTAGATCTATTTCTTTTGGAAGTCTGAAAAAAAGTTCACCCTTAACCCCTACCACCTTTAAATCGGGACTCTTATATGAAACGCTAACTCCATCTGTAATTTCAATTGTTTTTTTACCTATTTTTGACATGTTTACCAAATGGCAAAGAGAATCTCTCCGCCTAATCCTTTCTTTTTTGCCTCTCTCCCAGTCATTACTCCCACATTTGTTGAAATAATTATTAATCTTTTTCCTTTTCTGGCTAATGAGTTAATCGCATCGGTTCCTCCATAGATTCTTAGCGATGGTTTCGAAATTATGTCTATTTCGGTTAAAACCGGCTGCCTTCTTTCAAACTTTATTGTTGCTTTAAGGTTTTTTTTCTTGTTTTTTTCCTCCTCTTTAATGTTCTCTAAGAAACCGTTTTTTACCAATACTTTCCCTATCCCTAAATTTAGCTTTGAGTAGGGAAGTATCACTTCTTTCCTTCGAGCAAGGGCCGCGTTTTTTATTCTAATTACAAAGTCTGAAACAAGATAATTCATAGCTTTCTACCAGCTAGTCTTTATTACTCCGGGTAACTCTCCTTTCGAAGCTAGTTCTCTAAAACAAAGCCTACAAACCCCAAACTTTCTCATATATGCCCTTGATCTTCCACAAAGATTACATCTGTTTTTCTCCCGAACCTTGTATTTTTGCTTTTTTTGAAACTTAACTATATCCGATTTTTTAGCCATATATTTTTGTTTATTGTTTTTTGTTTATTTCTTTTTGAAACGGCATTCCCAAAGCTTCTAAAAGTGCCGTGCCCTGTTCGTTATTTTTCGCCGTCGTAACAATACTTACCTCCAGTCCTTGTATTTTATCTAGTTTTGCAGGGTCAATTTCGGGAAAAACTATACTTTCCGAAAATCCCAAAGTATAGTTCCCTTTACCATCAAAGCTTTCTCTTTTAACGCCATGAAAGTCTCTGATTCGGGGAAGAACAATTGAAACCAATTTCTCAAAGAAATCATACATTCTTTTTCCTCTTAAAGTAACCATTAGGGCGATTTCATCTCCTTCTCTTAGTTTAAAAGTGGAAATTGATTTTTTTGCCTTCATAATCTTTGGTTTTTGCCCCGAAATTGTGGACATAACTTGTGCTTGTTTCTCCAGGTTTCCCTTATCTGAAAGAACATCCTTAATTCCCATGTTTATTACTATTTTAGAAAGCTTAGGCACTGCCATAGGATTTTTAAAAGACAGTTTTTCCTTCAATTCTAAAACTTTCTCCGCCTGATACTTAGTTCTTAAATTCATAGTTCTACTTGGCACTTTTTACAAATTCGCGCCCGATCATTTTTTTCTCTTTTAAATCCTACTCGCGTTGGCAAATGGCATTTATGACAAATTACAGAAACGTTACTTATAGGAAGTGGTTTTGTTAATGTAATAATTTCCGACCCTTGAGCTTGGGATCTTCTTTTCATGTGCCTCTTATATTGATTTACTCCCGAAACAACAACTTTATCTTCTTTGCTAAAAACCGCCTCTACTTTTCCCTTTTTCCCCTTATCTTTACCCGAGAGAACAATAACCTCATCTCCCTTTTTAATCTTTTTTGTCCTTACTTTTGACTTTTGACTTTTGACTTTTGACATATTTACACTACCTCCGGCGCCATACTTGCGATTTTCATAAATCCTTTATCCCTAACCTCTCTTGCAACAGGACCAAAAATTCTTGTTCCCCTGGGATTTTTATCTTTTGGATTGTCAATTAATACCGCAGCATTATCCGAAAATCTTATGTAAGATCCATCTAATCTTCTAAGTTCTTTCCTGCTTCTTATCAATACTGCTTTTACAATTTCCGATTCTTTTACTTGGCCAACCGGAACAGCTTCTTTCACGACCGCATTTACGATATCTCCAATTCGTCCAAATTTCCTTTTGGAACCCCCTAAAATTTGGATTACCATAAGGGATCTTGCTCCTGAATTATCTGCAACTTTTAGAATTGATCTGTGCTGAATCATTTTAATTTCTCCAAAATCTTAAATTTCTTATCTTTAGAAATTGGTCTTACTTCACCTATTTTTACTTTGTCACCGACATTTAAACTTAAGCTACCGGTATCTGCCTTAAACTTCCTACTTATTTTTATAAGTTTCCTATACATTGGATGAGGAGACTTCCTTACCACCTCAACAACTGCTGTTTTTTGCATTTTTAAAGAAATTATCTTACCTTTAAGCGTTTTTTGCATACAATTCCCTCCATCTTATTTCTGTTAAAATCATGGCTATTTCTTTTCTTTTTAAAAATATCGATCTTGTGTTTTTTAGTTTATTTTGCGCCTTTTCCAGTTTTAATGAAAAAAGGGTTTTTCTTGCATCTTTTAAAGATGCTTTTAGCTCCTCAAGACTTTTTTCCTTTATCTGTTTTTTATCTTTTGTTTTCATAGCTATTTTCGATATCTCGAAAAGACGAGACGTTACTTTTCAACAATTCTTGATTTTACAGGCAATTTATGCGACGCCAACCTTAAAGCTGCAAAAGCATCGACTTTTGGAACTCCTGCTATTTCAAAAAGCATTCTTCCTATTTTAACCGGAACAACATATTCATGTACCTCACCTTTTCCTCCGCCCATCCTAACCTCTGCAGGCTTTTTTGTAATTGGCTTGTCTGGAAAAATTCTAATCCAAATTCTTCCTCCTCTTTTTGTATAGTGAGTAATTGCTCTTCTTGCCGCTTCAATCTGCCTACTTGTGACCCAACCTTGCCCTTCTGAAATTAAACCAAACTCACCAAATGAAACATTGGTCCCAGAATGGGCAATCCCTTTCATTACTCCCCTTTGTTGTTTTCTGTATTTTGCTTTCCTAGGTACTAACATATTAAGTTTTTTCTGGAGTGTTTATCCAAACTTTAACTCCGATATATCCTTTCTTTGTTAACGCCGGGACGCTGGCAAAGCTTATGCGTTCTCTAATTGTTGAAAGAGGAACTTTTCCTCTTTGCAATTTTTCGCGTCTTCCAATTTCTGCTCCTCCAATTCTTCCGGAAAGAACAATTCTAACTCCTTTTGCTCCTGCTCCCATAACTCTTTCAATGGTCTGGTTCATTATTCTTCTATGGGGCATCCGTTTTATTAGCATATCTGAAATGTTTTTGGCAACCAAATACGCGTCTAAATTTGGCTCTTTAATTTGCTCAACTCTTATGTCAAGCTTTCTTGCATTTTTACCGTCATTTTTAACTCCCAAGAGCTTTTGCAAATAATTCTTAAGTTCTTCCAACCCCGATCCCGCACGGCCTATAACCATTCCGGGTTTTGAGACATAAATTATAATTTTTATGCTGTTTATTGATCTTTCTATTTCAACGCTTGAAACGCCAGCGGCCCTAAGTTTTTCGGTTAAGGCCGTCCTAACTTTGTAATCCTCAAGTAATGTTTTTTTATAATTTTTATCCTCAAACCAGCGACTGCTCCAGTTATAAACCGGACCAAGACGCAGTAATTTTGGATTTACTTTTTGTCCCATTATTTTTTCTCCTCCTTTTCTCCATCTTTTTGAACCTTAGGTTCGCTTATTGCTTTTTGCTCTATTTTCTCGCTTAAAACCACTGTTATGTGACTTGTTCTTTTTTTATAAGGATGAATTCTCCCTCGGGTAGAAGGATGATACCTTCTAAAAGCCGGTCCCCCCGACACATTAATAGTTTCAATTTTAAGATTTTCCCTCTGTAAGTTCTTATTTTTTACTGCATTTGCAATTGCACCTTTTAATGTTTTTTCCAAATCACTCGCTCCTCTTTTTTTAAGAAAAGATAAGGCAATTAAAGCCTTTTCAAGCGGTAAGTTTTTAACCGCCTCTGCAACTAATCTTACTTTCCTCGGACTGATTCGAACTTGACTTGATTTAGCAATTATATTCATATGTTAGGTTTTACTGATTTCTCTTGCGACAACTCTTCCGTGACTTCGAAATACTCTGGTTGGAGAAAATTCTCCAAGTCTGTGTCCTACCATTGCCTCCAAAATAAAAACATTTATAAAGTTTCTTCCATTATGAATAGCAATTGTGTGACCAACAAACTCAGGTGAAACAACACATGATCTTGACCAGGTTTTAATTGGATTTTTATCTCCTGTTTGTTTTTGTTTTAAGACTTTTTTTAATAATTTAGGGTCTATAAAAGGTCCCTTTTTACTACTTCTACTCATTTATTATTTCTTTCTCCTTTGTAAAATATATTTGTTTGAATATTTTTTCTTTTTTCGTGTTTTGCCCACTGCCGGTCTGCCAGCATAAGTTTTAGGCAAAGACATCCCGATTCCGGAACGACCCTCTCCTCCTCCATGAGGATGGGATCTTGGGTTTTGAGCCACTCCTCTAACAGTTGGTCTTATTCCCATGTGTCTTTTTGTTCCTGCTTTTCTAAAAACCCTGTTTTTCCAATCTATGTTGCCCAAGGTTCCGACAGTCGCATATCCCTGTGCTCTTATTTTCCTAATTTCACCGGATGGCATCTTTAAATGAACAAAATTCCCCTCTCTTGCCGCAATTATTGCGTATGTCCCAGCACTTCTTGCTAATTGTCCACCCTTGCCCGGAGTTAATTCAATATTATGAACAAAAGTTCCGATAGGAATACCAGATAAGGGAAGAGTGTTTCCGGTTTTAATATCCGCGTTTTCTGATGATACTACATTGTCGTTTAACTTTAACCCTTCCGGCTTTAAGATATATCTTGTATCCCCGTCGCTAAATTTTATCAAGGCTAAATCAACAGAACGGTTTGGATCATATTCAAATGCAATTACTCTACCTACAACATTTTTATTGTTGCGTCTAAAGTCAATTGTCCTTAAAAATTTCTTATGCTCTGCGCCTTGATGCCTTACCGAAACCTGCCCTGATGAATCTCTTCCCGATCTTTTTTTCTTAATTTTCTTTAATCTATTCATATTCTTAGTTATTTCTGACTTCCCACTTCAAATAAACCAATTTTTTGCCCTTGTTTTAAAGATACGATTGCTTTTTTATAGCCCTGTGTCTTTTTCTCCATTCTTTTCTTACCCGTTCTTTTAAGTTTTCCTTTTAAAACCATGGTTGCGACCTTTATTACATTTACCTTAAATTTATCCTCAATTTCTTTTTTTATCCCAGCTTTATGGGCATGCATTGCGACCTTAAACGTGAATTTACCTATCCCTGCATCATTCATTGATTTTTCCGAAATTATGGGCGAAATAATAATATCCATTAATTTTTCTCCTTTAAAAAGGTATTTTCAATTGACTCGATTGCGTCTCTCATAAGTAAAATTGTCCTACTTTCAAGAACTTGATAAGTATTAAGCATATTTGCCGATAAAATCTCAACACCTTTTAAATTCCTCGCTGCCCTTTGGACATTTTCCAAATCCTTAACAGATGCTGTAACTAAAAGGACCTTTCTTTTTTTATTGTCAAAACCTAATTTCTCAAAAACAAGAGATGCTACTTTCGTTTTTGGCTCAATTTTTTCAAGACCTTTAATAATTTTTACCTCTCCGTTATTATTTTTAGCTGTTAGAGAGGAAAATAGAGCTGCTCTTTTCATTTTTTTTGGAAAACTTAAAGAATAATCCCTTGGCTTGGGACCAAAAACGAGTCCTCCCTTAACAAAAATCGGAGCTCTTTTAGAACCATGCCTTGCTCTTCCTGTTCCTTTCTGCCTGTAAATCTTGGCGGATGAGCCTTTAACTTCCCCTCTTGTTTTAGTTGAAACAGTCCCCCGTCTCTGATTTGCCAGATATACTCTAACAGCCTGCGCCATTAACTGATCATTGACTTTTGCTGCAAATATTTCTTTTGGTAAGTCAGCTTTTTCAATTACTTTTCCCCTAATATCATAAACATCTGCTTTTAAAGTCCCTCTTGCCGGCTTCATTTCGGCTTTTACTGAGGCTACTTTTACGGGTTTTGCAATAGGTTTAACCACCCTTTTTAGAGGTTTTTTAACTTCAACTTTTTTTGTTACTTTCTTAGCTTGTCTTGGCATCTTTTTCTCCTTCTTCTTTTACTCCTTCAGCTTCGGTTGATTTCGCAGTTTGAACATTTTCCGGGGCTTCCTGAACCTCGTTTGATGCGGCTGCCTCTACCGACTCTTCAACTGTTTCTTCTGCTGGTTTGACTTCAGCCTGCTGTTCATTGATCTTGGGCTCTTTTTCCTCAGATTCTTCGGTTACTTCTTTATATAGGGGAATAAATTTCTTGTTTTCTCCTACTTTTTTAATTAAAACGAGGCTGTTTACCGCTCCGGGAACAAGCCCTTTAATAAGAATTGTGCCGTCTTCTTGGATATCTAAAACTTCAAGGTTTTTAACCGTAACTCTTCCATGTCCCATTCTACCTGCCATTCTTTTTCCTTTATAGACTCTTCCTGGTGTAGTTGTTTGCCCAATAGAACCCGGTGCTCTTTCTCTGTCTGACTGACCATGCGTTCTTGGACCACCTTTAAAATGGTGTCTTTTAACTACTCCCGCAAAGCCTTTCCCCTTTGAGGTACCAATAACATCAATTATGTCTCCAGGCTGAAAGATTTCTTGAGGCTTTATCTCTGTTCCAGCTTTAATTTCGCCTTGATCAGCTATCCTGAGTTCTCTAAAAAAGCGGGGTGTATGTTCCAATCCCGCTTTTTTGCCGTTTCCTAATTTTGCCTTATTGGCCGATCTTTTAATCCCAAATCCAAGTTGGACTGAGTTATAGCCTTCTTTATCTGTTGTTTTAACCTGGGTTATAACATTACCCGAAGCTAAAATAATTGATAAAGGCACTCTTTTACCGTCCTCCAAAAAGGCCTGACTTTGCTCCTTTTTAATCCCCATTAGTCCAATTAAATTCATATCTTACCTTTCTTTACAACAAAAAAAGCGACCCACTTCCAAGCCGCTTTGTCATGCTAAAAATTATTTAGGCTCGGTTAAGTAGTCAAAATCACCTCCATTTTTTTAGCCATTTTAAACCTGACTAATTATATAATGAGGTTAATGCAAATGCAATAGAAGGAATTAACCTTCTGCCTTTGGTTTTGGAGGTTCAGTTTCTGATTTGGGAAGCTCAAATGGGTCAAACCAGGGCCTTGATGCGCAGAAAGAATCTACTACAATATCCCCGGTTGGATAATATAAGGGTTCTTGTGCGTGACCTGAATCATGATTCCCATGACCGCTAAAGATTCTTCCTATTCTTCTTAAGATTCCTTTATTTGAAACAGATGCTTTAACTTCCTTCATCTAATGTGAATATACTATGGACTTATGGTCTTGTCAACTATGGGTTATATCTTAATCTCTATATTCACACCTGCGGGGAGCTCTAGATGGGTTAGGGAGTCAATTGTTTTGTCAGTTGGGGAAATAATATCAATGAGTCTTTTGTGTGTTTTAATTTGGAAGTGATCTCTGGCATTTTTATCTATAAAAGGAGATTTGTTTACTGCGTAGACTGTTCTTTTGGAAGGAAGAGGAATAGGACCCACTACTTTGGCTCCGGTCCTAATGGCCGTATCTAAAATTTGCTGACAGCTTTGGTCTATAACCCTAGCGTCGTAACTTTTTAAACGTACCCTAATTCTTCCTTTTGGCATTTTTAAACGTTAGGCAGTAGTGGTATTTAGGCAATTATTTTTGTAATTACTCCTGCGCCAACAGTTTTTCCACCTTCGCGAATAGCGAATCTGAGGCCTTCTTCCATGGCGATTGGAACAATGAGTT
>MFNH01000013.1:3785-4795 GCA_001781995.1 Candidatus Levybacteria bacterium RBG_16_35_11 | reverse complement strand
TGCTATGAATACCTTTTCTAATCCTTGCCAAATCAATAATTCCGCACACAATTGCAACTATGGGTAAGATAATTCCAAGAATAGATACAATAACAGTACTGAATATCTTAAATGCATTATCGGTAGTAAGATAATTAGAAAACCACATTTGAAGTGCCTGGAGAGAAAAAACAGTAAGTGAAAGTATCCCAGTGATTAATGATGTAATTGGCAGTTTTCTGTATTCTTTGGGGTTAATTGTATAATTCATAAAAAAACCTCCTTTTATATGAAATTATCATTATTTTTAATAATTATACATCAGTAATTAATGAATATAAAAATATCTTAATTTTAAGCAAAGATATTAATAAAAAATAATTTACTGGCTGAGCATTGCGTTCAGGATTTAAAATGAGACAAATAAGACACTATAAAAAAGAGTGTTTATTGTTACAAATTAATATTAAAGTTATTAAAAATATACAATTTAGAGAATAAATATGTGCAATTAGTCAAATGATTATTTAGTTAAACTTTTTAATTAGTAGCCTTTCCTCCTTTTTCCCATTTTACTGGCCTAGATATTAACTTGAAGACTGGACTAAAGATTGGGGTAAAGCTCGCTTAATAGTTTAAATCCTAAAAACTGGATTATAGATACACAGAAAATATCTTCCTAATTTGGATCTTAAGGACATGATTCCCTTATTATAAGTTTGGGAGTGATTAGAATATTTTTCTTTTTCAATTCTTTTTTATTGATTAAGTCAACAAGCATATTTAATGCTGCGGCACCCATATCATACTTTGGCTGAGCAATTGTTGTGATAGATGGATTATAAATAGATGCTAAACCAATATCATCAAAACCAATAACTTCTAGTTCTGAAGGGATTTTAATACCTTTTAAATTAGATGCTTTAGCCACCTCTATTGCTAAGACATCGCTTGCAGTAATTATTCCTTCTGGTCTATCATCCATCTCAAGTAGTTTAATTGCATCTCTATATCCACTTTCTATATCGAAA
>MFNH01000013.1:2878-2973 GCA_001781995.1 Candidatus Levybacteria bacterium RBG_16_35_11 | reverse complement strand
TTTTGAGGTAATTGGTTATTGTGTTAAGTAAATTAAACCTATAAACATGTATATGGCGGACGAATGGTTAGGATTAGCCTCCCTTCACTAATCTT
>MFNH01000013.1:2465-2792 GCA_001781995.1 Candidatus Levybacteria bacterium RBG_16_35_11 | reverse complement strand
AAGTTAATACGATAGGAGGTGATCTTATAAGGTTAAAGAAAAAAATATAAATATCAAAAAGGAGGTGGTGCTTATATTTATAATTTGGGGTATGATTTTTATAGAAATCAAATGATTTTATAGAAATGGAGACGAAATGAAAAAAACAATTTTCTGGACAATTATTATCATATTTATTCTATCACTTACTTTAATAGGAACTGGTTGTAAAGAGGAAGCTGCCCCCGCAGAAGAAGCAACAGAGGAAGAAGCCGCACCAGTAGAGGAAGAAGCAGCAGAAGAAGCAATCGAGCCTATTACGATTCAGTTCTGGCACAATTATGATGC
>MFNH01000013.1:2358-2457 GCA_001781995.1 Candidatus Levybacteria bacterium RBG_16_35_11 | reverse complement strand
GTCAAATCGATGTTCTCGATCAACTTATTGCACAATTCGAAGAAGCAAATCCTGATATTACGGTCAATCAAGTATACCTCGAATGGCAAGCTCTTAAAA
>MFNH01000013.1:1653-2315 GCA_001781995.1 Candidatus Levybacteria bacterium RBG_16_35_11 | reverse complement strand
ATTTCGGGGAGATATCGGATTTGTCCCTCAATTCCAGTCGTTAGATGTTCTTGTAGAAATGGACACAGTATTTCCAGATTATACTGAGGCTGCCAGTGCTGTACTCGAAGCTCCCAATAGTACTGCAAAAGCAGGTGAACACTACTATGGAATAGCTTCAAATACTAACACTAAGATCCTCTACTATAACGAGGAACTCGTTACAACCGCACCTGCTACCCTTGATGAAATGTGGACAACTGCAGAGGAAGTAAGTAGTGAGAATGTAATAGGATTCTGTGAAGCCTGGTTGGGTGGTTGGAATCTCTGCCAGTATATCTGGAGCTACGGTGGCGATATTCTTGCTCCTGATTATAGCACTGCTACAGATTATATAAATGGTTCAGTTGCGGTTTCAGTTATTCAGCGATTTGCCGATCTATATGCAGCTGGTGCGTTTAGTGGACCTACTATAGATCCTGGTGCCCCACCAGATACAGATGGTATGGGAACAGGTAATTATGCTATGACAATTGATGGTCCATGGAAGGCAAAAGATCTGAGTACCAAATATCCTGATTTACAATATGGTGCTGTACAGATGCCTGCAGGACCTGCGGGATCAATCGGAGTGCTTGGCGGAGAAGATTTTATGATGTTTAAGACTTCTGATGCCGCTCATC
>MFNH01000013.1:1104-1642 GCA_001781995.1 Candidatus Levybacteria bacterium RBG_16_35_11 | reverse complement strand
TGGAAATTCATTAAATTCATGACTGGCAAAGATGCACAGGTTGAGATGGCCAAAGTTGGTCAGATGCCTGTAAACAAAGAAGCTTTAGTAGATGACGAAGTACTGGAGGCAATGCCTTTATTGTCAATTTTTGCTGATGCTCTTCAAACGTGTAAAGCCCGTCCCGTAACACCTAAATGGAGTGACATGGAAAATATTATAAATACGAAGGCAACAGAGGCAATATTGGGACAGAAACCGGTACAAACAGCAATGGATGAAGCAGCTGACGAGATAAATGCTCTAATACAACAGTAAACTTTTATAGTAAGCACAGGGGGGTATCTTACGACACCCCCCTAAATATTTACTTATAAAGCGAGGGCGGATGGCAATGGCTTCCGGTGTATTTTTCAGAACAAGCGAATATTTCAAAAAAAAAGACAATATACGCATACTTTTGCTGCTTGTTCCCGGGGTGGTTGTCATTGGTATGTTCACATTTTATCCCATTATAAAAATGTTCATAATGAGTTTTTTTGACTGGAAAATAGGATTT
>MFNH01000013.1:759-952 GCA_001781995.1 Candidatus Levybacteria bacterium RBG_16_35_11 | reverse complement strand
TGGTATCAGAAAATTTAGTGTAACTTTTCGGCTGTTATATTACCTGCCTGTGGTTACTTCCTGGGTCGTTGTTGCCCTTTTATTCAGGTATATTTTCAGTAATCAAGGATTATTGAATTATTTATTGACTGATGTATTCAAATGGATACCCGAGCATATAGGTTGGCTCGGTGCGAGATGGACTGCTATACCT
>MFNH01000013.1:0-559 GCA_001781995.1 Candidatus Levybacteria bacterium RBG_16_35_11 | reverse complement strand
ATACCCCAATAGCGGTTATTACAGGAGGAAATCCTGCGCATCAGACGGATGTAGTACTGACCTGGATGTATTTCCAAACGTTCAGTTCTTTAAAGATGGGATATTCTGCGGCGCTTTCATTCATAGTCACGGGAATCGTCGCAGTAATAGCGATAATACTATTTAAAGTACTTAGATCTGAAAGGGCATGAAAAGTCTATGAACATATTAAAAAAACCAGCCATAAAGTTAATTTTTATCAGGAATAAAAGAACATTATCGTCTCCTATGTTAATAAGATACCTTTTGCTTCTACTTGGATTAACTGTAATGATAACACCTATGATCTACATGATAACATCTTCCCTTAGACCTAATAGTTTGACTTTTGCATACCCGCCTAAAATATTCCCCGGTGTGTCAGAATTGACGATAGAAAATTATCGTTATATTCTTTTTGAACAGAACTTTTCCGGATATATGCTTAATACTCTTTATGTAGCAGGAGCATCAACAATATTACCAGCAATAATATCTTCAATGCTTGCATATTGCATTTCAAGATTCAGATTTCCTGGTA
>MFNH01000012.1 GCA_001781995.1 Candidatus Levybacteria bacterium RBG_16_35_11 | reverse complement strand
ACCATTAGCGACCATGTGCTGGTTTTTTCATGCGTTCAGGACAAATGGCTTGAATTGGGCATCGAGCAAGTATTGGGGGACACTGTATGTGCCTATTATGAAAACGGAAAGCGTATCGTTTATGAGGATAGGATTAAGGAATTTCGGGCTTTCCAGCGCATGTTCATTAAAAACCTGATAGAACAAGGATGGCTTGAAAATGCTTCGAGAGTTCAAAGCGGTCTTGTTTGTAGTGTTATGTTCATTGAAAAAGGTTCGCCAAACCCTATGCGAGACATCAGCGAATACTCAAATCCAAATGGAGGAATATAATAGAATGGTTAAAATAGAAATCACACCAGTATGTGATGAAAAGAAATGCAAGTATAAATTTCAGGTTGATGATAGTGAGCCTGAAATTATATCGAAAGTAGCCGTAAGGTTAAGGTTAGGTCAATGTATCAATAAACTGGGAAAAAGAAGGCTGGAGTAGTTAATTCTGCATAACTATCTATAATGAACAAGGGACTTTTATGAATGATGAGTAGGTTTCATGATAAATGTCAAGTCACTGGAAGTCAGGGAAGTCGAATACACCTATGAATCCCGACCTAAAATAAGCAATATGGATGATGTGGCAAAGATTGTAAAACCCCTAATTGCAGACACTAACAAAGAATTCTTTATAACTCTGTATTTGAATACGAAAAATGGTATCCTGAGACAGGAAGTTATCAGTATCGGAAGCCTGAACTCCAACATTGTTCATCCAAGGGAAGTGTTTAGAACAGCTTGCAAAGTTTCGGCATCTGGCATCATCGTGGCTCATAATCATCCTTCTGGCGACCCAGCGCCGAGCAGGGAGGATATAGAGCTCACTAAGAAGTTGGTAGAATCGGGAAAGATTATAGGTATCGATGTGCTTGACCATGTTATTATTGGGTATGATAGGAATTACGGCTTTAAGGAGGCAGGAATGTTATGACAAAACATAAAAAGAACAAGGACTTCTCGCATATTGAAACCGACAAACTCAAGGCTACTTTCATCGAAAACCCTGAAAGCGAGACCGCAAAGCGATTACAAAAAGAGTTACTTTCTCCAAAAGCAATAGTAATCAAAATTGGGGAGTATCTTAAAACTGATGACCCAATTATCAAAGATTGCGAGATTGCATTACAGGGTTTTGTTCCAGTCTTAGACCACGCCAAAGATGAAGTCCTATATGTCAAAATAAAGCCTCAAGAAAAGACCATTATCTATCACCTTACACCTCATCCCGACTCACAGAAAGCCTTGAGCGAAATAGCGCTGGAAGCGAAAAAGAAGGGTTTCACTATGATGGATTCAAAAATTATTATTCAGCAGACCGCAGACATGTTTAAAAAGAAGCGTGCTGGAACACTTAAGATGAGGGATGGAAGACATCCAAAGATGGATTATTTGGATAAGTGAGGTTAAGATTAATCAGCAGCAGGAATGGATAAAAATGTCCAATGATAAAATGGAAATTCAGAACACCATGGAAAAACTACTGGAAAAGCATGGAATTAATCCCTCACATGATTTCCATCTGAAGCTTTCCAATAAACCTTACATGGATTTGGTACTGGAAAAGTATGGCAGCACAATTATTGTTGGTCACTATTTCGTGCAAAACGGCGATTTGATGGGTGACCCTATACTTGCAATGGAAGATATAAGCGACTACTGGTCACCTTTGCGTATCGAAGAATGGAGCAATTATGTTATACGTGATACCATCTGTGCTTTTTATAAAGACGGAAAGCTTACGATATACCCAGACAGAATTAAGGATTTTATGAACTTCCAGCGACTGTTTGCATGTCGCATAAAAAAGCAAGGCTGGCTCAAATTCGGAGTCAAGGAAATCCCATTGTTGGCTATACCTTCCTAAAACAGGAGATATCAATGAATAGAGAGCGAATTGTAGAAAAGAAAATAAAGACCTGTGCTTTCTGCCGTCAGGAATTTGATATAAATAAACGGGATAATTCAAGATACATTGACAATAAACCGATATGTGCCCCATGTCGAGAGGATTACGGAGACTATCTTTGACATGACAAAAAATAAAAAGAACAAGGACTTCTCGCATACAGAAACCGACAGACTCAGGGCTACCTTTATAGATAATCCTGAAAAATCGAAGGAGTTGCAGAAGGACTTTCAATCCTCTAAAAGTTTAATAGTCAAGGTCGGGGAGTATCTCGGACAGACGACCCACTCCTCCAAGACTGTGAGATGGTATTACAGGACTTCGTTCCAGTCCTTGACCATGCCAAAGATGAAGTCCTGTATATTAAAATAAAGCCAGAGGAAAAGATGGTAATCTACCATCTGACACCGCATCCTGACTCTCAGAAAGTCTTTAATGAAATAGCGCTGGTGGCGAAAATAAAGGGTTTTGCTATGGTGGATTCAAAAATTATAATTCAGCAAACAGCAGACATGTTTAAAAAGAAGCGTGCTGGAACGCTAAAGATGAAACCTGGAAGGCATCCGAGGATGGATTATTTGGAAAAATAAGCATAAATAAAGAAAGAATGATACAATGGCGACAGCAACAATATTTAGCGATGAAATAAATAAATTGATAGAATTTGACAATTTTGAAGCAGCAAAGAAGTTAGTAACTAAAGAGTTGTTAGAGGCTTGGAAAAAGAAACAGAGAAAGAAAATCGAAATCGCAAATAAATGGCTACATAATTTACAATCTCAAAATTTATGAAACCCAATTTTCAATTTTTTTATTCAAATTTTTATACCAATCAAGTGCATCCGAAGTGTTGTTTTGAACTAAAACAAGGTCTTCAAAAAAATGTTTAAATGTATCTGTTGTGAACCTTTCTCTGTCAAACTTTATCAATAATTTTTTTATTTGTTCTAAGGTAAAAGGTATTATATTTACATCTATCAGACCACCTTTAATAAACCTCTGTTTTTTATAAAATTCAATGACCGTATTTGGGTCTATAGATGGTGCTATAAACACACCGAATACTTTCTTTTCATATTTCTCTATAATTTTTGCAACATGCCTGGGAACTGGTTCTTCTTCAGACCATTGATTTTCTGTTATCCGCAATGTCACTTCACAAACAATTACGAAATCAGAATATTCAAAAACCATATCAGGCTCTCCAGATTTAGCATGATGAATTGGATTTAATTCTTCATCTATATTGAAATTTCTTGTGGAAGATATTTCATTAAAAATATTATTAATTGATAAAAAAAGTCTCCAAGTTGTCCATTCAAAATATGCTGGTCGATATGCTTCACCACCAAAGAGACTCCTTTTCATAATCATATCATAATAAGATAGAATGTCTTCTATCATTTCTTTTTTAGATTGTTCTCGATAAAATAATTTTTCTCTCATTTTGTTAATTGTATTCTCTAATCCTTTTTGCACGTTTTTTAATATGAGTGGATTGGTTATACCTGTAACATCAATCTCTATATTATCTGTTGTTTTAAGTTTCGATTTTAATAAATGAGCCCGATTATGTAAAGATATCAAATTTTGATGCAAGAAATCAATATTATCTAAAGGTAAATAAGGTTCTGTTGAGGTATAAAAATTAGTTATATAATCTTCATTTGAGAATTTAGGAAAATCATCCAAAAGTTTTTTCACAAACAATAGTTTATCTTCTTTGAGAATTAGCTTATTTCCACTTATAGATAAAAGACCCGTTTTAACGGTATATCTAACTGTGGTATCTGCGTAATCATTAAGAGTCCTACCTTTAGTAGCCATAAATAGTTCTAATAAATCTTTGAAACACTCATTTATATTTTCATTTTTTATATTATTCAAAATTTTGTTCTCAAATTCTTTTGCTTTTCCTGTTTTTGAACCTTTTCCAGTTGCAATGATTTGATTTATTAAATCTAATGATGGTTCTTTTTTAAAAAAATCCTTGTCGTTTTTATAGGAATTATAAAGTTCTTTAATTAATTCTTCTTTTTCATGAAACTCATTAGCATATAATTCAAGAATAAGTTGTTTCTTTTTTTCATAATAAAATTCCTTTTTTCGTACGTTTCCTTTAATTGAATTAACAAAATTCCTAAATTCTATTATTCTTTTCTTAGATTTGTCTAAGTCTTCATTTCTCAAACAAGTGATAACATGCAAGCTAATTTCATCTTTTGTCAAACCTGTTATACCTTCGTTTTTCAATTCATATAAAAGATATAATATTACATAAAACGGGTTGACATTAAATCCAATATATTTTGCTCCATGTTCAATCGGCGAAGGAAGATGATATTTTAAAAATTGTCTTAAAAACACTTCTTCTTCGTCATGTTCTAACAACGCATTACCAGCGTCAGTAATTCTTACGACTCCTTTTGATTTCCAAGCTACAGAAAAACCAAGCTGATTAAAACACGCTACCCATTTCCTCCCACTAATCTCCTTTGACCTCTTGGAAAGGGTGCTTATATCCATCGCTTCGATAATTTTCTCATCCAATAATTTTTCAAAAAATTCCAAATGTTCCTTTTCTGAAAAAGACTTACCTTCAAAATATTTCTTTAATATCCTTAAACCATCTTTAATTCTATCAGGGTTACGAACAGTGGTATTACCCAAATTCCAGTGTTTCATCTTAATCTTTACCTATGAATAGATATTCTTTGACCGTATTGTTTTCTAAATCATTCTTCTGGTTTCCAAAAGAGTATTTATGATTGAACTCTTCAACTACAACTTTGGATTTATATTTTTTCATAATTTCAATCATTTCTTCGAATGTGGGTAATGAGTTTGAAGAATATGAAACAATTAAAACTGAATCTTCAAATTTTTTAAATATTCTTTCAAATGCATCATAAACTGATTGTTTTGAATCAAAAGGAGATAAAAATCTGGAAAACTTTTTGGTTTTAGTTTTAGGATTTATTTTTACATGTTCCCAATTAGACATTAATCCTTCAACGAAATGGTATCTTCTACTATAATCATTATCGGAATACAATGAACAATAGGGAGGGTCGAAATAAACAATATCATAATCTGCATCATCTAAATTAAAAATATCTTTATTAAATGCCCTATTTTTTCTACCATTATCAAATACACAAGAGTTAAATTGTGCAATCGATTTTTTGAAATGTTCTTTCATAGATAATTTTATATCATTTCGACCATCATCATATCTCATGCCAACATAGGTAAAGATACCTCGAGGTCTTTTTTTTACACATGCACGAGCGAGGGACGCAAGTGCTAAAGCCTTCTTATAAGGATTTTCAAGCAATTCGATATTTGCATATGTCTGGTCGAGAAATAGATTATCAATGTCTGTAAAATATAATCCTTCAAATGTTCGACTAATAAAACCTTCATGACTTTTATTATCTTTTAAAAGTAATTTAATATCATTCTGTGAAAGCTTATAATAATTATTTTCGATGGTTGCCAAAGCAATCACAAAGCTATATTTTAGAAAATCATTTGTTTCCACTTCTTTTCCCATAGCCTTAAACAAATAACTTACGCACCCAGAACCACTAAATGCATCTAAAACTTTTTCACCTTTAATATCACTAACATTTTCATAGATAAATCTCAATAACTTCTGTTTACTTCCCATAAATCGTGTTCTTGGGAAAAGGTCTATTTTTTCATTTAATTTTTCATTCATAATTTTTTATCAATATTTCCTTAATCAATCCTCTTCCATCAGGATTTTTATTAATATTCCTTCGTGCATCTATTATAACGATATTAAAGTCCTTGTATAATTCTAATATGAAATCTGAATATGAATTACTGAGCAATAGTTTGCAACCTTTTTCATGTAATTTCTTGAAAATAAATGCAAGCCTTTTCTGTTCTTCCAAGCCAAAAAAATCTTTTGTATATCTTTTAAAATCGGAATATTTTGATATTGGATGATACGGAGGGTCTAAATATATGAAATCTTCTTCTTTAGCATTTTCTAATAAAAATTTTTCAAAATCCATACAATATATTTTTACATTTTTTAAAAATGTGGATACTTGTGGTATTAGTTCGGCATTCACAATTTTTGGATTTGTATATCTTCCAAATGGAGTATTAAATTGGTTTTTTTGGTTGACTCTCCAAAGACCATTATAGCAGGTTCTATTTAAATAAATTAATCTTGATGCACGTTCAAGTTTGGTGAGTTCAGAAGAGTTCTGTTTCCGAATTTCATAAAAATATTCCGCTGTATTTACATGTTTATATAAATCTTTTATTAAATCTTCTGGATTATCTCTAATTATTTCATAGCAATTTATAAGTTCTTCATTAGAATCGTTTATCAAACCTTCCATAAAATTCAATTCAAATAATAATGCTCCTCCCCCGACAAATGGTTCAATATATCTGTTAAAATGAGCTGGCTTAAATTCTAATAATCTTGATAATGTCTGTTTTTTACCTCCTGCCCATTTGACGAATGGTTTAGGTTTCAACTTATTAGCTTGTTCTTTTGTTGTCATGTGAATTTATAGCCAAATAGCTATGTTGGTCACCTCAATACCTTTAGCCTTCAATCTTAAGGCTTTAATAATATATATGGATAATCCAAGCGGTATGAAAGTAATATCAGAAACCGCTATTATTCTTATTCCGTATTGTTCCAGAAACTCGCATAGACTGGGTAATGGTCTGAAACCGCTATTGTGCTATCATCGGTCAGGTTGTATGCCGTATCAAACCTAAACACACCAGCTTCCCCTGTAAAGTCAGTCCTTGCAGGATTTGATAAAATAATCCTGTCATAAGT
>MFNH01000011.1:6903-17026 GCA_001781995.1 Candidatus Levybacteria bacterium RBG_16_35_11 | reverse complement strand
AAAGGCGAGATCGATACAAAAGAGTTTGAACAGATGAAGAAAGAACTTGCTTAACCACTTCCTCCAGGACAGGGTTATGTTAAAAAACTCTGTGGGTCATTTTGCTCCGAGGAATGTTACCCTGAGCGAAGTCGAATGGGAACGATGTTAGAACCTATTACCTACATCTAAAATCCATTGCAAAATAACTTTTACACTGGGTATGTTATGGCCTTAATTCAATTACATGTACAGATTCTATAAGGGCCACCCGCTGTTATGTTGTCCATCTGTGCATAAGTAGTATCGCTCGGGCAGCTGCATGAAGCAGGCACAATTACCCCGGATGTTTTAATACCGTTTCTCACAGAATTACAGGGGGTTGCTGTCTGGGCAGACGTGGCGGGACAGGCGGATCTGGGGGCATTCTCCACATTCTCCACATTCTTCACGTTTACATTGTCGAGATCTATTTTGGGCAAGGTGATATACCCCATCTCAGATAGTATAAAGGTGATAACTACAGCCAGAATAATTAGGATTGGAATTAATTGCATTATCTTGGGTGACTTTGATTTTACCTGCGCTGACTGATCACCTTCTTCCTTCTTCATATCATCTTCCAATCCGCCAAATGCAATATATAGAAAAAGTCTCCAAACCGCTATTAAAATTAAGAAATACGAGGTCAATCCTATCGCAATATAAACAATATTTTTCTGTAATATATCAAGAGCGCTTTTTTGCGATGTATCACAAATATTTATTTTCCCACTTAACAAAAGGAATATGACTAATATC
This sequence comes from Candidatus Levybacteria bacterium RBG_16_35_11, assembly GCA_001781995.1. Classification (GTDB taxonomy): domain Bacteria; phylum Patescibacteriota; class Microgenomatia; order Levybacterales; family UBA12049; genus MFNH01. The sequence goes on along the minus strand of MFNH01000011.1, from coordinate 16,246 downwards.
GGAAGTATTAAAAAAAATACTTTCGTCGCCCGATATAACAACTTCTTTTCTAAAAATGATTTTTTGATTGACACAGTTTTTAAACTATTTAGATTATATATTATAAGTTAAAGACTATGGGTTGTCAATTTTATTGTTTTTTGAGGCTAAAATGGTGACTCCGTGAGATGCCTGCTTGCCTCGCTGCGAAGCGGGTCCACCTTTAGAGAGCTTACCCTGAGTAAAATCGAATGGGGACGTTTACGCTGAGAATAACGAAGGGTTTACTCTGAGTGGAACGAAGAGATGTTAGAACCTATTTAGCTAGCTTTGCTTAATTCCCAGAAGCCTGCGGTACTAATTTTTTCTCCGTGCTTTTTCATTGTTTAATTTAAATAAAAGTGGCTCTCTTAAAGTTGTCTCAAACATCTCTTGAAAACCCATTTTGATTCTGTTTATACTAACTTATAGAGAAGGTATGATTTATCTATTTGGAGCCATAGCTTTGCTTGTTATACTTGACTCTTTAAGAGGATATTTAAAGGCTAAAAATAAAAAAAGATATCTTATTCAGCTTTTTGTTGGGCTTCCTCTGATTATTCTCTTACTTTTTCTTTTTGGCCCTCTTTTTGTTCTCTCCCCAATTAAAATTGGTTACTCAACCCTGAAAACTGATAATATCACACTTTATTATCCTGGAAATAGCATTGATATGGCCAAAGATACAATGATTCAATTAAAACAAGCAGACGAAATGAATAGGCAGCTTTATAAAACTACTTATCCGATGCCCGTAGTCTTGGCTAAGTCTGAGTTTGATATGCTTCGGCTTGGTTCATATCCGTATGCCGGAGGGACAGGTAGCGAATTAACTATAAATATTCGTCCCGGGAGAATGACTACAGGAAGAATTGCCCATGAGATGTCGCACCGTAATTTAGCCATGCTTACCGGCAAATCGATTCCTTCCCCTAACTGGTTCAATGAAGGCTTAGCTTCCTATATCGGTAAGATGGATGCGTACAAAAAACCCAACGAGCTCCAAGCAGACCTAAGAGATAGAAGATATGCGCGAGATATTCTCAATATGCGCGGGATTTTAGGTTCTGCGATATGGCTTAAAAAAATCAACATTGACAAAGCAGGTGGAGTCCTCTACGGACAGAGTTATTTGATGGTTAAATATCTTTTTGACAAATACGGCCAGGATAAAGTCTATAATTTTGTGCAGTCTTTAAAAAATAATGATTTTGAAAAAGCTTTTATTCAATCTTTTGGTATGACCGAGGAACAATTTCTGCAAGAATTTACCAACTATATCCAAAACTATACAGATTAGGGTGGAAGTTTAATTGACAACATTTAAGTATCTATATACACTATTATTAAATGAGTAAATTTTATAGATTTCTTACTTTTTTAACATTTTTTTTGGTCCTCTTCGCCTTTTTGTCTTTCCCCAGTCAGGCTCATGCCGCCCCTCTGAATGATATTTTTACCTCTCCTGACTCTTTCATTGTCAAAATTCAGGAAAGAATCGAATCTTTCTTTGCGTTTACTACGGATCGAAAAATCATTGTTTTGGAAAAACAGGCGGAAAGAAGGCTGGCGCAAGCAGAAAGCCTGGTCAAGGCAAAAGATATTGGTAAAGTCTCATCTTTAATCAAAAGTTATGAAACTCTTAAGGAAAACCAGGGCAATTTGATAAAGGAGGCATCAACAACAGTTCCAGCCGAAGTAAAAGAACACACCGTCCAGCAACAAGCCAGAATTGAGAATATTAAAAAAGATCTGTCCAAGGAAACCAAAGAAATAATTGAAAACAGCCAAAGAACAGTCATAAAAACAGTGATAGATAACCTACAAGATGAAAGCGGAACAACAGAAATTGAAAACGAAGCAAGCGAGTTCGCTGAAGAAGTGAAGAATGTTTTAGATCCGGGGAGCAACATCTTCGCTCCAGGAACTAATGAAGTTACCCCTGGTACTCTCAATGTTGCCCCGGGTGCTTCCGAGGTCGCTCCAGGTGGAAATGATATCCAACCAGGAAAAACAGATATTGTTCCTTAACGCTTCATCTCCCACCCCACGACTAAAGCTCAACCGAAACCTAATTTGAAATCTAAAGCTTATATTATTTTACCCGCTATTGGATTCCCTTCACTTGTTTACCTTTCGCCTTTTTATTCTATTCGAATACGGCTCAAGGGGCACTTTGGGAGGGCAGGCGGACCAGGAAAATCAGGTTCAAAAATTACCCAAAAGACGTTCTAGATTCAATTTGCATCAAAAATTTATCAGAAAATTGAATTGAAATAGCCTGGAAGGCCACAAGGTTCTAAAATTGACAGCTCAACTCAGTGTGTCGGTCAAGAACCATTCGGGGTCATAGTCTGTCTTTTATCCAGACTAAATCCTCCTTCATTTAAACTTCGGCGGGACAAGTGAGAAAAATGAGACCGTATAAAAAGGGGTTTTACAAGAAAGATAGTTAACCTTCTCGTAACATAACTACTATTGATATATGGCAAAATATATGGTAGTATTGTAATATCTCATGAATACATCCTTTGAGTGGGACGATAAGAAAAGCTTAGAGAATGTAGGAAAGCATGGAGTTGATTTTCAAACTGCTCAATATGCTTTTATTGATCCTAAACGTGTAATTGCTAAGGATCTCGCGCATAGCAAAATAGAAAAAAGATATTATTGTTTCGGAAAGGTGAAAGGAGGTGTATTAACGGTTCGTTTTACATACAGAAACAAATGCATCAGAATAATTGGTGCGGGTTTCTGGAGAAAAGGAAAAGATATATATGAAAAGCAAAATCAAATATAGCAATGAGCCAATAGAGGCAAGAGTAATTAATGATTTTTTACCTAGTCCTGATGAGCTTAGCTTAAGTGATAAAAAAACAAAAGTTACGTTAACTTTAACTCAAAAAAGCTTGGATTTTTTTAAGGCTTCTGCTAAAAAACACAATGCTTCGTATCAAGCAATGATCAGAAGACTTATTGACTACTACGTTGTAAATCAACAAAGAGCTTAATTAAGACTATTTCTAATAAGCCTCTAAGATCAACTAAAAGCCAACCTTTGAGGTCATAGTCCGAATCCTAGGTCTGAGTCAGCTTTGAGGGTAAAATCCGGTCCGAGAGTTTCTCAAAAAAATGAGGTCTTTAGAAAGCCTTAATAGGCTAAATAGAGACCTCGGTCAGTTGGCCATGCACTAGCTTGCTCCCCCTAGTAGACTTATTCATTAACCGAGAGATAGAATGCTATTTTCAGTTTGTCAAATCAAGATTAATAACCATATCAAACAATGTCAGTTGCTCCGAGAGATAGACGATGTTAAAACTATTTAAACCAGCAATTCTACCTCTAGTTCATTTCTAAATGTTTTCCTAAAAAACACTACAGTATCTACAGCATTATCTCTATAAAGAATTGCCTTTAGGTCGTGACAAAAAATATTTCCATCACCAATTTTAGAAACAACATCAGAGCTGTTATAAATTCCGAAATGCTTAAACTCTACCTGTCTCCCTTTATCAGGAAGATCGCTTATACAAGCGTATCCTACGACATCTCCTGGTTGTGGCAGATCAACTATTGCATACCCCTTAGAAGCTAGGAAATCACAGGTTTGGGAAAAAAGACTTCTTTTCCATTCCTGCGATTTCTCTGGATAGATAGGCTGAATGGCCCAAGGCTCGCCTTTTACTGTTCCAAATGCATATTGCACACATCTATATCTTCTGTCTTCATAACGATCTCTTATTTCTATAACTTCATGGATTCCGACTATCCCAATCGCAATCAAAAAAGTTATATCTGATAATTTTTCGTCAGGCAACGTTTCAAATATTTTTGCTAAAGTTGCCCTTTGTCTAACATTTCCAATCTTCATCCATGAACAAACAGTCCCATTTTCCTCCAGTTCAATTAGGCTTCCATGTAGACGACTCGATTGAGAAGCTTCTTTTAATAACCCAGACATAGGCGGAATTATATCAGATGTTCTATGGCAGTCAAGGTAAAAATTCTGAGACTAAATCCTGAGCTCCCCGAGCCTTGGATTATTATACCGGTAAAAGTCATAGAATCATTCCAGAATTTAAGCTACATTGGAGAATTAAGACAAAGATGGGAGGAGATTAAAAGATTACAAATAAATCCTGCCATTGTTGCCATCATCCCCCAAAACCTCTATAATTTACCGGGATAAAAAATTATGGTCGCAGTTAAAAACGAGGGAATAATTTTAGAGAAAACAAGTCTAAAATTCGAAAATAAGGGAGTTTTCAACCCGGCCTGCATCCAAGTGGGTGATATTACCCATATGTTCTATCGGGCAGTTAACCGAAATGATATTTCTTCCATAGGTTACTGCCAATTGGTCGATAATAAAGTAGTTAAAAGACTTAAGGAGCCAATTCTTTTTCCTGAATATAGCTATGAGAAAAAGGGAGTAGAAGATCCAAGAATCACTTTTTTAGATGGAATATATTACCTCTTCTATACAGCCTATGATGGCAAAAATGCTCTTATTTCCTACGCCACAAGTAAGGATCTTGTCCATTTCGTCAAACAGGGTCCTATCTCGCCGAAAATCTCTTACGATGACGCCGAGGACATTTTCCGTGGATCAAAAGTCAGAGAGAGATATACCATGTTCGAGATGTTCTATAAAGAAAGGGGAGGCAAGGACATCTTACTATTTGAAAAAGATGCCTCCCTCTTTCCCCAAAAATTCAACCACAAATTTGCTCTTTTCCACCGAATCTTACCCGGAATCCAAATTATTTACTTTAACAGTTTCTCTGAACTTACTAAAGACCGCTGGCGCGATTATTTCAAGAATTTAGGTGATTTTATTGTACTTGATCCTCTCTTTTGGTTTGAAAACCGCAATATTGGTGGTGGTTGTCCTCCTATTGAAACAAAAGACGGATGGCTTATTATTTATCATGCGGTGGAAGATATCCCTTTTGGGAAAATCTATCATGCCGCTGCCGCCCTTCTTGATCTCAAAAATCCCTTAAAAGTTTTGGGGCGATTAAAAGAACCCCTGTTTTCTCCAAAGGCGCCCTGGGAAAAAAGTGGCGTTACTAATAATGTTGTCTTTCCAACTGGCGCAGTAGTAAGAGATAGAAGACTTTATATTTATTATGGAGCCGCCGATAAATTAATCGCCGCAAAATCTGTTAACCTCATAGAGCTGTTGACTGAACTTGCGAAAAGCCCCTAAAACTATGAGCACTGACCAGCAAAATAAATCTTGGATCGTCTATCTTTCCACCTTCCCGCCACGAAAATGCGGTATAGCTACCTTTACCGCCGATCTCACTAATACCATTGATCAAATGTTCCAACCATCGCTTGAATCAAAGATTGTCGCGATGAATCTTACTGAAATAAGTCATCTTCCCTATCCTGACAAAGTAATTTCCCAGATAAGCCAACCTCGTGAAGAAGACTATATTAATGCTGCCTACAAAATCAACCAGCTCGAGAAGGTAAAGCTTGTCAATATTCAACATGAATTCGGTATCTTCGGGGGGGAATATGGTTCACATCTGCTTTTACTTCTAGAAAAACTTCAAAAACCGGTTGTTACCACATTACACACTGTTCTTCCTGCTCCAGACGAAAGGATGCGTAACATCGTCCAAACTATAATGAAATATTCGAAAGGAATAATCGCCATGACCCACTACTCAAAGAAAATTCTTGTGAAGGATTACGGGCTAGATTCTGATCGAATTCGAGTTATTCCTCATGGAATCCATCATGTTCCCTATAACACTAGTGAGCACGCAAAGTCTATTTTAGGCTTTTCTAACAAACTGATCCTTTCAACCTTTGGACTCATTAACCCTGGCAAGGGAATAGAGTATGTAATCGAGGCCCTGCCACCGATAGTAGAAAAGTTCCCCAATGTTCGACTCCTTGTCATCGGTGTTACCCATCCTGTTGTTTTGGAACAGGAAGGTGAAAACTACCGTAATTTTCTTATCAAAAAAGTTTATGAACTTGGTCTAAGCGGCTACGTTTCCTTTTATAACACCTATCTTGATTTAAATGATCTCCTTGGATTTTTAGAGGCTACCGATGTCTATCTTTCTACCTCCTTAAATCCAAACCAGATTGTCTCCGGTACTTTATCTTACGCCCTTGGCAGTGGTCGTCCGGTCATATCTACAGCCTTTGCCCAAGCCAAACAAGACATCACGAATGAGGTCGGCATATTGGTCGACTTCAAAAACCCGCAGGCTTTCACCGATGCCATCATTAAATTATTGAGTAATGATCAATTACGTCTGCAGATGGGTAAAAATGCTTATTTCCGCACCAGACATATGACTTGGCAAAACGTTACCCTTTCCTATCTGAAGTTTTTTTCGCAATTTGTGCCGGAGCTAACCCTGGGGCAAAGAAAACTTCCACCCATAAAGTTTACGCATTTGGCTAAATTGACTGAAAATTTTGGCATTATTCAGTTTGCCAAGCTTATTGAACCAGATCTTTCTTCCGGATATACCCTAGATGATAATGCCCGAGCCTTACTTCTTGCCACTCTCCATTATAAAAAATTTGGGATTCCCTCCTCACTGAAACTTGCCTCCGTATACCTCGACTTTCTTTATCGGGTAGCCAAACCCGATGGTTATTTCAATAACTATGTCAATTCAAACCGCGCTATTGATAAGCAAAGAAGTATCCAGGAAAACCCAGAAGATCCCAGTACCAGGGCTCTATATGCTCTTGCCGTGGTCTCAACTACCAAACAAATCCCCAAACGCATAAGACATCAAGCCCATTCCTTATTTGAACAGAGTTCCCGGAAAAACATTGCTTTCTCCTCACCTCGTGCTATCGCTTTTTACATTAAGGCTCTCAATTGCTTGCTTTCAAAATGGAAAGAACCTAAGACTCTCGCTGTATTAAGAGCCTACTGCGAACAACTTATAATTTTATATGAGAAGAGTCGATCGCCGGACTGGGAATGGTTTGAGCATTATTTAACATATTCAAATGCCATCCTACCAGAAGCACTTCTCCTCGGATACAAAATAACCGGTGAGAAAAGATATCTCGAAGTGTCTGAAAAAACCTTCAACTTCTTAATTAAACATACCTTTAAGGACGGTATGTACATTCCTATCGGCCAAAGTGGCTGGTTTCCCAAGGGAGAAACAAGACAGTATTTTGACCAACAGCCCGAAGACGTCACCGCCACCATAGAAGCTCTTAATACAATGTTCCTAGTAACACACAAGAAGCATTACAAAGAATTAGCGAACATCGCATTTAGCTGGTTCTTGGGGAATAATGTTCTTGGGCAGGTTGTTTATGATCGTACTACTGGAGGATGTTATGATGGGGTTGGGAAAAAATTTATTAATCTAAACCAGGGTGCCGAATCTACAATTTCTTACCTTTTAGCCCGCCTTTCTTTCGAGGACTAGATCCAGCACTCTCTGTTAGGTTTTAACTCGCTATTGGATTCGGACCAGGAAAATCAGGTTCAAAAATTACCCAAAAGACGTTCTAGATTCAATTTGCATCAAAAATTTATCAGAAAATTGAATTGAAATAGCCTGGAAGGTCACCAGGTTCTAAAATTAACAACTCAGACCTGTGTGTCGGTCAAGAACTATTCGGGGTCATAGTTATATTATCCAGGATTTAGCTCACGGGTCAAAGGTAATGGCGGGACCGGGAATTGGTGCGCAGCTACCCGAATACACAAACACTCGCCAGTTAGGATCGCTTGATGCATCCCCGCCGGTGAAACTGGTTAATGAGGTTGTGGCACGCGTTGACCAACTTCTACCGTTTTGTCTCTGAACTCTATAGCTTGAGGCACCCGTAACAGGATTCCAAGCAAAAGAGACAGTCCCGCCTCTTGTTGGGTTCGTATCTGAATTGCTCACGATAGTTGGAGCGGCGCAACTTATTGGAGTGGGCGTTGGGGTCGGCGACAGACTGGGTGTAGGCGTTGGAGACACAGACAGTGAGACTGCATTTTCAGCATTTACCCGGCCAGCTGACCAGTAAGTTCCCGTTCCAGGAATCCTATCTGCAGTTGATTCTATTCGTGCCCTAACTGAGGATGCAGACTGGTTATAGTTGGACGTCCAGACTAATCCGGCAACCCCTGCCACTATTGGCGTTGACATAGAAGTGCCGGAAGCATATTTGTAACAAACAGTTCCATAACATTCCGGTTGTGGACTGGCATTGCTCGTTGTATCCTTCCAGGTAGAAAAAACATAGGCTCCCGGAGCGGCAATATCTACCCATTTTGAACCATAACTTGAAAAATATGCTCTTTTGTCCTGATTGTCAGTAGCTGCTACTGCAATGGCATTTGTATATGCAGCAGGGTAAGTGTAAGATGAATTGTTTGAATTTCCGGCTGCTGCCACAACTACAACACCTTTGTTCCAAGCATAGTTGACTGCATTCTCTAAAGTGGTGGACGATGCAGGACCACCTAAGCTTAAATTAATAACTTGTGCTCCATTGTCTGTTGCCCAGATAATACCGCTGGCTACCCAGGAATAAGCTCCTGAACCAGTGTCGTCCAACACCTTGCCGTTAAGCAGTAAGCACCCTGGGCAAACCCCTGCAACCCCATCACTGTTATTGGTTACCGCTGCCACAATACCAGCAACATGAGTTCCATGGCCATAGATATCATTGGTTCCTGATGCTGAATTAGTAAAGTCTTTTCTATCAACAACCTTGCCAGACAAGTCCGGATGACTTTCATTAATACCGGCATCCAAAATAGCGACTTTTACTCCATTTTGAGTCGTATCCCATGCAAAAGGCGCATCAATGTCCGCATCTACTTTTCCAACCACGCCATTTATTGTTTGACCGATATTTTCCAGTCCCCACTGTCTGTCAAAAAAAGTATCGTTTGGAGCGGAAAGTGCCTGGGCATAATAGTCTGGTTCAGCAAATTCAATGTTAGGATTTTTTGACAATGCACTTAAAATCGTGTCCTGAATAGTCTCAGGAACTTTAAGTGTCAATACGTTTAGTTTGTCCATCCTTTTGAGTATTCTTGCACGATGAATATTAATTTGCGTATCAATTTCTTGTTGAGAAGTACCTTGCTTAAATTTAACCAATATTTGTCCAGGAACGCGGGTATTGCCCTGAGCTTTTGTTTCTTGTGGAAGATCTAACAAACCAAAAAGAAGAAATAGAAATATAACAAAGAGGGATAGGACTGCTAACTTTTTCATAACTTAACCTGATTATATACAATTAAAATAAAATGTAGCAACCATTAATAAAATCAATTTGGATGAGGCTCGCTTGGCATATTAAGAACCAACTGGC
>MFNH01000011.1:0-6829 GCA_001781995.1 Candidatus Levybacteria bacterium RBG_16_35_11 | reverse complement strand
GTGGGAAACTTTAATCCTATAAAAGAATTGAGCTATAAGGAAGTTGGGTTATCTGTTACTGACAGCAATTCTCTCTTTTAAACTAATTATTCTGCCTATAGTGGGAAGGGGTCTATGTGGTTCTTTTGATTTTATGTTTTGGATATAATTTCTCAGGTTATCAATGCTCGGATCTTTTATAAAATCTGCCAGGCCTTCAGCTTCCTGCGCCTCTACATTTTCAAAGCCAGTGCGAAAAGATTCAGTTTCCCCCTCAAACATATTTATTCCTTTCGCTATTCGCTTTAGCAAATTGCCGTTTTTATAAACATAATGCACGTCATACAATTTGTTTCCGCCCAATAGGGTGCCTAATCTAATATCTATTGCTCTTAATCTTTCTTCATCTTCAGTTTCACCTACGGTTACCGTGCTGACCATACTCAATTTAACTGGGCTGACAAAGGAAAGTCTTCTGGCAAATAAACCGACGTCAAGAATTTCTTCGTCAACATACATATGATCATTATTAATTCTGTTTAAGCCCTCTTCTTCTAAATGCCTATAAGCTATTTTACGGGCTTCACTTTCTTGACTACTTAATGCTTCTAAATTTCTTTCTCCTTCTGTTGCCATTATGTAGAAATTTATCAGACTAGTCCTTCATTGTCAATTTTAAGTAAATATCCCGGTCCGTGTAACAAGTAAGGTCGATGTTCGAGTCCTACTTTCGAGGACACGTTGGAATAGGTTGGAACCTTGAGCTCAATAGTTGAAAATTTGAAAATTTTCACGGTCCGAGACTTTTGCTAAAAAATGAGGGATTTAGAAAGCTTTAATAGTCTAAATAGACACCTCGGTCAGTTAAGGGTGCCCTACCTTGCTCCGGGAAATGGACGATGTTAGAACCTATTTAATGAAATGTTCGGGAAATTACGAGAAGATATGCGCTTGATCCAATGACATTACATGAAATGGCAAAGATTAATTTATCCGCTGATATTTCAAATTCTTTCCCATATTTTGGGTCATTGTAATAAAACTTATCATTTTCATACCCTGTAATTACAATAAAATGCCCCCATCTTGTATTCTTTTTCTTTTTTTTTAAAACAGCCGAGGTCACTGCGAGGCCTACGGGTAATTTTCTATTCAGAAAATCTTTGATAATTTGCAATGAAGGAATTTTCATCTCGAATTGAATGTTACTTTCAAGCGCTCTCAAAGTAGTTTTTAATATTTCTCTAGATCTTTTTCTTTTGCTAATTAATTCTTTTGTTTTTTTTATTAGCTCATGGCGAGGAAGACGCAAATCAGAAGTAGAAAATAAATCTAGATTATAGGAATAGCAAGCAACATTAAAACCTAGTTTATCGGCCATCAAAGCGTGTTCAGTTGTAAATGTTCCCCATCTCATTTTTCCAACTCTTTTAATAATTTCCTCTTCCGACAGATTAATTCCAAAGAATTTATAGATCATGCTCATGGCCGCACCGCCGCATTGTTCTTCTTGCTTTACTAACGGAACATTAATTCTCATGGAGCAATTATACCAAAAGAGTTTCTCAAGCTAAATTACCGGCAAGGCTATTTTTAGTTCTCGTGATGCCAATGCCAAGGTTCCCACATAATTTCCAAATTATTATTTTTAGGATATGATTCCGAAAAACCAAATCGGTTTGCATTTTCTTTCAACCATTCATATTCTCTTGTTTTTTCAAATCCTTCTCCTTTAATGCCATCTTGCGTCAGAAAATCTATTGCTTGTTTTCTTGAACAAACGTGTTCGCTGTAGGCAGGAAAACAAACCCTTCCAACAGTTTTAATAAAATCAAAATTATATTCTATTAGGTTTTCAAAAAAAATAAATGCATGTCTCGCTGGTGAATGATAACCCTGGGAGACCAAAAGTTTTTTATGTAGTTTTTTTTGAATAGATTCATTCATCTTGCAATAGGCAAGATAAGTTTCTTTCGGCAGGTATTGACAATAGTAGATTCGTTTTTGTCCATTAAGAAAGTAAATTTGGTTTTTAATTTTGACAATATCTCTAGGCATTTCTTCTAGTCCAAGATAAAGTAATTTGTATCTAATTTCTTGAGGGTTAAAATTTAGATATTTTTCAAAAATGTATTTTTCATCTTCAGAAAAAGATTTATAGAAAGTATCTGAATCAATGATCGCAAATTTATCGTTTGTTTTTAATTCCTCTTCATCTTTTTTAACTAAAGATAAAACTATCTTTTTCTCTGTTTCGGTTAAAATCCAATTTTTCACAAGTTGATTATACCAAAGGAGTTTACACCACCATGGCATACACTATATTTTGAGGCTAAGAATGGAGCTCCCCAAGCCTTGGATTAATATAAACTTGAGACAGGTTGTAGAAGCTTTTCAAAACTTGAGTTATATTGGGGAATTAAGACAACGGTGGGAGGAGATAAAGAAGCTACAATTAAACCCTGCTGTGGCAATTTAATGTGTGGATGGACGACGTTAGAACATATGTAAGGAGTTATACAACATAAAAAAGACTTAGGTAAATTATATTCTACGACTTTCCAACGACTGGCACTACCGTGCGAACGGCGTGAACACCATCACCGTGAGAGTCACCAGGCCAGCTAAAAACTCGCAGACCAAGACTAGGGGAATTACTATGCTGAAAACAGACTAAGCCATTTTTTGTCCTCCCGAATCGGTTTTCAAAACCTCGTCCAAGTAACCAAACACCTGTCTCCTTTTCGTACTCAAAAATAATTCCTGTAAGTGTGGCTGCATCAGGAATAATTTCGTCTATTTCCTGAAGCCCTGTTCTTGCTCTGATTTTTTCTGCATCTTTTGCGATTAGAATTTCCTGTGTTGCTAAATCTTTATCATTTGTCTTAGGAGCAAAGAACTCATCAGGATCAGGGTAGACAGCTACCTGTGCAAGTCTTGACGGTATATCCATAAGATAACCATCTTCGCAATTCATATAGCTGAAAGAGGGTTTTCCTGCTTGTCTTTGGGCTTCTGCTTGTGAGGAAAGAGTTTGACCCAAAGTCGATAAAATAACAGCGCCATCTTTTCTCAGCGCTTCTTTTTCTGTTTCGGTAAAAGGTCTAGTCTCTGTAAGACGTTCTGTGCCAGAGAGGGCTGTTTGAGAAGGATTTTCGCCATGCTGATTACGAAAATCAGCAGCCATTTGCTCTCCACTTCTATAATGAGCTCTTTCATATCGTTTCCACTCGCGACTCATAAGAAGTGGAATAATATCAAAGTATTAATGGGCTGTCAATAAAACGAATTATTTAGCAGGAAACAAGGAGAAAATACTAACTATATCAAACAATATCAATTGCTCTGTATGTCGGTCAAGAACCATTCGGGGTCATAGTCTGTCTCACTCTCCAGGCTAAGTGTTTATACTGAACGAAGTCGAAGGGACAAATGAGACACTAAAAAAGGGATTAAAGGATTCGTCCCATAGCCTCGCGCATTGCGCTGTACCTAAATTTATATTAACTAGTAACTTGAAAATAACTACTTAATCTCCCTAAAGTTGTTGTCCGCGATTCTCCTAATTTCTTATTCGATATAGCCATATAAGCCTTGGTTGCTTTTATAAATCGATCATTCAACGTTTCCCATTCTTCTGGATCAAATTCATCTCGTGAATTTACATGAATCGCTCTTGTTTCTTTAGCGATTTTTCTATATGCTGCTTTTACTTGTGATTCTGAAGCTGATGCAGTAAGGCCTAAATCTGAATAAAGCTCTGTAGGATTAACAAGTAATCTTTTATCCCTTTTTAAACTAAGAGTTGTAAAATCAAAATAAGCTTTAAGCATATTTTGGTTGGGTTTATCTTCCACCATTAAAAGAGTAAATAAATCAGCATAATCAACTTGAGAGGATTGAGCAAGTAAACTGCTATAGTATTGGCGTTCCTGATCCGCGACTTTTTGAAACCATTCAGGGATTTGCTCTATTTGCTCTTCAAGCTCTATACCGCCTCCAAGTGCGATTAATTTTAGCCATTCTTTTGGCAAACTTTCCAATCCTTGGAAATTTCCAATAGCTAGCGCTTTTGTCAAAGAAGTTTCCACTGTAGGTATTTGTTCAAGTCCACTACTTATCCATTGCCTTTTAACGTCTTCCATTCTCTCCATTTCTTCCTTAATCCACTTAACTGTTTGATCAACCATAGCGACTTTATAATCATCATCTAAAGGACTAGGTGCTATCGTGATAACATTTTCTCCGTATGCTTCGTGTAGTTCTAAGTTACCGTTAGGTTGAAGATATAATTCATATGGTTCTTCCCATAAATCGGACTCATCCCCAAAATACATTTGTCTTGTTCCACCCCTTCTCCAAAAAGCCGCAAGAATTTCCTCTCTCTCTTCATGGGATTCGGCTTTCAAAATCTCATAAATATTTCTGTTTTGGTATTTCCTTCTAAGAAACTCAGCAATTTCTTTCATGGCTGCATCATGTCTTTCAAAATCAGATGTAAATTCCAACATCCACCAATTGCCTTCTGCTTCTTCCTCGACTCGGATAGGAAATATATCAATGAGTCTTATGCGCTCAGTGTTCTCTCTTTTCTCTGCTTTTTTTGCGTCTTTAGGTTTTTCTCTGTCAATTGGAAAATTTTCTGAAAACCAAACGAGAAAAGGATTGTCTTGCACGCGTTGGGCAACCTTGTATTGACGCTCAAGATCTATAAGTTCATTAAAAGTTGTTCTTTCCATCTCTCCTGAAAAAAGCGCTTCAATAGTTGAAGGTTGGTACCCATTAGGAAACTGATGTCTTGCTACAAGTACCGTGTGTACTTGATGTTCCTGTTTCTCCATAATTTCCACAAGTGCCGTTTTTGTTTTTACATCTTGCTCCCCGTAGTCAATTTGTTGCAAACCTGTTTCACATGACAAGCCTAATGTTTTTAATTTTTCTTGTATTCTTGGAGTTACCCAAACTTCAACGGGAGTCTTAGACAACGCATCTGTTAATCTATCGGATGCCAACATTTGGGTAAGCAGAAGCTTGTCTGTGGTGGGAATTTCTAAATCAGAAAGAGCAATTCCTGGATGCAGGTTTTCTCCTAGTTTTTCTCGAAATTCGGATGGCAATAAGTTAATAAAGTCCGCGGAAAAAGCGAGATCTCCAAAACCAGCTAATGTTTGTTGTAGTTTAAGGTAAGAAGCTAATATGTCAACTTTTTCCGCTGAAAGACCGTAGTTTCCGTTTTCAACGTCTCTTCTGAAAACATCTATCGACTGCCTGGGTATCCTAGGAACTAAAAGTTGATATTTCTCCCTTCTTACAAGATATTGTTCGTTGTCTTGCATAATGAGCGAGATTATACCAAATTAATCAATTAAAAGGGGAATTATGATTATATAAGCCTAAATGGTGAGAGTCCTAACGCTCTAGGGAAATAAAAGCTACAACCCTGGCCTTGATCGTTGAGAAGATTTTGAAAATATTGGGAAAATTTACTAGCCTTGTGACGGTTATGGAGTTTTGAGAAAAAATGAGAGCTTTAGCAAGGCTTAACAAGCTAAATAGACCTCTCGGTCAATATAGGGTGCTCAACCGTGCTCCGCGGCTAGGACTCGAACCTAGAACCTTGAAGTTACACTTTTTCTTTTTGTTTCCAAAAAGCGTGGACTATCTCATGGCCTTATCTTTTTAGACTTAGGCTCTGGGCGTATAGTCTCTGAACCTTCCTATTCAGGCTTGGCTGCGGGTTACCATTTAAAAGGTTTCCCGACAATTAACCCAGTTTTCACTTTGATGTTTCCATCAAAGGCTGCATTTTTATTAACACAGCTTCCTGCTCTACCATTGAGCTACCGCGGAATGTGTGATAATTTTACCACGAACTTAAATTAAATTCTATAGGTACACATCGTTGTTTTCTGGCCGGCCGGCGGAAAACTTTTAACTCTTGATTAATTATTAGTGGTATGATATAAAAATCAGCATGAAAAAAGGGCCAGAAGTAATTTCGTCAGGGGTAGTTGATTTTATTGAAGCAAGAGATGGAAATGTTTTCTTGTCTAGCTGTGAACTTGGAGGACGCGATGCGACAAAACATGTTCTGCAGGAAGAAAACTCCGCGGAGACTAGAATTGATCCTAATTTTAAATATTTTCAAGGATCATCTCTTTTTTCCTGGTATCAGCCAAAAGAAGCAGTGGATTTTAACCTAAATAGTCTTTAAGTTTATTCCCACGGGAGGGGTGTCTTAATTTTCTAAGTGCTTTTGCTTCAATTTGTCTAATTCTCTCACGCGTTACAGCAAACATTTTTCCAACCTCTTCCAATGTTTTTGGCCTTCCATCCTTTAATCCGAATCTCTCCTCCAATACTCTTTTTTCTCTATCTGATAAAGTTGATAAAACCTGCTCTACCTGCTCCTTTAGAAGTTCCCTTGATGCAGTATCAAAAAGAGTTGGTGCTGTTGTGTCATGAATAAAGTCGCCAAGTCGGGAGTCTTCCTCGTCTCCAACCGGCGATTCCAAACTTGCAGGTTCTTGAGAAATTTTAATAATTTCTAAGGCTTTATCGGGCTCAATTCCCAAAACCTTTGCAACTTCTTCAGGAGTTGGTTCTCTGCCTAATTCCTGCATTAGTTTTCGGGATGAACGAAGAAAACGGTTTATATTTTCAACCATGTGAACAGGAATCCTAATTGTCCTTGCCTGATCCGCAATTGCCCGAGTTATTGACTGCCTTATCCACCATGTTGCGTAGGTAGAAAACTTATACCCCCTTCTCCAGTCATATTTTTCAACTGCTCTGATTAACCCTTGATTGCCTTCCTGAATTAAATCCAAAAGCGTTAGGCCTCGTCCTA
>MFNH01000010.1:7097-11462 GCA_001781995.1 Candidatus Levybacteria bacterium RBG_16_35_11 | reverse complement strand
GCTAAAATAATAGAAACAATTATGCTTACTATCGGAATAAAAAATAGTAAAATCCACCACTGTGGAAGACCGGCAATCTTAAGTAAAATTATTGAATTATAGACTGGAATTAATGACTTCCATCCCTTTTGACCTGCCTTTTTGAATATTTTCCAAAAAGCAATAATCATTAAGATGTAAAGAAGAACTGTAATTATCCATGTAAAAGAAGCAAATGCCATATATAGCGAAATTAGCGGAACAGAACCTTGAAAAGATGTTGAGGTTTGTGGATTCATTGAATCTATCTAATGGCTACATCTTTAAGTTATTTCTTAGCAGAAGTTTTGTCAATAGCCAAAATTACCGTCCATGGAAAAGGAGTTTTCGCTGAAAGAATTTTTAGGCCATTTGAGGCAATGAACTTTTTGAAGCCTCGGGATGACCACTTATTTATATGACCTATGTCTTTCCCCCACTGGGTATAGTTGAATAAGTAAAACCATGGTTCATTTGGAACTGAAAGAAGTAAATATTTTTTAGACACTCTTCTTAATTCATCCAATGCTTTTTTAGGATCTCCTAAATGTTCTAACACTTCTGTAGAAATAACCAAATCAAAGGATTTATCTTTAAATTTAAGATTATAGATATCACCAATTTTTAAATTTAAATCCGGATTTTCTTTTTTTCCAAGAGATATTGCTTCTCTTGAAGAATCAATTCCTGTAAATTTTTTCCCAATTCCATGCTCTTTTAACCTTCTTAAAGTAAATCCTTCTCCACAGCCTATATCTAAAATTGATTTAATTTCCATTGCACGAAGCTCGTTAAAAATAGTATTGAAAAAATTGTTGATGAAATATTTTTTCAGAGGGTTTTTGCTCGTGTATTTTTTATAGTTGTCACTCGAAGACATATTTACTTTTTTACTTGACGAGGGGTCTTAAGCTGTTTTGAGAAAGCCCTAAAGTTAATAGGTGCTTTGTCTATGTCTTTTTTTGAACAAGGAGGTTTAGTAGGTTGAGGAAATACTGTTTGTTCAACGTCAGAAATATCAGTTCCGAGCAGTCCTACATCTTCAGGGGGGAGCTTTCTTACTTTTTTAATTTCCCCAATTAGTCCTTCTTCTACTACACATACATCGTTAGGATGTCTTTGTCCAGCCTGTTTTTCCCTATCTTGTTCTTTTTTAGCTCCCGCCATTTTATGGTATTATAACATATATGGAGCAACCCCTTCCTCACGAACTACGTGAAAGAATAACTACAAATAACATAGAGCTTGTTGAAGCAAATACCTATAAACCTAGAAGGAAGGTAAACGTAATAGCCGACGGTCAAGCAAGGGTTGTGCATAGCTTAAAGGGTGGATTCGAAGATGGCGTAGAAAAGAAAACAACTGGAGCCGTTTATGAAGTTTTTTTTGACCCCGAAACAAATGAATGGTTAAAAATTACTACTCCGAAAAGCCATGGCTCTGAGAGCAAGGCGCTAGATAGAGATGCCGACATTATGGCAGCTTCTTTAATATTGGCGGGATTTCCTGACTTGGCTGAAAAAGTTAAGAAATGCAACGTAGTCATTGAAGGTAAAAGTACTAACGGTTTTTGGTCTCCTCATATTGGACCGTCTTTGGAAGCAATGATTAGGGTGTATAGAAGTGCAAAAAAGACGATGGATTTGGAAAGATATATCCAGTTTGAAAAAGAAGCTAAAAAATTTTTTTCGGAAGCTTATACCTCTGCCCTAGACCATGCCATACAGCTATATTTAAAACATGGGTGCTGGACTCAAGATGCCAATCCAGGTAATATTTTATTTAGAGCAAACGAGGTGACAGGAGAACTAAAGCCTGTCCTTATTGACTTTGTTGGGAAACATCAATATCGACAAGAAGGGGTATTTGAATATCTTACTCAATTACGAACATTATTCCTAAATCATGCAAATAGACATGGGATAACATTTGACCTAGGTTTGGAACCATACAGGGAATTATGCGCTACGGAAAGACCTGGAAGACCACTCAGTCAGCGAAGAATCTTACAGGCAGCTCCCTAATTTCTACTGGGGGTTAATTTCTTTTCCAGATCTTTTTTAAATAAGCCTTTTCCTCTACCAAATCTTAACGCATAAGCAGGATGGAAAGTAATTAAGTATTTTCTGCCGTCCCGAACAATTATTCCCCCGTGTCTTTTAAAAATCGGTATTTGTTCTCCGAGTACTCCTTGAACAGCAACATTTCCCATTAGGACTATAATTTTTGGATTGATGATTTCGAGCTGTCTTTTAAGGTATGTTTTGCCGTGCTCAATGTCTTCTTTGCTTGGCGTTCCTCTCCTGGGCAGATAATGAACCGGGCTGGTTATGAAGACATCTTTTTCATTTATTCCTATTTCCTTTAAAACCAAACGAAAATATTTGCCTGATCTGCCGATAAAAGGTCTTCCTTCTCTTGCTTCAGTTTTCCCCGGCGCTTCACCTATAAAAACAATTTTGGCATTGGGACTTCCTTCTCCAGGGACGGCTTTTCCGATTTTACCTTTTTTGCAGATTTTGCATTCCTTTATTTCCTTAGCTATTTTTTTAAGTTCCAAAGCTTTGTTCATGGTCAAATTTTCTCATTTCCGAGTATCGTTCATTCTGTTTTTGCTCTTATAATCTTCTCTAAAGCATATTTAATTCCATGTCCAGCCCCAAAAACAAAAAATCCTCTTATATAGCTTGCCCATGCGGTTTTTAATTTTAGCCTTCTTAATCTTGCTTCTGTCTCTTTTTTACTGAGAGACTGTGTCTTTTTCCACGTCCCGTCTCCAGTATTTATGAGAAGACCTGAAGAGACAAAAGAATCAAGTATTGGGGTAAGCATGTTTTCATAGTCTTTTCTACTTTTTTCAATCAATGTTTGCACCTTGTTAGGTTTTTCTACCCTTATATCGGCTCTATAGCTAAGAGAAACATAGATATTAAGTAAATCATTAAAAGAAAATTCATCTTTAAGCAGGCCAAGGGAAAACCAAACTCCGTCAATTCTTGCAGTATTTATTGCTGTTTCTATTTCAGCTATTTGTTTCTCGTTGCCTTTAAATAAAGGACGAAGAGCTACTTTTTGCATTCTTCCCGCAACGTAAAAACCAAATGCTCCAGCTTTCTTCTTTTCTTTTTCTCTTAAAACTCCATTGCAGCCTTTAATAAAATCCGCTCTTGAAATAACAGCATATTTTATTCTTTGTGCTTGGTCACCTACCTGCACTAAGCTTTGGTAAAAATTAAAGCCTTTACTGTTTAAATGTGTATGCAAAGCAACAATGTGAGGATGTCCATAGTCACTTGCGGCAATTTGCATGTTCCTTTGATGAAATCTTTTCGTATCCTCAACTACTAATATCATATCGTGCCTGCTGGTTGGCGAGGCGTCACCAGTAACATGAGATCCATATTCGATTGCGTAAACTAAATTATTTCCTGCTCTTCTTAGCGCCTCCTCAGCCAATACTCTGCTTTCTTCAGTCTTTGGAAAATAAGCATGTTTCTCTGGCGTAGGTAAACTTAAATTTAATTCATTACGGCTCATAGTCTGTAGTATAATTTGTTTGCAGAAAGAAAGCAAATTAAACACTTTTCTTAATTTAAGAAAGATGTTACAAATTTTTACCCCTATAGTTGAAAGTCAATTAAGCTTATGATATATTCTCCTGCATGAATCCAGAAAGAAAAGAAGGCGCTGTTATTGTTGATACCGAAAAGCAGGAAGTTTTACCCTGTGGAAAACGGCTTTTTGTAATTGTAAATCCGGTTAGTAAGCATGGGGTCAAGGACTCATTTAGGATTCTTAATTGGCTTAGCGCAAGAGGCATAAATCCTTCGGTCTTATCTACAATAAGACATGGCCATGCTAAAGAATTAGTATCTGAAGTGATAAGAGTCCAAAAGAATCCTTTGTTAATGGTGATCGGAGGAGATGGAACTCATTCGCAAGCGATTGGCGGAGCCATCGAAGGCACAAATGGTAAATGCGAAGTGCCGTTTATATTTTATCCGAGCGGAACAGGAAACGACATTTCTCGTTTAGCCGGTCACAGTAAAAAAGCGGTTAAAAATGCAATTCTGGGCAATGGTGAAACTGAAAGGATAGATGTTTTAAAAATGAGCGTAATGAATTTGGACGGATCCGAAAAAGTTTATTATGGAGTTGCACATATAGGTTTCGGGGTTTCTGCGATGGGAGCAAGGAATATTAACGATATTAGACCTAAAACAATAATAAAAGAGGGCTTTGTGGCTTTAAAAGAACTTGGCTCTAAAGTGCGAGTTATGATTGGAGAAAGAGAAGAAATATACGGAGACGTTCTCATTGTTAATTCCCAAACAGTGGGTAAATTTT
>MFNH01000010.1:0-7054 GCA_001781995.1 Candidatus Levybacteria bacterium RBG_16_35_11 | reverse complement strand
CGATCCGGGGTTGCCGCTGGTATTGAGAGGTATTGAGGCTGTATTGAAACCATTATCTGGAAGTCGCAGGTCTAAGATTGAACTTACTGTCCTGGATAGTATTTATCCTCAAATTGACGGGGAGCCAATTAAAAATATGCAACCTGGCTCAAAAATTACGATAACAGTAGAAAAGGGAGCAATTCCGGTCTTAAGAGTTTAGCTTTTCATTGAATGCTTAACGTAAGTCCTAAATTGGCGAATAGGATATTCAACGAAAAAAGAATGGGGCTTTTTCTTTATCCTCCTGGCAGAGGTATAAATAATCATTTTCTTGTCAAACCCGACCTCTCCTTTTTTCCCTGCCAGAACCGATAAATCTACGTCTTCATGCACCTTATTGTCCTTAATCTCTGCGCTCCCTTTTATATCATTCCAAACTGTCTTTTTTAAGGCCATATTTGCCCCCATTAAAACATTGCTTTTAAAGATTTTTTTACTCGCTAAGCTGTAAGCATTTGAAAAGAAGGTCGTTTTTAAAGGAAGGTCATAGTAGACAATTGGGCCGCCTAAAGCAACTAAATCTTTGTTTTTAAAGTTTTGTTTAATCCTTTTAATCCAGTCTTTGGGAACTATAACATCTGCGTCACATCTGGCAATTATTTCATTTCCTGCAAGATTAAAACCCTTGTTTCTTGAGGCAATTATCCCCTGCTTTGCTTCCTTTACAATCTTTACTGGGTATTTCTTGCAGATTTTAATGGTTTTATCGGTACAGTTATTGTCAACAACAATTATTTCATCGGCTTTTTCTTCCTGGTTAAGAAGGCTTTTTAAACACTCTTCAATGTATTTTTCTTCATTATGAACAGGGATAACTACCGATACTTTCATAAAATTATCTTGGCAAGGTTTTTATCGCTTCATAAAGCACTATACCCAAACTCACCATTACATTTAAAGATGTATTTATGCCAAACATTGGCAACTCTACTATCTTATCAGAAATTTTCAAAACTTCTTTTGACACACCGCTTGTTTCGTTTCCCACAACAAACGCAACTGGAAATTCATATTTAACATTTTGAAAAGAAACAGCTTTTTTATCCTGCTCGATTGAGACAACATTCAAATTGTCAACAGTCAATTGTAAATAGTCGATGGCAGATTTTGCATCTTCAAAATACTGCCACTTAATCCATTCTGTCGTATTTATTGAAGCTTTTTTTATTCTTGAGTTGGGTGGAGTTTCGGTCTGACCACATAAAAATACTTTTTTTGCTGAAACCGCGTCCGCAAGTCTAAAAATTGCTCCAACATTGTAAGTATCTAAGACATTATCTAAGACAATATAAATTGGGTTCCTTTTTATTTTTTTGATTTGTTCCGGATCCGGGACAGTCGTCCTTAACTCTGCCGCTTTCAGTTTATTCATTTTTATATTATAGCAAGTTGCCTTGACAAGATTTGAATTAAAGAGTCATAATGAAAAATACCCTATGACAGCCACTAGCCATGCAATTGTCGGTACCGTAATTGCCGCAAAAATTGGAAATCCCGCCCTTGCCGTCCCTATTGCCCTTGTCTCCCATGTGATCTTGGACTCAATTCCCCATTGGGATACTGCCACAAATGGTCATGGAAGAAGAAACTTAAAAACTTTTATAAAAACGATGTTTGATTTTGTTATAAGCCTTATTGTTTCTTTCCTTTTAATTAGCTTTCTTTTCCCGACAACTAATTTATCGTATGCTTTCTTTATCATAATAACCGCTCAGTTATTTGATTGGCTAACTGTTCCTTATTTATTTTTTGGAATTAATTTCCCCTCTGTTTATGTTTATAAATTTCAAAAGCTTTTTGACCGAAAACTAGATAAACCTTGGGGAATAATTACGCAGGTTGGAACAGTTCTCGCAATCCTCGTGATCGGTGCATTAATTTAGCTTTTCTTCTTTAAATCCTCTAGTTTCCACACAGCAAACTTGCATTTTGGGTAATTTGAGCATCCATAGAATTTACGGCCTTTTCGCGTTTTTTTGAACACAATTTTTCCTCCACATTCAGGACAATCAAATTTTGTTTCTTCAACTAAAGCTTTTGTAAAATCACATTTTGGGAAAGTACCGCAAGACAAAAATTTCCCAAACCTTCCAGTTCTAATTACCAGTTTTGCCCCGCATTTTGGGCAAATTTCCGAAGTTTCTTCCGTTTCAATTTTCACTCTTGCTACATCTTTTACATCATTTAGACTTTTTTCAAACGGGTTATAAAATTCTTTAATTACCGGCACCCATTGCTTTTCACCGTTTGCAATTTGATCAAGTTCGTCTTCCATTTCTGCTGTGAATGGAATATCGTCAATTGTTGAAAAATTTTCTACCAAAAAATCATTAACGGCTATTCCAACTGGCGTGGGTTTAAATCTTCCTTCCTCTCTTTCCATATATTGTCTTGTTTCGATAGTCGAAATAATAGTTGCGTAAGTAGAAGGCCTTCCTATTCCCTTTTCTTCAAGTGTTGCTATAAGTGATGCATCGTTGTATCGCGGTGGAGGGTTTGTTTCGTGCTCTTTGTCCAAGATTTCTTCAAACTTTATATCCTCCCCTACCTTAAATTCGGGAAGAATAGTGTCACTTATTCCAAATGGATTTACTTTTAAAAATCCCTCAAAAACAAGCACTGAGCCATTTGCTTTAAATCGATACTTATTGTCGGTTGAATCAACTAGAACTGTTGATGATTCTATAAGCGCATCAGCCATTTGAGATGCAACAGCTCGATTCCAAATTAACTCGTAAAGTTTCAGATAATCTTTTCCTAATTGAGTTCCAATCTCCAAGCCCAAAACTCCAACTTTTGTAGGCCTTATTGCCTCATGTGCTTCCTGCGCCAGTTTTTGTTTTGTTTTATAAAATCTGGGTTTATTTGGTATATACTTATCACCATATTGTTTCTCAACATAATTTCTAATAGAGAAGATCGCTTGATTTGCCATAGAAACAGAATCTGTTCGATGGTAAGTAATAAATCCTTCCTCGTAAAGCTTTTGAGCCAAGCTCATTGTCCGTTTTCCTGAAAATCCAAATCGTCTTGAAGCATCTTGTTGAAGTGTAGATGTAGTAAAAGCAGGCTGGGGACTTCTTTTTGTTTCTCTTTTGCTAAAATCTGAGATTTTGTATTCTCTACTGCTTGAATCGGCGACTGTTTTTTTTGCCCCATCCAATGATTCGATTACTGTTTTTGTTACCCTGTATTGTCCATCGTATAAATTCAATATTTTTGAAGTTTCAATTTTTTGTCCGTTTATCTCAACTAGCTCAAACTCCACTTTTCTTTTTTCCTTATTAAAAGTTGCAGAAATTGTCCAGTACTTTTCTTTCTTAAACTTTTCTATTTCCCGTTCCCTCTCAACAATTAGACGAAGCGCAATTGACTGGACTCTTCCTGCCGAAAGTCCCCTTCTAACCTTTTGCCACAAAATAGGAGAGAGTTTGTAACCAACTAATCTATCCAAAACCCTTCTGGCAGTTTGGGCTTCAACCAAATTAACATCAATGTCTCGAGGATTTTTTAAAGCTTCTTCTACTGCCTCTTTTGTAATTTCATGAAATACAATTCTTGAAAACTTTTTTCCGTTCCCAATAATTTCTTTAACATGGGCTGCAATTGCCTCTCCTTCCCTGTCCGGGTCTGTTGCCAGTATTATATTTTCCGCCTCTTTACCTGATTTCTTAAGCTCGGAAATTATCTCCTTTTTACTTGCAACTTTTTCAAATTGAGGCGAAAAATCATGCTCAATGTCAACTCCCAATGTGCTTTTGGGAAGATCCATAACATGTCCCATGGAGGCTTTCATTTCAAAACCCTCTCCTAAGAATTTCCCAAGTGTCTTTGCCTTAGTTGGTGATTCAACTATAACCAGATTTTTCATAATTACTAACTATTCTATTTAAAAGTATATGCTATGTGTCAACCCCCAATATATTTTGATGGAGTTATTTCTTTGTGGTAATGATGCTTATTATCTTTTCAAGGGCGACGGTAGTTGCGACTCCAAACACTCCCATAGTGAAATAAGTATAAAGACGGGGTAAGGTCGCTCTCGCCATATCCTTCCCTGTTTCCCTTGCTCTGAAAACTACCCCTGAAGACTTATATTGTAGCTCAACTCCATTTGAAACTTGCTCCTTTGAGGAAATCTTGGTCGTAGCACCAGGCAGGTCTTCGATTAGGTTCACTAAGTAAAGTATACTACCATACATTAAACTGTCAATTGAGAGTTTTAATCGTGCTTATTTTCCGAGGAATTTTTAATCTCTTTTAATTTTTTAATCAACATGTAGGATAAGGCTATCCCTACTGCAAAAGTCAGCCCCCATTTCCAAACGTAATCTGGGTGTTCAGCAAAATATTCGGCAACAGGTCTTGCTCTTGTTTTAACTTTGGAAAAAGGTTCCTTCTCTGTCATTTTGATTGAGCTTTATTTTTTGAGGAATGTTTTTTATGTTCGTAAACTATAATCCCTCCTATTATTACAGTTGCAATTCCAAATCCAACAGCCATTACAGTTCCATGAGATTTTGCCGCCGCAACCAGATCCAAGCCTTCTTCTCTCGCCTTTTCCCAGATGTGAGGATTTTGTTTCTTAAATTGACTTATTGCCTCTTTTAATCTTGACGGGCTAAGAGGAATGCTATTTATAAGTATCTCTCCGTCAATCCCATCTAAGTTAGCAGGCATCTCTCCTCGGATTCTTCTATAATCAATTGAAGAGCTCCTCTCTTTCATTCTAGCAAGTATAGCATATGCTACTTTTTTGAAAAGAAAGATTCAAGGACCTTTTTGGCGATTGGGGCGGCGATGTTGCTGCCTTCGCCACTTTCTTCGGAAAGAACGGTTATGATTATTTGAGGATTGTAAGCAGGTGCAAAAAGAGTAATCCAAGCATGGGGTAAGGTTTTTTCTCCCCCATGTTCTGCTGTTCCGGTTTTGCAAGCAACCGTAACCTTTCTCCAATCTTTAAAGTCTGCGGATGTTGTTGATTGAGGTGTCTCAAGAATGTTTTTACCGTCTATTTTTAAGTCTTTATTCTTAACTTTAAAGTCAAAAAGCGGCCACGCAACCCCTCCCTGACTGCAAGAATTAATCATTCCTTTTCTTATTAAATCTAAATTTTTATCGTCTAAAAGGCCACTTGCTAGAATTTTAGGA
Source organism: Candidatus Levybacteria bacterium RBG_16_35_11 (assembly GCA_001781995.1). Taxonomy (GTDB): domain Bacteria; phylum Patescibacteriota; class Microgenomatia; order Levybacterales; family UBA12049; genus MFNH01. Next base: position 1,861 of record MFNH01000010.1, on the reverse strand, counting down.
TTTTTGTTTATTAGTAAATGGGGTTGGTATAACACACCTTTGTTGGCAATTACCTGTGTCCAGCCATTCATTTGCAAGGGAGTTGTTAAAACAAAACCCTGACCAATTCCAAAGTGGTAAGTGTCCCCCAAATACCAAGGTTCTGAAACTGTTTCTTGTTTCCACTTCTGTGTTGGTACAATGCCTGCTGACTCTCCCGGTAAATCAATTCCCAAAGGTTTTCCAAGACCAAATTTCTCCGCCCACTTAGAAAGCGCATCTACTCCTATTTTTTCCGCTAATTTATAAAAGAAAATATCATTTGACCGCTTTATTGCAGAAACAACATTTAATAAACCCTCCGTCTTTCCATAATCAGTGTAATACCAGTTGGCAAATGAGAATTCTCCTACTTTTAAAACACCCAAGTCTTCTATTTGCCAATTTTCGTCAATAATTTTATCTTGTAATCCGGCAGTGGCAACAACCAGTTTAAAAGTAGAGCCGGGAGGATATTGTCCGGATATTGCTCTGTTTAAAAGAGGTTGGTTTTTACTATCCAAAAGAACATCAGTAATATCTAAGTACGAACTTGGAGAAGCTTCATACCCTTTCCCCATCGTAAACAAATTAGGATCAAAAGAAGGCTTACTAACCATTGCTAGAATTTCACCGCTGGGAGCTGATACAATTATTGCTCCTTTTTTAATATCTTTCATTGCTTCAAATGCGGCCTTTTGAGTAGCAAGATCAATTGATAGCTTAATATCTTCCCCGGGGATTGCATCGGTTTGACCAAGCTTTCTAATTGTTTTTCCAAGGCTATCTATTTCAACAAGTTGTTTTTCATCCGTTCCGTTTAGCTTTGCCTCATACTCTTTTTCAATTCCCATTTTACCGACAATATCCCCTCCCCTATAATCCAGAAAAGCAGATTCTTCCAACTCCTCTTTTGAAATCTGACCGATATATCCTAAAACATGAGAAAGTATGTCTTTGTATGGATATTCCCGAAGGCTATCTACCTCAAGGTTTTTTTCGCCTTTTGCAATAAGTGCCATTGCCTCCTCTTTTGTTAATTGGATTGTTTTCTTACCGTCATTTTTCCTAAAACCCGGGGCATTGAAAACCAAAGGCGTACCACTGCGATCTGTTATTATTCCCCTGGGAGCATGAACTATTATTGTTTTTGTCCTGTTGTTATCTGCAAGATAACGGTAATATTTTCCTTCAACTATCTGAAGATAAAAGAGCCGAAAAAATACTACAAGAATTGCCAAAACACCGCAGGCAAAAAGGAAAAATCCGCGCATTCTTCTTTTTTCATCAAAGCCTCCTGTGTGTTTTCTAATCTTTTCGGCAGTTATGAAGTCGCCAAATGCAAAACCTTGTTTTTCCATCATTGTTTTTCAGCTCTGTATTTATAGTCTAAATTTTCTTTTTTTGAAAGTATTGTCATTAGAAAAAATATTATTGATCCTAAAAACGCTGATAAGACAGCTTGAGATAATGCTAGCCTAACTTCAAAGACGGTTAGGTAAAAAAAGCTACCTACAAAAGAAGTAAAAAGCACAAAATAGATATTTGAAGTCTCAAATTTTCTCTCATAAAGATTGATAATAAATAAAACTATAACAAAGTATAAGCTAGTAGATCCCAAATAGCGCAAAGAAAGAATATCCAGTGCCAGACCCGAGAAAAAGGAAGCGGCAAAAACCCATGATTTTTTCTCTTGAACCAAGAAATTTATGAGTAAAAGCAAGGCCAATGGAATAGTGGTAAATGTCGCTTCAATTAAAACCGCAATAAGAAGAATAAAAGACAAAATCCAAATCCTCATACTCTCAACTTTTAGAAGAAAAGATAAACAAGTTTGTTTCTT
>MFNH01000009.1:1351-8570 GCA_001781995.1 Candidatus Levybacteria bacterium RBG_16_35_11 | reverse complement strand
AAATATAAGAGATAATCTACATTACTTAGGAGAGCCGGCATATTTTCAGGATGAACAAATTTTCTTAATTCAAATGTCTTTAAATTATGATCCTTAATATATCTTAAGAAGTTATCAAAACCTTTCCCCTGACCTACAAAAATTAATTTATGATTTTGTTCAATCCCTGAAAATATATCTACTATCCTATCTAAACTCTTATCTTTCCAATAATAGTTTATCTTCCCGATATAAGCAAAAACAGGTATTTTATGTGGAGTGTAGAAAGGCTTAAAATATTCCTCATCAGGAATATATCTTGGCAGAACACTTACTTTTGTAGTTAAGCTCTTGAAAAGCTCCTTGTTTTTATCATCAGAAACAACCACTGCCGCATTTTGAATAACATTTTTCAACAAGTTTTCAAAGACACCCTTTTGCCAGAACTTTGCCAAGTCGCTGCCACCATGTCTGACAATATAAGGAATACCACTTATCTTTGAAGCTAGATAGCCAACAATACCATATGGGATTAAATAAGTAGCATCAATTATATCTATTGAATATTTAGAAATTACTTCCAGAGTCTTATCTAACAGTCTGGCAATATATAGTTCAGAATAGGGAATATGCCATGGAATATCCGGGATAACAGAGTGGACAGAAATGTTTGTGGATGTGACAGGAGACTTACCCTCAACAAAATACTCTTTTTCAACACAATTGGCATTTGTTACAATATGTATTAAATGACCTTTTTCTCCAAACCCTTTTGCCAACCAGAAGGTCTTTGCCGCAATCCCTCCCTCGATGGGCGGATATTTGCTTATAAAACAAACTTTCATCCCCCTCCATTCCCATCCATTTTTTTTAAAGTACCATTTATTGATACTCGAAACCTCTCATCTTTTAAGCACCATGCCACTCGTTCTATTTCATCCTTTTTCTTCTCAGCATTATTACTTTCGAGATTTACAGTAGTTAGAATTTTATTTTTTTCCGTGGTTATAAAAACGTCTATAAGTTTTGAAAGGTCTATCTGAGAAATATTATCAGAGCTTGTGATTCGTCCTTCGTCTTGAATACTATCACAAAATATTAAAAGAAAAAGAATGGGATAATTTTCGAACTCAATTTTATCTATTGTTCTTCCACACATAATTTCTCTTTCCCACTTTTCACACCCCAACTTGGCTGCAATATTTTTATTTGTATCTTCAGCTATTTTTTCTTTATAGATCCTACTTTTTTTAGACGACCATAACAACGACTCTCTAGTGCATTTTGCAAGGCATTCATCTTCTCCTGATGGAAGCTTTCCTGAGCTTCTACGATATCCTTGACAGCCACAAAGCGATTCCCACACATCTTCATCGTGACATCCTATAGCTATTGCAGCCTCTAATATACCCTTCATGTTAATTTTTCGGGTTTTTTCATTACTTTCGTCATATAGCTTTAATAGAGATATGGCACTTAAAACACCGTGATTTCTGTCTCTAACCGCTTTTTCATAAAAAAAGCTAATTACGTGTTCTTTATCAACTTCCTCCCAATCATGCTTTAGTTGATAAGTCATCTTTACTATCTTATCAAATAATGCCTCTCGAATCATTGCAGAGTCTAAGTTTAAAAGGTTCAAGTTTTCCTTGGTTTGACGATTCTTGACTCTCAATGTATCTTCAAAGAATTGTAATAACCAAGTATCGAAATTTTGAAGACCATAATTAAAATCATGAAATGTAGAAGCAGCTAACCAGACCTTTTCTATACGGCATTTATGTTTCTTATAAAATTCCCCGGCAATTTCAGGGTACATATTATCAAGGATATAAGCCCCTATTAAAAATACTTGGAACTGATGAACAAAATGTTCTCTATATACCTCATCTCTTTGCAAAATACTTTCCACTCTTCTTTGAATGTTGGGATATTCGAGTCCGAGATATTTTTTCCATAGCATTTTTGTATATTTTTCCGCTATGTCATAATCGCTATCTGCTTCTTGACGATATTTAGAGGCTAATTCCTTGAGTTTTCCTTTATAAACGGTCTTTTTGAGTTCTTGCTGTTTATCTATCAAGCAAAAACTTATTACTCCCTTGGCATCTTCCTCTCTCCCCGTTATAGCTCTTCTTGTATAGACTGGTTCAGGATAGTATACGAGATAATGTAAATTGTTTTCTAAATGTTCGCTCACAATATGTTCTATTTTTTTACGGCTCTTATCAGCCTTTACGAGTTGATCACAGATTTTATCAAATGATGAACAAGCTGATACTACTTCTTCAATGCTCGCTTTAGAAGTTTTCAGCAAACCTATGCCTTTATCTTGACAAAACTCTTTGAATTCGTTGAATTTGTCATTCTCTTTGGCGTAATCAGGATAAGCAAAGAATATTTTTGCGTTAGGGAAATAGTATTGATAAAACCGTACGGGAGAAGCACCCGGTATCCTAACGGGATGTGCTTCTGGCATTTCAACGTTAGGAATAGAGAGTGTGGGGAAAAAATACTCTATCGAGAGGAATTCATCTGTCGTGGGTTCAACTATGATCTCCTCTACGACTTTATTATTTTTTGTTTTAGAGCAATAGAGAGCTACTCTGGCCGGCAGAAACTCTTTAGAGTAGCTATCTGGTTTGTAACCATTTTTTTTATAGTGACCTTTTAGCCATTCAAGCATCTCTATAAGAGTATATTCTTTGTCCATTTCACCTTCCTTATCATTTTTGAATCTCAGTAGTCAGCGTAGTTATCAAATTATGACCTTCCTAATCCCTTTCATATCTTTTTCGAAGAACTATTTCTTTTCACCACTACCCTCAACACCGGCAATTAAAATGATCAATTTATTGCTAAGCCTCTATTAGCCCATACCAGCAGCGTCCAACTCTAATGCCATATCAAATCCGATACTTTCTCTTTCCACAATCGATTCAGGTAAATACATTGAAGCCAATTGTTTTTCTATCCTTCTTCCGATCCTGTCGTAAATAGGTAACGTTCTCATAAAATTTATAAACGACTCGGAAAAGAGAGGAGTATAAACATCAATATTTAGAATTCTTGCTGTATGCAATAGTGGGGCAAGATGCTTTGGCGCCAGACAGCTTACAAAATATTCCCACACTGCATCGTAATCTTCTGCTTGCGATTTTTCTTTGAAAAAAAAGTCTCTAAAACCCATACTAACCATTTCACTCAAGTGTTTCTGCGGGACGGGATGAATATCTTCAAAGGATTTGATATTGCCTGCCTCCTTATGCCCTAAAGGATGCTCATGAAGCCAATAACCACCAAAACATTCATCCCCTCCATCACCGGTAACAATGTTGGTGCTGAATGTTTTAGCCAAAGAGCAAAGGATGTATACATTGATGTCGCCATTAAAGCTGTATTGCTTTGTTTTTTGGTATTCGATAAGATAATTTTGGTAGGTTTGGTCGGAGATGATTACCTCATGATGCTCCGTGCCGAATAAACCCGCAATTTCACGTGCATAAACAATATCCGGATAATCTTTTGATTTAGCAAGAGTAAATGTTGATATTGGCACTTGAGGATATACTTTGCGGAGAAGTGCTAAGATAATGGAAGAATCTATACCGCCTGAGAGTAAAAGCGACAAGGGAACTTGAGGAATATTTCTTAAATTCTGAATAATTATCTTTTCCAACTCTTCAATCATTTTTTTCTCTTACTTAATAAACTGTATCCCATAGTTAAGGCGTATAGTGCCCAAGCGCTTCCATCTTCAATATAGTGATAAGCCCACAAGCCGTTTGGAAGTTGATTTTCCTTAATCCATTCCAAACCATTTCGTAACACTTTCTGAGGCAATTCATCCGGATAGTGAAGAAGTGACATCAGACAAATTCCTGTACACCAAGGGTCACTTCCAACTGGGTGACCTTTCCAAGGTCCCCAACCTCCATCATCATTCTGTTGATGGGCTAACCAGTGAACAGTTTTTGAAATAACTTCATTGTCTTCCGGATGATAGTTATTTTTATAGAATGCCATTAATGTAAGAGCAGCTTTATAATTCAGGCAAGGTTCAGATTGCCAGTCTTTTTTCCATTCCCCTTCCAACCATCTCAAATAGGTATCTGAAAAAATCTGAGGAAGGAAGTAGAGAATCAGGCCGGTTATAGGTATTCGGGCAGAGTCTCTTATGGATTTACCCCAACCTTGCGTCTCATGGCTTTGTTCATTTATCCATTTTAGTGCTTTTTTAACTGAGTTCGCATATTCTTTTGATAAACTCAGAAAGCTTGCACACCACATGGTTTCGGGAACATCAGACCATCCCCCGTCATCCTTTTGCAACTTAATACACTTTTCAGCAATTTTTTTGAAAAGTATGGTGTTGGGATTAACGCCGCTTTCTCTCAAAAGCAATGCTAATCTACATATGCGGGTAAGCTCAATATCTTTTTGCAGGAAATCCTTAATTGTTTGGCTCAAGGTGATTGTGCCGTGCTGAACAGCTATTTCTATTTCAGAAATGACCTTATCTGCATCCATGACAGCCAGAGCATTGCTTACAGACATATTTTTTCCCTGTTGATTTGTTAATAATTTCAACAGGAAAATTCATCTTTTTCTCTTTTTTCAGGATTGGTTTTTCATAAACCTTTTTCATTTTACTCCCTCCTTTTAATAAATTTTTCTTCCAAAAACTTATTTATTGTCTCATCAAGATCATCCTTAGCCTGACTTTTATCCACATCATAGGTATCTATAAAATTCCTTAAGATACTTTTCATAGGTAGGTTCGCTGCTATCTGCTCCAGAATCCAATGAGAGGTCTCGTTAAGGCTGTAATGTTCGCCGGACTCTATATTAAATACCCAATATTTTCCTAATTCTTCTATTTTCTGGAGAAAAATGTCATCTGCCAGGGTAAATATATTATCTTCATTTATTTCCAGCATTGTGGGTCTCCTGCAAGGTAATCACCAGTTGTGGCATATGCCAAAGCACGGCAGCCCCGACATACAGGTATAAAATCACAGCTATTACATTTACCTTTGATATTTTTTGAATTTCTAATATTCCACAGGACATCAGAGGTATACCAAATTTTGTAAAAACTATCCTTCACCGCATTTCCAATTGGAATAGGTAGACGTCGGCATGGGTAAACCGTCCCATCATGCATAATAGTCAAGGCATTGGTTCCGGCAGAACACATTGCACCGACAGTTGGGTCACTCCCATTCAAAAGTACAAACAAAGGACGATATAATAAGATTCTAATTTTATCCTTTTTCATAGCCAGAGAATAAATTCTTTGGAATACATCTTTTACCTCCTCTGAGGTTAGAAGCTCATCTTTTAAATTGGCTCCCATCCCTTCAGGGATAAGACGTTCGGCAGAGAAGGTATCAACGCTTTCTTCTTTAAGTAAATTGACCAGGGATTCAACCTCATTTTTATTGAGATTGCTGATAGTCGTCATAATAGCTACTTGAAAATCCTTCTTTTTCAACAATCTGATAGCAGACAAAGTTGCTTCAAAACTGCCCTTTCCTCGAATCTGGTCGTTTAGATTTTGGTTTGATGCCTCTAAAGAAAGTTGCACCCGTCTGAGTTTTTCAAATTCTTTTAGCTTATCCAGAACAGTCTGGTCAAGCAAGTAGCCGTTAGTGAGAATGTCGAAATAGTGAATGGTTTTGAGCGAACTGATATGCTGTAATAGTGGAAAGACCTTATTTTTAACCAGAAAAGGTTCCCCGCCGGTAATGGAAATAGTGCCTTTTTTATTCCATTTTTTCAAGGTGATATCTATTTTGTCCGCTATACACCTTAACTCGTCTAAGCTTAATTCATTAGCAGAGATATAATCATCGTGATAACAGTGTTTGCATCTGAGATTGCACTTTTCGGTGATATGCCATTGAAAGTAAAATTCAGTATCTATGTTTAAATTTTCAAATCGGCTGTCCATTTTAGTTCCTAATTCCTTCCACTATTTTATTTTTGCCAGCAAGATTCTTACTTGCCCACACTTTCTTCCACAATCCGTATCTCCTCCTCGGTTAAGCTGTAGAGATTATAAACAAGCTGGTCAATCTCTTGCTCAAGTTCCTTTACCTTTGCTTGCTTTTCTGGATTTTGCAAATAATCCTCGTCTTTGGTGATGGAAAGGATGCGGTCAACCTTTAATTGAGAAGTCATCCCTCATTATCTCCTAAACGAAATTCAATTTCATAATTTTTTATGAATTCAATTTCTTCTTTCGACAATCCATACAAAGGGCCAATTATATCGTCTATTTTATCAATTGACGCTTTTGATTTTCCAATTTTATATTCCTTAAACGAATCGATATTAGCATAACGGGTTGTTTGCCTTACATTGGCGTTGGCTTCAATATCCTTCAAATATTCATCATAGAGTTTCTCTATTTTTTCAATAAACTTATCTGACAACATAGAATAAGGAATGGTGAATGATTCTATTTCGTAAGATTTTAAATCTAAGTTGTTTGAGTAAATTTGATAATACCAAAAAAACAAATTACTGCTAAGAATAGCACCCATTGCATTTGCAATTTTCTTTTCAAAGAAGATTGGGTTTTCTTTTGTTGAACCTGTTGAGTAATTTGTAATTACTTTAAAATATCTACCGCCCGTTGTTCTGTAATAGATCGCATTCCCTTTTGCTTTTAATAAATCACCAATTGATTTGTCTTGATTGAATATTTTTTTTAAAATTTCTTTTTCAATAGGATAACTAATTTTAGGATACCTGCCTTGTAACTTTACATCAGCCACATCAATAAATTGTAAATTATTAACCAACTTTTGCAAGTCGAAATCTTTGTTCTTTCGATACATCTTGGTTGAATAAATATGCCTGCATTTGGTATTGGTTTTTGTAAAAAACAGAATGGAAGTATTTACAACTGCATTTTCAAATATAGGTTGAGGTCTCACAGAATAAGAAGACACTTTTATAGTTTCACAATTATCTTCAAGCAATTTATGAAGAGCTGTCATTGAGTCGCTTGAAGTGATAGCAATAGGAACTATGTAATTAAGGTTGCCCTGCTTTTTCAAAACATTGTAGCCAAGTTCAATGAATATTGTAAAGGTATCTAAAGAACCTTTTTGAACACCCGCAATTGTTTTTGTTGATAGATATTGTTTTTGATAGTGTTTCTTCTCAGCCACCGAGTAATCTGCTCCATACGGCGGATTGGCAATCACAATATCAAAACCACCCTCAC
>MFNH01000009.1:0-1332 GCA_001781995.1 Candidatus Levybacteria bacterium RBG_16_35_11 | reverse complement strand
TTACCCTCTCCCGCCAGGGGAGAGGGATTTTTGATCCCAAACATCCACTCTGGGTCAAACCACGAGGATGCCTCATCCTCAAATGGATTCCATTCAGATAGCTTGTATGTCTGGCTACCTGTAGCCTGCCAGTTCAAAGCATGCAAGAACATTCTACGCTGAGTCTCCTTAAACTGCTCTTCAATATCCCTTTTTTCATCCCCATAGGCTGAAAAAAATGCCTCACGTAGTTCTTTGAGCTTTTCTATATCGCTGTGGGACTCAGCAAGCCCACCCTCGGCCTTTGGAAGACCGATAAGACTATTGGCAGCCACAAATTTAAATTCGAGATTTGGCAATGGCACAACGCCTCTGTTTGGCTTATCATCATCTATCTTTTCATCAACAATTAACGACAAAAAGAACCTGAGTTTTGAAATCTCTACTGCAATCGCCTGGATATCAACACCGTAGATGGAGTTTTGAATAATACCCAATTTGTGGACATAGTCCCAGTTTTCTGTTTTTAGTTTATTCTCAAGCTCTTTTCGTAAAATTTCATTATCAATACGTGCAAGCTTTTTGGAAAGCCATTGTTTGGATTCAGGGTCTATCTTCTGAAGTATCAGGAGCATCTTATGGAGTATCCCCATAGGGAAAGCTCCGCTACCGCAGGCTGGGTCTATAATCTTTGCCCTATCGAGGGCATCTATTATTGAGTCTTTTTCTGATTCTGTCAGGTCTATTTCCCAATCGCCATAGGAGAGGAGTCCGGAGAGTTTGTTGTCTAAGGATTCCCCCTCACCCTTCCCCTCTCCTCTCCTCGGCGAGTCGCCTGAGGCGACCTCCAGGGGAGAGGGGATCATAACTCCGCCTTCTCCCCCTCTTAATTTAAGAGGGGGTTGGGGGGCGTTACCGATTTGTGTCTTCAAGTATTGCTTCAGGCTTTCATCAACCATGTATTCAACAATTGGTCTCGGCGTGTAATAGCTGCCTGTGGACTTCCTTGCGGTTTCTCCTGTTTCCGGGTTTATCTCGGCAAGAAGGTTTTCAAAAATCCTTCCAAGCATTTCCGGGTCAACAGAAATATCAATATCAATGCTTGTGCTTTCATCTATGGTGAAGTTGTAGATTTCGAAAATCTTAAAGAGGTCTAAGAACCATGAATCAGGAACTTTTAAAGTATTGATATATTTGGAGAGGCCAGATTCATAATAAACTTCATAATAATCATACAAATGAGGTTCAAACAGCCCACCGTTTAAAAATGGGACATCATTCCAGAAGCGATGCTTCACATTTTTATTCCGCTTCTCAATTGGTGTGTTCAATACCTGAAAGAATAAAGGTTCT
>MFNH01000008.1:12236-13263 GCA_001781995.1 Candidatus Levybacteria bacterium RBG_16_35_11 | reverse complement strand
TTAGAACATATGTCTTTTAAAGGGACCAAGAAAAGACCAACCGCAAGAGAAATTATTGCAATTATCGATGCAATGGGAGGTCAGTGGAACGCTTTTACAGGCAAGGAGGTAACCGGATTTTATGTAAAATCGGCAGCAGCCCATCTTGAAACCTCACTTGATATTATTTCCGATATTTTAATAAACTCAACTTTCCCAAAAGAGGAAATTGAAAAAGAAAGAGGGGTAATTATTGAGGAAATTAATATGTATGAGGATATGCCGATTAGAGACATTCCTGACGTATATGAAAGGCTAGTTTTTGGAGACAATTCTTTAGGTTGGAATATAGTAGGAAGAAAAGATGTTATTAGAAAAATTAAGAGGGAAGACTTTCTAAGCTATATCAAAGAACGTTACAGTCCTAAAAATATGTCAGTCATTATTGCCGGAGGAATTAATCCTGAAAAAACAACGGAACTGGTAAAAAAATATTTTTCTGAGATGAGACCATTTGATACCATAAGATATGAAAAAGTCATAGTCAAACAGGGGAAGCCAAAAGCTTATTTGAAAAAGAAAAAAACAGAACAGGTTCATTTGGCCTTGGGGGTGCTTGGTTCTTCTCTTCTAAGCCCCGACCGATATCCGCTAGCAGTTTTAGCAGCAATTTTGGGAGGTGGAGGAAGTAGCAGGTTGTTTAATGAGATAAGAGACAAGAGAGGACTGGCCTATTACGTTAGAACGTTCCCTCAGCATTATCTTGATAATGGCGCATTTACAACCTATTCGGGTTTGAACAAAGATAAGATTAGCGAGGCAATTAAAGTAATATTGGAAGAGCATAGAATACTTAAGGAAAATGCTTCAACTATTGGAAAAGACGAGTTAATAAAAGGCAAAGAAATGTTAAAGGGACATTTGGTTTTGGAGCTTGAAGATAGCAGAAGTGTCGCTGCTTTTTATGGAGAACAGGAGATTTTAGAAGATAAAATTGAGACACCTTTAGAGGTTTTGAAAAAAATCGACCAAGTAACAAGTGATCAAT
>MFNH01000008.1:2352-12153 GCA_001781995.1 Candidatus Levybacteria bacterium RBG_16_35_11 | reverse complement strand
GAAAAACTACTCTCTCTTTAATTCTCTTCTTGCAAAAAGAAATTGAGTTAATTAAAATTAACATAAATGGAACAAACTGTTGTCTTAGTCAAGCCCGATGGAGTTAAAAGAGGGCTAATCGGAGAAGTAATTCGAAGATTTGAGCGAATGGGATTAAAGATTGTTGCCTTAAAAATGGTAAAAGCAGACGATAATCTTTTGCTTAAGCATTACCAATCGGATAAAAAGGAAACATTAGAAAGGTGGGGGAGAAAAACCTTAAAAACATATACCGAATATGGTAAAGACGCAAAAAAAGACTTTGGAACCGACGATCCAATAGAGCTTGGCAAATTAGTTAATAAATGGCTGTTTGATTACGTTAAGTCAGGTCCAATGGTGGTGATGCTTGTAGAGGGTAAACATGCCGTAGAAAACGTTTGTAACGCGGCAGGGCCAACAATGCCTGTTCAGGCTCCTCCCGGAACAATTAGGGGAGACTTTTCAACCGATTCAGCAGCGTATGCTAACGAAGAGAAAAGGGGAGTAACAAATATAGTTCACATTTCAGCCTCTTTGGAAGAGGCAAACTTTGAAAAAACCTTGTGGTTTACTCCTTCGGAAATCCACGACTACAAGAGGACAGACGAACTCATTTAATCCTACTTATTGATTTCTTGCTCAACAAGGGACTTGAAATCCTCGTAGCTTGAAGGTTCAACTTCTCTTCCGTTTAAATAAAAGGTGGGGGTGTGATCAATGCCAATATTTAGCCCTTTATTGTATTCGTCTTCTATGAATTTTTTGGTTGAATCAGCATTTTGATCTTGGTGGAATTTGTCCAAATCAAGATTCAATTGCTTTGCATAATCATCAAAGATAGGATTGGGATCGGAAGATTCAACCCAAGTCGTCTGATTATCATACAAAAGCTTATTCATTTCCCAGAATTTTCCTTGCTTGTAAGCGGCGTAAGCCACTTGAGAAGAAATTAGCTTATGTTGGGGAAGAGGAAAAAATCGATAAACAACCCTTAAATCTTCTGGAAAATCACCCTTCATCAACTCGATATATTTACTGTAAGTTGCGCAAGCAGGGCATTCAAAGTCCGCATATTCAATTAAATTAGCTTTAGCAGTTGCCGATCCTGTTGCAATATCATTTGAAGAAATAGGCGGAACTATTGATTCTTGGTTTTTAGTCGAAGAGGCTGCAGCTACAATTCCCCAAATAATTAAAGCCAAAACTACTATTCCTGCGATCCAATAAGCAAATTTTTGATATGTTTTCTTCTTGTTTTCTTTTTCAAATTGCTGTTCTCTTTCTAGTTTTTTAAGCTCTTTTTTTTCTTTCTTGGTCAACTTTTCCATAAAAGATAGTTTAGCAAATTTTTGGGAAAATGGCGAGAGGAGTTGAAATTCCTGCTATCTTTTAAACGAAATCGGAATAGGGATCACTTTTGCAGGGTTTCTTGTAGTCCCAAAAACTATTTTACTAAAGCAATTTTTTGCTAAACTAAGCCTATTAATAGGCTTTTTTTCTCCATCTCGGAAAATATAGAAGATCTCAGGTGGGCCTATTACTACAATTTCCCGTCCTTTAGACTCTCTTCTTAAAAACTCCTCTTCCGACTCGGTTAGCTTCGGAAACCTATCTTTACATCGAACTAGCCAAGCTTTTGACTCTGGGTTACCAGTCTTAGATACGTAATCATAGAAAAAATCAAAACCTCTACGGATTCCTCTGTGAGCCATAATGATTGCTAAAATCGGAGCATTGCCGGTTTTCGTTGCTAAGTTTTCGGCTTTTCTTAAGTCTTCTTCTCCGGCCCAAACTGGCATAATTCTTCTATCAGCCTCTTTTTCTGTAACGTCCATATTAAAGATCTCTTCAAGCTCATTGCTAACAATGAAAGACTCATATTTTTGAAGCGCTGCGAGTGCATCTTCGCTTTGCGCATGATATATTGGATCTGAAAGATCAATGCAAAGGCTTATCGCTTCAATTGCAGCTTCAACCTTCTCTGAACCATAATTATTATTTCTGCCTTCCCAAAGTTTAACCTTTTGTTCTATAGTTGCTTTTGCAATTAAAGAAAAGAGAAAAATATTCATATGGACAGATTCGTTTCCTGTTTGCAGAGACTCTTTAAGCTTGTTAATTGCAAGCCGTGCATTTCCTTCAAAATCTTCAACTAATACGACCTCTGTGGCAAATTCATCAAAATGAGAAGTATAAGAGAGAACTCTATTTTTTCCTGTTTCCTTTTCAATGGGGGTCGGCATGGCAACCCAATATAACAAAGGGAAAAAGCATTGTCAAACAGTTAAACTTACGAAGGTTATAAAGTTAGCCAATAGAAAGATTTATCCTTTGTAAACGTTTTATAATTTTTTCGGATTTTAATTCTCTCAAAGCATCGGACGCGATCCACTTAGCTGTTTTTGAGTCAATTTTTTTGATCTCATTTGCGGTTTCTACTGCAAGTTTATATAGATTTTGGTTTCTAAACTTACCAATGTTTCTTAAAGCCCAATTTACAGCCTTTCTAACATAATTTCTTTGGTCTGTTGACGCTTTTTTTATTGCCTTTAAAAAGGGATAAAACTTTTCATCCACGGCTTTTTTATCATGGACGGAAAGTCCTGCCATTAATGCAAACCCTGCTCTTTTTTCAAATTCTTTTTCTCTTTTACTCCATTCAATAGCCTTTTTAAACGCTTGTGGGGTAAGGTCAAAAAGACTTGTGGTTGCTTGATCACAAATATCCCAGGAATCGAAATCTTTAACCCATTCTTCCATTTGTTTTTCGGTTACTTTTTTAGGGTCTTCTATAAAAACTGCCAAAAGTCTTGCTTCGTGAACTCCTGTTCTCCAAAGTTCAAGCGCAAGGGAATGGGCTTCTGCAGTCTCTTTTTTTATTTTTTTTGCCATTGGACGTAAAACATAAAGGGAAATTCCCAAAACTTTTGTTTTAGGAGTTATTCCAAACCTTGCCATCCCGGCAACGTTTTTGGGATTGGCTAGTGATTTTAACTTTTTTAAAATTTCTTCCTTTTTCATTTTATTCTGGAGACAGTAAAACCTGGCGGAGGACGGAAGATAACACCTCTTTTTACTAACATACCACCTCTAAGACTATGAATATGATAGGGTGAGTCTTGGAACACAACACGTTTTATACCATTTGGTCCTTCTAAGAATATTTCTTCACTGCCAGGTTTATCAATTATTTCAATCATTTGATTAGACTTCGGACAGTTATAAAGTGTACGAACGCTGCGATCTCGAATGATGGCATTCATATGGTCAAGCGTTTCCTGTATGGTTTCCGCAAGATTAGCCATTTTTATTAAGTTTTGCTCAATTCCATAACCTCTTCAAGACTAATTTCTCCTCGATGAGCATGTTTGGCTGCGGTGGGAAGAATCTCTACAGCTCTACTCAGTAGTTCTACGGCGGTTTCAGGATTAATTTTCGACGATCTGAATGTTTTAATTAATCCTTTGTCTGTTGGTTTTTGCAAATTTTCTTTTAGAAGATGGGCGTTATCCGGGGACATTGGCTCAATTTTTGAGTAGCCTATCTCGTCACTACTGTAACGAGTATATAAACGCAAAACTGTTTCTCCTTCTCCTCTTGGCACAAGCACCGTTAATTCGTGCTTAATTCCATTAGTAGAGAGGGATGCGCTCAATGTGTCATATAATTTTCCGTCTTTTTCGATAGGGGCGGATGTTTCCGGTTGAGGTATTAGGCTTATTCCTCTGTTCTCAGTCTCATGAGCAGAAGCCATACATGCAGAATATCATTTTCACTCTATTTGTCAATACGTCAAACTCAATCAGAAATGGCCTTAGTCGGAGTGCCGGGAATTGAACCCGGTGTCTCTTCGTCCCGAACGAAGCGTGATACCGATTCACTACACTCCGAACAGAATAATTATAATCCAGTTTGGCCTTTTTTAATAGAAGTTAGTTGGTAATAAACTTTTTTAATATACTTGCGGAATTTTCCATTAACTTTTTTTCCTCATCCGATAGGGGAATTTGCAGTATTTTTTCTACCCCTTCTTTCCCCAATTCACAGGGGACACTTAAAGAAACTCCGCTTTGTCCGTATTCTCCTTCAAGTACGGTAGACACCGGGAAAATGCTTTTACTGTCGTTTAAAACTGAATGGGCTAGCTGGCTTGTAACAACTCCAATTGCGTAATAGGTTGCTCCTTTTGCGGTAATAATTGTTTTGGCAGCATCTCTTGTTTTAATAAAGCAATCTTCTATTTGTTGTTTTGTAATACCTTCCATATTAACAAGGGTTTGTCCTGCCACATCTGCAGAGGATACAACTGGGAATGAGCTCTCTCCATGCTCTCCTAAAACATAGGCGTGAATATTTTTAGGATTTATGTTAAGAAGCTCCGATAAGTGAAACCTAAACCTGGCAGAATCAAGACTTGTTCCTGTCCCAAAAACTCTCCCTTTCGGCAAATTTAAAAGCCTTGCTGCTTTATAGGTTAAAATATCCACCGGATTTGAAACGATAATTACAACAGCCTCTGGGGAATATTTTAGCACCTCGGGTAAGATTTCCTTAAGAATTTCTTCATTTGTATTTAGTAAATCAAGCCTGGACTGGCCTTCTTTTTGGGCAGCTCCTGCTGTAAAAACAATAACATCACTATTTTTTGTGTCCTCGTAAGATTTAGCGGCAATAATTTTTGTTGTTTCTAAAAAAGCAAGACTGTGCTGAAAATCAAGTTGCTCTCCCAGCATTTTTTCTTTATCCCGGTCAAAAAAAACAATTTCTCTTGCGGTTTCGGAAAGGAGCATTGTAAAGGCGGCGCTCATGCCAACATGCCCTCCGCCAATAATACAGACCTTGCTCATTTTTTTATTATAGCATTTATGAAGTAGGAAACTTTGGAGATTAAAAATTTATTCAATTTAATGGAAAAATAGAATTGTTCTTGACAAACTCTGCTCTTTCAATTAGGATTCGTACATGGGCAAAAAAAGAACACAAACAAACTTGATTAATAAAATAATAGAATTAAGAAGTACTGGCTATAGCGTCCCCGAAATAAGTAAACTAACGGGGATTCCTAAAACAACAGTATTTAGGTACGCAAGGAATGTGAAAGTCTTACCTCAATTTATTCAATTATTGATAAGTAAAAGAGGAGGAAGTCTTTTTAAGAAAACTGAAAAAGAAAATAAAGCTATTGAAGAAGCAAGGGAAATATTTAAGGTTTTAACTTATAGAGAAAAATTATTAATTATTTCATCACTGTATTGGGCCGAAGGGAATAAAAAAGATTTTAGCCTATCCAATACGGATCCAATGTTAATTAAAGTGTTTATTAGTTTGCTCAGAGACACTTTTAAAATAGATGATGATAAATTTAGAATAAGCGTTAGAATATATGAAGACCTAGACAAGAATGAATGTGTCAATTTTTGGGCTAAAGTAACAAATATCCCTGCCGATAAATTTATAGGGGTAAATGTTTTGTCTGGCAAAAAGAAGGGAAAATTAAAATACGGAATGTGTAGACTGAGAGTAGCAAAAGGTGGCGATATCTTGAAAAAAGTGGTAGGAATTAATAAAATCATTCAAGAGATTTCTCAAGTGTCCCTGTAGCTCAGCCTGGATTTAGAGCACTCCCGTCCTAAGGGAGGTGTCGAGGGTTCGAATCCCTCCAGGGACTCACTTATATTTTGACTTCATCTTATTTATTAATGACTAAAAGAGAAATTATTAAATTTCTAATTCTTCGGACAATTGGATATTTTTTAGTTCTTCTGGCAATCTACGGAGTAGGGGCTACTTTTGGTCCTGCGCTTTATTATGAAGCTCAGTTTAAAATAATTGAGGCAAGAGGAATTCGCTACACAGTTGCGGAGGCGCAGGCTTTAAAGCCAGAAAAATCGGTTGAGAAAAAACCAGATCTTGTTCAGGGAGGAGGGTTAGGCGCTCTTTTGTCTGGTCCGAAAACCCAAATATTGATACCAAAAGATACATTATTTAGCATTTTGATAGCAAAAATTGGTGCCAATGCGAAGGTTTTCCCCAATGTTGATTCTTCGGATGAGAAGGCCTTTCTTCCATATCTTCAACAGGGGGTTGCTCATGCAGCGGGGACGGTTTTCCCGGGAATGAAGGGAAATATTTACCTCTTTGCCCATTCAACTGATAATTTCTGGAATGTAGGAAGATACAATGCTGTCTTTTACCTTTTAAAAGATCTTTCAGAGGGAGATGAGGTTGTAGTTTTCTTCAGAGATATCCGCTATAACTATGTTGTTTATGACACAAAAATTGTTGACGCATCAGATGTTTCCTATATAACCGAAAGCCAAAAAGGGGATAAAGAAATACTTATTCTTCAAACCTGCTGGCCACCCGGAACTACATGGAAAAGACTATTAGTCTTCGCAAAATCAAAAGGCAGTTAAAATCAAGCTACATTTTTCTCTCTAATAATTTCAGAAAATATCCTAGGACTTACAATTTTTATTTTCTTATATTGTTTAATTTCTTGAAGCTGATGGTCTCCAGTAACAACATAGGAAGCATTGCCGCTTTCTGCAGTTGCTAGAACCATGTTATCGTCTGGATCTTTTGAAATCGTTGGAATATGTGTAATAATTGGAGCTATTGTTGCACGCTCTTTAACTAAATTAATAAATGACTTGATTTGTTTTTCAGAAAGTTTAGAAGTAAAATATGGTTTGTGAAGAGTTCTCGTAAGTTCATCTACAAGAGGTTCTGATGTAATCATTTCTACGTCATCGTTTATCCAGGCATTGATTACATTGGCAATTGGTCCTTGTGAAATAGTTGTTCCTGATACTAGAGCACTGGTGTCGTATGTAGCTTTTAGCACAGTTATTTAGAATTGATCCGAGATTTGCGTTCCTTCCTTACTTCCGCAATAGCCTCATTAACCTTTTGTTCTATCTCTTCTGGTTTTTGATCTTGAAAAGCAGTTCTAATCTCATTAATTACGGCAAAATCTCTTTCCCTCATTTTTTTAATTTGTTGAAGTTTTTGATAATCTTGTGCGGATACAATGGCAGCAACGGGAATACCGCTTTTCTCAACAATAACTTCTGTTTCTCTGCGGAATACTCTATTTAATAGCTGGCTCCAATTTGATCTGACCTCGGAGGCTTTTAGTGTTTGTGTCATACTTTGTACAGAATAGCACAAATTTGTACAAATGTCAAGCATCCCGCTACTTTCGGCGAAGCAAGACCAGCGTAGAAGGGCTTTTAGGTTTTCGCAAAACCGAAAGGATGATAAGTTGACAAATTGTACAAGTTTATGTACAATATATTTTATTATGAGTAATCTTATCCCTATTTCAGATGCAAGAGCAACTCTTCCAGAATTGGTTGAAAAAGTAAACGAAGGCCTTGAAAGAGTGGTAATTACAGTTAACGGAAAGCCAAAGGTAGTAATGGTTAGCATGGAAGAACTGGAATCTTTGGAGGAGACAGCGGAGGTGCTGGCTACTCCTGATATTAAAAAAGATATTGCAAGAAGCAGAAAACAAATTAAAAGAGGAGACTTCGTTACTCTTTCCGACCTTAAATAGTTTATGGATGTTGTTCTTTCTAGGGACTGTCAAAAACAATATAAACGTTTCCCGAAGGTCGAACAGGGAAAACTTCTCAAAAAACTGCGCGTATTAGAAAAAAATCCTTACTTAGGTAAAAAACTAACAGGGGAATTAAAGGGTATTTATTCACTTCGCGCTTGGCCGTACAGAATTCTTTATGAGATAAACGAGAAGCAAAAGAGGATAGAAATCCACAAGATTGCCCATCGACAAGGAGCATATAAGTAAGCTATTTAATAAGTTTTTGAAGATCTTCAAATCCTATTGAAGCTTGTTTTAAAATACTTTGAAGCGTTCCATGAGCCACTTCTCTATGCTTTGGAACAATTACGGTTTGAAGTTTTCCGAAACGGATTCCCCTAAGCTTAACATGACTTCCTTTTGTGGAGACAATATAAAAACCTGCTCTTGTCAAAGCTTTGATTATTTTTTGACCAGAGTAAAGTTTCGACATTAATTTACGGGAAATTTCTGGAAGCTTACGTTGTTTATAGACGGTAAAGAAATTTTTTTAGGCTCATCTTCTAAATAAAGATCCAGCGCCTCTTTTAAGTTTTTGAGCGCTTCTGTTTTGGTCTTGCCTTGAGAGGCGAGCTCAATTTCCAAAAATTTAGCCACAAAAATTTTATTTTCCCGCCAAATAAGTGTATGTAAAATTTGAGATTTCATATGATAAACATTATAGCATATTCTTATGAACACGATCAAACGACTATGTTGTTTTATTTAAGACTAATGGTGTAGAGATTGGGGGTAATTGTGGGGTTACCAAGGTTGGTTAGGATAACAATTTTTGACCCGTCCGGCCAGGGGAAAACATAGCGGTCAACAAAGGGTCCGGCATAGACAGTTGTTATATTTGCTCCATCATATTCCAATATATCCACTTTTTGGTTATGAACAAAAACTAAATGTTTTGAATCCGGAAACCAGATTAAAGGACTTTCGGAATCGGTTAAGGAATCTAAAATTTTGTAATTTCTATCTTCCTTAATGTCATAAACGTAGACTGAGTTCTTTTTAATTCCTCGCTCTTCGGGCGTTGAATTTGTGCCAACTAATCTTGGGTCAATAATGATTGGCAAAGATGTGTCTTCGATGGGAGTATATAAAATTTTAGTTTCGTCTGCCGACCAGGATAAGATTTTAAAATTATCGGAAACTAATTTTTTTACCTTTGACTGTAAACCATCCAACTGTGCCTTGTCTTTTTCCAACTGTTGTTTTTGCCAAGCAGGGTTAATTAAGGTTGTCATGGTCTCTGTTACGTCAGATGGCGTTTGATTAAAGCTTCTAGGGTCTAGAAGATAAATGGCTTCTGAACTTAAAGCAGAAATTGTTGCAATAAGCTGTGATCCATCAGGAGACCAAGCTAATTTTGCATTTGAAAAAGAATTGATGGAGTCTGATGCAATTTGAGTGGATGCTCCTTGCAAGGTTAAAATTGGCCTTGAGCTCATATCTAAAATATAAACACCGTCTTTATTTGGAGCTGACTGGGAAGATACAGTATAAGCAATTTTTATAAGACTAGGATCTAAAACCGGATTTGAAACTCCTGTTGTGGTTATGCTTTCCAATTTTGGGGCAATCGGGAAAAGCAACGCTTCTGCTTTTGTAACCACCTCTTTTTTAAGTACTAATTTCTTTTCCCAAGGGAAATAACCTTCCTTGGCTATTTTTACAGAATAAGTACCGGGAAAAAGATTAATGGTATTGTCAGTTGCAGTGGTAAGATGGCCGTTTATGAAAACTTGAGCTCCGTCAGGTAAGCTTGTTACAACCAAAAGACCGGTCCCTGAGACATCTGGCCTGCCGTTGGTAAAGCCAAAACGATAACCCTTGCCGTATAAAACAGCAATTGTTGTGCCCAAAACTAAAAAGATAATAATTATAAGCGGAATAATAAGCTTTTTCACTAGTTTGCATTATACAAACTAATAATAGCTCTTGCAACAAACAGAAAAAAAAGACTATAATCAGAATGCTCGAAGCTGGGGTAGAAAATTGATATAGAAAGTAAATATTTTGACACATTCCTGAATAAATCTTAAGCACTAATTTCTAAACCCTAAACAATAATCAGCTTAGTATTAAAAATTAAATGATGTTTTCTAATAAAAGAATTGGAATAGACTTGGGCACTGCAAACACGGTTGTTTATTTGGCAGGAAAGGGAATTGTATTAAATGAAC
>MFNH01000008.1:0-2239 GCA_001781995.1 Candidatus Levybacteria bacterium RBG_16_35_11 | reverse complement strand
GACGGTGTAATAGCAGATTATTCAATTACCGAAGCAATGTTATCCTATTTTATAGACAAAGCCGCAGGAAGATCCCGCTTTTTTAAACCCGAGGTTATGATTTGTATTCCATCGGGGGTAACTCAGGTAGAAAGAAGGGCGGTTTTAGATGCAACTATGACTGCAGGTGCAAAAATAGCTTATTTAATAGAAGAACCGCTGGCTGCTGCAATTGGAGCAAGAATTCCAATTGCTCAGGCCGCCGGGCATATGGTTGTGGATATTGGGGGAGGTTCAACCGAATGTGCGGTAATTTCTCTTGGAGGAGTTGTTGTTCACAATTCAGTTAGAGTAGGTGGAAATAAAATAGATGAGGCAATTTCAAATTACTGCAAGAAAAAATTTAACCTTTTAATCGGTGAGAGGACAGCTGAAGAAATAAAAATAACCATTGGAAATGCTCTTGTTGAGGATAAAAAAGGAGAGGAGAAAAAAATGGAAATAAGAGGAAGAGATAACATCTCGGGGCTTCCAAGAACAATAGAGTTAACCGAAGCTGCGGTAAATGAGGCAATCGTGCCTATTCTCTCCGACATAATTTCAGCGGTCAAAGGGGTTTTAGAGCAAACGCCACCAGAACTTGCAAGTGACATTATAGACAAAGGAGTAATTATGGCAGGTGGAACCTCTCTTCTTTTAAATCTTGATAAGCTAATGACAAAAGTAACGGGAGTTCCATGTCATGTTGCCGAAGACCCGCTTTTGTGTGTTGTTAGAGGAACCGGAGTTGCTTTGGAAAACATTGAATTATATAAGAGAAGTATTGCCAAGAAATAACCTATATTAAAAAACAAAACTTTTTCTTCACTATGAAATTCTTCCATATCCAACAAATTTTCACAACTTACATGATTTATAGTATTGGATTATCAACTAACGAAAAACCTATTATTATTCAGGTTCGCAGGCTCGAGGAGTAAGTAGCTTTTTTGATCAATAAATTTGTTCAAAGATGAGGAAAATAAGAAAATTATAGAAATCAAGATTTAACTTATAGTAAAAAATTATGTTTGAGAAAAAATTTCTACTCGGAGTGGGGTTTACAATCGCCACAGAAAAAGAGGTCTTAGAGTATATTATTACAGGTCTGGAAAAAAAGGCCGAAAAATACTATATTGTTACCCCTAACCCGGAAATTTTAGTCATTGCCAATAAAAATAAAAATTACAAAACAGTCTTAAATGAGGCAAAATTAGCCTTGCCGGATGGGGTAGGGGTTACAATTGCAAGTAAGCTTTTAGGGAAAGGGCTTAAGAGGAGAATAACGGGTGTTGACCTAGTAGAAATGCTCTGTATGGAGGTTGCAAAAAAGCCTATAACCATAGGGTTTCTTGGTTCTCGACCAGGTGTAGCAGACAAAACTGCAGAGTGCTTACAAAAAAAATACCCCGGACTAAAAGTTATTTTCGCTAAGGAAGAGTGGAATGAGGGTTCTTCTAAGCAGATAGATATCTTATTTGTTGCCTTTGGGTCTCCAAAACAGGAGTTGTGGATTGCCGAAAATTTAAGTAAATTACCGGTTAAAGTTGTAATCGGGGTTGGGGGATCATTTGACTTTATAAGTGGAAGAGTAAAACGTGCGCCAGCTTGGATTAGGAAAGCTGGTTTTGAATGGCTTTACAGACTTATTAATGAACCTTGGAGAATAAAGAGGCAACTTTCTCTTATTACCTTCATTTTTCTTGTTTTCCAACAATTTTTCAAAGGCGAAAAATGATTAAAAATAGGATAAGGCCACAGGATTCGCTGTAGAGCTCAAAAAAGGAGTAGGTAGGCTAAATAGACTACACTAAAAAGTTTACAAAATAGTCGTTTTAGCCTTAAGAATATTCAGGATGTAAAATTGGCGGAAAAAAACCACTAGACTTTCCTTAATTTAAGATACATAATTAAATAAGCAATAAGCAAAGCTATGGATTTTCAGTTTTTGGAGAATCCGATTACAAAAAAATGGGTTGTCTCTGCTCCAAGAAGAGCAAAAAGACCCGATGTTTCCAAAGGAGAGGAACCTGTCTGTCCCTTTTGTCCGGGAAGAGAAGAAAAAGAGCTCGAAATTTGCAGAATTCCGGTGGAAAATAGGGAAGAAGTGATTAAAAAATTTGGCTTTAAAAGTGATTGGTACGTTAGGGTTTTACATAATAAGTATCCTTTTGCACCAGTCCATGAAATTATTGTCCATTCCCCAGCTCACTTTAGAAAT
>MFNH01000007.1:336-13452 GCA_001781995.1 Candidatus Levybacteria bacterium RBG_16_35_11 | reverse complement strand
TTACTCCTGAAAATACCACTAAAAATGATATATGGTATTTTCAAATTAGGGCTTTTCATAACGGTGCTGGTTCTCCCACAGATTTTGGAACTAGCAATAATCTTACTATTGAAAACACACCGCCTTTAAAACCAACACAAGTTTCGCCACTTAACCAATCAACTTTCTATGATTACTCTGTTGAATTGAATTGCACAGATGGATTTGACGAGGATAACGATACATTGTTCGTTGAGTTCTACGTTAATAAAACAAATAGTGCAATGTTCCTTAACCAAAACACTACGGAGAATTTCTTTAACCTAAATAGGGTAGATAATGCGACATATCAATGGGTGTGTAGGCATAATGATAATACTTCATTAAGCTCTTTCACCAATAATCTTACTTTCATAATGGACACTTCCAGAATCAAAACGTTAGCTGAAACTAATCCTTCGCCTGTCTTGGAATTTACCTCCCAAACCTTTTCTTTGAATTTAACATTAAGCAATATATCTATCAAAAGTGTGCAGAATGCAATTTATTATAATGGAGTGATAAGAGCTTCAACTACACGAAATGGAAGTGTGTATGGGAATAATTTTAGTCATTATTCTACTTCATCATTCGTAATCCCTAATTCTGAAATGGCATCTAATGTAAGCTATTATTGGAATGTTTCTCTACTCCTGCATAATGGCACTATTGAACGACAGCAATTTCTGTTTAGCCATGTGGTAGATGTTCTGAATTTTAGTTCTTGCGGCGCATCTGACCCCAACGCCATCCTGAATTTCACATTAAGGCATGAAGTTAATGATTCGCAATTGAAAGGGGATTTTAAGGGGAGTTTTACAATATATGGCGCATCAAAAGATATAAACCAGACTATCACAATAACTAACACATTAATTAACAGCACCACTACATATATCTGTTTAAACACTACTGGTTCTCCGCAACTTAATACTGATGCGTTAATTGAATATTCAGGACACGAAGGATTAGGGTATGATGTTAGGAACTATTATTTGATTAATCATAGCTTTCTCAATAAGGCGAACATTAGCCTTTACTTGCTCGATATATCTCTGGCTACTGGAATTGAATTTACAGTGCAAAATCCTGAAACTGTCCCCTTGCAAGGCAAATACATTTTGGTTAATCGGTATGATGCTGGAACGAATACATATAAGACTGTATCAATGGGCAGGACTGACCAAGCTGGAAAGGATTTTATGTTCTTAAGACAACAAGATGCGCAACACATTATAATTGTGCAGGATTATCTTGACATTGAGTTTATATCTAAGCTCTTAAAATTTAACGGAGCTACATTTGTGATTACTATTGCGGAAGATACGATTGGTAGCATAGAAAAACTATTTGAGGGGGTTAGCACGTCAATCTCATTCAGTAATTCAACCAATAATTTCACTTTTGCTTTTACCTCCCCCTCAGAGATTGTAACTACCTGCATGAGGGTGACTAAAATAAGTCTATTGGACAATAGGTTACTGTTTGAAAAATGTGTGACAGGAACAGCAGGTAGCATTGAGTATGGCATTGGAAGAGAAAACGGAACTTTTGTTGCAGGATATTATTTCAAAACAAGCAAGACTTGGCACGGTGATTTTGCAGGACAGGTTATATTTATTAGGGAAGCGAGGGAAGTTTTAAGTAATGCTCTCAAGAAAGATTCACTGGTGTTCGGTTTCATTATTGCAATGACGATAGCATTCTCTGGGTTATGGTCACCGTCAGCAGTAATTGTATTTACTATCATGGGATTAATCGGATTGTGGATGACAGGCTTCCTTTACGGCATTAACGCATATTCATTATTTATCTTTGTCGGAATCATAGGAGGTTTTATTTTAGCTTCAATGAAAAAGTAACACTATGGCGCTAGGAATACAATCTGTGGTTATAACATTCATCATGGTAATGATAGTTGGTGTAGCTTTCACTAACTTCTTTACTGAGTTCACTAACGTATATGACAATTCTATGGATGGGAACAGTACAGAATTTCTCGGTTCATTCAATGGAAGTCTTAACAATATTACCCTCTATAAGCAGGACTTGGAAACTAAAGTGGGACAAGAATCAGGTTTTTCACAAGCCGCCACTGGAGATTTCTCAGTTAGTTTCTCTTCAATAGGTAAACTTATCTCTAATCTTTTTGGGTTGATGAAAGAATTATTAACTAAAATAGAAGTTGAAATGCACATCCCGTCTTGGTTCATTAGTGCCATACTTTCAATGCTAATCATTTTCATCCTGTATGAAATAATCTCATTCATAAGGGGGAACGGCTAAATGGTTTACAGCTTTCCACCCATAAACGAAACAGACATTTCGGGCGTGTTCATCTACGTCAACAACGTGTCCAACGGATTCTTTGGACTTGGCATATTAATAACCATCTTCGTAGTGTCCTTCCTCGCTATGCAGAATTACCAAGACAAACAGTCCTTCGCCGCTTCAATGTTCGTCACTGCCATTGCAGGGACATTCCTGTGGAGTTTAGAAATAATCAGCGACCTCGCTTTAAAGTTCTGCCTCGTCGGATTGTGCATTGCAATATTATGGCTTAGGAAGTCCACCTGAATTATATTTATAATGTGGCATTTTGTTTACACACCTTTTTAAATAAGTTTAACCTAAACTACTTTTAGTCAAATAATAAAAATGGGGAGGTTAACCCAATGGATAGAATTAAAGCAAGAATAGCCAACTTCCTTTCTCAAAGAAAAGGGCAGTTCGGCGCAATGGATACAGTTATTGGTTTGGCGCTAGGTTTGGCAGTCGCTAGTCTAGTCTTATCCCAAACAGCTAAAGTTAACAGCGACGTTTCGTCTTCTTTAACAGGAAGCCCGAAAGACGCAGTTGATAACGGCACACAAGGTATAGTAAACTTGTCTAAAGGTTTACCAACTGTGGGAACACTTGGCGTTGCAATCGTGCTTATCGCCTTAATCCTTCGTGGTCTTGTCGGTGCGGTAAGGTCATAATAGTAAACTAACCGTTTACTATTTTTTTCCTTTTTTTTCTTTTTTAGGAAACCGATAAGAATAATAACCAAGGGGGATGCCAAGCATGAAAAACATTTTAAATAAAAAGGGACAGTTTATGTCCAATCCAGTTTTTAACATAATGATTCTTTTCGCTTTTTCGTTAATGATATTTTCGTTAGTTACAGGTCTTACGGCTAAAGTTAATACTGATATTAGAACCTCTAATGGGATGTTTACTGCATCTAGGATAGACAATGCTTCTACTGGCACACTTAATTTAGTCCAGAGTAATACGACAGTGTTTAGCCCCGGAGATTTTTTTAGCGGTTCAGATAGAGCTTACAATGCTTCTGATTTCAAATTAACAAGTGGAACTGATTATACATTCAATCCGACTAATGGGAAATTCGTATTGCAAAATGTTCTTTACAATGATTCTAAGCTAAACTTTTCGGCTCAATATCGTTCTGATACAGCCGCAGGGTCAGTTGTAAGCAACGGAAGTCAAGGTATATTCAACTTGAGCAAAGGCAGTTCCAGCTTCGGTTCGATAATGGTAGCCATCGTTGTCTTAACGCTATTTGGGTTCTTCTTTGCCCAATTCGTGCAATTTAAAATGTAAAGGCGTTGTGAAAAAGACGAAACTTGTCAGGATGAGAGAGAAAACAATAAATTTATTAATCTAGGCAACTTCCTTCTTATTTAAATGGGGAATGAGAAATGCTAAATCTTTACATCAATAACCTGATAATAGTTCTAGCTGGAATCTTCCTAATTATATTTTTTTATGGACTTATCAACAAAGCAAGAAAGTTAAGGATGGCGAAAAAGAATGAGAATTATAAACTCCTAATAACTGCCGTAGAAAAGAATACTCCCCATAGAATGACTAATACGGCTCTAATGGGGGGGTCTAAAGAAGGAAGGGGGAAGAGGGGTTGCCCTTGAAGTTTGCCCTACCTGTCCTAGAGAGAACAATCCGCTTTGATAAGCGAAATGAGAGTATTGATTTAGTTCAAAGCAATATCGAACACAATGTGTTACAAGAAAGTCATAACGAAAATAAAGCGAGGCTAAATAACTTCTCGGTATTATTGCCAAATACCTTTCGTGGGTTGAGGTTCAAGATGCCTGTTGCGGAAACAGCATATATTTTAAACGTGCCACCATTAAAAGAGTATGGCTATGGAAAATATAAATGGCGAGTTCCTTTCCTGCTTGATACATTCTTTTGTTTGGGGCGAATGTGCGTATGGGAAGTTAACAGTGAAGGGTGGGTTGAAAAAATGAAACATAAAATGTTGCCATTCAGTATTAAAAAATTAAATAAGGAAACTAAAGCAGTAATAGAAATGTGGCGATACTGTCCTTTGTGTAGAGAATGGAATAAATGGAAATATCGTGTAGAAGATAAGAAAAAAGATTATATCAGATAGGAGGATTAACAATGGGAAAGGAAGAAGTTAAAGACGCAGAACAACAACAAGAAGTTACTGACGAGGGGAAATTAACCAACGACATAATCTCGGCGATAAACAAAAGCAAAGTGGATAGGGCACAAGTAGTCATGGTCTTGGATGCTATTAAGTATGAAGTGCTTATGGATGTTGTCCAAGCCAATATCGAATATAGTTTAGCTAATAAGCAAAAAGGCGAAAGTGAGATAGAGAATGATGAACCTGCAAAATAACGAGATTGAGGAAGAGATACGAGAGAAATATCACAAGG
This sequence comes from Candidatus Levybacteria bacterium RBG_16_35_11, assembly GCA_001781995.1. GTDB lineage: Bacteria > Patescibacteriota > Microgenomatia > Levybacterales > UBA12049 > MFNH01. The sequence continues at coordinate 8,722 of MFNH01000007.1, read as the reverse complement.
AGAGTTGTGTTGAATGGATTGCCTGTACTAATTGTGGCAAGGAGTATAGGAATAATCCAGAAGGGGCAAATTATAAAAGGAAAGGGGAATATGGTCAGGTCTGTTCAAGAAAATGCCTTGAAGAGAAATACCCGCCAAAAAATGCGGGTGTGAATTACGGAAAGGGGGTTGAATGATATGGCGGATAAAAAAGCGGAATTGGAACTGGAACATGAACTAGCGATGCAACGCATCCAGAAAGCGCATGAATTGAAAGTGAAAGAATTGGCAACGGAACATGATTACCGTATGCAAGAAATTCGTCTGCGTTCAGCCAATGAAAACAATTTAGAATTGCAGAAGTTTAGGATGAAAAAGGAAATTTTCCATAAGAAATGATGGGGGAAAAATGATAGGTTATGGGGTATTTATTTATATTTTAATCATCTTAATCTTTTTAGCGATGGGTTATATATTTTGGAAACTGCCCAATTAATAAACAAAAAGTATATATATGAAGGCATATTTATGTTATTGATAGGGAAAATAAACATGGTTGATAATCTTAAGCAGGGGGGAAATGAGGATGGTAGTATTCTCAACGAGAAACTCGAAACATTCAAAAGGCGGAAAGTTTCAAAGTGGGAATACGCCATAATTATTCTTGTCTTATTGCTTCTAGCAGGACAGGTTTACAACCAATGGCAATACGGAGAAGCATTCAAACGTGACCCCTGCGAAGCCTGTGAGCAAGATGGGACTTGGCAGTGTCTCCATATTGATTCGAGGTTTAATATACAGAACGAAACGACTATTTTAAATGAGGGATGAAGAATGGAAAAAGGAACTAAGGAAGTAAAGTTTAAATTGACTGAAGAGGAATACGAAATTTTATTAAGGGAATCGGAAGTGGAACATCTTAAACTTTCAGAATATCTCAGACATAAATTATTTAAAATTCATTAAGAAAAAAACAAGCCATAAAAATATGGAGGAAAACGAAAATGCCAGAACTTGATTTAGGCGGAGATTATGTAAACCTAGAGGACGCAAAAAACAGACTGACCCTGACCATAATGCAACCGCATAAGGTTGTCGAGAAGGAATTTAAGGGTGAAAAAACACAACGAAATGAGATGTTGGTTGAACTGCCGAATAAAAAACAAAAAATTTGGAGTGCAAACAAGATTTCGTTGAGGGAAATAGGCAAACACTTCGGCACAAACAGCGACCTGTGGGTGGGAAAGCAAGTGCAACTAGCGGCAATGCGTATGCCCATCAAGGGCAGTATGGTTGACGTAGTGTATGCAATTCCGATGGTGAACGGTGTGCCAGTGGAAAGAGTGGGGAGTTTTTAACTCCCTTCTTTATATTAGGGTGGAAGGAAGATGAAAACTAGTGACAAAATTCAGAGGTGTGATAATTGCAGAGATTATCCTGATACAATGTATTATCCTGCTATTTCTAAAAACATAAATCTTAGTTTATGTTATGATTGTTTGACTATTTTTTCAGATATGGAAATAAAGAAGAGGAGAAAATGAAACTTCATAAAAGGGGGCAATCTTTATTTTGGCTTCTTATAATTGTGACTATAGGGCTTTTGATATTTTCAGCAATTGTGAATGATAGTTTTAGCGAAAAAATTATTCAGGAAAAGATATTTGAAGAGAGAGAATATCAACAAGATAATTATTATTTCATTGCAAAGATATATTGGTATTGCGAGGTTGATTCAAAAACTTATGCCCTCTATTCTGAAGGTGAAACTTATAACTGCGAGTGGGAAAGAAAATGAAGCTTGACAAAGAAACGGAAAAGAAAGTTTATTCTATTTTGGGCAGTCTTGACGAAGAGGATAAAAACACACTCAAAGCATTGACAGACGAATTGGGAGCATTAATGAAAAAAGAGAATATACTTTTGGGCGGAAAGAGAGAATTTAAAGAATGGCAGAAAAAATTTGCACAGTTCCAGAAAGACGTTACGGAAAAGCAGAAGAGAGAATTAATATGAAATCTATGGAGAGATATATTTATAAAGGAAGGAGTTATTCCTTATAATAATCAAAAAGGGAGGGGGATAATGGGGATGGAAGAAGATAATGTAAGTCAAGCCAAAGCTTTTGAAGGGAGAGTATGGAAAACAGGAACTAGTCTTGTTGTGACATTACCTTTTAGGGTTGTTAATTTCTTTGAAATTGAAGAGGGTGACTTGCTCGAAATGCTAGTTAAAATACCTAAACAGAGGGATACTAAAAAGAATACGGATTCTCGGGAAAAGGAAGCGGAAAAGTTTAAAGGCAGAGAAGGAGTGTTTGGAAACTTCAGTCTTGGTTTGAAGGATGGACTATGACCAGCCTAGACGAAAAAATGGTCAAATTGAAAAAGATGGAACTGCAAATGTTAGAACAAGAAAGTCACCTCCGGTGACGAATTTCTAGCTAGTGTTGACTAACCCAAACCAACAATTCTCTCTGTGATTTTGCTAAAGGAGGTGGGCGTTTAGGACAATACCACACAAAGATTAAGTATTGCGACATAGAAGCATTGGAAGATGCAACATCATTTCATTATTTTTTTAATAACACTTGGGTGTTTGCCCTTCTTCTTCTCTCGCCTCAAACGCCAAAATTCGTCAGCGTTCATGGCATATAAGGCATAAGTTGTATTCACAACAGGATGATGAAATAAGGCAATGCCATACAGAATCCCAACAATAATTCCAGCCATAAGTAAGAGGATTGATGATAATGACCAGCCTGAATGCCACGCTGAAAATGCGCCGCCAATAGTTAGAAACAGGTCAAGAAGGAGGATATAAGAAGTATGTTTGAGAATGAAAGCTATTGTTTTTTCTTTCAAACCTGACATTACATTTTCGTTTAGCTTTGCCGTTTTTTCGTTCTTCTCAGCATCAGGATTCATACCTATGCCTCCAAGCCAATCCGTTTTCTATACAATAAGAACCGTAGTCTGATGTGCATTTGAAGCAGAACCGCCTTATTTGATGCCTCTTCTGCTCACAGAGCCAAAAATGTTCTGACCCATAACTTTCTTCGGTGAACTTGCACTTATCGCAATGGCGAGGTTGGATTTCATCTTTGGTTGGCATTGGCGGATTTCCAATTTTCTTTTTTCAATTTGTGATATATAATGAAAAACAATATAATAATAATTACCATTAAAATAGTTATGACCAATAGTGCCCAAGCCATAATAAATGTTGCAATTAATTCTTTATCCTGATACAACATCTTTGGTTGCCTCTTTCTCTTTTCTCAACTTACGCCACTTTCCAACCCTATTACCTGTATTTTTATGCAACATATAACATTCCCTGCACTGCTTTCCGAAAGATGGGCAGTGACAAGTTCTACATTTTTTTGGTGGGTTGCTTTTTTTCAACTTTCTTCTCAATTCAAAATAAAAAATAATGAATAGGGATATAAGTGTTATGATTATTGAGAATAAAATTAACGGACTTATATCACGAAGTCCACAGAGTAATTCTAGTCCCTTGCACATTTCTCTTGTTGAGGCAGTTATCATCATCTGACATACCCCACTGAGTGAGGAGGGGATTTTGGGTCGCTTGATTTCATTTAGCTTCCGCCTTTTTTCGTTTGGGTTTGAATACCCACATTAAAGCCCTTGAGAGTCCGAAGATTACCCATTTACACCCTAGCAAGAGCATCTTAAACAGGTTAACCAAGATGAGCAGCACTTCCAATAAGCGATTAGATACCTCTTTCGTGGCTATGGTAAGTTCTTTACTAGTTTCAGCCATGTTCCTGCTTAACTCTTTAGAATAACCCTCTGTGTCCCCCTTGAATGCTTCACGTTGGGGTGTGGAGGGGAAACCTCCAGAACTTGCGGGGGGGTTGCTTGGGGAGGTTATACCCAATTCAATATACCCTTCTTCGTCTTTTTTAAGTTTGCGTAATTTTAATCTTGATGATTCTTGCATCTGTCAATTCCTCCGCTTACCTTGCCCTTCTATATATCTTTCATAGACAGATGCTAGATTCTTGCATTCTGCAGGTGTCAAGCGTCTAACTTTTCCTGCGAAACAAGCGAATGGAATGTTTAGCAATCTATCTGGACTATTTGTTTTTTTCCAGTTCCAAGCTTCCTCTAAACTGTCAAAGCATAACGGGTCAGCACCGTCATCCAATAGCTTATTCATAGCTTCCTGTAACGTCAGGTCTTCATAGATTTTATATTTTGTTTTCATTTTTTACCTTCCTTTCCTTTTCAACTCAACAAGGCGCTCAACAAGGCGCACTCGTCTTAAAACATTCCCCCTAACTCGGCAATATAATTTATGACATTCTTCTTTTCCACATAGGAATTGGTCTGATTTTTTAAATGAAAAAAGCTTCAAACAAACAACGCACTCTCTAAGGTTGGCTAACTCTTCCAAATATTTACTTCGCGCTGTCATTTTTTACTCTCCCTTTATTTTTCTTAATTAATTGGCGGGTTTACCCTCGAATATATTTACCAATTCTTCTTTAAAATTCTTTTCTTCCACCACAGGGTCAATGTTTTTTTGCAATTGGTCTATTTTAATTATGGCTTCCCTTAACCTGCTTTGCAATTTTAATATTGCTTCTTCATATTGTTCGGGTGTTTTTATTTCCCCTTTTTTTTGTCCCACGAGAATTCTAATTCCATAAGATAATGCTTTGCCTAATTCAACCTCATTCTCTGCGGCTAAGTTGCCCTCAGCCACCTCAAATCCTATACTTTTATATGCTCTCATTGTTCTTCCTCCCTATCCTGAGACATTTTTTGAATAAAGGCGTCTCCTATCTCTTTTTTGAGAAAATCAATTTCTTGGTTAGTTAGTTTTTGCAATTCCTCGCTAAATATCATTTCTATCTCCTCTCCTTTAAATTTACATAAGCGATTAAATTTAAACAATATTTCTTTATTTTTTTCTTTGTTCTTTTCTTCTTCTAATTCATTTTCTTTTTTTAAAGCGTCTATTTTTTCGTTTAAAAAATTAATCCTCGCTAAAATAAATGCTTTTCTTTCATATAATATTATATTTTCTTCCTTTAATTTATCTCTTTCCTCACATAATATATTTTGTCCATTATTGGATAAGGCTTCTTTTTCTAAAAGTTCTCTTATGAAAGAAGAAAGATTGTCTGTTTTTTCTTTGATTTTATTTACTATATCTTCTTCCAATGTAATTGTGAAATTTTTTTTCCCCATTTATTTATAGGAATATTCTTTCCCTTTAAATACTTTTACATAATAAATAAGAATAATATTAATATAATATAATAAACCCCATTATAACAGCACTTATTATATTTTAAAACAAGTGCCAAATCGGAGGTCGGAAAAAAGTATACGTACATATGTATCCGTTATACATATTTACGTATGGTTCTTTATAGAGGTAGTAGGGGGGGTCTATTATATTAATATAAGAGTAGATATTAATATAATATAGAGGTAATGTTCTTAACTGTTACTTTTTTATCATAACCAAAAAACTGAGAGGCTAAAAGGATAATTATACCAAATGTTATTTAAATTATTTAGGAAAGCCCACATTTTAACAATATTCCTTTAATTTTGTATCCTTCTTATGATTATTAACTCTTTTATTAGCCAAATCAATATACTCTTTATTGTTATCTATGCCTATCCAATTTCGGTTTAATTGCATAGACGCCAAAGCAGTTGTTCCACTTCCCATAAATGGGTCAATAACAATATCTCCTTCGTCTGTTGCCATCTCAATTAATCGCGTAAATAATTCTAATGGTTTTTGTGTCGGATGTGCGGCTCTTCCATTTTCTCCTTTAATTCTTTCAGAACCTTGGCAAACTGAAAACTCCCAGACATCTCTTAATTGCTTACCTTGATTATATTTTTTCATATTATTATAATTAAATTTCCATCCTTTTCCTTTTGCAAACCATGCAATAAATTCTGTGGAATGTGTTAAAGTCCTCTTTGTAATGCTTGGCATAGGATTTGTTTTTCTCCATGTTATCAAGTTAATAAATTTATATCCTTTATCTTTTAATGCTATAATCACTTCTCCAATATTATGTAAAGAGCCACAAATCATCATTGAACCATTTGGAGCAAGGATTTTGTCTGCTTCATCAATCCATTTTTTTGTAAAATCCATATAATCTTCATAAGAAAATTTATCCCATTTTTCATTTACTTTATAATATGCTCCGCCAGTTTTATTGTTAGGCAAATTTACACCACCATTTGATGCATTATAGGGAGGGTCAGTTAATACTAAATGAATTTTACCTTTAGGTAAATCGCCCATTATTTTTATACAATCTCCTTCATGATTTTTATTAATTATATCCTTCATGCTAAAATACCTTCTTTTTCATATTTTTCTAAGATTGTATTAGATTTTCTTGCCCAATCATCAACATCTTTAGAATCTACTGCAATATCATATAAACTTAATAATAATTCTTTAAATTCATTGTGAGTAATTGGTTTATTTTCTACTTTTTTTAAAGGCGTAATAGGCTTTATAGTAGTCTGAGTTGTATGCCACGTTTTTATTCCTCTTTCATAATTGTAAAATTCATATCAAGGATAGTCAAAAAGATTAGCACCATTCTTGACTATTTTTCTTTTTTCAGCAATCTTAGCCATATCCGCTTTGGTCTTTATTTTATTGCAACTACCGCATAAAGTCTGGAGATTATTTATGTCTTCTTCAATACCACCCAAAGCGATAGCTAAGATGTGGTCTGCGATTAAACTCTTAACCCCCTTAATCCCACAAATCACACAACAAAAATTATCTCGCCTAAAACATCTCTCCCTAAGTGTGTCCCATGTAAAGACATATCTAATGCTTTGTTCTGTGCAGATAATCGAACAGCAACTCCAATAATGTCTTCTTCCTTTAAGCCAATCTTTTTTTTGTTTGCCGCAATTAAGACACTTATCTTCTGCCTTCCACTCTTTCGCAGGAGAGAGGTAATATATTCTAGCCTTACTTCTTTGAAATATTTGGTGTTCAGTCATCCTTACTTCACCTTCTTAATTAAAAAGGCGAAGAGGGCATCATTAATCCGCCCCCCTCTCAAACAATGCCTTGCGGCATTGAGGTTTTGTAATACCACAGAGTTTTGCAAAAGGGGCAAAAACTCTATATAGCTCTTCCAGTCGGCGACAGCCTTCAGGAATATAATCGAATGGCGGGGAAACAAGGTAAATGGTACAATACCCCTCCAGACCCGCCATTCGTTGACACAATCTGGAGTATGGCGGAAGAGAGAGAACTTAGGGGAGGTTAAACCCAATGAACTCTCTCTTCCAGAATGCCCCATAGATATGGGAATAGAATTGTGTGATACCATTTGTTTTTCTGTCCTCCGATGTTTTTTTTTAGCCGATGGTAGAGAGAGGTGATTGAAAACTCTACCACCAGCATTTTTTTGTGGATTATTTATACAGTAAAATGACTATTTCTTATTTTTCTTTCTTCGTCTTTCGCCAAGGTGAGATACTTTGAATCTCGCACCCTGCTTAACGATTATAAATTTCGTGCCCTGTGCGGCTTTTATAGGCAGTTTTCGCCTGATGAACCTGTGCGTTTTTTCGTGCATTAATTTAGTAAGGTTATTAGCCTTAATATATTTTTCCATTTTGGCACGTGTTTTAGGTTGTTGTGTCGGATTTCCATTTTACATCTTTTAGTTCGGTACGGATTTCCTCTAAGGATAGATTCTGATAAAATTTCATCGTAATACCGATATTTGCGTGTCCCAATCGTCTTGAAATAATATCTAACGCAATCCCTGACATTCGTAGATAGATAGCCAAGCCATGACGGAAGGTATGGGGATGCAACCCCTTTACACCAATTAACTCTCCTGCCCTCCTGACTATTTTAAACGCCTGAACCCTCTTGAAATTAAATAATCTATCCTGCAAATTAAAGTTAGCTGTGTAATCCCTCACAGTTAAACACGTTTCTACATCAATCGTAATGGTGTGGAATTTATTTGCTTTCTCTATCCAAAATGTTAATGTCTTAGCTTGAAAATCGAAATCTTTTGCATTAAGTTGACAAATATCCGTTACCCTACCGCCAGTAACCCACAGAAGCTCAATGAATAGAGAATCTCTCAAGGCAAAGAAAGGGAACGTGCTTTTTCTCCCCCTCTTCTCAGCCTTGACCAGCCAATACATCTTTATAGCTTCCCTCATTTTGTTATATTGGTCAAATGTTACGTGTTGCGGAATAGGGTTAATAACCTCCTCATTCCTTTTGCCTTGCCGAATTTTGGTTAATGGATATTCTACCTTAATAATTTTCTTTTCATCTTCCATTTTTTTTTCTCCTTTGTTTTTTCAATCTTCTAGATTTTTTTTTGCTCATTTACAAGAGTTTC
>MFNH01000007.1:0-129 GCA_001781995.1 Candidatus Levybacteria bacterium RBG_16_35_11 | reverse complement strand
TCCTTAGTTTTTAATATCTTCTAGATTTTTTTTTGCTCATTTACAAGAGTTTCAGCAGGAGTATTCGGATTTCTGGCAACCCTCCACCTTACGTATACATCTTTATCTTGTGAAAGTTTTACAAGAGTT
>MFNH01000006.1:7562-10972 GCA_001781995.1 Candidatus Levybacteria bacterium RBG_16_35_11 | reverse complement strand
AAATTGATACTTGACAAGCACTTTTTATTATGGTTACTATTGATATATACATGAAAACCTGCCTATCGAAGCTTAAAAGCGTAAGAGGCTTCACCCTCATTGAACTTTTAGTTGTAATTGGAATTTTAGGAATTTTAGCGGCAGCCTTAGTTGCAACAATTGACCCATTCGAACAGTTAAAGAAGGCAGATGACTCGAAAATAAAAAACATGGTGGTTGAATTTCAAAATGCAAACATTAGATATTACACAACCCATACCTCATTTCCATGGAATGATAGTAATAGCGCAGTTGCTGGCTGTACAGGCATAGGAGGGGCAGACATAAGCGGACAACCCCTAAGTGTTGCAGGACTACTAGCTTGCATAGGTGATGAGGGAGTTGCAAATACATTAATTGGGGAAGGAGAGTTAAAACCTTCCTTTACAAGCAACGAAAATGATTTGGATAGGGTATTCGTGGAATGGAGTGCAGCGGTGGGAGATGAAAATGAGCTAACAGTTTGTTATGCACCTACATCTAAATCGCAGAGGGCATCAGAAGAGACAAAGTATGATGTTCACGGATTTGAAGATGGATCAGGACTAAGCTGTCCTAATCAAGATGGCACTTGTTACTGGTGTACAAAATGACATCCTCTAAAGGACGTCTTTTCCCACTGCTTCATTCTTTACAGGATCGAAAATAACCTCAGAAACGCTTTCTAATTTGCTATACTGAATTCGTGATATATTTTTTTATAATTCTTGGATTATTTGTCGGTTCCTTTTTAAACTTAGTTATAGATCGCCTCCCAAAAAAACAAACAATTATCAGGGATAGGTCAAAATGTGATTTTTGCAATAGAAAACTAGAGTGGTTTGAGCTTATTCCCCTAGTCTCTTTTATCATTCAAAAAAGAAAATGTAGGCACTGTTATAGGAAATTAAGTTTTTATTATCCTTTTACTGAATTAACAACAGGAGTTTTGTTTGGGTTAACTTTTCTAACGGGAAATTCACTATACGTTATTCCCTACGTGCTATTTGCAATATCTTTAGTAATTGTTTCCTGTTTAATTATCATATTTTTCACTGATTTAAAATACGGCATAATTCCCAATCAGGTAATCTTATTTGCGTCATCTATTGCTCTCTTATACCTTACACTTAATACCCCATACTTAATATTGCAACATTTACTATCTGCGTTGTTTATCTTTTTATTTTTTCTTTTATTAATCTTAGTCACCCGCGGGAGAGGGATGGGTATGGGAGATGCAAAATTTGCTTTCTTCATTGGCCTTTTGCTTGGTTTTCCATTAACGATTTTTTCAATCTATTTAGCTTTCTTGACAGGCGCTTTGGTTTCTATCATACTCATTTTATTAGGCATAAAAAAATTAAAAAAAGATACAATTCCCTTTGGCCCTTTCTTAGCAGGAAGCACTTTGTTAACCTATTTTTACGGTAATGAAATCCTAAAGCTGTTACTAAAGTTATTAAATCTTTAAAATGATAAATATTAAATGGAAAATGATAAATAAAAAGGGGTTTACCCTTTTGGAATTAATAATTGTTATTGCGGTGATCGCAATAATTTCAACAGTAGTTATGACGGCAGTAAATCCAATTGCGCAATTTCAAAAAGCAAATGACGGAAGGATAAAATCGGATCTTGCCCAACTCCAAAGAGCACTCGAGTCTTATTATGAAGATAATGGACGATACCCCACATCAGTTGATTTTGAAATTCAAACAATCGCTGATCCAGGAGTTGGAAATAACTGGGGCGATCCTTGGACCCCCTATATGGACTTTTTACCAAAAAGCCCCGGTTCAAGGACTTACGCTTACTTTGCCACCGATGATGGACAATCTTATTTTCTTTATGCTAATCTTGAGAGAGGAGCATATGACCCGCAAGCCTGTAAAGGGGTAAATAATGTTTGTGATGGATCTAATCAGGAAGCAGGTGGGCCTAGTTTAGAAAGCGCTTGTGGAGGTATTTGCAACTACGGAGTGACTAGTCCAAACGAAAACCCATAAAATGAAATTTTCAATTTTCAATTTTCAATTTTCAAACAAAAAAGGGTTCACCCTGATAGAGCTTTTAATTGTAATTGTAATAATTGGAATTCTGGCAACTTTTTTAATGGTTAATTTTGTTGGGGTAAGACAGCGTGCGCGAGACGCCCAGAGAAAAGCAGATTTAAGACAAATCCAATCAGCCCTAGAGCTTTACCGTTCCGATCAGGGATCCTACCCCAATACATTACCATCTTGTGACGAGAAATTCTGTTCGACTCCTGATTGCGGTGCGACAGACAATACCTACATGCAAAAAATTCCCTGCGACCCCCTTAGCACAACGGTTGATAGAATATCTTATACCTACACTGGGGGAACAGTATATTCAATAGTGTCTTGTCTTGAAAACCAAAACGATACCCAGAAAGATCCTACTCCAGATCCAGGCTGCCCATCCGGACGATATTCATTTACACTCCAAAACCCATGAAAATGGCAAATGGCAAATGGCAAATAAAAAACAGAAATGGGTTTACTCTTGTCGAGCTGATTATTGTTATTACAATCATTGCCATTCTCTCATCAATTGGCATTGCTTCTTTTGTTGAAAGCAGTAGGAATGCATCGCTCCAAACTGTTCAGGATAAAGTAGAATCGATGATAAACGTTGCCAAATCAAGATCTTTATCACAAACAACTCCCGTAGCAGATTGCAATGGTAGTCTGCAGGGTTATGGGGTGCTTTTTTCAAGCAATAAAGAGATATGTCTTTACGCTGTTTGCACCGAGGGGCTAATATCGTCTAATCCCCCATTAGATTGTCAAAACACTGTTGAAACCTATAATCTTCCAAATGAAATTTCCATTCAAAACCCCCCTCTACCCGGTCCTTTTTATTTTCCCATCTTAAGTAACTCCATAGAAGGCTTAAATAGCCCGACTCAAGTAATTATAGAAGGTTTTGGAAAAGAAAAATCAATAACTGTAAATCCGTCTGGAGTTGTTAGCACGGGGTCAACTCCAACACCAGCTCAATGAAAAGCAAAAAGCAAAAAGGTCAGGTTTTGGTAGAAGCTTTAGTTGCTCTGGGTGCAGCTGTTGTAATAATCGGAGTAATTGCAACTGTTGTGGTAACTTCTTTAAACAATTCAGAGCTTGCCAAAAACCAAAATTTGGCAACTCAATACTCAAGACAAGGAATGGAAATAGTTCGGGAATTAACGGAAACAAATTGGCCTTCTTTTAGCTTAAAGTCGGGGTGGTATTGCCTTTACAACGATTCCACTATACTTGAAGATGATAGAGGGAGCATTCCTGCGTCAGAGGCAAATTCATGCAAATGGACTACTGGCATATTTAATCGGAGAATCAATATACAGCATAATTCAATGGAGTGTTCAA
>MFNH01000006.1:0-7530 GCA_001781995.1 Candidatus Levybacteria bacterium RBG_16_35_11 | reverse complement strand
GGTTGTAGCGATTCTAAGTGGACCGATTCTGAAAATCTTTACTGCCATAAAGTTCAAATCGATTCATGTTTTGCCAATATTAAAGCCATTCCGACTATATGAAAAAGATATTAATCTATTTTAGATCTAATAAAGGTTACACATTAGTAGAGTTACTTGCGGTAATTGTAGTTATGATTGTAGTTGGCGTAATTATCTCCTCAATTCTTGTTTCTTCTTTGCGGGGCGGAAATAAAACGTCGACAGTAAATGAAGTTAGAGACAATGGCAATACGGCAATGACAAGAATGGCTAGAGCAATTGAATTTGCGAAAAGATTTGAAGGAGTAAGCGAGGTAAACTTAGATGGGCCTTTTAGATCAGATTGTCTTCCCGAAGAGGTTGGTCCCCTTACGCCAACCCCAACACCTGTTCACTACAAACATATTAAAATAAGGGCTTTTGATGAAGGAGAAACAACTCTATCGTGCTTAAACTCAACTATTGCCTCAACAAGTGCAACTGGGGCAACAATGGCTTTAATAAGTGAATCGGGCATTAGCGCTCCTGACTCAAGCTGTTATTTTACCTGTAACCAGGCATTTATTAGCCAACCTCCTACAATTGGAATAAATTTTACCCTTTCAAAGGGCGCTTCCAGCCTATTCTTTGAACAAAAATTTTCAACCGATTTCCATACCTCGGTAGTAATGAGAAATTTAGGACCATAATTTGACATAACCCACCTTTGATTGTTACTCTATATTTAGGCTATGTTTTTAAATTATTTCAAAAAGCAAACAGGGCAGGTTTTGCTTGCTGTTGTTTTAGTAATGGTTGTTAGTTTAACATTAGGACTTTCCATCGCTTCAAAAAGTATTACCAGCTTTAAGACATCCACGGAAGAAGCTGATTCACAAAAAGCACTACATGCCGCAGAAGCAGGAATTGAACAAGTAATAAAAAGCCAAACTGCAATTCCCACAGGTAGTTTTGAGAATACCACTTACTCAACGACTATTTCTGATACCAACTTATCAAGCATGCTTTTAAACGGTGGAAATCAAGTTGCGAAAGATGAGGGAATTGACCTGTGGCTTTCAAACTATCCCGATTATTCTCAACCTCAAAACCCAATCACCTCTTTTAAGGTCTATTGGGGAACTTCTGGAAATTCCTGTGACAGCTCTAGCGCTCCCACTCCTGCGATTGAGATTGCAGTTGTCTCAGGGGTTGATAAAAATAATCCAGTTTTAACAAAATATGCATATGATCCATGCGACTCAACGGGAAGAAGAGGAACAAACATGTTTTGGGTTCCGACGAATTCTGTAGAGAATGTTTCTGGAGTTTCCTTTAGACACAACGTTTCCATAGCTGTATCTAATGGTTTAATCGCAAGGATAATTCCTCTTTACGGAAGTGGAATTATAGCAGTTTCAAGCGCAACCTCTTTTCCCTCACAAGGGAAGGTTATAACGTCTACTGGGGTAGCAGGATCAAGCCAGCGAAAAGTAACAGTTTTTCAGGGTCATCCGGCAATTCCGGGAGAATTCTTTCCCTACAATATTTTTTCACCGAAAAATGAATAAAAAACCATTTGGGCTTGATATTGGAGCCACAACAATAAAATTAGTTTGGCTATCTGGTGAAAAGAATAATTTTATTTATAAGTCTTCATTAATCGTTCCTACCCCTTTAAAAGGGATGCTATCCGAATCCCCAATGGACGAAGAGCAAATGGCTCAGACGATTAGCAAGGGGGTTGCGGATGCAGGGATAACAACTAAAGAGGTAAATGTTGCACTCGCTGAAAACCAAGTCTATACAAAAGTTGTCGAAATGCCCATCTTATCCGATAAAGAGCTTAGGTCGGCAATCTATTGGGAAGCCGAGCAGTATATCCCTGTTCCATTATCTAACGTAACCCTTGCCTGGTCAATTTTAAAAAAGCCGGAGAAACCTACCCCTTTAGATAAAATGCAGGTTCTTCTAGTTGGAGCACCAATTGCCTTAGTTGCTAAATATCAAAGAATAATTTCAATGGCAGGACTAAATATAAAAGCAATGGAAACGGAAATCTTATCAACTGTCCGTTCACTTATTCCCAACGAAACTTTTCCGCCAACTTTTATTATAAGTATTGGGGCAATAAGCACCTCGTTTGCGATTACAAGATCTGGAATAATGGTTTTTACTTATTCAATGTCAATGGGTGGATCAGCGATAAATCGGGCAATCGCAACAGATCTTAATCTTACCTCTGCCCAGGCGGAAGAATATAAAAAGGCCTATGGATTTTCCGAAAAAACATTGGGTGGAAAAATAGGTAAGGCAACTGAACCGATACTAAATTCAATCTTAAGTGAAGTAAAAAAGTCTTTGGCTTTTTATACTCAAAAATATAAGGAAGATACTCCTATAAGACAAATCATTTTATCGGGGGGAACTGCAAAGCTTCCCGGAATCGGCATCTTTTTTGCCAATAATTCGGGAATTGAAACTGCCATTGCTAATCCTTGGAAAAACTTGGCATCTCAATCAATTCCAAAGGAAATTTTGGACAATGGTCCAGACTATACAATCGCGGTTGGACTTGCAATGAGAGATTATGAATAAAGACATAAATCTACTTGCTCATCAGGAGGACCAGTCTTTAATTGAAAAAAAAAGACTCAAAATATTTAAAAACATATCCTTTGTTTTTGCGGGCATCGTAGTTTTTTTCTCGATAGTTATTTTTATAGTTAACGCTACTTTCTCCACAGCAAGCATTAAAAATCAGCAAGAATCAGCCATTAATCAAATAACTAATCTTAAAGACAGGTCGGCAAAATTATTTGTTGTAAATAATAGAATTTTAAACATTTCCAAAATAATTAAAGAGAGGAACAATTATTCTTCAATTGAATCCTTGTTAAAATTGACTCCTAATTCTGTCCGGATAAATAATTTGAATTTCAGCACGGAAACCTTTTCCATTACCCTTATCTCTTCCTCGCTTCTTCCTTTAGACGACTTAATAAATTCATATATCGCAAAATTGACTAAAAAAGAGTTAATAAAAAGTTTAACGATCAACTCCCTAAGTCTTAATCAAAAAACAGGCAATTATTATCTGTCTATAAAAGCGGAGTTTCTATGAAGAGATCACTTAACCAAGATGCCTTAAGGGAAATTTACAAACAGTATAAAAATTATCTAATGCCTTTGGGAATAATGGTGGTGAGCCTGCTTTTATTTTTTTATATAATAATTCCCCAAATTGCAAATTTTACGGATTTACAAAAGCAACTGGTAATGGAGAATCAAAAATTAACTGTTCTTAAAACTAATCTAAACTATCTGTCCAGTCTGGATGCTTCTTCTCTGGACTCTAATTTTAAAATAGCAAGCCTAGTCCTCCCAAAAGAAAAAGATTTTATCGGGATCTTAGGCGCTATCTCAGAAGCAGCTGGAAAAGCTTCAGTGTCGGTAGGAGACTATCAATTTAAGGTTGGAGATTTAGAAGGAGCAAGAATAACTGCAAAGGGACCCCCTTTCTTAGACATGGACTTAGCTATTAATGGTAGCTCCTCTGATTTAATGCGTTTCATGGGAGAGCTGCAAAAGACTGCTCCTATAAACGAAGTTATAGGAGGGGCAACTGTTGGTATCACTTCAACTTTAACAATTCGGTTTTATTATTCCGCTATCCCGCCTGTTAATTTAAAGGCCGATACGGCAATAAAACCAATTAGCGCCGATAATCAGATAATTTTAAATAACCTTTTAAGCTGGAATAATCTTATGCAAACATTACCAGTTCTTACTCAAAGCACGGTAAGTGGCAGTTTTAATTCTCTGGGTCCTTTTCAATGACCTTCGGTCTTTTCTCATCGCTATGCGATTCAAAAATAAGATCCGGACGAAGTTTTTTGGTAATAGCCAAAGCCTTTTCTTTTTTCCATTTTTCAATTTCCTTGTGATTGCCCGATAAAAGAATGGCTGGCACGGACATGTTCTTATGCTTTCTGGGTTGAGTGTACTGAGGGTATTCAAGGTATGGAAAAAATGATTCGGTCATTGCCGCTCCTTCCCTAATTACTCCTTTTTGCAACCTGACAACTGCATCTGTTATAAGCATTGCCGGAATTTCTCCGCCCGTAAGTATAAAATCACCGATTGAAATTTCTCCATCTACCATTTTTTTAATTCTTTCATCAACTCCCTCATAATGCCCGCAAAGTAGTATCAAATGAGCAAGAACATCTAATTTCTTTGCCATTTTAGAATTAAAAACTTTACCATGGGGCCCTAAAAGAAATACTTTTTCTTTGCCTTTTTTGATCTTTTTGTCTTTTGCCTTTTCAATTGCTTTTTCTAAAACATCAACCCTTAGAATCATTCCAGCTCCCCCACCGAATGGTTTATCATCTACTAATTTATGCTTGCCGATTCCAAAATCACGGATATTTATAAATTTAATCTGAATGGCATCTTTTTGTATTGCTCTCTTAACAATTGAGTGATCAAAGGGGCCTTTAAACATTTCCGGGAAAAGGGTAATAATTGTGATTTTCATTTCCTTTATTCCTCGGAGTTTTCTACCAGGTTAACGAAGATTCTTTTCTCCGCTTTCATTGCCGGAATTTTCATAACGTTTCTGATTGCTTTTATAATCTTTCCGTTTTTGCCGATTATTTTACCCATATCTTCCTTGGCAACTTCAATTGAAAAAGTGATAACATTATTCTCTTCAGTCTCGGTTATTTTTACACCTTCTGGATTATCGACTATAGAGGTAATAATATATTCTAAAGCCTTTTTCATTGTTTGATTAATTTAAAGACAGTTTCAGAAGGTCTTGCTCCTTTAGAAACCCAGTAATCGTATCTTTCTTTTTTTAGTTTTAAATCTCTCCCCTTTTCATACCAACCTAGTATCTCCAAGGCTTTTCCATCACGTCTAGATCGTTTTTCATTTACAACTATCCTAAATCTTCTTTCCCCCTTTTTCCCTGTTTTTGATAATCTTATAACAAGTGACATAAGTCTTTCTATTTTAGCATTAAGCTTTCTTTCTCTCAAGAGCCTGCTTTGCAGCCATTTCTTCTGCAGCTTGTTTTGACTTTCCAGTACCTTCTCCTAAAAGAGAATTGTTAACAAAAACCCCAACCTTAAATACCCTTGCGTGTGCAG
The DNA here is from genome assembly GCA_001781995.1 of Candidatus Levybacteria bacterium RBG_16_35_11. GTDB lineage: Bacteria > Patescibacteriota > Microgenomatia > Levybacterales > UBA12049 > MFNH01. Next base: position 2,371 of record MFNH01000006.1, on the reverse strand, counting down.
GGCCTGTTTCTTCCATAACTTTGTAAATTGGCGAGCTTTGTTTTTTGGCCTGAATCTTCTCTTGAAGTAGACTCTTAGGATCTTTAAGGGTTCTGTTTTTTGCCAAAACATCCGCTTTTGGCATGAGAACTTGTTCTAAGAATTTGGTAGTTGCTTTTATTCCAGAATCTAAAAAGAGCGCCCCTACGAATGCTTCGAAACTGTCTGCCAATAAGCTTTGGTTTTGTCTTCCCTTAGATTCTTCTTCACCTTTGGATAGTTTTAAAAAATTCCCAAAATCCAGTTCTTTTGAAATTTGGGCTAAACTTTTAGTATTAACAAGAAGTGATCTTAGATTAGTTAGTGTCCCTTCGTTAAAATTAGGGTAGTTTTTATAAAGGTAATCAGAGACTATAAAAGAAATAATGCAGTCTCCTAAAAATTCCAATCTTTCATTGGAGCTTAATTTTACTTTAACTTCGTTTAGATAAGAACGATGAATAAAAGCTTGTTCAAAAAGTTTATTATCTTTAAATTTTGGTATTTTCATTTACAATATTTCCCAATGCCCCGTTTACAAATGCGGGGCTTGTTTCTCCTCCATATTCTTTTGCCAATTCTACTGCCTCATCAATTATTACCTTAGGTGGTTCCCTTTTCTCTATTAATAGTTCAAATATTGCCAATCTTAGTATTGCTAAATCTACCTTGTTTATTTTCTCAATCGGAAATTCAGGGGCAGCTTTTTCAATAAAACTATCAACTTGCTCTTTTTTGTCCAGGATTTTTCTTGCATCTTGACTTATCCTTTGTTTTTTATGAAATTCGAAACGGAAAAGATCCTCAACTAATACTTGTCTTTTTTTGTGGCGCGGGTCAAGGGGATTTTTCATACTATTTAGGCTTTTTCTTCTTTTTTCTTTCTTCTAACTCTCTTTCTTACAACTTCTATCCCTTTATAAAAACCGCATTTTTTGCACGCAGTATGTGAAAGAGTTGGTTCTTTGCAATTTGGGCAAATAACCACTTTTTTCAAAGCAAGTCTTATACTTGCTCTTCTTTTTCCCTGTCTTTGCCTTGAATGTCTTTTCTTCGGTTCCTGTGGCATATAATTGGCAATTAGTAGCTAGAAATTAGTAGTTAGAAGAAAAAAGCTAATTACTATTAACTAATAACTAATCGCTAAGTATGTATTTTACTTTATTTTGCAGGTTTTATCAAGCTCACTGTTTTTGAGAATGCCTTCTAATATATTTTTTCATTGGCTTCAATAGCAACTTAAAAACCCTGGAGCTAACCGGCTCGCCTTGGGCTTCTATTTTTTGTTCCAATCTCGCTATCTCAATTTTCCCCTTGGTTAATTCACTCTCAAAATAGCTAGCAATTGTTTCCGATAGCATAACTTTTTCGATATCAGATTGCGCGGAAAGGTTTGCCAAAGAGAGGATTTCAGTAGGAATGTTAATTATCCCTTTTGTCCAATCATCAACAATATCTCTAATGGAATAAATTCTCCCTTGAGCCATTGCGAATTCTGGAATATCACGCGCTCTTAGATTCGAATTAATCCCAATTAGCAATATGTTTATAACAGGGGTAAAAGAGTTAGAATAGTATTCTTGAAGTTCATCCTTGGTTAAAACTCTCCTTTCTTGACTTCTTTGATGATCAAATATCATTGCATTAACTGAGGAAACAAAATCTTTTCTGGGATTATCTCCATCTCTTATTCTTCTTTCTACGAATGAAAAGGCATTCGCAAGCTTTAGATTATCTGTTGAGAGTCGTCCTTCCAGTACTTGGACAGCTATGTCATTAGCATATTCTAATGGATTTTCTATGTCAAAGCGGTCACCATCTAGGGAGTCATCGATTCTTTTTAATGTACTATAGAAAGCTAGGGAAGCACGTCCCATCTCGCAATTTACTGCATAGAGCTGTACACCGATCATTAACCTGTTAATATATTTTCTGGGATTTTGGGACAGGACTGCGGCAACTTCTCTGGCTTGGCTAAATTCGGCCTGCATAATTTGCGTGATTATATCACAATATAAACCTGTTTTATTTAATCCGGAGAGATTATTTCCGATGCTTCATTAAGCTTTCCTTTTATCTTTGGGAAATTGTCGATATCTTTTACTATTCTTTCAGCTATATTTTTCGTTCTTCTAATCAAATTAAAATCAGAAAAAGATGCAACCTTAAGATTTGGGATTCCGTGTTGAAGTTTTCCATAGATATCTCCTGGTCCCCTTAATTTTAGGTCATACTCTGCCAATTGTGCCCCAACAAAGATGTGTTCTAGAAGCTTAAGTCGTGCAATTGTTTTTTGGGTTTTCCCCTCCGTAAAAAGAAGGCAATAAGACTGTTTTTCTCCCCTTCCCACCCT
>MFNH01000005.1 GCA_001781995.1 Candidatus Levybacteria bacterium RBG_16_35_11 | reverse complement strand
ACAAACCAAAAAATTTGGAATGAACTATTATTTTTTGAGGCTAAGTCATAAATATCGACACAAATGATTGTCCCGCTTTTCCAGATATTCAATGAAAAAATACAGGGCAGTAAAAAAAATGACTTTCATTAAGACCATGATACTGAAATCATAAATTGTAATTATCCTGACCAAACCGCTTTCAGACAACCTATTACTTAAAGCAAGATAAGTTGTCGCAAGGTCTCCGATGAAATAGAATACCAAACCGAAGATAAATAGGGCTTTATTGTTTTTATGCATTTTCAATCCGTATCCCTGTTGTTCCAGAAACTCACATATAGGATAATGGTCAGAAACCGCTATTGTGCTATCATAGGTCAAAGTCTGCCTTCAATATCGATAATAAGCTCAATCAAAACATACGAGGTTCTAAATAGTATATCCACATATTAATAATCATGATTATCACCAAAGAGCCAGTTATAGCATTTGTAATTACAGAAAACAAAAAAGAAGATGATAGTATCTTTACCAATATTGTGCCTATTTCAATGAATTGGGAAGGCTTTGATGAATCAACGGATATAATAGGAAAAATAATAGGAGTTGTCCCTGCTCCACAAGAAGCATATAAAGTATATGGTTCTAAAGGAGATGAAGATACCCTTCAATTCCTTGGTTATGAATTCAAGGGCTGTTATCATCCAGAATGGGACGAACTGGTGGAACGCCAGCAAGGGTAAGGAAGATTTTGAGGATATCAAAGAAGCCAACTTTTTTTACATAAGAGCATGGATGCATGGAATGACACTACTGATATCCTCGAAGCGCAAGATAATAAGGATGACCCCGAAAAGCTATCGGCTGAGTTTATCCTTTCAACGATAAAACAAAACCCCTTTATTTCTACTGCAATTTATAAAATAAATAAGATACATTTAGATAATTCACATTATATATATGTAACGAGTTAAACTTTTATACTTTATTAGTATATTATTGTATCCATTCTTTAAAGGGATGAAACGAAGGAGAAACAACAAAATGATAACAAAGATTGTTCATGTCCAATCGGTATTGCCATATGAAGATACAATGGCGTTAAAGAAAAAAACAGGTGAGTCCTCCGTTAAAGAAGCTATTTCAAAAGCAATTTACCATTATTTAAAATGTCAAGATTCAGATAGTGATAGAAGCAAGAATACGTAACAATATAAATAATATTAATATTTATGATGGAAATAAATAAAGATAATATAAAAGAATATGCAAAAAGATACGACAATGATTACATAAATACTGAGGACGAAACTATAGAAAAAGAGCTAAAAGAATGGCTTAAAGTTCACAGATATTTAGATAGGGAAAAATTTATTAAAATTGGTCTGTGGAAATCAAAAAGACCCACAAAACATTATAAGAATAATGACGATTTAACAGTTCGAGAAATTACCCAATTTTGTTTGGCGACCAAAAGCGAACAAGCAAGAATTGAACCTTTGACCGTGTTAAATGGTGTTTCTTATCCAGTTGCTTCCGTTATCCTACATTTTGCTTTTCCCGACAAATATCCAATAATGGATGTTAGAGCAATCAGTTCTCTGGGATGGGAGCAACCAAAAAGCTATAATTTTAATTTCTGGAAAAAATATTGCGAAAAAATACAGAACATCTCAAGAGAAACTGGCGAAGACCTAAGAACAATAGATAAGGCACTCTGGAAGTACGATAAAGAACAAAATAGTTCAACATAAATCGCTTTCTAACAAGAAGGTATTATTTCAAATACTCCCAAATAGTCAAAGCATTCATCCAAGTTATTGTCATTCCCATCCCTGCAATAAGCCCAAGAACAGCACCGCAAAGATATTGTCCCGCTTTTCCAGGTATCCAATGAAAAAATATAGGGCAGTATAAAAAATAACTTTTATGAAAACCATGATAGAATTCGTTAAAGAAACGCATACATTATTTACCCTTTTAAACAAGTTCCCAACAAGTCAATACTCGCATTTGGCGTGATAATATTGAAATTTAATGTTATCTATTGGGCATACTAAATTTATTGTCTTTTTATGAAGCGGTAGGACTATTTTTATACTAAAACTAAATTACGAAAAAGGATAGCGGATTAAACTTATCCTCCTATGCATTACCATTTAGCGACAATAGACCGAATTTGATAATGTGTATGCATATTGTGTGATACCGTTTGGATTAATATGCAATCGAGTGACAACTTTTATGGTCTAAACTTTCCTAAACATTTTGAGCCTCGAACTTTCATTATGTGCTTTGCGTTTGTTTCGGTTGTTCCGTGAAAAAGCATCATTATTGCACCATTTAGTCACTGGAGACCTACTATTGGACTATAAAAGTTGTCATTCGATACCTTATTTATACTAATAACGATAATAGGTGACATAATGGAAGAACATAAGGTCAATATTGAGCCAAAAGATGATGGGTTTATTGTAAAAATCGATGGTAAGAAATACCCGCCAGTGAGAGGAAACTATTTCACCGAGGAATCCGATAAAATATATGCGGTTGAGTATTCCTTGAAAATACATCTCGGTATCAGTTATAATACAAATTTCAGATGTGAAATAGACCTCGATAAAGAAATAGCGAGGGTTTATTATCCCACTTTGAAAGTGACCTGGAAGGAAGCGGAAGAACTTGAAAAACAAAAATTAGAGATAAGAGGATAAAATAATGGCTCGAATCGAAGTTCCTACAGAAACCCTTTTGGTTGAAATGGGAGAAAATGGGTTGAACATAATTGAAACATTCATGCAGATGTCGGGCATGGACGACAGTTGTGGAACAACTCTCAACGCCCAGGGATGGGGATGACAGTAACGTGGATGAATGCTTTATCTGCCAGCTTTTTCGGTTCATTTACCTGAAAGTTGGGATGAAATTTCAAGTCTTCTAAGAAGTTTCTCTAATGAGTCTTCATAAGAGGAACTCGTTGTAAAATCTGCATATAATTTACCTTTCAAAAATCCAGGCAAGTCACATTGTTCGAAAAGTAATGGAAGTACTTTAACATTATTAGAAACAATCTCAATATTCATTGCTTTCTCAAGTTCGTGTTGAACCCAGGAAGATTTAACAGAACGAGGAGTTAAGATAACCCCGAAATATTCAGTTTTCTCAATTGCATCATGAATTTTTTGAATCAGAGAATCTCCAATCAAAATTTCCGCCTCATCTGTCCAAACATCCTCTACCCCCTTTTCAACTAAAGAAGCTCTTAATCTGTGCACAAATTCCTTATCCTCATGAGAATGGCTTAAGAAAATTCCATGATATCGATGTGCTTGAACTTCTTCTTTTGTTAAATCTAACGAAGCTTTTATGAGAATATTAGTTGATTCAGGTGACGATGGAGGGGTCAATATCCACACTTTACAGTTTCCTATATTGATTTCGCAACCCAATGAGTGGTTTTCTGGAGTAGTTGCAAGTTGAACTCTCTCGACATCCAAAAAGTCCCAGCACAGTGTCCACCCATCTTTTCGTAATTGTTGGAAATAAGGAGTAAAGACTTTAGCATCTGTTTGGATAGAAAGTTTAGTTGAAAATTTTTCGTGAAAAATTAGAGATTTTATCTTTTTATAGACGATATTATTTAAGTAACCCATATATAAAGAGCGCCATCCAAAGAACTGAATAAGTTTGTCGGGCGTTAACAGAAAAATCACACGGGTACCGTGTTTTAACGCTGCATCCAATTCAGAACTTCTTTCTGTTTGGTCAAAAACTTGGTCTAAATCATATTTGTTTTCTTTGCTCTTCAATTCCCATAATTCTTCATTGGAACTTGAAAAAGAAGTCTCTTTTCCAAAAATAAAATGCGAGTAACTCTTAGGATAGATAATGACCATATCGTATTCATATAAGGCGTTAGCAGCATATTTATTGCAAATTTCAGGTCTGCATAAACCCTTTGTTTCAATGATTACGTTCTCATAAGGCTGTCCTGAATATTCTAATCCTACCAATAGTACCTTGGTCGCCATTTTATCATCATTTCAAGTCTTGACTATATATATTTGTAATTCTTTTGAGTGGTCTTATAACCTTCGAGGCAGTCCAAACTTACCTGCTACTGGAAATCATTTCCAGCAAAGCGTCTGAAACGCATTCAGAGAGCTAAAACTCTCCAATCGTCCTCTGGAACGGGTCATCCACCGCATTGGTCAGCACCTTGAAGTTATTTTTTATTCTACCCATCAAATTTGCCCTGAAATCCACATCAGGATAAAGATATTTTGAATTCTTGATAACTTTCATCTTTGTCAGGTCAAATAGACCTATATCCTCCATGTCAACCGTGCTTTTTGAGAACCTCTTTGCTGCCAGATAGAAGTATTCGCAGGTTGGTCTGTATGTTTCCAGATAATCCTTCGCCATCTTTGGATTCAAAGGCTTATCCCATTCTTTGATTTCGATTCCTACGATATAGAACCTCTCAGACTGCTTATAGACCGCAATTATGTCAGCAAGGTTACAGGCGCTTTCCCGACAGAGGAAGGGCTTTAGATGCATCTCAGACGTGTGGAAAACGGGGATACCGTGCTGATTGATAGCTTTGACAATAGCATAGGAGTTTATGGTAGTTCCGAAGCTGGAAAAATGCATCAGATATTGGAGGGAGGCTTATAAGATAAAGTTGAGGAGAGCGATGTGAAAGTATTGATGTTTGAAAACAATATTTTCACTTTGCTTTGGGAATCTATATATGCTCTCCCATACTTTATTTACCATAAAAAAAATTATGAAAGATAAAACATGTGGCAGATTTGAAATGGAAGATAAAAGATGACTTTTATCGCTCTTCGGGGAAATAGGGAATCAATTTCACAGAGTTCGGAGAGTTATAAAAATAAAATTATCGAATTTATGTATATTAGAGGGTATTTATTAACCCATGATTCCGCAATTGATGGCATTTTACCAGATTTAATATTTAACAGACCGTATATTGATGGAAAGAAAGAAACTTGGGTAGAGTCAAAGTTTAAAGATTTAAGTCTGAAAGATACTGATTTCTTAAGCGAGTTTGGAAGATACTTCAATGGATATTTACGAAGAAGTGAATTGCAAAGGTTTAAATTATTTATATTTATTAGAAAGTGTTCTGCACAATCTAATTGGAAGAATATATTTGAAGAAACAAAAGGCTATCCAGATGACATAAAAACTCTAAAACAATCAATAGAAGATTGCTTAGTGGGCAATGATTTAGAAATCTTTAAGAGAACAAGCAATGATGATTTTTCATTCTTTATCAATGATGTTACAATTGTTGAGGGTGGCTATGAAGACGTCTCAAGAATCGCAGATTCTCTTGCGGAGACCGATAAATTCAATGTTGAAAAATCGTTGTTAGAAGATAAATCGAACCTTAAAAACATACCTGAAGTCTTAACAAGTAATATCTTAAAAGTTACAGTTTTCCCACGCCAACTATGGGTTGCAGATGCAAAAGAAAATCTTGATAATGAATTCTGGGAAGAAAATATAGACATAGTAGACCTTGCTTATTATTACAATAAGAAAATATACTCCTTAATACCAATATCATTGGATAATTGGATTTTCAACTATATCAAGGAAAACACTATAGCAAATATTGAATTAGAAAAGTGGAAAGAAGATGAGTATCATAAAATTAACATTTTAAAGTATCTCATAAAAATTTTTATTGTTTTTAAGGGTCATGAAATAGGATTATGGTATGATAATTATCTTAATTGTTTATTTTTTTCCAATAATAAATTACAGGATGAGGAACTCAAATTTAGAAATCGGGTAGTTTCAAGAGTTTATAGAAAAAATGGTGAAATAAATTATGTTAAACATGATGCATTGACAGTAGATGTTAATTATGTAAGCAATTATTTTTATGTTATTTTTAATTTAATAATCTTATTTACAAAAGATGGAAAAGAAATAATAAGAGGGGAACAGGCAAGAGCGTTGCATTACAATTTTACAAAAGAATACACATTCAATAATACCGAAAAAAGTAAGCTGTTGTATTGGATTAATATATTTCAGTTACAAAATAAAACTTTTTCTGAACGAGAATCATTTTTATTTTCCAGTCCTTTAACCGTATCATGCCCTGTAAGTTATGAGGGTGGCGAAATTTTTGATGTCACTCTTTTAGATTTTATAAAGGAGGATTGAGATGAGTTTTAAAGTAAGTTATATAGAAGAACCAAAATTGATGTTTCTCCAAGGAGACTCTTACAATCCTACTGTTGGTTTAATAAAATATAGACCAAGATTTTCTACTATCGATGAGACAGAACATAAATGGCTCAAAGTTGGAATTATTGGTTCGGGGCAGTCAATCTCGTTAACTTCAAACTTACTCGATGAAATGAGATATCCTGCTATTCCAGAAAAAATAGCTAAATGGAACATTCCTTTTCCTGGTTTGTCAGAAAAATCCCCTTTAAGGTTCTCTTTATCTTATAGACCAGAGTGGCAACAAAAGGTATCAATAACTGAAATAGAACAAATTCTTTCAGAAAAAACAAGGGAGAAAAAAACAGAATCTTTTCTTAAATTGATAGATAAAAAGTTAGAAGTGATTTATGACAAGACCCCTCCTCCAGATGTAGTAATTATAAGCATTCCAAGAGAAATCGAGAATGAATGTAAAGACCCAAGATATGATAGACCTTTATTGAAGTTACCCAATCAAGACGATTTTCATAATTGTCTAAAACTATACGGAATGAAATATAAAATTCCCACTCAATTAATTAGACCAGATACATTATTATTCAAGGGAACTCAAGAGAAATCAATCGTTTTTTGGAATTTAGCGGTAGGATTGCTATACAAATCCCAAAAAGGTTATCCTTGGAAGTTAGCTCATTTAGAAGAAAATACATGTTATGTTGGGATTTCTTTTTTCAAAGAAAGGGACAATAATCAGGAATATACTCGTGCGAGTATGGCACAGGTTTTCTTAGATACAGGAGAAAGTTTCATTCTAAGAGGCGACCCTTTTGAATGGAAAAATGAGCAATTTCCAAGAAGTCCACATTTATCTCAGGAAGGTGCTGAAGAACTTATAAAAAAAGTTCTTGAACAATATAAATCAGTCAGAGGTAACCTGCCTGAAAGATTAGTCCTTCATAAAAGCTCTAATTATTGGGATGAGGAATTAGAAGGCTTCTTAAATGCTTCTAAAACAATAAACAGTAGAGATTTTTTAACAATACAAGGTACTAACAGGAAATTTTATCGTCCTGGAGATTACGGAGTTATAAGAGGAACATTGATTTCAACACAAGATATGAATGAACATTATTTATACACAACTGGTTTTGTACCCTGTATCAACACTTATCCAGGATTAGGAGTTCCAAGTCCTATTTTAATCAGATGTAAAATTCAAGATTCTGATATTAAGAAAATCTGCCAAGAAATCCTTGCATTCACCAAATTAGACTGGAATAACACCTTCATATATCGAAAAGACCCAGTGACTCTTTCAGTATCCAGAAAAGTAGGAAAAGTTTTGGCAGAAACGATGGCAAAAAAAATTGAGCATCTTGACCCCCATTATTACTATTATATGTAATCTATTATATGTAATCCTTGGCGTAAATGCTGGCAACAAGCCTAAGAACAACACCGCAAAGATAATTGTCCCGCTTTTCCAGGTATTCAATTAAAAAATACAGGGCAGTAAAAAAAATGACTTTCATTAAGACCATAATACTAAAGTCATAGCGTGTGATAATCCTGACCAGACCGCTTTCAGACATTCCATTATTTAAGGCGATGTAAGTTGTCGCCAGGTCTCCGATGAAATAGAATATCCTGAGAACCGATGGCTGTTAATCTAATACAATTTCTATGTTTGGAATCTTTAATATCTGGAGTTTCTCGATTTCACTTCTAATCTGTAGCATTTCAACTTTTTTACTCCAGACACCTCTTGTCAGCATATAGCCCAAATCCTGTAATATTTTATTATCCAGTTTATGCATATCACTTTTTATAATTATGGTGGTCATTATGGCTCTTAGCGTTCCTTAGCTTTCGTTATTTCATCTTTTTCTGTTTCCATAAATAGTTAATATGTCCACTATGTTTTTTCTTTAATCTATAATTGGTTTTGCCTGGGAATACTAAGATTTCCATATCATTAACAAAAACATCTGTTTTCAAATCCTCGTGCTTAAGCATACCCCCACCTTCATTAAGCCG
>MFNH01000004.1 GCA_001781995.1 Candidatus Levybacteria bacterium RBG_16_35_11 | reverse complement strand
TACATTAACATAAACTTGTTTAACTTCAAAATCTGTATAGAAAAATTTTTCAATCCAATAATCTTTATCTCTTAACTCCAAAATTGGATTACTTGTTACAACTTCCAGCGTTATTATTACCGTTCTTGGTTTCAACTTTTACCTTCTTTCTCACGCTTTTTGAATTTCATGTATAAGACTTTTTTTCTTATTTCCATAGCTTTTATTCCTAACTTATTACCATGATATGCTTCTTCTGCCACCAGATTTGCACAAACCCCTTCTTGTGCAGTATCAAATAGTACACTTCTTGAAAGATAATATTTTAAAAGCCTAACCTCATCACCGGTTAATTCAAGAATTTTCATCTTTCTTCTTTCTTAAAAATTTTCTAAAAAGCTCAATGAGCTTATCTTCCCAATTTGCTTTCCATGTCTTTTTAATAATTATTCCTTTTTCAAGAAATTGTTTTTTTAGATTCATTATAATAGGTTACTAATAAATACATACAGCCCCCTGTTGTAATAAATGAAGAACAACTATCAGTTTGAAAACATTGACCAGAATATCTCCAACAATATTTTTCTTTCAACCAGTATTCTATATTTGTCACTTTTTCTCCCTCTTAAAGTATCCAACTATTACCATCCATACTTTCAATAAGGCATCTTCGATAAACCATGTTTCAATCCGAAAAGTTTTTTTAATAATTATTCTTTTTTCAAGAAATTTATCTTTTAAATTCATTTCTTCTTTTTGCCCAATTTTAATTCTTTTACTTCAAAATCCTGTGCCAAATCAGGATTCAGCCCCCCCCAGCATTGTAATTATTTCAACAGCATTTTTTAACCATATCTCATCAGAAATATCACCTTTAAATACTTCTGCTGAATTTTGTCTTACAAACTTTTCAATAAACCCTTTTGCTATATTAGGAATTGTAACTATAAATTTCATTTAGATTCATTTTCTTCTCTTAAAGTAAATCCATGTATTTTAGCAATTAACTTTAACTTGTTTAACGTATCCTCATAAAATATCCCTTCATGCCAATTTCCTGTTGGGGAATGACTCAAAAAATGGTCTATAAGTTGGCAGTCCTTAACAGTATAGCCAACATAAAATTTACCTTTTTTGGTAAGTCTTTTATATATAACCATTTTCATTGAGGTTTTATTTTCTCCCTCCCAAACCACCCAATTATTATCCCCGTAACCCCATATAAAAATATTAGGCTTGGGAGAATAGATTTAACAAGAATATATATCTGATAACCAGCATCCAAAACTTTACTAACATGTTCTTCTAACCCTGTTATAAACCCTGCATCTATATTTACTCCTGAATACAAGGTTGCCCCTGCCCCCGCACTTGCAACCAAAGCATGTATAAACCTTCTTGTCAAGAAGGCAGGCTTATCTTTTCCTGTTTCATTTCGGTAAGTTTCAGCAACCTGCTTGAGGAGTAAGATTGCTTTAATATGTTTAAGAAAGTATAACATTTCAATCTCCTTTCGCCTCTGCTTTTATCAACCAATATAAACTTGGTCTCATCCATGTGCCTTTTGGTGTTTGTATCATATTGCACATTTTTGCTTTAGTAAAAAGATTAGTAATATATTTATGGTTTTTTCTTTTTTCCGTAATCTCCTTTTTATCATCTGACATAATTGTTTCTCCACATTCCTTGCAATGAAAACTATAATTCATTTATCCCCCTTTCGCCTTCCATTTTCCCAAAAGGCTCTCGTTTTTTGATAACATTTCGTAACATACCTTGCAAGCCTCATCGGTGTTTTTAGGCTCGCAAACCTTTTGAGTGATTATAACACACAATCTGCCATTAACCAATTCGTCGAACTTATCCCAGGTCATAATTCCCTACCTGTATTTATAACCCAAGTGATGTATTCTTCTTCTTTAGTCAATCCCTTGAAGAATTTGTAAAGGTTATCACAGGGTTAAAATCATAAACAAAGTGCCATTTTTTGCCTGCCCATATAGACATGTGAAACATATCAAGGGCAGCAACATATTCTATTTTGGCTCTCCATTTAGTCATTATGCTCTTCCCTCATGCGTAAGAGAATAGTGATTGCCATCATTTTCCCCGAACTTAAATGGATTACTATCTTTATCCCAATTCCCGCCCCACCTGCACAATTCGTGTAAAGACTCCCAATACTGCCCAAATTTAAGATGATGTGTAGACTTATCTAAAAATACTCCATCCTTAAAAAGATTAAGGTCTATTGCCAATCTATCATAATGAACAGAATTTGCTCTATGCACCTTATACTCTGGCTTACTCAATAAATCTCCACCAGTCGCCGCATAGCCTGTACTAAATATATATATAAATAGCTTTGCTAATAGTTCTAAGAACAAACTTTGCTTTTCTCTAAGCGTCATAATCTCCCCTCAAAGCAAACAATGCATGAGCAAGCTCAGAGCAACAGTAAGTTTCTATACATTTCTTACAATCTTTCTCAACCTGCTTCAAAACCTTCTCCTCAAAACAATCTACAATTTCTTTTAACTTTTCAAAGCGTGTCATTGTTGTTTATTCCAAAAAACAAACCCTAAAACGATTAATCCAATAATACTACTCACCACAATTGTAATTATTGCTTTTAGAGTTGTATTTTTAATATTCTTTGACCAGTCCATCAAATCGCCTATAAACTGATGATGTTTATAATGTATTTCCCTTTCAATCCAAAAGTCCTTTGTTTTAGCGTCAATAACTTGCTCCATGATTTCTTTAATATCTTCTCTGGTAAGTTCTTCCATCAATCAGCCCCTTTCATTTTCTTATCTTTAAAATGTGTAAGAATATCATCACGAAAAGCACTAATTACTCCATCGCTGTTTCTTTTAATATTCGTTTTTTAAATTCTTGGTATAATTTCTCGCCAGATATATAACCACCATTATACTTAATTGACTTTTTTCATCAATCAGCCTCTTTCTTAAACAATCGCTCCTGTTCTTTTTCAAGCTCTATAAGTGTATCTTCAAGTTCTTTTTTTCGTTTCTGAATATAAGGGTCTCGTGGATTATTACCATAACGGTCATGTATCTCATCAAGACGTTGTTTAGTGTCAATTATCTGGTCTTTATTGATTTTAATGTCAAGACGTTGCTCAACCATGCTTACATATATTTTCACTTTACTAAGCTCCCCCGTATAAGCTGTAACTTGTTTCCCCGCAATGTAAGCAATGACCATAAAGAAAGCTAACGATACTACCGCTATATGCCACGCTTTAATATGGCTGAATATGCCTGATACGTTAATTTTCTTTTTCTTTGGCATTATTGCCTATTAAAAGGATTAGATACCTCTTTATCTCCACAATACGCAAGAGTGCATGAACAAGAACCACCATACCAATGTTCCCTTCCTTCTTTGTCTTTTATGCAGTAATATTCACAGTTACAAGTATTGCAACCATCTCCTGATGGTTTATTTTTAAAACAAAATTCAGCTTTTAAATAACCATCTTCTTCATGAAAACCTCTGCACGAGTCACAACTTTTTTCTTCATTTTCAAAAATATATTCTGCCACTGCAAAAGAAGATAAGAAAATAAAAATGATTACAAACAAAGTAAATGTTTTCATTCTTTCCCCTCCTCTTTCTTGGGTTCTAATGCCTTCAATTTCTCCTGAACTACTTGTTTTTCTACCTGTTTATTATTATACTGAAACTGTAATACTTGAGATTGAAGTTCAAGGATTATCATATCCTTATTTATCAATTCTTGTTTACAGGTTAGTTCCTCTTTCTCCCCAGCAAAAGCAGGAATAGGTAAAAGCAAAAATATAAATATAAATAATAGCTTTTTCATTAATATATGGTTCTCCAAGCATATGCATCCGCAGCATCTTTAGCACAAACTGATATATCATCTTTTACAAGTGTTGCCCCTTCATCTACAAAAAATACTCCCCTATGTGCTAAATCACACGCTGGTTTTGCCCCAGAGTCTTCGAGGTCAAAACCCCCATCTATCGGCAGAATTATTTCCCCCCCAGTTGCTCCATTAGCTGTTATATAAAGAGGGTGCGCTGTTAGTGTCTGAATATATCCCGCTAAATTATCTGCTTCAAAATTTAAGGTAATACTGTTAGTTGTATTCTTCATTAGCATTTTCAAACCGCCTGCTTTACTCATTACAAATTGACCTGTGCTATATGAACCACCAATCTGCAAAAAAGCTCCATTTTCACCTTTGATTATCAAGGCTGCGTTTCCTGTTGACTCATCTACAGAATATAAGGCTACCCTATCCGCTGGAACTGTAGGTGCAGTTGCGTCATTATGGAAATATAAAACGCCTTTTCCTGATATACCTGTAATCCCTATGGTTTGAATATCTGCTCCAATATGAACATTGGGGGAATCATCAAGTAGTAAAACAATTCTATTTATTCCCGCGGTATCATTTGTTCCAAACCACATTCTTCCACCAACAGCATATCTGTAAGAGGTAAAAGCTGTCCCTGTATCCGTATATGCAATATTACTACCACCTCTTGTAGCGGAAATGTTTACTTTATAATTTGTATCTTTTTGTGTTACAAAATAATTTGTGGAAGCAGATATACCTGTGCATAATGCTCCTGTTCCTGCCGCAAACTGAACCCTATCATTTACAATTAATCCATGTGCCGCTACCGTTACTATTCTTAAATCTCCAGCATCATTTTCACAAACTGTAGCATTAGATTCTATTGTAATTTGATTTATAGAAGAAACATCGCCAACCATTCTTGAAATAAAGTCATAATTACCTCCATCGTAAGCCCAGTAATAAATTCCAGCACATTCATCATCTATCACCGAAACTGTCTCGCTTCCCTTGACTCCTCTTGTGCATCTTTGAATCTGGGAGGAAGTTTGATTGCCTCCCGTGTTATATCTTGTGAGCATTAACAAATTCTGCCAGCTTCCAGGCAATGAAGCAGTAGAATCTATTTTTACTGTCCCTTCTCCACCCTGTCCCGTATTCGTTCCTGTGGTATCAATATTAAATACATCCGTTCCATCTGCCTCCTGGATTAGCAGGGCATTGGCAGAATCAACTTCATTTTTAATCTCACCAGTTACTGTAATAGCACTTGAAATTGTCCCCCCTGTCCTGCCATCAACAGTGCATGGTTGAACACAGGGTGAAGTTTCAGCCCAGCCATTGCCAAAAGTTAATAAAATCAAAAATAAGATTGCTAAAAGTTTTTTTAACATGTTATACCCCCTCTACTGATTTTAAAATGTTTCTAAATTCTTGTTCTGTTTTAGTATTTTTTTTATTATTACATTTTTGGCAAGCAATATCTAAATTATTATATTCGTTAGTTCCCCCTCTTGATAAAGGTATTTTATGCTCTAAATGTTCTTTACTAAATTTAATAGGTTTTAAACATAAATAACAAGTTAATGTTCCAAATTTCTTAATATTATCTTCATAAACTAATTGAATTATTTTAATGGTTAATTTCCCACCGTCTTTCATTACTGCCTGTCTTTTATATCTATATAACTTTTTATATTCTTTCGTATGAGATAACCCATGCCTGTGATTAAAACTCTTAGAAACACCTTTTTTATGTCGCCATTCTTTTAAATAAATTACATGATTTTTTGAAATTCCATTTTTCCAACAAGAAGGCTTATGCCCTTTATGTGCTTGGCTCATTTTTCGTTTATGTTCTTCTGAAAATTTTCTACCAAGATTATATTTATTGCCCTTCTTGCTTTCACTCATTTTCTTTTTGGTCTCTTCAGAATGCTTTTTGCCAAGCCAATTCTTATTTCCCTTATTAGCATTGCTTATTTTTCGTTTGGTTTCTTCTGAATGATGTTTACCTAACATCCTCATGGTTTTCTCATTCCCCTCCTTTTTTTCTTTTTTTATTGTTTTCTAAATATAATCTTTTTATCGCTGATTTAGGAATATGTATTATTTCTCCATGGGGTCTATATCCCTCTTCCATTATTAACTGAACCCCTTGCAAGATTATTTTTTCTTTGATTTACCAGCTTT
>MFNH01000003.1:315-10955 GCA_001781995.1 Candidatus Levybacteria bacterium RBG_16_35_11 | reverse complement strand
TCCTAAAATAAAAAGGCTGGCTAAGGCTATTAAGATGACAAATTTTGCTTTCATAGCAAGCATAATCTACTACAAGTTGTAGAAGAAGTCAAGGAGACTATCGTAACAAACCATAAAGAAATTAACTATTTAAGTTCTTTTCCGCTTGTTCCCAATTTACAATATTCCAAAATGCATCTATAAAATCCGCTCTTTTATTCTTGTATTTTAGATAGTAAGCATGTTCCCAAAGGTCAATGGTAAAAACAGGAGTTTTGTCTACAGAAATCGGCGAATCTTGATTTGGCAGGTTCAAAATTTCCAGCTTGCCATCTGGATTGACAATCAACCATGTCCAACCGCTGCCAAAAAGCGAGAGCGCGGAGTCTTTGAATTTTTCCTTAAAAGAATTAAAATCTTTGAAATTTTTACTTATTAACTCTAACAATCTTCCTTTTGGCTCTCCCCCTCCATTTGGTTTTATAATTCTCCAGAAAAAAGAATGATGAAAATGTCCCCCGGCATTATTTTTAACTTTTGTTCTGATTTCCTCTGGCACCTTGTCTAAAGATTTAAGAAGCTCCTTAGTGTCTATGTTTAAAAGTTCATTATGACCAGAAAGTACATCGTTTAGATTTTTTACATAAGTTGCGTGGTGCCCGTCGTGATGAACATGCATAGTTTGCTCATCAATAAATGGCTCTAAAGCATTGTAGGAATATGGAAGGTCGGGTAATGCATACATAAATTAATGTTACTAAGCTTTAGTCCAAATGTAAACGAAAAAATAGTAAGTAAAAAGTAAGAAAATATTTCTATATTGACAATCGTAAAATTAAGCATATAATGCTCAATAATTATGGCTCGTAGTAGACCGGAGTTTCCTAATTTTGAGCTATTTCATGGTCGTTATTCAGCGAGATTTGATGGTAAGCTGATAGTTCAAGGATTAAGCTGGAAAGATTTAGAACAATTAAACAATCAGTACGGCCCGGATGCTTTAGTAAAGGATATCATCATAGATAAATTAAGGGGTGGGGGGAAAAACCTTCTGAAAACTAAATTGGAATCTTCTTATCTGGAGCGGGCTTTAGTTCTGACTTCAAAATAGGTAACTGGGGTTTCTGCAATTAATCCATGTTTATCTTTTGGCTCGATTGTAACCGTAGTAAACTCACCTTCTAACGTATTAACTTTTATCCATAAGCCCTCAGATAAAATCCGAACCTTGCTTTTGGGTAAAATAATCCTCTCTGGTCTCTTATGAGAATGAGGTTGTGTTTTCTCACCTTCTTCCAAGGTAAGAGTTGATATCCTAATTTCTGTACTATTTGATATGACGTTAGAAATCGTTTCCTCCCAGGAGTGGCTTGTTTCTATTTTCATTACTGAGGGGCAGATTTACTTATGAGTTCTTCTTTTTCTTTGAGCAAGCATTTCATATTTAATGGCAAGCCTTTTTTTGGTTTTGTGTGAACGGGGTTTTTTCTTTTTACCAACACCTGTATTTCTTTTTGCCATAGGTTAATTATACATTATTTTTTTCTTTTAAGTTTATAAAATCTGCTTTTGCTTTTTCTCTTCTTGTTAGGAATATAAAAGGTAGGACAACTGCTTGAATAAATGCTGCAAACAGATAGGATGTGGAGTAACTCCATATATCAGCTGCTTTTCCCAAAGCGGGTTGAATGACTATTCCGCCGCTTGATGACATAAGTGAATCAAAAGAAAGCACTGTTGCTCGCTGCTTTGAAGGAATAATCCCATTAATATATGCCTGACGAATAGGGGAAAGAGCTGCAAACATTAAGCCCCAAATAAAAATTAAAATTAGAGCAATCCAAATATTGTGCGTAAGAGAAACAGAGATTAAAGAAAATGTTGTTACTAAAGTTCCAAAAAATATTGCACTTGTTCTTCTTTTAAAAAATTTCCTAAATCCTGATGCGCTAAATCCTCCTGCGATTTGAGCCAAGGCGGCAATTGCTGCAACTAATCCTGCAATGCTATATGCCTTCTCATTTCCATAAAGTTGGAGTAAATAAGGTTGCAAAGCATAGAAAACATAAATACCTACTCCTCCTGCAAAAGGAGCTGCAAGCATTAGCCATTTAACCGGTGGATTCTTAAGTCCATATCTTAGCGAATTTGAAAAAATGCTCTTCATTTCTTTTAAAGGCTTTTTTGATTTTTGAGGAGTAAATCCTAAATCTTTCATTAGGAAAAAGGCAACAGTAAAGTTTAGAAGCAATATTGCTGCCCTTAAAATATATGGAACACCAAGATTGGTGAATTGAGCTATAACTCCTCCCAAAAAAGACCCGGTGAGCATGGCTACTCCTCCTGCTATTTGTCCTTTAGCAAATACTCCGTCAAGATTTCCTTTAAAATTTGTTGCCTTTAGCGCATCAACTAACCACGCCTCTAAGGCTCCTGAGAAAAATGTAAACCCTAAACCAATTAAAACTGAGGAAACTGCCCATCCCCAAAAAGGACCACGCACTTGCCACATCAAAAGATACAAGACAGTTGATGCTGCCAAAGTAATCGCTCCTAAAAGATAGGACATTCTTCTGCCAAAAGTATCGGCTATAATTCCGGTTGGAATCTCAAAAATAACCATACCAAATGTAAAAAAAGCGTTTGCTAAAAAAGCCTGGAAATTGGATAAACCAGCGTCAAGTAAAAAAATTGTGTTAATTCCCCAAATAAATGACGCCGCCAGAGTATTTCCAAGTACTAGATAAAGATAAATTGACTGAATACTTCTTGGTTTTCTTATCATTAAATTGGATTATAACATGAAGGTTTTTAAAGTCTAAGGGAAGGAAAAACCTTCTTACTACCTTTTAGTTATCTTTTATGTAATAACGTATTTCTTCTTTTTCCGGATTAAGAAGATTATAAAGATAGCTTATGTCGGAATCACTATGGCGAACACATCCCAAGCTTCCTAGGTTTTCTTTTGAAAGCTTTGTTAAATCCCCATTGACTCCGTGTAAACCAAAATATCCCGGAAAACCCCACTCACATTGTTCAGCCTCACCGGAAAATGGGTCTTTGCATTCTAGGTAAGGAGTAGGTCCATACGGCCATTCCCCACTTGTAGGAATATCTAAAGTTAAAAAATATGGCGCTGTTTCCGGATTATCTTCTGCTATTTCTTTTTTTATAATTAGCCAGTATTCTCGTACAAGAAGTGTTGGTAAAGGCGTTGGATTTTCTGCGCTTCCTGGCTTGACTTGAAAAGTTTTTATAAGTTGGCTATTATTAACGTCACCCGAAATTCCGTAATATAAAAGCTCTTTTTCTGATTTTCGGTGAAGTATAAGCCAATGGGATTTTTTGGGAGAAACTGTTTTCTCAGAGACTTTGGAATTATTCTTAAAATAGGTAAATGAGAACAAAAGGAGAATCATAAGAATAAAAAGAAGAATTGATTTCTGTTTCACATGAAGAATTTTAGCAGAAAAATTAAATCAGTCAAAAATTATTTATTGCTTTTATTGGCAGTATTAGTTATTTTTTTTATTTCGTGGTATTTATTACAAGCCAAAGGCGAATCTTCCATTATAAATATAAACCCTAAGCCATTGGCTGTAATCCCAACTGTAACTCCCACCCCGACTCCTCCTCCCATCCCAAGTCAAAGAACTCTAAAAACAGACTATCATATCTTTCAAACTTTTAATAATTGCGGGCCGGCTGCCTTATCCATGGCGCTTCGCTTTTACGGTATTAGTGTTAGCCAACAGGAGATAGGAGAGGCACTTCGTCCTTATCAAATTCCAAATGGAGATAACGATGACAAATCGGTAACTCTTGATGAGCTTTCGGAAAAATCAAAAGAATACGGCCTTATTCCATATCACAGACCGATGGGAAATCCTGATCTTATTAAACAATTTATTGCCAATGACATGCCAGTAATTGCCCGCACTCTAACAAAGCCAAATGAAGATATAGGGCACTATAGAGTTATAAAGGGCTATAACGAAGGAACAGCTATTTTTATTCAGGATGATTCCTTGCAAAATAAAAACTTAGAGTATTCCTATACCGACTTTAATGAAATCTGGAAAAAGTTTAACTATGAATACTTAGTGCTTGTGCCAAATGATAAACAAGAATTAGCCGAAAGAATTCTTGGTGAAAACAAGGACATAAAAACCGCTTGGCAAAACGCTGTTAAAAATTCTCAAAACGAATTAGCGCAAAATCCAAACGATACTTATGCCAAGTTTAATCTGTCAGTTGCATATTTTAACGTAGGTGATTATCAAAGATCTGTTGAGGAATTTGAAAAGGTAGAAAGCTTCCTCCCATTTAGAACCCTTTGGTATCAGATAGAGCCAATTCAAGCTTACTTTATGCTTGGAAACTATAACGAGGTTTTTCAAATAAGTGATAATATATTAAACACTTACAATCGCGCCTTTTCAGAGCTCTATATTTTAAGAGGCAAAATTTATCAAAATCAGGGAAATATTGAAATGGCGCGTTTAGAGTTTGAAAAAGCTGTTTTTTATAACTCCAATTTAAAAGAGGCTAAAGACTTATTGGAATCCGTCTAGATGGCCAGTACCTCAAAAAAGTTTACTTATTTTCTTTTTTTGTTTTTATCCGCAAGGCTTAGAAGATAAATAAATCCCCCCCCAGAAGAAGTAAGAATAGCCCCAACCCAACCGGTGAACCCCAGGCCATGGGACTTAATAAAAACTCCATTTACGTTCTCACCTCCTCTTAAGCTATTATACAAAATTAAAAAACGGAGCTCGGGGGAATGTTTACCCTGAGTGAAATCGAAGGGGACGATGTGGTCCATCAATATAGGCTAATCTCCGTTTTGAACCGGATATTCTCTTAAAAACAGGTTGTAATCTATTTGATCAACTGCTCCGTTATCGTTAAAGTCGGAATGCGTTTTGTTGTCAAGTTTTTTATTGCACAATCCTCCTTGGTCATTGCTGTATATAGAGCAGCTGATTAAGATATTGTAGTCAAGAATCGTTAACTGATTATCGTCATCTATGTCTCCGGTGGTTAGATTGGCAGAGGGAATTTGATTTGTACCGGCAGTAAGATTTTGAATACTTGCGAGTGTTTTAGTAAGTAACCCATTAACTTTTGCTTTTATCATATAATTTCCTGGGCTTAGGTTAACTGAAGCATTTCCTTTAAAGGTGCCTGTTGTGCTGTCGTAATTTACCATTATTTTTAGATTCGGAGTCTTATCTACTTTGCTTTGGTCTAAAATCGTAATATTAAGATCTCTGCCGGTTCTCTTTGGATTCTTATTTGAATTACAAGTGCCTAAGGAAGTACATGGGAGTGGATGGTCTCCTGCAGCGCCTATCCCATCAAGTCCAAGATTAAAGGCAAGGGTTATGTTTCCGGGCTGCTGGGTTGGGGCAGCAGTTGGCCTAGGGGTTGGAGTTGCTGTTGCTCTTGGATTAGGAGTACTGCTTGGAAGTGTTGTCGAAGTAGGAGTTGAGGACCCCAATGTCACGTTCTCAAAAGTAAAGGCACTCATCTTGTCGCTTAGTTGTGTTCCATAGTAGGTGCCATTTTTAAAAGTGACATTTGTAGGCTGGTTGTTAGACCAGGTTACTAACTTATCTCCACCTCTGGCGGTAAAACCGTCAAATACTATGTCATCACTACCGCCATAGAAGCGAATAAGAGCCCCACCCGCCGGACCACCTATAATGGTAACATTGCGGAAGATGACATGGTCGTAACTCTGGATGACCAAGGGATAGCGTCCGGTTGTGGCATCAAGCGTAAGATTTTCAAAAAGTAATGTATCCGAGGTCCCCGGGGTGGAGTAATATAATTGCAGACTGTATCCTGATCCGCCCGTAATCTTAACATTACGAAAAGTTAGATTATGATTTCCGCGTTCAAGATAAATCCCATGCCATTGATTTGTATCATACTTGTCAGCCTGAATGTCAATATTAGAGAAAGCACTATTAGAGACGTTCGCAAGAAACAAGGGCTCAGCTAAATGACGGAAAGTGAGTCCATCAGCATTAATATTGCTGCTTTGAGGACCTGTGCCGATCTTAAGACCATAGTGCGTATTCATGAATGTATCACCACTCAAAGTGACGTTCGTTAGCCCGCTACCCCACGCACCGTACTTTGAGGCAGAGTCATTAGAACCAGCGCCCGTGAAGGTCATGCCGGAATATGTATGATTACTAGTGAGTGCATAGGTTCCGGTGATTACAGTCTGAGGAGTAGTTTCCGCCTTTGACCTTATATCCTGTGTTTGTTGAAAATAGGTATTGGCATACCAGATAAAAACAAGCGTGGTTAATAAAATCAATGCAAAGATAAAATTCTTCCAGGAGTTTCTAAGCTTTTGCCAAAGTGTATTAAACATATCCATGTCTACATCTTCAAGCTTATTTAAGCTTAGTAGGCCAAATAAATAATGTCAAATTGAAGCTAAAATATCGAGCTCCGCGGGATAGAGGAAGTTAGAACCTATTTTATAAGCATTCCGCTCTTTTTGTAGCTATTATTTTCTCATTATCCTCAACTTGAATTAAAAGAGTATAATTAGAACGTTATGGTTACAATCTTTTCTAATCCAAACGAGGCTAAAACTGAGAAGACCGAGTCTCAAAAGGTAAGTTACTGGCTTGAAAAATTGTTTAAGCAGGGAGAGAAAAGGGCTGAAGACGAAGGAAAAGACAGGCTTTCTAAAAAACAATCGCTATCAAGTACTTATTCTGAAAAAATAGAAAATTCCCCTCAAAGCCAAGCAGAAGAAGAATCAGAAGAAAGAGGGCAAGAAGAAGCTGTTAAAAATCATTTTAGAAAAATAGGGACGGACCGTCATAGGCTAGGTGATATGATGTCTAAATCAAACCGAATAATACTAAGTGTATCCTCAATGTTTCCGTGGAATATTTTTCCAAGCTCTGTGAATATTGAGGAAACACGAGTAAATATTATTCATCGTCAATTTTTGGCTTCTCAAGTGCATAGTGTCAATGTTGAAAATATTTCTAATGTATTTATAGATACATTCCTTTTTTTTACAACTTTAACAATTGTATCTAAAACTTTTGAGGAGAATAATATTAAAATTACGAACTTACGAAAAAAAGAAGCCGATCTAGCACGAAGACTAATTGAGGGGTTGCGAATGTTTATAGAAAAAGATATTGATACATCAAAGTATAGTACCAAAGAATTAACAGATAAACTTTTAGGGCTTAGTACAACAAAAACCATATTCTAAGAAAAATCGCTTATGAGAAAAATAGAAGAAGAAATCCCAATCATTTGGAAAAAACCTCATAATAGTTCTAATTTACTTCAAATACGAACCCTTAGTATTCTTCTTCATCAATTTATCAAAAGATATAGAAAACGACTTAAGATTCAAAATATTATGATTGACCTAGAGACTCCCAAAAATGCCGCTGGATTTTCAAATAAAACCTTCGTCATAAAGCTCCACTTGAAACTCAAGAAAGGAAAAATACTTATGGCAGAAAGTAAAAAAAGGAGTCTTAATGATGCGATGAAAAATATAACTAGAGAAATTGATAATCAATCTCGCTCAACCGATCGTCAAAGATACCACAACTCCTCTCGTAAGCACGGATAATAATGCAAGCTTATAAACGAAGACTCAAACGTCATATCATATGGAGAAAAATTGAGGCTAAAAATATTGGCTCTGTGTATCGATCAAGAACCATTTAACACCATAGTTATATTATCCAGGCTTCGGCTCGAGAATCGTAACTCTAATATAACCATGCAATTATCAAGTATTATCAAGGCTTTTTCAGATTTTAGACTAGTAATTAAAATCAGAGCAGAAATTGAACAAGTAAAATCTCTAATGTCTAATGGCGAACAAGAAATAGTCCTATTATCCAAATAACTATCAAGACCGACTGAGCTATAAAAAACCTCTGACGTTTATTTCTCTGTTGGTCACCAGCATATACGAATTCAAACCATGTGCTAACGAAGTGAGAAATAATCGCAAAAAGAAGCGTAACAAATCCATAGTAGATATATTTCTCGTCATAAATTAAAGAAATTGCTGAAAAAGCAGCGGCAATTAAGGCTAAATTTAGTTGCCAAGCCAATTTAGAGATATCAGGCATTTTTATGTCCATCTTATTTAATATCTTCCCAACGATTAAGATAATTAGTTAATATCTTGTCCCTCAACCTGTAGGCACCGTTCTTTTTTTTAATATATAGCAAATATCCGTCGTTGGAGTCATCAACAATCTTTTCTCTAATCCAGTCGTTCATTATATGATAAGGAATAATTAAAAAATCTCTACTGTTTTCTGATAAAAGTACAAATATGTAGTACACCTCACCACTTCCTGTTTTTTCAAAGGAGCTCTTAGTAATTTTAATCGCTTGGCTATCGCTTAAATCTTTATGTTTTACCTGAAAATAATAGGTCTTGTTCCTCTTTACCGCTAGTATATCTAGCCCCTCATCAACTGGTATGTTTGCTGCTTGGAAACCATGGTAAAGAAGCTCAGCCATAGCGTGAAGTTCAGCTGCTTCTCCCCAGAATCTTCTTCGTTCCCAAAAAAATTCAGTATCTTGTTTATCTGCAGCAATATTTGTTTTAGGAACTTTAATAGAGCCGCCACTCATTAATTGGATAGCTTTCCTTAATCCACCAAATCTCGTCTTGTAGATTGACCAGGAAATTTTATAGTCCGAATATTTTTTATATATACCTTCATCGTCAGAAAAATCCCATACTTTGGGAGGTCGACCTAATTTTCTTTGTAAATCTATCAAATAATTTATAAGTTGCTCATTTGTAATTTTCATGCCGGCTGCTAATTTTGAGGATGGCAGATTCGCAGCCTGTAATGCATTACCAAGTTTTCTAAAATAGAATTGAATA
Organism: Candidatus Levybacteria bacterium RBG_16_35_11; assembly: GCA_001781995.1. GTDB lineage: Bacteria > Patescibacteriota > Microgenomatia > Levybacterales > UBA12049 > MFNH01. The sequence continues at coordinate 2,062 of MFNH01000003.1, read as the reverse complement.
TAATAGTCCAATTTAGGAACAGTACGGATTTCTTTAAGAGTAAGATACTTTTTATTTTTATACTGCGAAGCAAGAACTTTAAGTTTACTGATTACTTCATTTTTTGTCATGAAATGACAATAACACATCCGACTCTTAATGTCAATAGTCAGTGTCTACTTGACGTAGAAGCTGACTAAAAGATCCTCAGAAGTTTAGGTATATTAAGTGCCAACTGGCTCGATCCGTGGAACGATTTCCGAACCGCGAATTGGTCAGAGTTCGTTCAGCAACCAGAATTCCTTTTAAATCAAACGCACAGTCTTTTGCAACTTTCCGCCTGATAGAGAAAATACCAGCCTACTACCTTTTTATTGTTCGATCAATAATACACAACACAAATCGTCTCATTTCAGAGGATATTGTTTTATGATCTATTTTACTCGGTTGCGATATTTTAGAAAATGATATATGATATTTACATATATGAATAGCGTGAATGGAGCTCCTTTTCGATCAAGAGACTTTGGGACTATTGAACGCTTTGTCGAACCTTGTATCCTGCTTCTCCTCTCTAAAGAACCGGCTCACGGGTATGGCTTGCTGGAAGGACTGGAAACACACTGCGGCGAAAAGGTCGACGTTGGGGATTTATACAGGACGCTTCGGCGTATGGAACACGATGGTTGGGTGAGTTCAGCTTGGGATCGGAAAGAAAATCAGCGTGACAAACGAATATATACCATCACGGAGGAAGGTAGTGCATTTCTCAAACACGCGGTCGCCTCTTTGAGAGAAACCGACGAGTTGATCCATCATTTATTCAGCGGATATAAAAAGGTATATTCGAATAACAAAACTTTATGAAACTTGCAATCATACTTTCCACCAAACACGCAGAAACAAATTGGAATGCACTTCGCCTTGCCAATCTGGCAATAAGCAAAGGTGACACAGTTTCAGTGTTCTTGATCGGAGAAGGAGTTGAATATTATAAGGATAGCTCCAACCAATTCAATATCAAAGGACAAATGGATACGTTTTTGCAATCAAAAAATGCGGAAATTATTGCCTGCGAAACGTGCATGAACATACGTAAACAACAAGATAGCAAAGAGTGTCCTGCAGGTGGAATTGAAGACCTATATAATCTAATTGCAGAAAGCGATAAAGTTTTAACTTTTTAAGGAAGGTTCTTATGGATTTTGATTACACAGTTACTACGGAAAAATCATTTGACGAAGCGGTAAAAGCGGTTGAAAAGGAAACAAAGGGCGCCGGTTTCAAAGTCCTTTATATCCACGATGTTACAGCGACTCTGAAAGAGAAGGGATTTGCTATTGAACCGTTCAAAATCATTGAAATCTGCAATGCCAAAAGTGCATACGCAGTGCTGCAAGCTGATGTAAAAATAGGTCTCTGTCTTCCCTGTAAGATAAACGTGTATCGGAAGGACGGTAAAACGTACGTTTCCGGTATGCGACCTGTTATCCTTCCCCAATTCTTCCCTCAAGCAAACCTTGGGAATTTACCGGTAGAAGTTGATGAAATTATCAGAGGAATTATCGATAATAGTAAATAATCGTATGAAAAAACTATTCCTGACTACCATTTTTTTGTTCACTTTGCTGCTAACTCCATCCACGTCTTTTGCACAGGGTATGATGGGCAACTGGACCAGCTCACCATCGTCTATAACCTCTGATGATCACACCGCCCGCGAAGAACTGGAGGGCAAAGAAACTTGGGAGAAACTGCAGTCAAAACA
>MFNH01000003.1:0-171 GCA_001781995.1 Candidatus Levybacteria bacterium RBG_16_35_11 | reverse complement strand
AGAACAGGCTCATATTGCTATGGGTAAAAGGTTAAGCGGTTGTGAACCCAATGCTCAAGTTCCTTCAAATGGAGTTGGTTTTATGCCGATGATGTGGATGATGGGGACGAAGGGAGGTGGAATTCCTATGATGGGAACTGGTTGGGGAAACATGATGGGCGGCTGGAATGG
>MFNH01000002.1:4274-12109 GCA_001781995.1 Candidatus Levybacteria bacterium RBG_16_35_11 | reverse complement strand
ATGAAGTTTTAGGGATGGGGCGAAACGTAGATAATAAAAAATTAATATATATATTTAAAAAGTTCCAAGACTAACTTGACGCTATGGGAAACTCTGGTCAAGTTCTCAAATAAAGATTCTCATAATTCGATGATCCCGGGTGAAAATCCAATAAGCTTTTTCGCCCATTTAAGTTTTTTCTTCTTGGTCTCCGTCACTTTTTCATCACTGAAATTGAATCCGGAAAGCGTGATACTTCTCGCCCCGAACGAATGTGCAAGAAAAACGCACCTGTCCCCATCGCTTAATCCGCCGAAATTATAGACATTTGCCAATGGTGCTGCCTGTGTTGTTCCAATGACATCCAACATGTCCCTTACTGCCTCAAGCCTTTTTATATTATCTCCATGGGCATGTACCACCATGATCGCGCCTTTTCTGTTAGCTTCTATCTCGTCCGGGATATACCCGTCAAGGTCTGTCACTATAATGTCAGGAACAATGCCTTTTTCAAGAAGGGTGCTTGTTGCTCCGTCTGCAGCTATTATTGTGTATCTTTCTGTGTTGATCTTATCAAGATCATTCGAAAGCATGAGCGCATTTCCGCATACAAGAACGTCTTTTCCTTCGAGTTTTTTCTTAAGGATGGATAGATCGCTGGTTTTCCCGGAAAGCAGGCTGGATAATTTCATTGCAGCTTCCTCATCTTTTTCCCTGCTCCAGCCGAAATCCTGGAGAATTTCTTTGTATAAGGGTTCCCAATCTTCGAATTCCATCAATGAGAGTATTGTATATGAATGAGTATATATAGTTTTATTTCTTTTTTTGGGATCGGTTGATTTAGAGTCTGATAGACAATGGTTTATATATTATCAAACCGATTCCAGATAGTTGATGTTTATGCCTGAAACCATTGAAATAATGAATGATAAGACTCTTATGAAAGGTATAAAGCGGTCCAGAAATGATGTAAAAGCGGGCAGAGTACATGAGATAAGAAGTGCTGACGAGCTTGATGAAGTCTGGGCATGAAACTTAACTACACTGAGGAGTTCAAAGGGGATTTAAAGAAGATTGCAGAATTCTTCAATTGTGAACGATCTGATTGATGCTCGTCTTTTTCAACAATGACGGGGAGAGTGAGCTTCGTAGTTTTGGATTTCTTTGCCATGGTTGATTTAAAACGCTATTCCGGGATTTAAGGATGTCGGGAACTAGGGCTTGTCGCTATTTGTTTGATGAGCAAAATATTCACCGCAAAGAACGCAGAGAACGCAAAGCAGCGACGTAATATAAGCCGCGACCTTACTACGAGCGTACTATTAACACATTCGGTCTAAGTTATCTATACGGCGCTGGGGTTGCGACCCCAGACCCCGGTGAGGCGCCGCCGATGGCGGGGTTTAACATGAAATCACCCCTCATGTTTCTTTTTGAAACACTTTCACACCGCTTTAAAAAGATATATATGGAGATGAGTTGTTTACCGAACAAGGAACCGCAGATAAACGCGGATCAACGCAGATTTACTGCATCAAAAACGAGTGGCTGGTAATGATAAACTTGAATACAGATATCGGAACATTTGGTGTAAAGCCCGCCGATGGGGGCGGGGAGGAGTATGAGGATGAGGGGGCGGGAGAGCGTGGGGTGGAGGGTGATGGGAAGTGATTGAGGCGATAAGAACACTTGGAATTTTGAAAATGATTGATCAATTTCAAGACGATTTTAATCCTGAAGCATTGAAATCTGTTGATGCATACATTGATCAAAGGAAGAAAGCTATTGAACGTGGGGTTTATGTACAACTTCAATTTGAAAAGATAATCGATGAACAAATAGGAATCTTTTCAATCGATGGTGAAAAAATTTTCTTTAAAATAGAAGCAGTAGATGATGATAATTGGAAATACTTGTTCTTGAAAACTCCACCTAAGGGAACATACATAACCCCCACTTGGAAAGAAACTATATCAGATTCTAACGCACCAAAGCCCAAAAAATCCAAACTCATATCAACAATTGATTCAGTTATAAAACAATCAAAAGAAAATAGTGCTGAATGGTTACAAAATGTAGTTAAAATATACACATCCAATGAAGTCGAAATCGGAGAGTTAGATAAAGATGGAAGTTTAGAAAAGAAGACATTTATTGAAACTGTAAGATGGGCAGCAGATATAAAAAAAATAAAAATTTTTTCGGTAAAGATAAATGGAAAATACAATTCTGAAATAAAGGAAATTCTTGATTTGGCATTGGCGAACAAGCCTAGAATAAACTACCAAACAGAAAAAGCTAAATCTTTTAATTTGCCCGGTATTAAGTGTAGTTTGTGTAATAAAGAAGGAGATTTGTTTCCAAATGTACTTTCACGAGATGGTGTAGGAATAAATATTGCAAATGTAGATAAACCAGGCTTTTTTCCAGGCGTTCAAACTGAAAATGCCGGAAAAGCTTTTCCAATATGTGCTCCGTGCGCAGAAGCATTATATGTTGCTAAATTTCATGTTTTTAAGGAACTTATTCAAACTATTTCTGGGCACCAAGCTTTAATCATCCCTCATTTAGTAGAAAGTGAAAATACAAAAGAGGGGTTAGAAATTATTACTTATGCTTTAAAGTTGTTGAAAAGTGATGTACGGATTGCAAAACAGACTGAGAGATTTATCCTAAAAGAATTATCCGAAAATAAGTCTATCGCTACTGTAACTTTTATTTTTGGAGAAGTTGCCGGTCAGAGTGTACAAAATATAAGAAAAGTTATACCTAGCGTTATTCCATCAAGACTTTCTCAGATTTCAAAAGCAATAGGCGATGTAAATGAAATTAACGATAAGTATCCAGATGAACATCCATGGAAATCAAATGACTCTCCATTAAATGGAAACCTTGGATTATTAAAAAATGTGCTTGGAAATCCCAGATATTTAAAACAAAGCTCCACGGGACGAAGAAAACCATTTAAATCTTCCTCTGTTGATACTCTCGACTTAATAAGTGCAATATTTCTTAAAAGAAAATATACTTTAAAAGATTTATTAGCAGAATTCTCATCTAAATTATCTTACGATTTTTTAGGAGCGTTATCTGATGAAAATAAATATAAACCTATTTCTTCGATTCAAAGTAATGTCAGAGATATGGTGTACTTGCTTTCATTCTTAGAAAAATTAGAGGTGATTAAAATGAATCATGGAGACAACTTTGTAAGTAAATATCTTGAAGGGCATGAAGGCTTAAAACATTTAAATGATTTCTTTGGCACAGAAGCCAAGGGGATCGATACAAAAGAGAAACAATATGCGTTTTTGGTGGGTCTTTTATTTGGAAAGTTAGTAAGTATCCAATTAGCAAGAGGGGTTTCCGCCAATGCTTTGAAATGGCTGAGAGGACTGCAATTAAGCCAGCAAGATTTGATGGATATATTTGTCAGGACACGGAGCAAATTGGATGACTATAGCACTCCTAAAAGTGCTTGGTCGGATGAAATGAAAACAGTGTCTGAAGCAACTGCCGCTCTTGGTGCCAATATTTCCGAGTGGGACATTAGCCGAAAAGAAATTCCGTATTATCTCTGTCTTGGACAAAGCCTATCAGGGTATTATCTACCAAGCAAAAGTAACACTAAACAAACAAATGAAAAGAAAGGAGGTATTTAAAAATGACAAATTGTATTAAAAACCGGAATGAATTTCTCTTCCTGTACGATATTAAAAATGGAAATCCAAATGGGGATCCTGACGAGAATAGACCTAGAATAGATAAGGTTACCAACAGATGTTATGTAACCGATGTAAGGCTCAAAAGGTTTGTGAGAGATTACATAATTCAAACTGAAGGCAAAGATTTAATTCTAGTTACCAAATTAGGAACAAAATTAGCAAATCTTACTGAGAGAGTAAAAGAAAGTCTTACGGATGGTAAGGAAAGTAAAATTGAGGGCGAAGAATTATTAAAGATATTAAAAGAAAAATTTTTAGATTTAAGGATGTTTGGAAGTCCTCTTGCATTTAAAAATGCGCCTGAGGAGTGGGGGGAACGAAGTAGCCTTACAGGACCTATTCAAATAAATTTCGGAGAAACATTGAATCACGTAGAAGAGGTTACTTTTCATGGATGGAGTAGTATCCCATTCGAACCTGGACAAGAAGGTTCAACTCCAACTACATATTATGCAATTCCTTATGGACTTATTGCATTTCATGGTGTTGCCAATGAAAATGCCGCAAAAACAACATATCTTACAGAAAATGATCTTAAAAAATTTAAGATTGCTCTATGGAAAGGAATAAGAGAGGCGATTTCAGCTAATACTCGTACAAAACGTGAACAGCAACCGAGACTGCTTTTAAACATTGTTTATAAAGAGAACATTGAAATTGAAGAAAATGGAGAAAAGAAAAAGGTTCCAACCGAATACCATATCGGTGCTTTAGAGGAAAAAATTATACTAAAACCAACAACAGAAATTAAAGAAGATATAAATATCAGAAAAATTGGAGACTATACTCTTGATTTCAGCAAATTAATAAATGCCCTGAAGAAAGCTAAAGATAAAATAGAGCGGGTAGAGTATTGCCTTTCTCCAGAATTTGCAGAACTTTACGGAGATAATTTAATCTCAGCAATAACTGCGATAGACGGTAAGATAAAGATTGAAAATCTTAACATAGATTATCTAAAATGATGGGTTGGTATGGAATCAATTCCAATCATTGTTTTTAGATACTGCGGAAAGTATGGTCATTTTCGTAGACCCTACAGTAATGTGTCATCTTTTTCTTACCCATTCCCACCAAGAACGGCAATTGCAGGACTATTAGGCGCTATTCTTGGTGTAAAAAAAGAAAAGGTTTCTGAAACTTTTGCTGAGAATAAATTAAAAGTTGGGATTGCTATCGAGGAAGAAATCAAAACAATTACTCATGTAACTAATTTCAGGCAAGATGGCCCCGGAGATATAAATTATTCCATTAAAATTCCGAAAAAAAATAAGATTCCAAAAGAATTAAAGAGACCTCCTGAATCGAATATGGCAACTCAAATACCAATGGAACTTTTGAGGAAGCCCTCATACCTCCTTTATGTAAGTTTAAAATTTTCTATGGATGAGTTAATATCCAGAATCAAAACAGAGAGATCAGTTTATACACCTTGCATGGGTTTGTCAGAGTTTCTTGCTAATTTAAAATATGAATCTGAGGGAATTGCTGAGACATTACCTTTGGAACCAAATGAAAGAGAAATATCAACTGTAATTAGAAAAGAAGATTGTTCTTTGTTGATTGATAGAATTAAACCGGAAGATGGAGATAATATTATAGAATTGAAGGTTCCGCATCTAGGAACACCTGATAGAACCTTCACTTACAAGAATTATCTGTTAAATATGGTTCCAAAACCACTTCCTGTTAGTATGAGAGGTCAGTCTTATCAATTTGAAGACAAGGTAATTACTTTTCTGTGAGATGGTTGATTTGGAATATAATTTAATATCACATTCCTTGCATACTCCTCTAAGATTATGTGACCATCTTAATCAGGTATCTAAGGCCAGTAAATATCTTATCTCTCAAAAAAATCTCTGTTTTAATGGAATTTCAAAAAATCAGATAGAAGAGCTGATTATTCTAATTGCGGTATGCCATGATTTTGGTAAAAGTACATACTTCTTTCAGGAATATATAAAAAGCAAAATAAACGGGACTAAATATGTGGGAACCGAAAAAGAAAAATCACATTCACTTTTATCAGCGTTTTTTGGATGGAACATGGCAGAAAAATGGGTCTTAAAAAATCCTCAGCTTGATGAGCACTGGAAATCATTTCTGCCATTTGCAGTATTTATGGGAATCCAGGGACATCATGGCGAGTATAAAAGTATAGATGAAATATTAAAGACTATTGCTACAAATTTGGATTTATTAAAAAAACAAATTGAAAATGTGAATCCAGAAATATATAATTATGAACTTTTTAATGTTAAACTTTCTGAGGGAAAAGATATCGATATTAATGTGCTTGATTCGATATATGGCAAGCTCACAAAACTATATAGAAAATATGAGAAAATGGAGCTTGATTATCAAATCGAACAAAGGATTTTAGCACTTCTATTATATTCTATTCTCTTAGAATCTGATAAAGCATATCTTGCATCAGATAAACCAGAACAATATGAAAGAAATCCCATTAATATCCCAGATAATCTTGTAGATATATACATAAAAGGGTTAGGAAAAAATAAATCAATAGATGATGAAAGAAATAAAGCTTATAAAGAAACTATTGAATGTGTTAATACTTTTCCATTAAACGAACGTCTACACTCGATTACTTTGCCAACCGGTCTTGGAAAAACCTTATTATCTGCATCGTGGGCTTTAAAACTTAGAAACAGAATCGAAGGAAAACAAGGTTTTACCCCGAAAATTATTGTTTCGCTCCCTTTTTTATCGATTATCGAACAAACAGATAAAAATTATAAAGATTTTTTAGGCGATATTTACGAGAAACACAAAGATAGGCTATATTTGCCAAGGTATTCGATAGCGGATTTTAAGTATAAAGATGGTTTAGACAATGAAGAAAGAAGCGATAATTCTGTTGATTTTTTCTTGAATATATGGAATTCTGAAATAGTTGTTTCTACCTTCGATCAATTGCTTTATTCACTGTTTTCATTGAAATCAAAACATCTTATGCGTTTTCATAATCTTTTCAACTCGATTATTATTTTTGATGAAATACATGCGCTGCCTTCGGAACTCTGGAAATCTTTTGAATTTTTCTTTAAGAAATTATCGGAGGTTGGAAACACGCATATTCTGTTAATGTCGGCTACACAGCCAGGATTTTTCCCAGGTGTTATTGAAAGAGTACCTAATCATGAAGATTATTTTAAAAATCGTAAAAGGATAAAACTCACTATAAAACCAGAGAAAAAATCAATTGAAAATTTCATGGAAGAATTGCCTGTTATTTTAAATAAACATTCTGATAAATCAGTAATGATAGTATTAAATACGCGAGATTCTAGTAAAACTATTTATAAAAAAATTAGAGATTTGATTGATGATAAAATAATCTCTGAAAGACCCAAAATCTACCTATCATCTCATGTTGCGCCGTCGCAAAGAAGTGAGCGGATTTTAAAAATTAATGATTGCATCAGAAATAGGAAAAATCCTGTGATTGTAACTACCCAATGTATTGAAGCAGGGGTAGATATTGATGTGGACTATATTATTCGCGATTGGGCGCCTTTAGATTCGATATTTCAGGTATGTGGTCGGTGCAATCGGAATGGAGAAAAGAAGGAAGGAGTAGTAGAAATTGTTAAACTCGAATCAGATAAAAAACTTTTTTCTGAAATGGTTTATGATGATATTCTTTTGGGTTGTACCTCCTTTAGTGTTGCAGGAAATTTGGAAATATTTGAGGAAAAATTTTATCAATTTGGATTTCGTTATTTTGAATCTGTAAGGGGACAATTGGGGCAGTCTATGAAGATTTTAAAGTCTTATGCGGATTTCAGTTATAAATATAATGAGAAAACAGTTAATATCAAGAAATTGTTAAGAGGAGATGAGCATCAAGAGCACTTCATAATTTCATCTTTAGACATAAAATTACCAGATGATATTAAAGAGGCACTTTCCAAGGAAGATAGATGGGAGAGACGATATGCTGTGAAAAAGCTCAGTAAACGCATAGCTGCAAATTCTGTAAGCGTAAGATATGAAAAATGGATGCCATACAAACCAGAAGATTTAGAAATAAATCAAAAAATTGGCTACTTTAGAATTTTAGATGAAAAGTTCTATAATAGAGATGATGTAGGACTCGATGTT
>MFNH01000002.1:0-4204 GCA_001781995.1 Candidatus Levybacteria bacterium RBG_16_35_11 | reverse complement strand
GAGCCTCGCATCCCCTTCGCCACCCAATTCACCAAACACCCCCTCCCCCCCTCACCCATCTCCAACAGCCTCATTTCCCGCTACCCCCCGGCGCAGTACAAAACGACAGACGGCGCGCCCGGCATCGAGGTCGGCGCCGGATTTTTAAAACAAGGTTATGATAAATACTATGAAATAAAATATGGAGGCGTATGACAATTCAACAAATCTGCGTTTATCTGCGTTCATCTGCGGTTAATATTTCGCGATTTTTATTAGCTTATCGGATGAAAAACCACAGAGAGCACAGAGGACACAGAGAAAAGCAACAGATCTCTGTGCTCTCTGTGTCCTCTGTGGTTGGTTATCCTTGCACACCCATATCAATAATAATGCAAACACAACTTAACATCTTCAATAATTACATACACCAAAGTTAACAAAAATGATAACTATAGTGCACTAAAATATGAACCTGTATTTAAATAATTAAACGGTACAAAGAATATGATGAATGATAAAACTGTCAACGAAATTATTTCAAAACTCAAGAGCCATAGTTTTGTTCACTCGATCATTCTTTTTGGTTCAAAAGCCAGAGGGATTGAAAAAGAAACAAGCGACATAGATATATGTGTCATTCCAAAACCAGATGTTGAAATTACACTGAAAGAGAGAATATCTCTTTCCAATTCTGTTCCTGAGAATTTCGATATTTCATTCATTGATGAATTGCCGGTTTATATTCGCAAAAGGATCTTTCTCGAAGGCAGGGTGATGTACACGCGGGACATGTATCATGTGTTAACACTTTCAAAGATCAATGATCTGGAATATGAACGATATAAAAGGCTCACCAGGGAATACCATAAGCATGTAATGGAACGCGTCAGAGCAAGATTGAGGTGATATACTTGGATAAAGATAGATTATTTGAAAAAATTGATGAATTGGAGAACTATCTGAGAGAACTTGAGGACTACCTTCCAGAAGCAGAAGATGAATACCTGAACAATGGTCTGATAAAAAGAGCATGTGAACGCGCTTTCCAGCTGGCAAGTGAGAATTTGCTTGACATCTGCAATTTGATCATTTCTGAGAAAGGATTTGGAATGCCGGCTGATAGTAAAGATTGCGTCAAAAAGCTTGCTGAAAATGGAGTGATACCAGGGTCACTTTCAACCAGGCTTGAAGAACTTGTTGGATTTCGAAATCTGCTTGTGCATCAATATGGAAGGGTTGATGATTCGAGGGCATATTCTTATCTAAATCTGGAATTGAAGGATTTTTATGAGTTTATAGAAACTATTGATAAGTACATAGAAATGAAAGATTAAAGGCTCCAACTGAAAACATTTACAGTTAAATAAGCAACATGAATGACAACGCATGAACTTCAATACAGGTAATCATGTAACCATCGAAATACAGAAACCACCGCCATCGGCGGCGCCTCACCGGGGGCTGGGGTCGCAACCCCAGCGCCGTGATGATATATGAACAAAGAGTAAGAAACATAATGCCCACAAAATTATAAGTACCATCAAACCTTATACAAAACCATGACACAAAGATCAAAAAAACCAGGAATAACTGCAAGGAAAAACACAGCTCTGAAGAAATCTATTAAAGTGCCGCGTGATGAAATTCCGCCATTTCATATCATGGATAAAAAAGATCTTGAAAAAGAGCTATCCCGGATTGAGACTGAATTCGGTATGACACCGGAAGAGTTTCACAAAGCATGGAGAGAGGGTAAAGTACACGGTCATGAGGCTATGAAACTGAATTATTATTATAAGTTCTACAAGGATGAGTATGAGTGAGAGTCAGAGACCGCGCCACCGAAATAAAAGGAATATTTTATACACATTGTAGAGAGATAATTGATGGGTCTCCAGCTTTCAAAATAAACGAAAGCAAGAATCAAAAGAATTGTGGCGCTGTTTCTGAAAAGATGAAACTAATTGATGGTTCTTTGATAAATTTCTTTGAGATAATAGTTGATGGGAATATTCATGAATATAGCTATGAATATGTACGTCACGATACCGGTTTTTTCTTTCATTACCAGAATGAAGGGATCGATGAGGGAATTAAAAAACCGCTCAATCATTTACATGTGGGAATCAAGAAAGTAGCTGACAAGAAATTATTGGACATATTACCAGACGAACTAATAGAGCATGGTGGTCCTCATTATATGGCTCCCGAAATGAAATTTAATGACTTCATGGGAATGATAATCGTTAACTATTTTGATAATCATAAAAATCGCAACAGAATGATGAAAGCATTGGGACTATTATAAAAGAATATGAACCTCAAATCCTTCACCCTCACACTTGCCTCAACCCGCCCAATCATAGGCACCTCCTCAGAGCTTCGCGGTTTCTTCGCCACTCAATTCAATGAATACTCCCTCCTTCACCAGCACAGCGCAGACAAACTCATCTACCGCTATCCCCTTGTGCAATACAAGATCATAGACGACAAGCCCATGGTCATCGGGATCAATGACGGCGCCGAAGTTTTAAAACAGGTTTATGATAAATACGATGAAATAAAGCTTGGCGAGGAGGTTTATGAGATTGTGGAGAAGGGTATCTCTGTAAAGAACCAGGAGTTCGGGCTGTCTGATAAGTTCCATTCCTACGAGTTTGCCACCCCCTGGCTTGCACTGAATCAGGAGAACTATATGAAGTATTATGGAATGAAAAATTATGATGAAACCCAGGAATTCCTCCGAAAAACTCTGATTGGAAATCTGCTCTCCATGTCGAAATCACTGGATTATCAGGTGCCAGACAGGATAAAATGCGATGTCAAGGTTAAGATCAGGAAAAGCAGGTTGAAAGACGTAAATGTAATGACATTCATCGGCGGGTTCAGCGCCAATTTCATCATACCAGATAATCTTGGCATAGGAAAATCGGTTTCAAGGGGTTTCGGAGCTGTCAGGCAGCATACTTTAAATGATAATGGAGGCGCTTAATGCAACTCGTAATAAACACCCGCGGTGCGTATCTTAAAAAGGAAAAGAACTGTTTCCTTGTAAAGAATGACGACAAGACCTTTGAGGTCTCAGCTGATAAGGTTGACAGCATCCTCATCACTACAGCAGCCACAATTACCACTGATGCTATCGAGTTCGCGGTCGAGAACAATATCGATATAGTTTTCCTGAACCATTTTGGCGACCCGTATGGCAGGGTGTGGCACTCCAAGCTGGGTAGCACAACTCTTATCCGGCGCCGCCAGCTTGAAGCTGAAGCCACAATTGTGGGATTCAACCTTGCGCGCGGCTGGATCGCACAGAAGATCGAGAACCAGCTTGATTTCCTGAAAGACCTGAAAAAGAACCGTCCTGATGATTATGATATACTTGCGCCGAACATTGCAAAGATCGGACAATTGAAAGAAGACATCTTGAGCATGAAAGGCTCGCTCAATGAGAAGCGCGGCTCGATCATGGGGACAGAGGGCATGGCGTCCCTGACCTATTTTGAGGCTCTGAACAGCATCATGCCTGAAACCTGGAAGTTCAATGGAAGAAGCCGCGACCCGGCGCAGGATGCATTTAACTGCCTCCTTAATTACGGCTACGGTGTCCTTTATTCACAGGTCGAGAAAGCCTGCATCATCGCGGGGCTTGATCCATATATGGGATTTCTGCATACAGATAATTACAACAAGAAATCCTTTGTTTTCGACCTGATCGAAATATTCAGGATACATATCGACAGGACGGTTATTAACCTCTTTTCGAAAAAACAGGTACATGAGGGGCTTTTTGATAAAATCCCAGGTGGTCTGTACATGAATAAGGACGGGAAAGCTGTTTTGATAACAGCGGTCAATGAAACGCTTGACAAAGATATCGATTATAACGGGCGCAATGTCAAGATAAGGAACACGATCCAGATGGAATGCCACAGCATCGCGAATAGCCTGATAAAATAAAAGGAGGATATGAGATGACAATGGTCTGGGTGGTTTATGATATTACGGATAATACCACACGCAAGAATGTGGCGCGTATTTGTCTTGATAAAGGCCTGTACAGAGTGCAAAAAAGCGTCTTTCTTGGCAGTCTTAATGCGAATGAAAGAGATTCCCTGGCTCTTGAATGTGAAGATGAGATCGATCATGATGTAGATTCGGTTTATGTTTTCCCCATGGATGATGAATCTTTCAGGAAGGTCAAGCTTCTTGGTCAGGCTTT
>MFNH01000001.1:288-5135 GCA_001781995.1 Candidatus Levybacteria bacterium RBG_16_35_11 | reverse complement strand
ATTATCTCTGCTAATGTACCGCCTCTCTCGGTAGGCTCAAGGATAAGATGAACATGATTCCTCATCAATATATAGTGATACAGCTTAAACTTGTATTTATCTTTATATCTCTGAAGTATCTCAATATATTTTTTATAGTCTCTTTCGTCTTTAAAAACTTCTTGGCGATTATTCCCTCTTGTTAATATATGGTATACGTACTCCTTCGGCGCTATCCTCGCTGTCCTCGGCATGCCTAAAATCTATCATACATTGCCTTCTTTGTCAATAAAATAGAACCGTCCCCTTTTTCTTTCTAATAGAACCGTCCCCTTTTTCTTTCTAAATTATTGGTTATCGTTCCTGAAACAGAAAGAGGCTCACCAAATGGCAAATATTCTCCCTGCCAAACTGTTGAACCACTTTCATTCGTCATCACCATCGGCGTGCCGAGATGGTCATTGTGATAGTAATACACATTATTGCTTTCTATTTTGGCAAGTGGGCTTCCATTTAAATAAACATATTCCCCTTTGATATTTCCTGTTCTTGTTGATTCGGTTATAAGCAAACCATTCTGGTCATAATGAAAGACTGTACATTTATTCTGTGAAGCAATCAGCTTGTCAGCTCTTTGTCCTTTTCCGTTATAGATATACTCACCTAAAACATTACCAGTGTCAGTTTATTTTTTTTAACGCAGTAAACCTGTTTTCCCATGGGACAGTTTTAATTAACTTATACGATTTACTATCCCACTTATATATATCTGCAGTCTGCCATTTAAATATACGTTTCTTTTCAAAAAAGCTAAGTTCCGTATTTTCTTTAGTTTTAAGCACCTCAAAATTGCCTGCCCAAATTAATATCTCATATTCTCCATCATTATCAATATCTGCAATTTCCGGCAAAGCTTTAGAGCCGGCTTCCAAAACTATTCTTATTTCGTTATCCTTCAATGAAAAAACATTGAAATGATACGCACTCCCACCTCCCCAAATTGTGAGCAAATTTCCATTAATTTCTGAGAGAGGATACATAGTTAAAAAACTATCTCCAGTTTCATACTTATATTTCTTTATTAATTTGTCATCAATTTTTTTATAGAAACTAAGTTTTCTTCCCGGTAGCGTTCCACCTTCAAAACTTTTCCGATAAGAAGTTACCACGCATAAAAACTCCTTCAACTTTTCTCCCTCTAAAAAATTCCATTCATTCATCGCTAAAACAGTTTCTTTTCCCAATATTTTGGGCAAAAAAGTTTCTTGGCTATTTTCCTCAAATTTCAAAAAACCAAATAAAGTTTCATGATTTATCATCGTTGATTCAGAAATATTTTTCTCAATTCCTTCAACTTTAGAAATAAGCAAGCCACTAAGAAACAGTGCAATAAAAATAAATCTATAGTGTTTCATTTTTATCACCTATGGATGAATTAGATTTAAGCATTTTTCACATTTGGAAGGGCATGCTTGACACTCAGATGGATTATCTTTTATGCATTTTTCACATTCTAAGATATTGGTAGCATAACCAACACCAGTTCCATAGCCGTTCAATCCATTTGTGACATTTCCACCGGCCCATTGAATTCTTAATCCTAAATATAGACTTCCAACTTTAATGTTCGTTGCAGCACCATACAATGAACTGTAGTCAATATTAAGCTTATAAATTCTATTAACATCGCTAAGGGCATCGCGGTATATTTGCATAAGTCCTCTATGTGTACCAACTTGTGCCATTGGATCAAAACTACTCTCTTTCCAGCAAATACAAACTATCATCGCATCGCTTTGTCCAGAAAGGTTATTCGCCATAACCAGTCCTGATACTTCTTCATAAGATAGTAAACCAAATGGGTCTATATATATAATTGGGTTGTTTAATGAGTAAACATAGAGATGATTTATTCCCCGCCCTATCCCAATCGGATCCGCCTCGGGATACCGCCCAATCATCGTGTTGTAATCTCTCCACCAATTCTGATGTAATCCAGTCTCAGAGTCGTAATATTGCCCCGGGAATCTGAGGTTGTTTGTAATTGAACCTGTGATAGATAACGTTTCACCGAAGGGCTTGAACTCCCCTTGCCAGACAACCGCACCGCTACTATCAGTCATCACCATCGGTGTTCCTAAATGATCATCATGGTAATAATAGATGTTATTATTCTCTATCTTTGCGAGAGGTTGTCCATTTAAATATATATACTCTGCTTTGATATTTCCTGTTCTTGTTGATTCGGTTATAAGCAAACCATTCTGGTCATAATGGAAGACTGTACATTTATTCTGTGAAGAAATCAGCTTGTCAGCTCTCTGACCTTTTCCATTGTAGATGTATTCACCGAGCACATTGCTGCCATCCATAGCTTTTATTAATCTTTGATTTTGGTTGTAAATGTATTGCCTCTGATTCTCAGAAATTCATTCTTCTAATTTTCTCTTGACAGGGAGCCTTTTAATAGGTGACCCCTTTTTTGACAATAAGTTGTTTATATTGGCAACGTCCCCTAAGTGCTAAGTGTCTTTTCAATCCTCCGAATCCTCCTATCCCTTTTCCTTTCTCCTTATTATGTGCATGCAATACCCTCCTAGTAACCCAAATGGCAAATATAGGAATAGTGAAATGATTATCTGTGAATTTAACCCTGTTATATTCACAGATTTTGCAGTTGAAAAACTTATAAACATCAAATTTAGTATAGAGACACCCATCATAAGAATAGATAGAATTCCACCCACCACCACTGGTTTATTTCTAATAATAAAAGCTGTGATGAAAGCACCAACAAATATAGGCAGGTATTCAGAAATAAGATATGGAAAGATATTAACAGTTAGCATAGATAAAACTATTGTGGTTAATATTCCTGAACAAAACCCGATGAAGTTCCTTAATACAGAGTTCATCTTTTAATCTAATCCTTTTGTTTTGGATATACACTTTGTATATTTAAGGCTACATTCCTGGATCTTTTCTTCGTTGCTACATTTATCTATATTTATATTTAAACATTCATCTTTTTCAGCTTGACAACATACAATATTTTTTGGACCAGAACATCCCCAATCAACATATTTTTTACAAGCTAATTGAGCAAAAAATGGCATACCATTGCAATGATTATATCTATCTAATCCCAAAGGATCTATAAAATTGATTGAATTGTTTGCTGTATAAATAAACAGATTAAGTGCTTGAGGATTTTGTAAGTGCTGATTTAATAAACATGGAATATTGTGATTAGCCATTGGCGTTAAGGAAGGATCAGGAGTTAAATACCTTCCAACTTCTGTTTTGTAATCTCTAAAATGGTTCTGATGCAACCCCGTTTCAGCATCATAATACTGCCCCGGGAATCGTAAATTATTAGTAATAGTGCCTGTGATTGAGAGAGGTTCGCCGAAGGGTAAGTATTCTCCCTGCCAAATAATAGAACCACTGCTATCCGTCATCAGCATTGGCGTGCCGAGATGGTCATCATGGTAATAATAAATATTATTGCTTTCTATTTTGGCAAGTGGGCTTCCATTTAAATACACATACTCTGCTTTAATATTCCCTGTTCTTGTTGATTCAGTAATAAGCAAACCATTCTGGTCATAATGGAAGACTGTACATTTATTCTGTGAAGGAATCAGCTTGTCAGCCCTCTGTCCTTTCCCGTTGTAGATATATTCTCCTAAAACATTGCCGGTGTCAGTGACTTGTGTCAGTCTTTGATTTTGGTTGTAGATAAACTGCCTTGTGTTTTCTGAAATGGTATTGCCATTGTTGTCATAACTGAATGTTAAATTCTTTTCCCCAGTAGTTAAGGTTAATTTGTTTGTGTTCAGGGTGTAATTGTATGTCGTATTCCCTGTATTCGTTGTTTCATATGTCCTGTTTCCTACAGAATCATATGCATACGTAATTGCTCCCCATTGCCCCGTTGCTAATGTCAAACGATAAAGATTGTCATAGGTGTGTGTTTTTGTCTTTGAAGGATTTAGGGTGTCTGTTATCGCTGCAATGTTGCCTGTATTGTCTCGTGTGTATGTTAATGAGTTGAGAGTTTGGAGTTGGGAGTTTTGAGTTAAAAGACTTGCAAGACGCATCCTGCTGTCATAACCCCTATTTGTAATCATCCCATTGTCGTATGTCATTGATGCGATGTCCCCGAAAGGCAGGTAAGTAATATTGCTTGCAAGTGTTCTTGTTGTTCCAAGATATGTTTCTGTAACTGATATAACTTTGTTTAGTTGATTATAGGTGTATGCTATTTTTCTTCCGCCTGGATATGTTATTGAAGAGAGATTCCCATTTAAGTCATAAGCATATTCTGTTCTGTAATACAGATTATTTATCTTCTTTGTCTCCATTGTCACCCGCCCCATTTTATCATAATCATACCACGTAATGCCTGAAGAATCGGTCATGGCTGTGAGTCTTCCTTTGCCGTTCTGCATCTGAGGGTCATCGTAGTAATAATTAATATTCTGTGTTGTGTCAGGAAACTGAATTGTTATTAAGCGGTTTAATATTCCTTCTTATAATGCAAGAAACAAGACCCTTTCTTTCCCTTAGCTCTCTCTCTCGTGTGTATTACCGGAAACAGTTGGAGAAGTTGCTATCCAGCCATTTGAAGAAATTGCCCTTGAACGAAACAGGAACATTCCCCACTGCACCGCTGCTTCCTGTTTTGTTAAAGTAAATCGCACTGACGCGGATGTCATCCGCATCATAAAAAATCACCCCCCATCGTATATCTGCCATTTCAGACTGTGGTTGAACTGCGATGGACTTTATTGCCTCAATTAATTTGTTTTGGTATGTCCCACCTCGTATATCACGAATTGTGAGCTTGTAATGGAACTGCTTCT
>MFNH01000001.1:0-269 GCA_001781995.1 Candidatus Levybacteria bacterium RBG_16_35_11 | reverse complement strand
ACGAGTATAGGTTAAAACCCGTGGAGGTATATATAACATTTCGATCCTTCCAATCTTGCCATTAGCTATCTTTGCGGCGAGAACATCTATCTGCGATTGAACTTGACTATTGCCTTTTTTTATTTGATCTCCTTGTGCGCATACGATAATTGGCGATAGAAACAGCATAAAATAGGCCAGTACTTGTACCTTCATGTTTCACCTCGATATTGGATTCGGAACCCAGTAAGGAGTTCCGCTGTGGTTTTTCCGTATCCCCTCACCTAATG